>MPML01000046.1 GCA_002238445.1 Caldilineaceae bacterium bin5
CTAAAACTCAATTCCAGCTGCCGATAAAGTCCTCAAGCGTGAAATCGGCCGGCATCTCATTGAAGAAGTAACGCATCGGCCGCGCTTGGAAACCGGGCGCGAAATGCTCGTCCTCCGCCTGGAGCTTGTCGTCCAGGACTGCAAAGCGCCTGTGGAGAGCGGCGGCCTCGTCCACTGTGAAGCGCTCCGCGAACTGCGGCCCCCAGTTGATCGAGATCGAATGTGAAGAGCGCGCACGCTGGCGATAGTCCTCGGTTATCCCCTCCAGGGGATCGGAGTCTGTTTCAGTGTCTGCGTTCTCATGCTTCACAACCTGGAGATGTAGAGCCGCCTTGCACAGGTAGATCGACAGGACCATCTTGCCATCATCACCGGCGCCCGGCTGCAGCGCCTCAAGCGCGGCAAAGTAGGCGCCGGCATCGCCCTTCAGTACCGCCCGCAACGCGGCCTCGGTCGTGTCCTGCAGCGCCGCGCTGTTCCTGTCCCACTGCGTGAATGTCTCCTGCGCTTCAGGCGAAAGGAACTCGGTGAAGGAGATGTCGGGGTAGTAGGGGAAGATCGAGTGCCCCCCGTGGATGGTGCGGCGCGTCGTAGGACTGTAGTTGCTACCCCAGTGCAACATGTAGTTGATATACACGACCGCGTCGCCGGCAGGCAACTCCACGGGGATGCCGCCGGGTACGGTGCGCCGCGGGTCGGCCGACAGCGACCGGTTTTCGGCCTCGGTGTTGAGCCGCAGATGGCTGCCCGGTACCACCCAGAGCACGTCGTCGTCATAGAGCGGGATGTTCCACTGCACATATTTTGGGCCGTTCTCCCGCAAATCCTTCTGCAGGCCGGCCAGAGGCGCCATGTCGATCGGGTGGATGTCGCGATGCCACGCGGCCGGGCCATGATCGCGCACCGGGCTGCACATCAACATCATGCCGGCCACCCCCGCCGCCTCCGGCACGCTCAACAGCTGGCGGCTAACCCCTAACGTACTTTCCTGCAGCCAGACCTCGACCGTGCTCGCCGTTGCTTCGTCGATCAGCCTGTCATAAGAAACAAGCCGCGGCTGCGGCTGCGTTTCCCAAACGCCGCCGGGCGGGTCGTTCGGCCCCCGCTCCTGCGCCCAGATCCGCCTCTGCCTTCCGACCAGCGTTTCAAAATCGGCCCGCAGCTGTTCCAGCCTGTCCGGCGATATCACCTCCCGCAGCACGAGATACCCCTGCTCCATGAACTGTTCGCGGCTGACCTGCATCGTTCGCCCCTCCTGTTTATCCCTGTCAGTGCGGCCACTGAACAAGAAGCCCCGGCAGTCTATTCTACCGGGGCCTTCACACTTTTGCAGCGCCTTCGTCAAACGATCATTCTTGTGCCTTGCGCGTCCTTCTGTCCAGGGTGTTTACCCCGGACCTGCAAAGGTCAGACAGTGCCTCAAAGGCGAAAAGGCAGAATGACAAAACCAAAACGGCAATCCCTGTCACGGGGCTCGCCAGGAACTCTATCAACACGGATCCGGCAACCTCACTGATCGCGCCCAACCATCCAAGCGACCTTCGCCTATCGGAATCGACGCATCTGCTTATCGGCGGCACGTAGCTCGTCATCGTCTGACGCCGCGCCGTCCTGTAAACCATCTCCGGCTCTTGATACATCACCGCGTCTCCAGGTCGAACCATACACGGCCACCGTCACTGCTGGCAATATATCATACGTCCGGTACGCTGTTAAGTTGCCCAGAACGCCCCCCTACACATCCTCCGCCTGCAACCTCTCCAGCAACTCACTATACGCCTCCCGGTCCAGCGGCAGGTCCACAGCCTCACCGGTAGCGCCGCTGTAGATCATCGCATTGGCCAGCTCCAGCGACTTCAACCCCTCTTCGCCGTTGCAGCGCGGTTCGCCGCCTTCACGAATCGCGCGGTGGAAGTCCTTGTAAACCCTCGCATGTCCGTGTTCCTCCGGCTCGTCTTCGACACCGGCGTCGGCATCAGCTGGTGCCGTGCGCACAAAGGGCTCGGCGCTGTCGGTGATCAACTGCCGCAGGTCGGTGTCGTAGCGTTCGTACTCGATGCGGTCCTGGTGCAGCACGATTTTCCCGCCGGTGCCGGACACCTCAACCGAGCGGGGACCGCTTTCGGTCGTGCTGAAATAGATGGTGCCCTGCGCGTCCTCCGGCCACTCCAACAACGCCGTGGCCGTATCCTCGGTCTGGATCGCGTGCAGCCGGGTGGCAGTGGCGGCGTAGACCCGTTTCGGGGAACCGACCAAATGACAGACCAGGTCCAGGTCATGCGGCGCCTGATTCATCAGCACGCCGCCGCCCTCGCCTCGCCACGTGCCCCGCCAGCCGCCGCGCAGATAGTAGGCCGCGGTGCGCATCCACGGAAAGACCCCCGTCACGCGCTGGATGCGGCCCAGCTGTCCACTGTCGATCAACCGCTTCATCGCCCGCACGTGCGGCAGTTGGCGGTACTGATAGTTCACCGCCAGCACGCGGTTGTTGGCCCGCGCCGCCGCGATCATCGCGTCCGCATCCTTGACCTGGATGGCGATCGGCTTCTCCACCAGCACATGGCTGCCGGCGTTGAGCGCGTCGATCGCGATCGGCGCGTGAAAAGGATGGGGCGTGATGATCACCGTCACATCCGGCTTGGTTTCGGCCAGCATCTGCCGGTGGTCGGGATAGAAGGGGCAGCCCCACTCCTCGGCCCGCTCCTGGCCCGGCTCCGGCGCTACGTCCGAGCCGCCCACCACCTCTACCTCATCGAGGCCAAGCCCCATTGAATGCGACCGGAAAATCCCGGCGCCCATGCCAACCACCGCGTGGCGCAGCTTAGATCCTTTTGAAGTGGAAGAGTTCGACACGTTTTCGTCCTTTGCTGATTAGCCTGTGGTCTGTATCAAAAGTGGGAACACCTGCATCGCGGCCAGAGGCCGGCGACACGGCAATATCGAATTGGCGCAGTGAGAATAGCGCGCCACAACGGTTCAAAAATGCAGCATCGCCTTCACAACCTGGTTTTCCGGTTGCAGCCAGCTGGGGAATTCGCCGGTCAATGTTTCCGGCGGCGCGCTGTGCGTAAGCCAGGGGGCCAGATCGATCGCCCCGGTCTCCAGCGTCTGGACGACGCGGGCGAAATCGGCGCTGGTGGCGTTGCGACTGCTGATCAGCGTCGTCTCGCGGCGGTGAAACTCCGGGTCGGGGAAGGTGATGTCGTCCTGCACCAGGCTGATGAAGACAACACTTCCACCCTGTTCGATCAGGCCCAATGCGTTCATCATCGAGCGTGCGTTGCCGGTGGCGTCGAAAACGGTCAGGGGCAGGTCGCCGCCGAACACCGCCCGCAGCTGGGCCTCAGCATCCCCGCGTCCGTCGATGAGATGCTCCACCCCCAGGTTTTCCTGCACAAACCGCATCCGGTTCTCGTCTATCTCCATCACCGCGACGTCGGCGCCGGCCAGGCGCGCAAAGGCCACCGCCGTCAAACCGATCGGGCCCGCGCCGATCACCAGTGTCGACTGTTCCGGCGCCAGGTCGGCCCGGTCCACCGCGTGCGCGCCGATGCACAACGTCTCGACCAGGGCCAGATGTTCCAGCGGCAAAGTCTCGGAACGGTGCAGCTTTTCGATCGGGACGGTGATCAGCTCGCGCATGCCGCCATCCGTATGTACGCCCAGCACCTGCAGAAGCGAGCAGCAGTTCATGCGCCCGCGGCGGCACGCGCTGCAAGCGCCGCAGTTCAGGTACGGCTCGACCGCGCAATAATCGCCTGCCCGCAGGCTGCTCTCGGTATGCGGGTCAACAGACACGACTTCCACGCCCAACTCATGGCCGAGGATGCGAGGGTAGCTGAAAAAGGGCTGCCGCCCGCGATAGGCGTGCAGGTCGGTGCCGCATATGCCGACCCGGTGCACGCGCACAAGCGCTTCGCCCGGCCCCGGTTCCGTCGACGGCGCGGTTTCCGTCAGATGCAGGCTGCCGGGTTTCTCCAATATGACAGTTTTCATCGGACCTTCTCGATGTGGGACGGCTGACAAAGGGGGGCAGGGAACGGAGTCGGTGCGCCGGCGCTAGCCACTTGCCACAGGGTCGACGGCGTCAACGGCCGCCGGGATGGCCGCAGTAGTCGGGGCGTGACCGTTTTCCAGCCCCTCTATGTCGACCAGTCCGTCTTTCAAATACAGAACATAGTCCACATAGTCGTCCACAAGGCTATCGTGGGTCACGATCAGGAAGGTAACATTCTGCTCACGCACGATTGTCTGGAAGAGGGTGAGGATTTCCCGCGCCGTCGTACTGTCCAACTCGCCCGTCGGTTCATCGGCCAGGATCAGTTTCGGGTCGTTGGCCAGCGCCCGCGCAATGGCCACGCGTTGCTGCTGCCCACCCGACAACTCAAAAGGACGGTGATCCATCCAGCGGGTCAGGCCGACCAGGTCCAGGCAATTGATCGTCTTTTCATGGCGTTCGCGGCCCTTGACGCCGGACATGCGCAGGATCAACTCTACATTTTCAAACGCGGACAGGCTCGGCAGCAGGCCGAAAGACTGAAAGATAAAGCCAACCTGCTCGCGACGCCAGCGCGTGAGTTGGCGTTCGTTCCAGGAATGAATCTCCTCGCCGAAGATGCGAATCTTTCCTTCAGTCGGCGAGTCCAGGCCACCGATGCAGTTGAGGAGAGTGGTCTTGCCGCTGCCGGAGCGTCCCTTCAGCGCGGCAAAGGTTCCCTGCGCAATCTGCAGGTTGACGCCCTTCAGCGCTGCAACTTCCAGGCTGCCCGTCTTATAGACGCGCCAGACATCTTCGGTTTCGATCGCCGTGTTGGGGTATGCGTTGTTTTCCATCTGCGTTCCAGTTTCCGATTATCAATGACTGCATTCAGGTGATCAGCGCAGTTTCCTGGCCGCTATTCACTGTCATTGCGGCTTTTGCGGCGGAAGCGACTGAAGAAGCCGCCGATAGCACCGGCCTGTTGGATACGTCTGGCCGCCGCTTCTTCCTGGGCGACAAGCTCCGGCGCCTCGGCGTTCTCGTTCTCCACCGGCCGGATCAGTATGCCCTCATCGGTGACGTCGAGAAGCGCCCGACCGTGGATCGAGAACTGCTGCAGTACATCTTTCGGGATCTGCAGGCGCCCGGCGCTGTCCAGCACCACCAACTCCTCGAAATGCTCTTCCTGTTCCTCGACGATGCCGTCGCCGCCGCTGTTGAGCGACGCTTCATCGAAGCGTTCAACCGTGCGCATCTGGCGCCGCGTCTCGCTGGCGAGCATCCCATCGCGGATCGCGACCACGCGGTCCACGTGGCGGGCGATGGTCGGGTCGTGGCTCACAATAATCGTTGTCAGGCCCAACTCTTCGTTGAGCGTGCGCAGCGTCGCGTAAATCGTCAGCGCCGTAGCCGTGTCCACTTCACCGGTCGGCTCGTCCGCCAGCAGAAGCGTTGGGTTGTTGGCCAGCGAGACCGCGATGGCAACGCGCTGCTGCTCACCACCTGACAGTTCTCGCATGTGGTGTTTCATGCGCTCGCCCAGACCGACCCTTTCCAACAGATCCTCGGCCCGGTTGCGTTTTTCGCTGCCCGCGAATCCCGCTAGCGTCATCGGCAACTCGACATTCTCGACCGCATTCAGATAGGGCACCAGGTTGCGCGCGCTCTGTTGCCACACAAAACCAACCTGTTCCCGCCGGTAGCGGTTGATCGCCCCTTCCGACATCTTCAACAGATTGAAATCACCAACCCGCACCTGCCCCGCCGTCGGTCTGTCCAACCCGCCTAAAATGTTCATCAGCGTGGACTTGCCGCTGCCGCTGACGCCAACAATCGCCATCAGTTCGCCAGGTCGCACCGACAGATTCAAGCCCTGCAAAGCAACGACTTCCAGGTCGGCGATCTGATAGATTTTGACGAGACCGTCGCAGTGAATAAATGGGTCAGCCATGATAATCCGTTAGTTTCCAACTACTAGGAATACTACTCTTTCGCGTCGAACGCAGTTACCAAAAACTAAGAACCGACGACTAAAAACTGCAGTTCAAACCGTTTCGCCCAATTTGATCGCCTGGAATATCTTCATCCGCAACAGCAGTGTGATCAGAACACCCAGCGCGGCGACAAACAGAACGCCGAACAGCGCATACACACGCGTGATCGCCGGCCACGCGATCCCCACCAGATACGGCGGTGTCAGGTCCGCGGCCGTGTTCCCCACCTGCAAGTAGGGGATGAACTGGTTGCTCACCGATGTGCCCAACAGTGTTCCCGCTCCAATCCCTACCAGGATCAGAAAGGCCAACTCCCACGCCAGGAACATCGTCATCTGCCCCGAGGACAGGCCGATCGAACGCAGCGTTCCCAGTTCAATAAAGCGGCGTCGGAATGAGAACAGCGTGTACAGCAGGAATCCCAGCACGGTCAACAGTGCCGCCGCCAGAAAGCCGACCGAAAGAACGCCGAACAGCCCCTGTCGCTGCGGCTCTTTCTGTTCATCCGCAATCCGCTGCCGCGCCGAATAGTGGTTGATCACATTGATGTCGTACTGCCGCAACTCGCGGGCAAGGCCATCGTAGTCGGTGCCCGGGTCGGTGCGCACCAGCACATCGTAGGGGAACTGTCCACCCATCCGCTCAAACAGATGGTCAAGGTTGCCGACTACCAGCGGCCCGTCAGCCTCCGGGTACCAGGTCGGGAAGTAGCGGAAATCACCTACGATTTGCATCTGCATCTCTGCCCGCAACCCGTAGCGCGCCGCGCCCACCAGAATCGTATCACCGACAATCATATTGTGATCGAGCATGAAATCCCGATGCAGCAGTACTCCCTCCGGGGCCAGGGCCAGCGAGTTCATCAGCGAGCCCAGCGACGCCGCCGCGAAATCCCGCCGCCAGTAGGCCGCCTTGGGGAAGTCGAGCCGGTCAATGCCGAAAACATGGGCATCCCGCCAGCGTCCATCCAGATGCACCCGCGCCTCAAAGCGCGCGAAACGCGTGGCGGCCTTTATGTTGGGCACCCGCATATGCTCCGAAACCGGCACAAATGTCCAGGAGGCCGTCTCTGTCCCACCGCCCGATGTGGAGGACGACTCGCCGCCGCTGCCCGGGAAAGCCCCCGAATCGTTCGAAATCGGCGTGTCGCCCAGCTCCGCCAGCCGCCCATCGGCCCCCACCCTGTAGTAGGCGCGGTCGAACAGGTGCCCGTCCAACGTCTGTGCCAGCGATGTGGTGAATGCCGACAGGCTCAACGTCAGCACCAACAAAACCATCGGCGCCGTATACATCCCCCGGTTACGCGCCAGATGGCGGCTGGCCAGCAGCACTCCCACCCCGCCGCCCTTGGATGCAAACCAGGCGATTATGTTCATAAAGAACGGCAACACCCGCAGCGTCACAAGCGTCAGCGCGAAAATCGCCAGCGCCGGTACCAGAAACAGCAGCGGATTCTGAAAAATCGTGTCATCCGTGACCGCGCCCGGCATACTTATGCTGCCCTGTTCGCGCAGCAGATAAATGCCGTATGCGGACGGAATCAGCAACAGTAAGTCCAGATAGGCGCGCTGCCACCACGGCGGGCGCAAAGTGCGCGCCATCTCCATCTTATAGGTCACAATTGTATGACGCGCCGCACTGAAAGAGGGCAACGTCTGTGCCAGAAAAGCGATCAATACCGCGCCGATACCGAACTGGAGCGTGGACTGCGTCAAAACCAACCGCAGATCCGATTTAATCGTGAAATCAAGGAAGCTGCGCGTCGAGCCGATCAGCTCGGCTACCGAGAAGCTGAGCGGCAGGCTGACCGCCAGCGCAAGGATGCCGAGACAGATGGCCTCCAGCCCGGAAATGCCCGCCACCTGCCCCACAGTCGCGCCGCGACTGCGCAGAATCGCAACCTCGTTGCGTTGCCGGGCCACCGCCAGACCGACCACCAGGCCGATAAATGCCAGCAACAGACCGATAATCGGCACGCTGAATGCATAAAGAAGGGTCGTCAGCAGACCGCTGGCACGCTGATATCGCCGCAGCGCATCCAGAGGAGAAATGCTCAACTGGCTGTTGGCCATCAGCGACGTAATCTTCTGCTCCGCCCTGCGCCCGCGCACCAGCAGACGGCCTACATCGCTCGAGGTGACATCGGAGCCGTCCATCACCAGGTACCACAAGCCCAGATTCACGTCCTGCGGGTAGATCGGCGCGACTCGATTGTGATAACTCTGCTCTGGGATGACAAAAAGCGTTTCCAGCGTTGAAGGGTTGTAGAACCAGACATCGCTGTCCAGGTCCATAGGCTCCCACACACCCGAAATCCGCACCGGCGTCTGGTAGCGCTGGCTGTCGCCATTTTCAGCGCGGATGCGGCGAAACAGCATATACTCTTCGCCCACCTGCAACCCAATCTCGTCCGCCAACTCCCGGTTCACGAGTACCTCGATCGCCTCCTCCGAATCGGACGACGAGACCGCAGGGAAGGTGCCTTCGATGATATTGATCGCTTCTTCGAAACCGGAAATAAAGCCCAGATTCACCCACTCCAGCGGGTCGGTCGTGTCCGCATACGCAACCTGTTCCGTTGGAAAGAGGCGGAAATTGTCCGTCTTGAAATAGCGGATCGTCTTCTTATGGGGAATACCTAGTTCGCCCGCCGCCTGCTTGCTGAGATATGTGTCCAGCGGCTCGATATCTTCCCACTCCTGCGCGCCGTATGTAGAGCCCAAATAGCGGAACATATAGGCGAACGGGGGGCGCGAATAGGTATCACTGATGCCCGTTTCCGTCAACTCCTCCTGCAGTAGCCGGTAGTAAACCGCATCCGCATAGAGAGGAATGCTCATCACGAGCACGATCGAGGAAACCAGCCCCAGGACCAGGGCAAGAGCCAACCATTGCTGGGCGAAAATACGTTTTATGGCGACAACAATAATCGCCGAGGTCCGCAAAAGAAATTTCATAACTGCAGTGGATAATGGCTAGCAGTCAGTAGTGGACCGCCTTCCACCCTCCACGCTTAACTCTCCGCTTCTATTGTCCGACTACCACCTGGCCCTCTTCCAGTCCCTCTTCAATCTCTATCCGATCAGGAGTCTGGATGCCCACTTTCACATCGACCCGCCGCTGGATATCGCCGTCCTGAACGACGACAAACCGCCGGCCGTCAAAAACCCGGATCGCCTGTGGCGGCAACCAGAGGACAGAGTCCTTCTGTTCCAGCTGGACCCGCACCTGGACCAGGTCGCCCAGCTCAAAGCCGACCTCTTCCGCATCCTGCTCGATCGTGATGCGGGTGGATTTGTCGGGGTCGATCACTTCGCCGCTGCCGCCGCTGCCGAACGGGTAGGGCAGGCGCCGCACGATTCCGGTCAGTATCTCACCGGGCCGGCCGACCAGAGAAACCTCTACCGGCATCTCTTCGGCCAACTCATTCATCTGATCGCTGATCAGATCGGCCTTGACCTCCAGGTCATGAATATCAGCGATCGAGACAACCGAGTCAAAGGCGTTCACCGGACGGCCCGCCGTCAGCGAGACGGAGAGCAACTTGCCGTCAAAGGGGGCCGTAATCGTGGCGTCGGCAATTGCGCTCTGCAACTTCTCAACCTGAAGATGCGCCCTCGCGACGTCATTCACCAGCAGCGGATCTACGCCTTCGCTTAGCTGCTCCAGCGCGATTTCGGCCAGTTCGACCTGCTTGCTCTGGATCGATATTGCGATATTATCATCCGGCTGTTCGGTTCGCAGATTCCTCAAATGCAGCATGGAAATGTCCAGGCTGATCTGCGCTCTGCGGATCTGAAACTCGAGGTTCCGCTCCGCCTGGTACAGCCGGGACTGGGCCCGCTCCAGAGTCAACTGGGTCGAGGTCAACTCCCGCTCCAGGTCGTCGATCTCCAGGTCGGCAATGATCTGGCCGGTCGTGACCAGGTCGTTGCGCTTGGCGTAGACGTTACGGATGCGGCCGCCTGAGCGGAAGAATAACGCCTCCTCCACCACCGGCGCCACCCGACCGCTGAAGGTCCGCTCGCGCATAATCTCGCCCACCTTTACCGAATATGTCGGCTTGACCGGCACCACCGAGGTCGGGATGGGAGTCGGCGTAGGTTCATTGGCTGAAATCTCGGCGCTGCGGCCCGCCGGCAAAAGGGCGCATCCCGTCAACACAAAACTGAGCGCAACTGGCAGGAACGCGCGTCCAAACAGCGGATTTGCCCGTTGTATGTGCGTCCGGCTCGCAGTGCCCATACCTCCAATGCCCCTGCGTGGGGCCAGCGCCGTCCACATCCTGCGATTCAGACGCTTGGCATAAGGCAAACGGGCAGCGTATTCGACTGCCCGCACGTACAAAAGCCGGAATTCCATTCGAAGGGAAGGCAGACAGTTCATAAGATCATTGTTTCTCTTCTGATACACTGAATATGTTCCAATCGCAGAAATGGGGATATGGATGGCGCAGAGGGACTCATGTGCCTGGCAGCAGACATGCCCTCCCGTCCCACAACTGTTTCTGGAATGACGACGGCAGCGGGAACGAAAATCAGATCAATGTGCGATTTTATGATATATGACACAAATACGACAATTCCCCGAGAATTATAAACGTTGAACCCCAAACTACCAAACTAAGTACGTTGATGGGCGTAACACTTCCTCCCGGCAACCAGCGGCTATGCTGCCCGCTGGCCGCCGGCCCAACTACCCGAAACAACAACATTGAACGATAGCTTTCCCCGGTGTGATGGGTTAGAATTCCTATCCACACGGTGCCCGACCATGCAGCGCCCCAGCCAATTCAATCCACCCGCTGAACGACCTGATTTCCGTGCCCCCGCTTACAGGGGCATATCGAACACCGCCTTTGCCAGACTCCGGAGGAAGCAAACCATGCCCCGCTCATCATCGCCCGCACATAACGAAGCGGCCGCGCAAGCAACATCCGAAAAACCCAATGTAATCGTCTTCTTCACCGACCAGCAGCGCTGGGACTCAACCGGCGTCCACGGCAACCCGCTCGATCTGACGCCCAATTTCGACCGCATGGCCCGTCAGGGCACCCATCTGCACACCACCGTCACCTGCCAGCCCGTCTGCGGGCCGGCCCGCTCCTGTCTGCAGACCGGCATGTACGCCACCTCCACCGGCTGCTTTCGCAACGCCATCCCCCTGCCGCAGGACGCGCGCACACTCGCCCATTTCTTCGGCGAAGCGGGCTACGATACCGGCTATATCGGCAAGTGGCATCTGGCCGACAGAGGAGTCGCCGGACCTGTGCCGGAAGCGAGTCGGGGCGGCTACCAGAGCTGGCTGGCATCCAATGCGCTCGAGTTTACCTCGGACGCCTACGATACTGTCATGTATGACAACGACTGTGAGGCCGTCAGGCTGCCCGGCTACCGCGTCGACGCGCTGACCGACGCAGCCATCCGCTACATCGACGGCCACCAGCAGGATCCGTTCTTTCTCTTCCTTTCCTATATCGAGCCGCATCATCAGAACCATATTGACGACTATCCCCCGCCCGACGGCTACCGCGAACGCTACGCCGGCCGCTGGACGCCGCCCGACCTGCTCGCCCTCGGCGGCTCCTCCCAGCAGCATCTGGGCGGCTATTGGGGCATGATCAAGAGGCTGGACGAGGCCTTGGGCCGCCTGTTCGACGCCCTCAAAAGCCTGGGGCTGGACGAGAACACAGTCGTCCTCTACACCACCGACCACGGCTGCCATTTCAAGACGCGCAACGACGAATACAAACGCTCCTGCCACGAAGCGTCGGTGCGACTGCCCACCGCAGTGACCGGCCCCGGCTTCTTCGGCGGCGGCGAAGTGCGCGAGATCGTCAGCCTGGTCGACCTGCCGCCAACACTGCTGGACGCAGCCGGCCTCGACGTGCCGGAGCAGATGCAGGGCCGTTCAGTGGTTCCGCTTGTCAGCCGCCAGTCGTCGGACTGGCCGCAGGATGCCTTGATTCAGATCAGCGAATCCCAGGTGGGGCGGGCCGTGCGCACACACCGCTGGAAATATTGCGTCACCGCGCCTGACAAGGATGGTAGGCAGCATGCCAGCTCTGACCGCTACGTGGAGCAGTATCTGTACGACCTGCAAGCGGATCCATACGAACTGACCAATCTCATCGGCCTGGAGTCCCATCGTCAGACTGCCGACGTGATGCGTGATCGGCTGCTCCGCCTTATGGGCGAAGCGGGGGAAGCGCCGGCCGTAATCGAACCGGCCCAGCCCGTGCCAAGCAGGCAAAGGATCGTGACGGAAGAGGAGGCCTATTCCTAGAGGGAGTCAGCAGCCGCGAGCCGCTGACCGGTGAGGTGTCAATCGATATCAACCCGGCCGCGCTGGCTGCCCGGTTCTTCTTTCTGCCGCGCCGCATCCGCCTCGCAGCGCGCCAGCGCGGCGTCGACCAGCGCCCGGCAAGCCAGCAGACCCTCCCGCCGCGCCGCGTAGGCGTGCGTCCAGAAGTCCGGCGGCAGACCGAGATCGCTGTGCCGTAACTCTTCGCATAGGCCAACCATCCCTTCCAGCAGCCACGAGGAAAAGGCAAAAGCGTCCGCGCGCTCCGCACGCGGCTGGCGGGGCGGCGGCCCCGTTTGCGGATCGGCCGCCTCGGAATCCGCCCCGTTCTGGTCACTGCCGTCGCTGACTGGAATCGATCCGTTTTCGGCCATGGTTGCATCCTTGCCTCAGCGCGCCCCGTCGAACCGAAGCCGCCGCACAGACCTTCTTCGCCGCCGGCGCTGGTACGGCTTGTTACGCCGGCTCATTCATGATCAGCGTGCGCATGACCTTGTAGTCATGGCCGCCGAAGCGGTACTTGTACTCCTCATCGCCCTGCAGGAAGTCGAATACCTCGATGCCGCGCGCGATCGCATGTTGGATGACATAGCCCAGCAGCACCCAGCCGGGGCTGTACCCGGCCCATTTCTCGGTATCATAGCCGGAATTGTAGAGCAACAACTCCTTCTTGTATTCAAACGCCAGCAGCGCGGCCGCCTTTTCACCGTTCAGGGTGAGAAAACTGAGATGAAGATAACCGGCTTCGAGCATGCGGCCGGCCATAACGCGGAAAAACCGTTCCATGTGCGGCGTCATGAACGTCTCTTTGTCCGGGCGGCTCATGCGCTGTAAGCGCAGGAACTCATCCATCGACTCCTGCAACTCGTCCATCGACTGGATTAACGTAAAGTCGACATCCAGCTCCCGTTCCACCCGGCGCTGTTTGCGGCGAATCTCGTGGCGCTGCTTCTTGTCGATCTGCATGAGGTAGTTCTCATAGCGGGCCGGGAGATGCACATGCGGCGCAACATCCTCCTGGTCGACCTCCACCCGCAAACCCGCGTTCCGGAAAATCGAAGGCAGCACCTTGTAACTCAGACTGTCCTCCGGCAAATTGCACAGGTCCAGAAAGTCCCATGCCGGCGCATCCTCCCCCTGCAGCCAGTCCAGCAGACAGTAATAGACCTGCTCCTCCCAGCCTGCCGCAATCACTACGTCCAGAAAGTCGCTCACCTCCACACAGCCGACCAGCTTCAGGCTGCGCTTCCCAGCCCATGAGCCCCGTTCATGTTCACTCAAATAGAACGGCGCAATTCCCACCAACTCGGAAGACCCTGGCGTGGCGCTTGGAGGGCCAGCCTGTTCTCCTCCTTCTTCTCCCTGCTCTTCGCATTCTCCTCGGTAAAAGGCCAGGATCCACAGCTCGCCTGCCCCCAGCTGCTGCCACCAGACCGACTGCCATTCATGCGTCAGGAAAAAGGTATCATAGCGGCTGCGGGCCAGCAGATCGTTCCACTCCGACGCCAGCGCGCTGAAGCCATTGGGATAAGCGGTTGGACCATATATGGTGACGTCAAGTGTACAGGGAGGGACTGCATCTCGGACCGCTTCCTGCGCAGACGCCTCGCCCCCCGGGGCAACGCCGACTGTGTGGTGGCCTTCGCGCCGCAACCGGCGCGCTATTGCAGGCCCGTCGGGCGCCGGGGAAATAGTGGTAAGCATAAGCTCCTCTATCAGCTTGTCTGAACCTTGATTTCTAGCATTTAGGCACTGCTATTACGCGTGCATTCCACTACAAATAACGTAGTGAACACAGCTATTCTAGTCCAATTGGCAGGGATTCGACAAACCTCAGTGACCGGCGAAGTGACCGGAAACGGACCGCCAGCCTTTACGGCGGCGTGCGTACGTTCCCGCGAAAACGCAGATAACCGACCGCGACGAGGACAATCAGGAGAAGGAAGAGAAAGGTCTGCCCCTGGGCGGTTTGGGAGATGCGGATGAAGCGCTGCCACACAGTCACGTCCGCGACCTGTGATGGAGCGGCCGATGGGCTGGACTTCTTGATGATGGATGAAGGTGTCGACACGCCGACAGCGATCATCGTGCCGCGCGCAGCCGGCGTTGACGGCGCGTCTGCAACCGCGGTGCCGTCTGCCGCTGGCGTCTGTGCACCGGTGTCAGGCTGCGCAACCGCGCTCTCGTCATGCGGCGAAGACGTTGCCGCAGGCAGCGGGGTGGCTGGCTGTTGAGCATTGGCCGCGCCCCCGCCCGCGTTCGGCGCAGCCGTATTCCCGGAGCACACGTGCACCTGCACGTCGTCCAGCGACATCCACGTGCGTTGGCCGTTGCCGTCGTTGTAAACATTGAAGTAGAGATAGTACGACCCGCCCAGGTAAGGAGTAAGATCGACCGTCTCCGTCGCCCAGGTCGCGCTTTCCGCACGGTTGCGATAGAGAATCGCCTCGGTCGCCAGAGACGATGTCAACAGAATCAGCTCCTGCCGGTCCGACGCCAACGACGGGCTGGTCGTCGCCGCTTCCTGACTGCGCGAGAGATGGCTCCAACGCAACGACGCGCTCCCCGCGCCGGCCGGCAACTGGATCAACTGGCGCACCGAGGAATAGGAGAGGATATTCTGCGTCCCGCTTCCCGGCGGGTTGCCCAGTCGTAGTGACCACGAGCCCCCCGACGATTGGTTGGAAAGCACCGGTGGGACCGCCGATTCGCCTGTCGACCAGTTCAGCTGGCCGTCCAGCGCGTATTCAAAGCCGCCGTTACTCAGCGTATCGCTCACCACACAGCCGTCCGGCGCAGGCGTCGCCACAGGTTGCGGCGTTGCACTGGGCGCCGCCGCAGTCGCCGACGGCGTCACAAACGGCGTCGCGTCCGGTTCACATGCCAGCAAACTGACATCGTCCAGATAGAGTGCGGTACGGCCGCCGCTGCCATCGTTCTGCACGCCGAACTCGATGCGCAGCGTACGCCCCCGAAAGTGGGTCAAATCGATCTGCGCGAACTGCCACGACTGCTCGTTGGAGAGCCGCGACCAGGGCTGCGCCAGGCGTACCCCGGTTGTGGCTTCGTAAATGTTCAGGATCTGCATGTCGCTGCCGGGCGCAGCCTCGTGGCTGGCCCAGTAGTGGAAGCTGAGCGTGAAATGCTGGGCCGAGTCAGGCAGTGCAATGTCCTGGTAAAGGTTGTCGCTGGCGTTGAGATTGGCGCTGTCCACGATCCCCAGCCGCAAGGAGCGCTCACCCGCATACGCCCTCGCCGTCGAATAGCTCGGCGGCACCGTCGTGCCCGCCAGACCCCAATGCAGGTCGGTCACCTCGAAACCGCCGTTAATGACCAGTTCGCTGCAGCCGTCGGGAGAGAGATGGGCCGCGCTCGCTTCATCATCACCGGGAGCGGGGGGCGGCCCCTGCGCCCTCGTCGTCCCCGTTCCCTGCCACAGCAGCAGCGCAACCGCCAGCAGCACGCAGAGAGAGAGAATCATCTTTGTTCCCCGCTCTATGTTCAATACGCCTCGCATTCTGTCCACCTGGAAACCGTCCTGCCGCGGCACGTAGGCCTTTCCTGTTGCCGAAAGGATCCCAATTGTAGCATGTGCCGCAGATCATGGACAACGGCAGCGCGGCGGCGGGTGCATCCCAAATTATCGTGTGGTTCTGTTGCGCCCTTTCAGCCACCCATACGTACCCCCAGCCTCTCACCCACAGGTAATTCGCGACCCTGCCTCAGACGAGCGACTTGGTCTCTCAATCCTTCCCTTAGTATATGGGCGGTCGGGCGCAAGCGCCCTCCCTTGTGCAGGGGCTGCGCCCCCGCAACGCCCCCCTACAAAAACATGCCTCACCGACCTTGTGTCCTCATTCCAGCCGTGCGGCTCCAGCAACCTGGCTGCCGCCAACCGAATACGCAATCAGATAGCCTGAATGGCGGCAGGGATAAAGGGCTGGTCAAGACAGGCACTGCATATGGCTGAGTAGTTCACTAAGAACTAAAAACTGACTACTAAAAACTGCAGTTCCGCGCCCAGCGCCCACCCCCGCCTTCCCCCTCACCGCTCCTGTAGGGGCAGGCCTTGTGCCTGCCCTGTGCCCCCCCAATCAACGGACCCCCCAGCAGAAGCCAGGCCTTGTGCCTGCCCTACGTCTCTCCAAGTCCTGTCGACAATTCCAGCCAACGCCAGCATGTTCCCCCGCCAGACTGTTCCCACTCCAAAATAGGGGATGCCCCCAACCTGACGACCCAAATGCAATACAGGACTTGCTTGAAGTCCGGTAATTAAGTGACCGGCACCCAAAAACCGGTCCAGGTAATATGTCAGTATGGGGCCGTGGAAACGAGGAAGGATGGCCAAGAGGAGACATACGCCGGAGCAGGTGATCAACAAGCGCAGAGAGGCTGAGGTAGCGATAGCCGAGGGCAGCACAACTCCCTGCTGCCGGCCGCCGGCGCCTGAGGCCCTCTTGCCTGCCGACCCTGTCCCCGTGCTTGTCGGAACGCACATAACGGGTGGTACAAGCATCAGGGGCAGGTCAGTTTTCGAACCATGTTCCTTATGTCGCTGTCTTTTTCCCCTGTGCGGCTTACTGGCGTCTGCGCGTCCATTCCGTTCTGGCGGTCTTCTGCCTCACGGCAGCGGGGAGGGTATCCTCGACGATACAGGCTTCCAACTGTGTGCGGATCGCCTCACCATCCAGCCCACCATGCGAGGCGATCATCACAATCTGCGTGCGGGGCGGCGCATCGCCCCATGCATCGGCCAGCGTCAGGCTGGCGCGTTTGCCCACCATTTGCAGAATCATCCTGTTGTCCGGCATATCATGGAGCTGAATCACACCTTTAGCGCGGTAGACGGTTTTGGGCAGTTCCTCGAACATCCCGCGTAGTGCTTTCAGCGACAGCGGTTTATCCGTCGTCCAACTCCAGGTGCTGAATACCAGCGTATGGTCGGTATGTTCATGGAGGTGATTTTCGGCCTCATCGTGGTCATGGTGATGCCCGTCATCATGATCGTGATCGTGTTCCTCATCCACGCCATGCACATGCACATCGCGCTCGGCCCGCCCATGCAGGCGTTCCGGTGCATACGTGCCCACACCCAGCACCAGTTCCAGCGGCACCTGTCCGTAAGTCGCTTCCAGAATGCGCGCTGCCGGCACAGTGCGCCGAATCAGATCGGTCTTGATGTCCACTACGTTGAGAAACACCTTTCTCATCTTCATTCTCGGCACAACGCGTCGCATCAGGTCGGTTTTGATGTCTTCCAGTTCCTCTCCCGTGACCAGATCGACTTTGTTCAGTACCACGATGTCCGCGACCGCGATCTGATCCAGCGCCAGCTCCAGGTTTTCTTCGTCCAGTGTCAGGATATGATCGGCATCCACGACGACCAGAATGCTGTCGAGCTGCACCAACGGTTTGATTTCAGGCACCAGGAAGGCATTGGCGACAGCGATAGGATCGGAAACACCGCTGGTCTCGATGATGACGTATTCCGGGGGTTCCTCCCGCCGCAGCAGTTTAAGGGTTTCCTTCAGCAAGTCGCCGCGAATCGTGCAGCAAATGCAGCCGTTCGACAGATTGACCGTGTCGCCTTCGACACCCGCGACCAACTGGGCGTCAATGTTAATCGCGCCAAAGTCGTTCACCAGCACCCCGATCCTCAGACCGTGATCGCCGTGCAGGATGTGGTTAAGCAGGGTGGTTTTGCCTGCGCCGAGAAAGCCGCTGAGAACAGTTACTGGCACCGGGAAATGATGGTTCTCCATAGCAGGAGTTCCTTCTTAATCGTGATCTATATCGTAATCGTAACTACTCAGCCGCAACTGATTCGCAACCCTGAGCGAGGCGAGCAAAGGTGTCCTTTCTCCCCTCATTGTTGTATTTTGGGCGGTCGGCCGCAAGCGGCCTCCCTTGTGCAGGGGCTGCGCCCCCGCAACGCCCCCTACAAAAACATGCCTCACCGACCGTGTGCCTTCTTCGCAACCTGTCGGCTGGCGAGCCTGGCGGCGGCTGTACACCAGTTGCGTCACCAGGAGCCTGAATGGTTCCAAGGATGACTGGCTGGTCAGGTACTGTGGCTTAGTAGTTACTCGTAATCTATGATGTGCCGGGCAGCCGCTGGCGCAGCCATTCAATGACGCTGCGCGAGATATATTCCCGTTCTGATTTCGGAGCCTTGACTGCCACAGAGGTTTCCATGCGCCGGATGTAATCCCGCACCGATTGAAGCTGTACCGCATTCACCGGATCGACTTTATTTAAGATGACGATATCCGCCATGCCAATCTGCTATCGCATTACTCTTGCCTGCCAAGGCCCAGCCGCAGGCCAGTGCAGGTCGAAAGTTTCGTTAGTTTGATGTCATAGCATTCCTGAGTCCAGTATGGCTCTGAGGCTGCGCGAGGGCAACTCCTCAAGCGTGCGCCTCAGAGCCGCCGTGGTCACCTTCCCGTCCTGCAGCGCCTCCCGCAGCGCCTCCAACGCCGCCTCTCTCCCGATCAGGCGCTGGAACCGGAAACAGTCGACGACGGTGCGGGCCGGTGACGTGATGCGAGCCGGCACGCCTTCAAATTTTATCTCCTGGACGCCACAGGTCCAGGCCGCGCCGCTGAAGCGGATCAGACGAACCCCCAAATCAGTCAGCACAGGCGGCTTTGCCTTGTATGGAATGGCAATCCAGACCTGGTGCGGAAGCTGTGTGCCGATGTCGTGCACCTGTAGCGCCGAAAGAAGGCAGACGATGGCGTTGGGAACGCGGGCACAAACGAAGGCCATCGAGTAACTTTCGGTAAGCTCTGCGGCGGCAAGACGGTAGAGGCCCCAGCCGACGCGCTCGACAGCTTCGTCCCTCTCTAATTTTCGCAGCCTGTGGTAGGGGATTCCCAGCGGCTCCAGCTGGCTGGGGCGGAAGAAATTGCCGATGCCGGCGTCATGAAGGATCTCTTCACTGAGTTCAACGGTCACTGCGCGCCACCCCTTTCGGCCCCCCTGTCATGGCAAGAGTCGCTATTGTACAGGACCGCAATATCGTTGTCAATTTAGGTCGGTATAGTAATACAACATACCGACCTTTTTCAATTGAGTGATGCAGGAATCACTGTGCAGATGCCGGGGCCGTCACTTCACCCAGCATCCGGACGATTTCCTCTTCAATCTCCCTGATGTCGCGATCGATCTCCTCCAGCGCACGCGGCGGGTCATAGCGGTTGAAATTGATCTCGTAGCCAACGACGCCCACCTGCCCATCCCCGGCGTCGCGTCCGGTTCACAGGCCACCAGGCTGACTTCGTCCAGATAGAGCGCGGTGCGGCCGCCACCGTCGTTATGCACGCCGAACTTGATGCGCAGCGTGCGCCCGCGGAAATGGGTCAGATCGATCTGTTCGAACTGCCACGACTGCTCGTTGGAGAGCCGCGCCCACGGCTGCGCCAGGCGTACGCCGGTTTTCGCTTAATTGATGTTAAGCAGCTGCATGTTGCTGCCGGGCGTATCTTCATGGCTCGCCCAGTAGTGGAAGCTGAGCGTGAAATGCTGGGCCGAGTCGGGCAGCGCAATGTCCTGGTAGAGTGTGTCGCTGGCCTCCAGGTTGGCGCTGTCTACGAACCCCAGCCGCTGCGAGCGCTGGCCCGCCTGCACCCTCGCAGTGGAGTAGCTCGGCGGCACGGCAGTGCCCGCCAGGCCCCATTGCAGGTCGGTCTCTTCGAAACCTCCGTAGATGATCAGGTCGCTGCAACCGTCAGGCGAGAGATGGGCCTCGCTTGCTTCATCATCACCGGGAGCGAGGGGCGGCCCCTGCTCCCTCGTCGTCGCCGTTCCCTGCCACAGGACCATCGCAACCGCCAGCAGCGTGCAGAGAGAAACAAATCCCCGCGATTCCCGCACTTTTTTCATCACGCCTTGCATTCTGTCCACCTGAATATCGCACTGCCGCGGCACGAAGGTACTTCCTGTCTATGACAGGATCCCAATTGTAGTACGGGCCTCAGATCAAAGACAATGGCTTCACCGCCGGGGCGCAACCCAGATTTAGGGGCGTCCAAACCAGCTGATCCAGAAGTACAGAGAAGATGTCCAACAGCAGTCGAAGATTTCCCCCATTTTGGACTGCACCCCTCCCTTAAGGGTGAGTTGATATCAAGACGCACAGGGAATAGAATAGGTTGGCTGGAAAATTCCGTGAAAAAGTAGATTGCCCCCCGGCAATCGGGTCGGCAGATAACATCAGATAGAGGAGATATACAATGAACACGACTGAACGAGTGAATGTGGAGGCGATGCAGCGAGGGCTTGAGCTGTATCATGATGTATCGTTGCGCGGCCGCCTTCGAGCTATTTCTCATCCCGACACTCAGTTCGGAGCGGAGTTTCAGGGCTGCCGGCGTTGTGAGCAGAAGAGGACGGATCCTGCCCCTGACTATGATCCCGAACGGCAAAAGTATCCTGTTCCCAATCCTGAACTATGGGAAGACGATTCCGATCCTTGGAAAGACGATCCCGAACTGGCGCGTTTGCGAGCGGCGATAGATGCCCGCTACGCGGCTTTGTTCGTGAAGCCCGATGGCTCGCTCTTGCCGGTGGACGAATGCTACCCGCAGGACGATAATTGGGCGGAGGGTTCATACGGTTTTTGCGATGCGTGTCGGTCTGAATGGGACGAGATGGAGCGGTACTGGGCCGATCCTGGTGTGCTGGCCAGCCTGTGGTTGGAGGCGACTCGGCGTCTGGAGTATTTACTCGGTATCAGCGACTATGAGGTATGGGGAGACGACCGGGTTCGTAAGGAGCAGCGCGAATGGCGGGAGCGGTTGATTGCGCGCGCCCACAGCGGCGAAACGCTGGCGGAATCGTGGAGGCGTGAGAAACGGGAGAGCGCTAGGGAACAAAGGCAGCGGAACTGAGCCGACGCCGGCGCGCGGCCGGCCCATATCCTCGCAGGCTACGACGATCAGCCGGAATACCCTCCTGCTAGCTCAAAAAGGCCGACATGCCGCTCGACCAGCATGTCGACAGGACTTCCCTATCCAATTACAGAACGCAGATGCGCTGTCGCTAAAGACTGACGCTGGGCGGTATCCCCGCAGAAGCGTTCAACTATCGGCCGGCGTTGGAGTGGGCGGTTGACCAGAACCTTGTGAAGACAGACGAAGCGGGAATGTGAGTGAATCGAATAGGCAGGACGATGCTCAGTATACGTTGCGGTCGACTGGGAAGGCGAACCGTGTGCGTTTGGAGACGGTGGAGATTGTGGAGGAGTTGCCGGAGGTGGGGGCGGATGAAGCGATTGGAGGTTGATCGGCTGGTGTATAATCCGTACATACTGAACGGCTAAGAAGTGAGGTTCATCGAGAATTATGGCAGATGAGTTGTTACTGCAACCGACAGGAAATGCGTCTTCAACGCCAGTGAGTTTGACTCCGGAACAGGAGGAGCTTTGCAGGCGCATGGACGAACTTTTTGTTCTGGATGGACTAAAGGCGCGCCCCTCTGATATGTTTAGGGGGGCGCTGTTGGTTATCGGAGATGGGAGCAACCCTGACAGGATTGCTCAAGCCGCCCACTCGTTGCGAGAAATCATTTTTCCTTTTCTAAGCAATCGGGTCAGAACATCACAAAGACACCGTTCTGCGATCACGGATGTGGGACTTGGGAGAATGTATGGCGACTTAAGTCATATTGCACATCATGGCGCCATAGCGTCCAAGCGTCTGAAATACCCGAATCTAACGAGAGCAGACTTCGATAGGTTAAGGCAAGACTTTGAGCAATTAATGCGGAGAGCACTGATTCGGCCAACTGATCTGGACAGACAGATTGAACTGCATAGACAGATTGATGAGTTTCTGAGCGGGGTTCTTCCTAAGTAAACTAAATGGACCGACTAGGCAACAATGACTGAACAGGCTCTAACGCCAAGTGCTCTACCAAAGTTGAACAAAGAGCGACTCCAGGAACTCTTAGACGTAAATCTGGATGCACGGCGCTATTTCTACCACAAGGCCGATGAACGCTGGCTGGACTGGATTTGGCGAAACGGGTTTCTGAATGTCCTCAAAGAAGGAGATCCCTCTCTCGACGGGTTCAGAACACCTGAGCTTGGCTACCTATTGCGCATGGCGGAAAAGTCTCCGGCGCAGGTTGTGGATATTATGCTGGCGATTCCGATATCCATGGGTATGCGGAGTCAGGAGGTTGCTTACGGTTTCATGCGGATTTGCGGCGCGCTGCCGGCGGATCAGTTGGCGCGTGTGGTTGACAAGGTCAGGGCTGAGCGGTGGGTACCGCTGCTTGATTCAATATACAAGCAATCGGGCTTCGAGTATGAGGAGATGCTTAAGACCCTCGCCGACGCCAACGACTCTGAGAGCTTCCTGATCCTTGCCGAGACCGTGCTGACTGTGCGTACAAGGGAAGAACTGGATGGGGCGGCCCGGTTTAACGATACTCCCTTTTACTTTGAATATCTTTCGCATACCAAAGTTTTCGCGCTTCTGACCGATGCGAAGGCTGAGTACGGGGAGCGCGCGTTGGGCCTAATGACAAGTAAATTGGCCGAGATTATGGCCGTTACCGATCAATTTCTACTCTTAGATGTAGATTTTTTCACTTTGGAACCGGGCCAGACTGACGGGTGGCAGGAAGATGTACGCGAACTGGCAGCTGCAGCCAAGACGCTGGCGGTTCGTCTGATCGGGGAACGGTGCGCCGAATCAGGAGACGTTAGAAGGATTTACAAGGAACATCTGGGCTCTTTGCCGGAAAGCAGTGTGATACGGCGGTTGCGTATGTTCGTTCTGAGCCTGTGCCCGCAACCGTTCAGGGAGGAACTCGAACAAGCTTTTTTCTCCCTGTTCGCGAAGGAGAATTATCACGACGAGATGGCCGGGTATTACTTCGTGATGTCCGGCGCCGAGTACCTGAAGGCACTGCGAGAAGGGTTTTCCGTAATGTCCGCAAGGGACAAGCTGGAATATGTGCAGCGGACTATAGAAACTTTCAAACACCCTTCCAGATTCAGAAACAGCGGATCCCGTCTACTTTCGATGATTCTGCCCTACCTCAACGAGAAACCTGCGTTGAAAAGAAAAGCCAAGGAAGCGGGCTTCCAGCTTGATCCGGATTATGAGCCTCGCCCAAGCATCAGTGGGGGGGGTGTCGAACTTGACACGATTACACCACAATCTCCCATCTCGCAGGGAGAGTTCGAGCAGTTGCCTATCGCCGAGATTGCCGCGAAACTCAGCCGTGCGTGGGCACCCGCGGAACTAAACTCGCAAAACAGTGAGGCTGATTTTTACAACCGAGTGAATGCAGAAGGCGTTGGCGATCACCTGAAAAACGATATCCCTGGGCGGCTGCGCGAGTACGTCGAGAACGCCGGCCTGTTCTTTGCGCGCGGGGCGCTTGATCAACATTACACCTACGCATTCTTGATGGGCGTTCGGGAATCGATAAAGGATGATAGAGCGGCCGCTTCAGAGGTCGATTGGGGTGGCGTGATCGATCTTTTTCTTGACATCAAGGACTCTGGCGCGAAAGAGCCGTTTGAAGGAGGGCGAAGAGAGCCTGGCTGGTACGATTTCTGGCTTGCCAACTGGGATGCGGTTCACTCGGCTATGGCCGATGTTCTGCGTGAGTTGCTCACTGATCGGGATGGCTTTACGCCGATTGACTTTGGCAGATATCGCGCTCAGATACTGGAGATAACAGACTATCTGCTGTCATGTCCCGATCCATTTCCGGCAGGCGAACAGGATGAAACGTCATCTACCAGCGATAGAGACTACAGTGTCAGGCAGCTTCATCAACTGGCCATAAACTCGATGCGCGGCAGGGCCTTTGAAGCATTTGTGCAGTTCTTCTTTCAGGATAGAAAAAAGTTCAGACCTGACGACGGAATCCAGATTTCTGATGATGTCAAGAGGTTGTACGAACGCGTGTTGCAGAAAGAAGACAGCCGCGCGCTCATGTTTCTGTACGGACACTACCTGCCTTTCTTCTACTTCAGCGACAGGGACTGGATTCGAAAGTTACTACCGCGGATCTTTCCCCAGGAGCCGGCCCGGATGCATCTCTACACCGCGGCATGGGGAGGATTTCTGGCGCGAGGACTCTACGAAGAGATGTTCTTCGACCCTGCAATCCAAGCTCTCTATAAGCGCGGCATTGAACTGCCAGACGCCTCTGACTCGCCGGAAAGGCAAAACTACAGCGAACCTGGCGCGCGCCTCGCACAGCACCTTGCGCTTGCCTTCATGCACTACGAAGAGTTCGGCGTAAACCATCCACTGTTGGAGGCTTTCTGGATAAATGACAGTCCGACACAACACGCGCACTTTGTCAACTTTATTGGGCACCACTTTGTATTCGGAGAGAGTTCAGACCAGTTTTTTTCGGACCATCCTGAAAGCAAGAAGCGGTTGAAAGATTTCTGGGACCGGCTGCTCAATAGGGACGAGCAGCCGGGGGTGTACATGGAATTCGGCCCTTGGATTAATCTCAACAAAGGACTCTTCGAACCTACCTGGCTTGCCCGGCGGGTAAAGCAGACCCTCAAAAAGACCGACGGAATTCTGAACTGGGATGTTGAACTCGTCAAGGTAAGCCCGAGGCTGGCGCAAGCGGCACCAGAGGATATGCTGAAGATTGCCCGGCTCTATCTGCTTGTAGGTGGCGTTCAAGGCAAGAATCAGCAAGTATTGTGGCTTTTGGATTCGGACAATAAGTGGTTTGAAGTATTCGAAATCCTTTATCACAATCCAAGTACGAAGGTCGAAACGGAGGGTCTGATCAACAGGCTGGTTGGCGAAGGCGGGAGAGCGTTCTGGCCGTTGAAGCGGCTATTGGTTGAGAGTCAATAGCATTCCAAGTTGGCGGTAGACAGCGGCTTCACACACGCCAAGCGTTCAGATTCATGCACGTTTATGCTTCCACCATTTTTTCTTGGACTGTCCCCACTGGTTGGTCGTTCCGCCGTTCGTCCGGGGTCAACTCCTGCAAAAACTACCGGTTTGTAACCATCAGCGATTTCCAAACGGAGACAAGCCAGTTGAAATAACCTAGGTCTCCGTCATCCGCGGCGGCGCCCTTCTGCGACGACACGCTCCGCTTCGGCCGCCTTCCTCACTCCTCACGCCTCGCTCCTCACGCCTCGCTCCACAGGGTGCAGTCCATGTTTGGGGCAGGTATGGACAGGTGAGGAATTCATGCAAACTGTGGATGAGGCTGTTTGCCGTCCATCTATCAGGAGGTACTGGGCAGGCACAAGGCCAGTACATACAGTGGCATCCGTCAGTCGGGGGCTGCGTGATGGGCAGCGGGAAGCAACAGATGCATTGAACACACGTTCGGCGCGGGAGGTGAGTGAAGGGGGGCGTCGCGGGGGGAATCCCCCGCACATGGGAGGGCCGAAGGCCCGACCGCCCAAGAAATCCAGGAGAGAATAGCCACTTTCTTTGCCTGAGATTGGGTCGCGGATTGGTCATGGCTTAGTCGTTACCAGAGGTATTTGAAGGTTCACCCCCATTTTGGACTGCACGCCGCTCCTCAACCCGCATTTACACAGCGCCGGATCACGGTTACAATACAAATATTACTGACTTACACAAGCGGAAATTCATCCCCTTGGAGAGAGAGACCGGTTTGATCGAGGAAAAAAATAAAACAGCAGAGGAGCCGGACGCAGCCGAAAACGAAGCCGAAAGCCAGGCCGATGACGAGAACGAAGACAAAACCCCCCAGCGCCCTACCTATCTCTTCCTGATTCGCCACGGCGAAAACGAATGGACAGAACGGGGCGCACTGGCCGGACGCACACCCTCCGTTCCTCTGAACGAGAAGGGAAAGGAGCAGGCCAATCAGGTTGCCGAGCGTCTCAAAGTTCAGCCAATTACCGCCGTCTATTCCAGCCCGCTCCTGCGCTGCCTGGAGTCGGCCCAACCACTGGCCGCGGCGCTGAACCTGTCCATCACCGTCGAGCCCGGCGTCCTGGAAGTCGACTACGGCGACTGGCGCGGCGGCGAGTTGAAGGAGCTGAGCAAACGACCGGAGTGGAAACTGGTGCAGATCTTCCCGGGCGGCTTTCGATTTCCAGGCGGAGAAACGTTGCGAGAGGTGCAAAACCGCGTCATTACAACCCTGGAGCGCATCCGCACAGAGCACGCAGGTGAAGTCGTTGCCGTCTATGCCCACGGCGATGTCCTGCGCACCAGCCTGGCGTACTATCTGGGCACGCCGCTCGATCTCTTCCAGCGCATCCAGATCAGCACCGCATCGATCAGCGTCGTCGCCTTCCATCGCTTCGGACCAAGCATCCTGGCCATGAATGACAGCGGCGGTTTCCCTGTGATAAAGTTAGAATGAGGAATCCGAACGCAATCTGATGCCAACACGGCTCCCCGGCTCCACATTGGGACCACAGGCATCCCGCTCGCGCATACCATATACGCCAGCAACCGCACCAGTCACGGATAGCCAGCCACCGGCACATGGAATCACAGTTTACATTCGACTTCAATCCAGTTAGCGCAATCGTCGCCGACGCTGTCGGACGCCCCGGTAAGCGTACATTCTTTTTGCAGGCCCGCCATGGCGCCGACATGGCCACTCTGATCATGGAAAAAGAACAGGTGGCCGCTCTCGCGACTTCGATTCTGCAACTCTTGGAGGAGTTGGAAAAGGAACGCGCCGACCTGCCCGCCGTCGAGGAAGACCCCGCCGCTCCCAGTCTGCGCGAACCGCTGGAACCGGCCTTTCGCGTCGGACAGCTCGGGCTGGGCTATGATGAACGACAGGACCTCATGGTCCTGATCGCACAGGCCGTGCCGGATGTCGGCGAAGAAGAGCAGGACCTGCCCGCAGATCCTGTCAGCTCCGAAACGGTCGAAGACGAGGATAACGACCCAAAGGCCCGTTTCTATGCAACGCGCGCGCAGATGCGCTCCCTGAGTGAACATGCCCTGCAGGTTGTCGCTGCCGGCCGGCCGGACTGCCCCCTGTGCGGCCGCGTTATCGAGCCGGAAGGCCACTTCTGCCCGCGCACGAACGGCCACGCATTTCCGCTGTCATTGTAGCTTTGCCGCACGCCGCGGCGCGCCCCACGCGGCGCGACACGGCGAACCGTACTTCCAGAAACCACCGGCCTGAAGCTATGACGGACGATGACAAGACGATCGAACAACAGGAGCACAGCCTGGACGACAGCCGTGTCGTGGACCAAAGCACGCGCCGCGAGCAACCGGCCGCGCCTGCCGACGGCGAGATATTGAACGCACTGGCACAAGGCCAAATCGAAGAGAAAGGACTGCTGCCTTACAGCTCCAACTACACCTTCCTCACAACCGTTCATCACCACCAGCACGAGATTCCGGCAGTCTACAAACCGCGCCGCGGCGAGAATCCACTCTGGGATTTCACACCCGGCACCCTTTGCCAGCGCGAAACCGCCGCCTTTGTCGTCAGCGAAGCCCTCGGCTGGAGCCTTGTGCCCCCCACCGTCCTGCGCGACGGGCCGCGCGGGCCGGGCAGCATCCAGTTCTTCATCGAGTGTGACCCGGACATACACTACTTCAATATGCGCGAGGATGCCCGCTACGCCCCTGCCTTGCGCCGTCTGACCCTGTTCGACTATCTCATCAACAACGCCGACCGCAAGGCCGGCCACTGTCTTTACGGAAATCTTCGTCGATTTTCCATTGACGGCGGGTGGGGGGAAACCGCGCGTGCCCATATGTGGGCCATCGACCACGGCATCTGCTTCCACCATCAATACAAGCTGCGTACCGTCATCTGGGAATTCGCCGGCGAACCCATCGAGCAGCGGCTCATCGCCGACCTGGAGTCACTGCAGCATCTCGTTGACACCGACCCGGTCCGCAGCACCCTGGAGCTGCTTCTCAGCGCTCCCGAACTGGATGCCCTGCGCCGTCGCATCCGCGAACTGCTCACCGCGTGCGAATATCCCCTCCCGCCCGCCCACCAGCGCAACTATCCCTGGCCGCCCATATAACCGTCGCGGCCGGTTACCCGTCACCAGTGGCCAGCGAAGACCACTAGCCACTGACCACTGGTCATTGGACACAAATTATGAAAGCCGTAGTCATGGCCGGCGGAGAAGGCTCCCGCCTGCGCCCCCTGACAATTGGGCGTCCCAAGCCGATGGTCCCCCTGGTCGACAAACCGGTCCTCGGCCATATTCTTGAGCTGCTCAAATATCACGGCATCACCGAGATCGTCATTACCCTCCAGTACATGCCCTCCGTGATCCAGGACTTCTACGGCGATGGCAGTGGTCTCGGCCTCAATATCACCTATGTCGTCGAAGAGATGCCGCTCGGCACCGCCGGCGGTGTCAAGAACGCCGCCTCCCACCTCGACGACACCTTCCTCGTCATCAGCGGCGACGCCCTGACCGACTTCGACCTCCAGGCCGCCGTCCAACACCACACCACCGTCGGCGCGCTCGCCACACTCGCCGTCTATCCCGTTACCAACCCCCTCGAATATGGCGCAGTCGTCAGCGACGAAAACGGCCGCATCACCCAGTTCCTCGAAAAACCGGATTGGAGCGCCGTCCGCTCCGACAGGGTGAATACAGGCATCTACGTGCTCGAACCGGCGGTACTGGACCATATCCCCGACGATGTCGCCTACGACTTTTCCACCGAGCTCTTCCCCGACCTCCTGCATCGAGGCGAGCGCCTGCAAGCCTTCGTGGCCGAGGGTTACTGGTGTGATGTCGGCACAATCGGCGAGTACATGCGCGCCAACGCCGACCTCATCAGCGGCAAAGTCTGGCTGCCTCGACCGCTCGGCCATACCGCGCCTGTGGAGGCCGCCGAACTCGCCAAAGCCGCGACCGACGACGGGCGCGACGCGCCCCTGCTCGCCGGAGCGCGCCAACGCGGCGAGCTAATCCTGGGCGCCGATGTGGAAATCGCCGCCAGCGCGCGTATTGACGGGCCGGTCTATCTCGGCAACGGCGTCAAAGTCAAAGAGGGCGTGACGATCCAGGGGCCCTGCATAGTCCGCGACTACACCATCGTCGACCGCTATAGCCGCCTGGAGCACTGTGTCGTCTGGCGCAACACCTACATCGGCGAGACCTGCGAGCTATTGGGGGCGATCGTCTGCCGCCAATGCAGTCTCAAAAGCGGCACCATCGCCTATGAGGACGTCGTCATCGGCGACAACTGCGTGCTGGACGAGAACTGTGTCGTCCATCCCGACGTGAAACTGTGGCCGAATAAGCGCATCGAGCCCGGCGCAGTCGTGCGTGAAAGCATCATCTGGGGCAGTCGCGGCCGCCGCTCTCTTTTCGGCTCGGCCGGCGTCAGCGGCGTTGTCAACGTCGATTTTACGCCCGAATTCGCCGCCAAGCTCGGCAGCAGCCTCGGCGCAAACCTCCCGCGCGGCAGTTACGTCGCCATCAACCGCGACTCCCACCGCAGTTCCCGTATGCTGATACGCGCCCTCATGAGCGGCCTGTCCAGCGCCGGCGTCGACGTCTGGGACCTCGGCGAAGTGCCCGTGCCCGTTGCCCGCCATTTCGTGCGGACGCACGCCGCCGCCGCCGCCGGCGTCCACATCCAACTCAGCCCCCTCGACCAGCGCGTCGTCGATATCCGTTTCATGAATAGCCGCGGCCTCGACCAGAGCCGGGCCACCGAACGCTCCGTCGAACGCAGCTTCTCTCGCGAAGACTTCCGCCGCGCCTTCCTCGACGAAGTCGGACAGATCGAATATCCCGCCGACCCCACCGAAAGCTATATCGAGAGCTTTCTCGCCTGCGTTGACAGTGACCGCATCCGCGCAACCTTCACCCAGACCCATCCCCAAATCGTTGTCGACACCTCCCACGGCCTCGGCGGCGATACCCTGTCGACCATTCTCAATAACCTCGATGTCGACTATCTGCCTCTGAATGGACCAAAACTGGGCGCCCTGCGCGACCAGTTCCGCCATCAACTTCAGCATATGGCCAAAATCATGGGCGTCCTCGATGCCGGTGTCGGCGTCAAACTCGACGTCGGCGGCGAGAGGGTCTTTCTGATTGATGAGAGTGGCGAAGTGTTGGACGATCTGACAGCGGCGCTGCTGCTGTTGGAGCTGGCCATGTACGCCAATCCCGGCGCCAAGGTCGCGCTGCCGGCGGTTCTGCCGCGGGCCTTCGAAACCGTCGTCAACCGCTACGGCGGACAGATTGTTTACACCCAGAACGATCTGCGGAATCTGATGCGGGCGGCGGCTGAGGACGTGCTGTTTGCCACCGATGGAGCAGGCCATTTCATCTTCCCCGATCTGCAGCCGGTTTCCGACGGACTGCTGGCGACCGTGCGGCTGCTCGAATATCTTGGCCTGCGTCAGGCAGCGGTCAGTGAAATCGTCGCCGACCTGCCGCCGTTCTTTATGGCGCACCATCGGGTCGATTGCCCCTGGGAAACAAAGGGTACGGTCATGCGCCTGTTGAATCAGAGCTACCAGGGCGATGGCGTCGTCACCATTGATGGCCTGAAGATTCACCTCGGTACCGAGGAGTGGGTCCACATCGGCCCCAACCCCGAGCGCCCCCTATTCGAAATTCGGGCCGAAGCCGGCGATCCGGGACGGGCCACCGCCCTCGTCAAAGAACACGGTGATCAGCTTGTACAGTGGATTGTGGCCAATGACCGGTGAAGCGCCGGTGCGAAATGGGTGACAGTCGCAGTCGTTACGGGAAGGCACGCGCCCTAATCGTTCTTCAGCCCCGGTACATACACCTCATATAAAAGGTCTTGAAGGTCTTGGCTCACAGTGCTGCCGCCGCTGCTGTCGCTCGCGCTGCTACCGCTGGTGCCGTTACTGTTGCTGTCACTACTGCCCCCGTCACTACCATCCCCGTCACCACTATCGCTGCTGCTGCGGATCCAGACCCGCAGCCGGTGGCTGCTTGAGTAGTTGCCGGCGTTGTCCTTCGCCCAGTAGCGAATATTGTGAACGCCGTCCTCCGAGATAGTGAACGGCTCACTGTACAGTACGACCGAACCGTCATTAATGACATAGGCCATACCCCAGACGCCGCTGGTGGCGTCATCGGCCTCGATGGTGACCTCGACCGGCCCGCTAAACAACCCGCCCGCAGTGGGAGTAGTAGTAGGCGTAGGTGTAGGCGTAGGTGTTGGTGTAGGCGTAGGCGTAGAGTTCTGTTGCTCGTCAGTAGTATCGGCGCTGGAGGTATCGGGTGTCAGCTGGACGGCCCGGGCCTGAATAGTCGGCGCGGTCCGGTCAACGCGCAGTTCGCCGGATGCGCTTTCCCCCTGCAATCCTGACCGGTCTTTGGCCTGAAAGCGCACAGTGTACGTGCCGTCAGCCACGTCGGTCAGAGCCGCCGAGAGCTTCTGAGCGGCCAGGTAATCGTTGGGCAAGCTGAAATTGGCCGTCTTCTCCTCGTCGTTCAGCAGCAGCTTGCCGCTGTTCGTGTCCAGCCCGCTGTTAAAGTCCTGCACAGGGACTGAAATCAGGATAGGCTGTCTCGTCCACCAGCCCTGCACGTGCTCCAAATCGCCGAACACCGGCGGCTGCTCACTGCCAAATTCGATCTGCTTGGTGACGACCGGGCTGGCATTTCTGGCGGTATCGAACGCGATCGCGGATACCGTTGATGTGCCGCTGTTGGGAAGCGCCCAATCGATCGTCGTTCTTGTTGATATGTTTTGTAGCTGCCACACCTGTACCCGATCCAGAGCCAGATCGACCTCTCCGTGCCATTTCACGCGGAATTCAACCCCCTGCGCCGGATCAAACAAATGGAAGTCGACGGGGATCTCGACGTATTCCCCCGCACCGGTGAAATCACTCGGCCAGATGTCGCGCAAACCCAATCCCAAAGTCCCGCCCTTGTCGGTCACATCCAATTGGGCAATGGGCTGATCCGGCAGCACATCGTCGTCTCCGTCATCGACAGGTTCACCCCTGCGCAGCCGGAAAAGGGCGCGGTAGGTCGCATTGTGGGGGAGGTCGGTAGTGTATGGGCCATACCACCAACCCGTCTCATGATCATCGGCTCTCGCTTCAATCGTTTGATTGCCATCGGCGGCCGCTTCATCGACTTTTTCTCCGGTGGTGCTGTGGAGATTCTCCCCCTGCCAGGTCCAATTATTGCTGAGGTAGATACTGGCGCCCTGTTCCGGTACGGCGAGCGTAAGGTTGGCCCTCTGCACCTCTACCACCGATGGCGCCTCGAAAGTCGGCGCAGCAGGCGCGTCCCAGTCGATCTCCAATGATTTCTGCTCCTGCAACGCATTGCTGAGCGTCAGCGAAATCGTGATCGCACTTCCGCTCGTGAGATCAGCGCTGCGCAACCAGACCGCGCCGATGGGCAGCGCGTCCGGGCCCGGGTCGAGGTCGACGGTGCCGGATAGAGGCTCCGAGGGCACCAGCGCGCCCCAGCGCAGACCGCCGGCCGGGAAAAACCCATTCAAAGACAGGCCGGTAATGCCGCCGATCGCCTGCGTCGGTTGGCGGGCATTCTGTAGTGTGACGTCTGTATAGTAGTGGCCGAGAATCTGGCGATAGGTCTGGCCGGCCTTGGCCCGCCGCACCGCGCCCCACTGGCTGAGGCCGTAGCCGTGGCCCCAGCGCACCTCACCCAGGCCGGTCTCGTCCGGCACCGACTGCAGATAGGCAACCGCCGGATTGGTGAGCGTCGGATGGCTGTTCTTGGCGCTGTACATGGCAATTATCGGCGCGTCCGTGCTGTCGCCCGTATGTGCCAGGTATTGGCCTGCTGTTTTGCTGACCGCCGCATCGGTGGAAGTGAAGCGATTGTTGCACATCATCTGGAAATTGGCCCAGTCGGTCACGTCATAGTGGCGCCGGTTACGTAAGATCTGGTACCAGGCATAGGTGCGGGTGGCGACGGCCTGGGCGGCCAACGCTTCCGCTGGCCAGGAGATGGGAACTTCCGCGGGGACGGAGCGGGCAACATATTCTTCGAAGGGGATGACGTCCACCTGCCAGTCAGGAACGTTGCGGCAGTTGTTTTCCGGATGGTGGGCCACGCGAATCGTCTCCGGATAGGTCGCCGTCGCAATCTCTAACTCTGCCGTCTCCAACTCAGCAGGATTGTCGTCCGGCAGCAGGTTCTCATCGCGTATAATCGATCTGTCGGTTGCGTCGTAAGTGGCGGGGCGTATGCTGTTGGCATCGAGTTGATCGAAGCGCAGCCGGTTGCTGCGTCCCGTCTGCCAGCGCGGGTTGTGGCCGGGAATACGCTCGCGCACCCGGCCGGTCGCCCGTTCGATCACATAAATTTCCGCCAGACCGATCGTCTCCGTTCCCGTCGGCACAACCGTTATCGCCATCAGCGTGCCGTCCGGGCTGATACGAGGTCTGCCGAAATGGGATCCGGCCCGTTCCAACACCGTCTCCCCGTCTATGGTCAACGTCTGGGATGTGAGGGGACCCGAAATCCGGATATCGACCGGCAGCGCGTCGCCATCGTCCAGCGCCCCGACCATCAGCGACGGTATGACCTGCTCGACGATCGTATACATGGAAGCGCCGAATAATGCGATGAGGAGGCCGACGAGAAGGAGGCGGCGTAAGGAAAATCCTGACTTCATGACTACCGTTGTTGGTGATTGATCGTTAGTGTCCGAAACTGCACTCGTGAAACGAGCCACTAATATCTATTGTAACAGGAACGCGACAATTTCTGCATTTGGCTTTGCAGCAAGGTGAGGGGTACAATCGCGAACGTGATGGTGTCTATCCCGATGCGTCCCTCCACCGCGGGCCGCCGGACATCCCAGACCCGTGCCGGGCGGCGGACTTGTCAGAGATCAATTGGGTGAACGAACAACTCCGCATCCCGATCCTATCCTCCTCCCCATTGGAAACCCAAAGACTCGGCGAACTGCTGGGGCGGACCATCTGTACTCCACTGCTGCCTGGCCTCGGCGACCGGCCGCGAACCACCGGCGCTGTAATCGGCCTCGTAGGCGAGCTGGGCGCCGGCAAAACCACTTTTGCCCAGGGCCTGGCCAGAGGTCTGGGTGTGCAGGCGCACATCACCAGCCCTACTTTCACCCTGATCAATGAATACACGTCCCCTACCGAAAACGTGCATCTGTTCCATTTCGACAGCTACCGGCTGGCGGCCGACGAAGATTCCCTTGCCAACGAGATTTACGACTTGGGAATGGATGAAATTTTCGATGCCGTCGAGGAGGAGTCCCTCGACAACGGGGGGCTGCCGCCCGAACCCGCTGCCCAGCGTCACGTCGTAGTAATTGAGTGGGCCGATCGCCTTGGCAACCTGCTGCCGGCCGACCGCCTGATGCTCCGTTTTGACAGCACCACAGGCGCCGGCGACCGCACCCGTGCGCACCTTCAAAAGCCCGAGACTGACCAGACGCGGCCGGCCTTTGAAGCAACTGGCGGCTGCCCGCAAGCCGCAGACTACGACGGCTCCGAGCGGATGTTGTGCTTCTGCGCCACCGGCCCGCGCAGCAGAGCCTTGCTATCGGCCCTGCAGTCGGAACTGCCGACGGCAATGGCCGGCCTCCCAGAGACGAGGGACCAGGTGTTGACCACGAACGACAGGGATCGAGAAGCCGATGGCGTCCGATAGCAACCAGGTAAAGCACTGGATGACGCCCAATCCGTATACCTGTCGGATAGAGGATTCCCTGGCCGATGCCCGCGACCTTATGGCAGAATATCGCTGCCGCCGTCTGCCGGTCCTGGATGAAAGCGGCCACCTGATCGGCATCGTCAGCTTTGGTGATCTGCGCCAGGCCGCCCCGTCCAGCGTAACCACGCTGAGCCTGTTCGAGATCAACTATTTTTGGGCGAAGCTGCCTGTCAGCGACGCCATGACCACCGACCCGGTTACGGTTGCGCCCGACAGTTCGATTCATGTCGCCTGCCGTCTGATGCTGGACAACAGAATCGGCGGGCTGCCCGTGATTGTAGAACGTAAAGTCGTCGGCATCTTCACCACGACCGACGTTTTGCGCTATGCCGTCGAGCACTCTTCCTAGATTGGCCTCTGTCTCGTGGCCGATTCTGCCCTCACTCTGGGGCGGGCGACTGGTCACCGTACTATGGAGTCATCAATGCACCTCAGATTGGTAAGAGAAATCATGAGCACGCCGGTAATCACGATTGATCCGGACGCGCTGGCTGTTGATGCCGCCGAGTTGATGGAGGATAACAATGTGCGCCGCGTCATTGTCATTGACCCCGACGGCTACATGTGCGGGATCGTGACAGACGCCGACGTTTTGGAGGCGGAAACCGCCGAAAGCGTAGCCAGCCGCTACGATCCGGGCCTTGACGAGGTGTGGCTGACGGTGCGGGATGTGATGACCTCCGACGTAATTGCCGTCGGTCCGGAAGCATCAATCGGCCAGTTGGTGGAAAAGTTGATGGAGACCAAGATCGGCGGCGTCCCCGTCGTTCAAACTGCCGACGGCAGCGGCGGAAGACTCCTGCCCATCGGCATCGTTACCGAGACCGATATCTTTCGCCTGATCAGCGAAGCCTGGCGCGCCGACAAAGCGTCGAACACCAGCGATTCGTAAGGCCCTGCCTCTACCCCCTTTAATAAGCCGTTCTCCACGCCCCTCCGTGGAACAAAGCATTCAAGGTATCACCGTGATTCTGCGCGCCCCTTCGGGAATCAAAAACCTACGCAGCAACCAAACCAGAGCCCTCAATCCCCCTGGGCGTGAAGCCCACTAACCACTGCAGTTACTGACCACTAACCATAAAGCATCACCATAATAAAGTGTTGTGAATGTTTGCACGATACAAATATGACGGATATAGTGGTTTTAACAAAATGTTTCACTAATTGAATTAGTTTCCAAATTGGATTAGTTGAAAGCAAGAAATTTAATTCAGAGGATGGCTTGCAAGATGACGGAAAGGCCTGCAGCCCAGACGGTTAGAGCACTGCGCTGATAACGCAGGGGGCCGTGGTTCGAGTCCCCGCAGGCCCACCAAAGTGTCCCCCGTACCAAAAACTCCGCCCTTCAGGTCAACCTCGGCAATCGGAAGGTTGAGTAGACAAAGGAGTCTAGCATTGTCAAGTGTCACAAATAACCAAGTGGAGATTATAACGGCCGTCCGTCCCCGTACGCGGAAAACAGCGGAACACGCCAAGAGAGCGGAGGAAGCGGGCTGGCATGGCATCGGGATTCTTGATAATCAGAACCTGTGCGGGGACATTTACGTTTCTCTGGCGTTGGCTGCCAGTAATACGGAGCGGATCCAGCTGAGCACGGATGTGACGAACCCGGTGACCCGCCACCCGGCGGTGACCGCGGGGGCGATTGCGAGCATTCAAGAGGCGTCGGAGGGGCGGGCCGTGCTGGGAATCGGGCGGGGGGACTCGGCGCTGGCGTTCGTCGGACACGCTCCCGCCTACGTGAAAGTACTGGACAGCTACCTGGAAGCCCTGCAGGCCTACCTGAAGGGAAGTAGCGTGGCCTTCGACGACCTGACATACTGCCGCAGCATGGCCCCTTCCGCTGATACGCTGAAGCTGGCGGACACCCCCGCCGACAGCAGGCTCAGATGGCTCGACTCCCGCGACAAGAAGGTGCCCGTGGCCGTTGCCGCGAGCGGGCCGAGGGTAATCGGAACCGCGGCGAGACACGCCGACATTGTCATGCTCGCGTTGGGGGCAGACCTCAGGCGGCTGCGGTGGGGATTGGAGCAGGCCCGAACCGCGCGTCGTGAGGCAGGGCTGGAGCCGGACGGAATCCGCTACGGCGCCTACCTGAACATCGTGTGCCATCCACAGTTGGAGGCGGCCCGCGAGATGGTCCAATTCCTGGACACATTCGTGCGGTTTTCGGTGATGCACGGGAAGACGCACGGGCCGGTAACGCAGGAGCAGAAGGAAGTCCTGACGAATCTGCACAAGGAGTACAACATGCGGGACCGCACCGTTTCATCTGTTCCACCCGGGGAGTTCGTCGACCAATTTGCGATTGTCGGTCCACCGGAAACGTGCATCACACGGATCCAGGAGGTCATCGACCTGGGGATTGACAGGATAGTGTTGCTGGGCCCGACCGTGGATGCAACCGAGGATGAGGAGAAGCGGTGCGCGGAACTGTTGGTGCAGGAAGTGCTGCCGGCATTTTCAGGGTGAGGTCCCAGCCCGCCAGGCGCGTGGTCGGACGCTTGGCGTGGGAGATCCGACCGCGCTCAATCTTCCCCAGCATCGTGTCTGGCGAACAGTGTCTCCTCCCCCACTTGCCGCCTCAACCCATCGACCACCGACCTCCAACCGCAGAAGTTACTGATCACTGACCACTGACCACTGCAGTTGTGCGGTCGGGCCTTCGGCCCTCCCTTGTGCAAAGCCTGCGCCCCCGCAACGCCCCGCCCAGTCTCGCCGCCTTGCTCATCCTTTCCCATCAAC
>MPML01000047.1 GCA_002238445.1 Caldilineaceae bacterium bin5
CGGCGCCTGAGGCCCTCTTGCCTGCCGACCCTATCCCCGTGCTTGTCGGACTAACATAACAAGTGGTACAAACGTCGGGGGCAGGTCACTGAAATGTGCGCTCGAAGGATCCTGGACAAATTCAGCCCCCCCATTGCTTGGCGGGAAATCCCATTGTGCGTCAATGCTCATATATTTTGACTCCTAATTTGGTCAGTTTCCTTCCATTATACGTGATACGGCGCTGTAGGGATCAATCTCCCGGCGCTGCATCCGCTCCACCAGATCCCGACGCAAGTCCGGGGACAACGCCCTTTCCATCCGCGCCAACAGCTCGGCCTGGACAAGCGTCTGCAGCATGTGGTCAAGACGCTTCTTCTCCCGCGCCGCCAGCGCGCCGCTTCCGCCCAGCCATGCCCGGTGCCCTTCGAGCGCATCCCGCAGTTCACCGACACCGCCCCCACTGACCGCCACCGTCTGCAGAACAGGAACTGCCCATCCGCCCGCCGCCTCAGCTTCGGAAGCAGCCGCGCCCGCCTCCATCTGCTGCCCGTGATGGAGAATGGTCTGAGCCGCCGCGCTGCCTGTCTCCAGCATCATCTCCAGCGCCGCCACCGTACGCGCCGCGCCCTTGCGGTCCGCCTTGTTGACCGCGAAAATATCCGCGATCTCCAGCAGCCCTGCCTTGATCGCCTGCACCTCGTCACCCAGGCCCGGCGCCTCCACCACCACAACCGTATCGGCAACGCTGGCAATTTCGACCTCCGCCTGGCCCGCGCCCACCGTTTCGACAAGAATGCGCTCAAATCCAGCTGCGTCCAGTAGCAGCATCGCGTCCGCGCTCGCTCTGGCAAGGCCGCCCGCGCCGCTGCGAGTCGCCATCGAGCGGATAAAAACACCGGCGTCACCGCTGTGCCCTGTCATACGCACGCGATCCCCCAGCAGCGCGCCGCCGCTGAAGGGACTGGTCGGGTCCACCGCCAGCACGCCGACGCTCAACCCGCGCGCCCGGAAGCTCTCGACCAGCGCCGAGACCAGCGTCGACTTGCCCGTGCCCGGCGCACCGGTGATACCGATCAGATGCGCCTTGCCCGTGTGCGCGAAGACCGCCTGCACGAGCCGGGCGGCCTCCTCCGCGTCATCCTCCACGCGGCTGATAGCGCGCGCAAGCGCGAGCCGGTCCCCTTTGAGAAGGCCATCGATCAGTTTCTGGGTGGGAACTGGTTTGGGCATTGGCAACACCGGTTGCCAGCATCCAGCGGTTCGCGGCGAGTGGACAGCACAGGCGCCAACCACTGGTCGAAGACATCTGCGATCCCAGCCGCTGGGCGCTCGCAAATGCCAGAGCCGCTATCCACTGGCCACGGCAGTTTGGATGAAAGCGATGATCTCGGCCGAGGACGTGCCCGGCCCAAAGACTGCATGAACGCCCGCGGCTCTAAGTTCGGCGGCATCGTCGTCAGGAATAATGCCGCCCAAAAGCACCAGCACATCCTCCTGACCCTGGGTATGCAGCAGTTCGACGACCTTGGGGCACAGTGTCATATGCGCGCCGCTGAGGATCGACAGGCCGACGACATCCACATCCTCTTGCAATGCGGCCTCCGCGATCATCTGGGGCGTCTGCCGGATACCCGTGTAGATCACCTCGAATCCGGCATCACGCAACGCCCTGGCAATCACCTTGGCGCCGCGGTCGTGGCCGTCCAGCCCCGGCTTGGCGATCAGAACCCGTATCTGACTATGCTTCATCGAATCCCCATGCCGAAGGCGCTTGCGATTCCAGCGTATGTGCACCGGAAAAAGGCTGAGTGAATATAGTTAGTCCCGTCAGAACTATGTTAAAATACTCGCTGCGCATCGCCAAAACCGCTGTCAGTATCACCAGTGGACAGTGAACCTTGATCAGCAGTCAGAAACTGTACTAGCCATCGCAGTTTCGGAGGCAGTATGCTTTACCCGAGAACCGATCGTCAGCAGCAATTTATCGACGTCGCCCGTAGCCTGCTCCCCGCGTTGCGCGCGCGGGCTGCCCAGCACGACCGCGACGGGACCTTCCCGCACGAAAACTTCGCTGACATCCGGCGGGTCGGCCTGCCGGCCCTGGTGGTCCCACAGGAGTTCGGCGGCTGGGGCGCCAATCTGCTCGAATCAACCTTGACGATGGAAACGCTGGCACAGGGAGACGGCAGCACCGCGCTCAGCTTTGTCATGCACGTGCAGGTGGTCGGCGGCGTCGCCGAAATTGTCGCCGGCGCCGCAGCCGATGAGGAACGCAGCAGCTGGCCCCCATCTCTCTTCGCCCAGATCTGCCGCGATGCCGTCGAACAGGGCGCGCTGATCAACTCCGTCGCCACCGAGCCCAACCTGGGCAGCCCAAGTCGCGGCGGCCTGCCGGAAACAACCGCCGCACCGGTCCGGGAGAATGGCAAAACCGTATGGCTCGTCAACGGGCTCAAAACGTTCGCCAGCCTCAGCCCGGAGATGGACTATTTCATCATTCCCGCCGCCCTGCAGGACGGCAGCGGCCACGTCGCCCGCTTCGTCATCCCGGCCGGCCCCCACTTTGAAATTATCGAAACCTGGGACGCTTTCGGAATGCGCGCCACTGGCAGCCACGATCTCAAAATCGTCAACGCCCGCGTGCCGGAGGATCTGATGATCGGGCGCGGCGCGCCCAGCCCCCGCACAACCGGCAAGGCCCCGGCCAACGCCTGGTTTATCTGCACCGTCGGCGCCGTCTACCTCGGCGTAGCCCAGGCCGCCCTCGACTTTGCCACCGATTTCGCCCTCAAGCGCGTGCCCACCGCCCTCGGCAAACCGATCGCCGAGTTGGAGAGCATCCAGCGCCGTCTCGGCCAGGCCGAACTGCTGCTGCTCCAGGCCAGAGCGCTCCTCTACAACACCGCCAACGACTGGGATCAACTCGTCGCGCGCCGGGATGAACTATCCCCTGCCGTGATCGCCACCAAATTTACCGTCACCAATAATGCCATCGAGGCTGTTGACCACGTGGTGCGGGTTGTCGGCGGCGCGGCCATGTCCCGCAGCATGCCGCTGGAACGCTATCTGCGCGACGTCCGACCCGGTCTCTTCCACCCGCTGAACGACGACCAGGCCCTGACTATTTTCGGAAGAAACGCGTTGAAGCGCATAACAGCAGCGACCGGTGGTCAGTGACCTGTGACCAGCACACAGCCCCAGACTCTGGTAAACCGATGGCCTCTTGTCTTTGCGTTGAAAAAGAAGAACTGTCCGCCAAGAATTCTGCAATAAAAAGGCCCTGATATGAGCGCAGAGTTGGACCCCCGACCAACTCGAAGCCCCGACAAGGAAAGCCCGCCCCAAGCCACACCTGACGAATATGCCGCAACTGCTCTGCGTCATATGGGCCTGGGATTTCTGTTCGGATTCCTGCTGTGCGCGATTCTCGCCGGCGGTCTGATGTGGTTCCTGCGCCGGCCCGTGCCGCCACCCATCGTGCTCCACCCTCCGCCCACCGCAGCGCCTACACCGACGCCGCTCCCCACCGCGACACCTGGCCCGCTCTTCGTTTTCGTCAGCGGCGGCGTACACAATCCCGGAATGGTTGAACTCCCGGCGGGTGCACGCGTCGGCGACGCTCTGGCCATGGCAGGAGGACTGCTGCCCGATGTCGATTCGGCGCTGGTGAATCAGGCGGAGCTCGTCTTCGACGGCGCACAGATTCATGTGCCCCTGCCGCAACCGCAGGCCGGCGCCGGTGCGTCAACAGCCTTGCCACCTGCAAATCAGCCCGCATCAGGCCTTTCCGGCGAGGTTCCGCCAACTTCAACGGCCTCCTCAGGTCACGCCAATGCGCCAGCTGGCGCACCGCTCAACATCAATACCGCCTCAGCCGAGGAGCTCACGGCCCTGCCCGGCATCGGCCCCAGCAGAGCTGCCGCTATCGTCGCTGGCCGCCCTTACAGTTCGGTCGAAGATCTGGAGCGGGTCCCCGGGATCGGCCCCAGCACAGTCGAGACGCTCACACCCCTGGTCACAACGGAATAGCTTACCGAATCTGCCGTTCAGTTGTTCTCGCGTCCGCCTGCTTAAAGCTGGTCTTTGTCATCTCCCACAGGATAGGCAGAGCGATGCGAGGATGGAAGAGGGCGGCTGGATGACTGATCAGATGGGCGACATTGAAAAAGGCGAGGCAGACATCCGGTCGGTGGATGCGGTCCAGCACATGCTCAATATACCGGTGCATGAAGCGATCAACGAGAGTGGAGTCACCGGCTTTGCGGCCCGCCCAGCGGAAGTCATCACTGGTGGCCAGTTGCCACGGCGTTTGCAGCATCTTCGCCAGCTTCTTCTGAAAGGCCAGCCCCGAAGGCACAAGAGAGCCGCCCTTCAGCTTCCCCTTTCCGTCGCTCTCGCTACGCGTTAAAACGCTGTCGAGAATATCTGCCGATAGCGCGCTCACCGTCATTCCCTGGGCATAGACCGGGTTGAACGCGCAGACCGAGTCTCCCAGCGCGATCAGTCCCTGCGGCCACCGTTTCAGCCTCTCATAGTGGCGCCAGTGGTTCTCGGTGCGCCGGTATCCCCCGATGCCCGTCAGCGGTTCGGCCGCGCTGATCGCCTCCCAAACCTGTGGCCCGATCAAGCTGCGGGCAAACGCCTCGAAGCCGGCCTCGTCGGTCGGCGGGTGATTCCCGGTATAGCCGACCAGCGTCACGACCCAGCAATTGCCCTCGACCGGCTGAACGACCGCGCCCCCGCTGACGTCGGGGAAGCGTGTGGCCAGCAGCACCATCTTCCAATCCGCCCGCCAGTCTTCCGGAATCTTGTACCAGCGCGTGGCGTATCCCACGTCGGCGTTTACAGTCGATTCCTGCGGCGCAGCGTATCCGAGTTCTTCCAGCCAGCCAGGCAGACGCGAGGAGCGCCCGCTGGCATCCACGACAAGATCGGCCTCCAGCGTGACCGTTGCATTCTTCGCGACGCAGACCACGCCGGTTACGCGGACATCGACCGAACCGGCCTCGCCCTCTCGCAGGTCATGCACCGACCCCTGTTCACGGGCGGTACTCAAGTTCACCACGCGGTGCCCGGTGCGGAACTCGATATTGCCGCGGCGCTGAAGGCGCTCGCGTACCTTATTTTCCAGCAGGGTGCGGCTCACGCTGAAGCCAGGTAGATTGGAATCGAAACGGGGTAACCAACTGTCACCGGCCAGGGCAGCCGTATCATTCAGCCAGTTGAGCGACGGCGCACCGAGCGCCAGCAACTCCTCCTCCAGCCCGGGGAATCGTTTCCGCAGGCTCTGCACGCCCCGCAGCAGAAGCACATGCACATGACGGGACTGGGGCACGCCGGGTCGGCTCGCGGCTTGCGGCAACCTCTCATTGTCCACTGCCTGCGCGCTGGCCTGTGACGGGGAACGCCACTCGTCGTCCCGCTCGAGGACAGTGACCCGCTCGCAATGGTCGGCGAGCACGTTGGCGGCAAAAAGTCCCGCCATGCCGCCGCCAATTACAATCGCAGTTCTCAACAATCCCACCAATCGCCCACCGAACAATAACTGCCAGTGGTCAATGATCTACGCCGGGTACAATTCCTGCCCGTACCAACGCTTCCAGGATCTGCTGCGCCAATTCGTCCGCGCTGTGCCGGTCCGTCTCCAGCATCATCTCCGGCTGCGGCGGCTCCTCATAAGGTGCTGAAACGCCGGTGAAGTTCGGAATCTCGCCGCGCTCTGCGCGCGCATACAGCCCCTTGGGATCCCGCTCCTTGCAGATCTCTACGTCGCACTTGACATAGAGTTCCCAGAAGCTGCCCTCCGGAGCCAGCGCTCGCGCCGCCTCCCGATCCGCCGCATAGGGCGAGATAAATGTGCATAGCACGATATTGCCATGCTCAAACGCCAGCTTGGCCACCTCCGCCACCCGGCGAATATTCTCCGTGCGCGCCTCCGCGCCAAAGCCCAGATCGCTGTTCAGACCATGACGCACATTGTCCCCGTCCAGCGAGAAGGTGCGCACGCCCATACCGTACAACCTCTGCTCCAGGGCCTTCGCCACCGTCGACTTGCCCGAACCGGACAGCCCCGTGAACCAGAGCACCGCCGCCCCGTGCCCGTTCAGCTCCTCCCGCATTGGCCGCGTGACCGCGACCGGTTCCCAAACGACATCGGAGGAATGAGACCTGCTGAGTGAGGGCGTTACTCTCTCTTCGACCTTCGGCACCAGCTCGCTCACCCGCCGCGCCCGGTCCCGGATCATGCCGGCCGCAACCGTGTTGTTGCTATGGGGATCGATCAGAATGAAGCTGCCGGTGGCGCGGTTTATCTGGTACGAATCAAAGAAAAGAGGCTCTGTCGTCACAATCTGCCCGCGGCCGATCTCGTTCAAATGCAGTGTCTGCGCATCCTCACGGTGCATCGTGTCCACGTCAATGCGGTAATTCAACTCCTGAACCGATGCGCGTACCCGCCGCGTCGAATGCTGCAACCAGTACCATTGGCCGCTGAAGTTATTCGCCGCCGCCCCCTGAATATTCATCGGCTCTTCGCCCATCCAGCACAACGTCGCATCGATCTGGTTGGACGAGTGAGGCAGGTTGCGCACCCGCACCAACATGTCCCCCCGGCCGACGTCGATCTCATCCTCCAGTGTAATCACCACCGCATCGCCGGTCGCGGCCCGCTCACAGCTCTCTTCGCCGATGTGAATGCCGGCCACGCGGCTGCGGATACCGGTTGGCAGCGCCACCACCTCCTCACCCACCGCGATGCGGCCGGAAACGATCTTACCGGCGAAACCGCGGAAGCCTTGGCCACCGTTACTATCCGCCCTGATCACATATTGGATCGGCAGACGAAAGTCTACGTTGTTACGGCCTGCGCCTATGTTGACCGTTTCCAGATGGTGTAGCAGCGTTGCCCCGTGGTACCAGGGCATATTCTCGCTCTGGCTGACTATGTTGTCCCCGAGCAACGCCGAAATGGGGATGTAAACGACGTCGCGCACATTGAGCTTGGCCGCGAATGCACGATAGTCGGCGACGATCTCGTGGTATCGCGTCTCACTGTAATCGACCAGATCCATCTTGTTGACGGCAACAACGATGTGGGGGATCTGCAACAGTGAGGCGATGAAACTGTGCCGCTTCGACTGGGTGAGGATCCCCTTGCGGGCGTCAACCAGAATGATCGCCAGCTCCGCAGTGGAGGCGCCGGTCACCATGTTGCGAGTGTACTGGATGTGCCCGGGTGTATCCGCGATGATGAACTTGCGCCGGGGCGTCGCTGTGTAACGGTAGGCAACGTCGATGGTGATGCCCTGCTCCCGCTCTGCCCGCAGCCCGTCGGTCAGCAGCGCCAGGTCGACCGTTGGCTCGCCCCGCGCCGCGCTCGCCTGCTCGATCGCATCCAGTTGGTCTTCGAATATCGCTTTGGAGTCGTATAACAACCGCCCGATCAAGGTCGACTTGCCGTCATCGACACTGCCGGCGGTGGAGAAGCGTAGTAGGTCCATATCAAGTCTCAACGGTTCGTGATCAGCGATCAGTGGCCCGCAGCTTGTGAACAGGTTCTTCGCCAGCCACTATCCATTTCCTGCAATCTGCTATCGTCAGAAGTAGCCCTGCCGCTTTCTGTCTTCCATCGCCGCCTCGCTGCGGCGGTCGTCGGCCCGGTCGCCCCGCTCGGTGATGCGGGCGGTGGCAACCTCCTCTATAATCTCCCCCAGATCGCTCGCAGAGGAGCGAAACGCGCCCGTGCAGGTCATATCGCCGATTGTACGGAAACGCACCCGCTCATGACTGACCGTTTCGCCCGGTCGCGGTTTGACGAAGGCCCCGATCGCCAGCAGGATTCCATCCCGGCTAACGACCTCCCGCTCGTGCGCGAAATAGAGGCTGGGCAGGCCGATCTCCTGCTCGGCAATGTACTGCCAGATATCAAGCTCGGTCCAATTGCTGATCGGAAAGACGCGGAAGTGTTCGTCGTTGTGCTTTCGGCCGTTAAAGAGGTTCCAAAGTTCGGGCCGCTGGTTCTTGGGATTCCACTGGCCAAAGGCATCGCGGTGCGAGAAGAAGCGCTCCTTTGCACGCGCCTTTTCTTCATCGCGCCGCGCGCCGCCCACCGCCGCATCAACGCGCAACTCCGTCAGCGCATCCAGCAGTGTCACCGTCTGCAACCGGTTTCGGCTCGGATCGCCGTCCGGTTCCTCCTGCACGCGTCCGGCGTCGATCGAATCCTGCACCGATCGCACCAGCAGGCGAACATCCAGTTTCTTCACCAGTAGGTCGCGAAAGGCCAACGTTTCAGGAAAGTTGTGACCGGTGTCTATGTGCAGCAGCGGAAACGGAATCCGCCCCGGCGCAAAAGCCTTGCGCGCCAGATGCGCGCACACGATCGAGTCTTTGCCGCCGGAGAAGAGCAGGTAGGGCCGCTCAAACTGCGCCGCAACCTCTCGCAGCACAAAAATCGCCTCCGACTCAAGCTGACGCAGGTGCCCGGGCAGAAGCGTGGTCGGCTGAATCCGCGCGCTGACGTGCCCGTCGGTCGCGGCACTGTTTGGGCCTTGCACCCCGTCCCCGACCCGGTTGGGGCCTCCGGCTGCCTCAGGCGCCTCTGCTCCTTCTACACCTGTTGCTTCCACACCTGCTGCCAGGGTCGTGTCGTCCATACAGCTCTCTCACTCTTAGCGCTTCGCGGTCGATGGTGTGCGCCGTCCACTATCCACTATTCACTATCCACTATCCACGCACCGCCGACCACTGTGGTTGGCCACTGCCCTTCCAAAGTCTCCATACTACGATGCAACTACCCTTTCAGCCAAACTTTACTACCCGAGGCGAGAGCAACGCGAATCCCCCGAACCACCCCCCAAATTGGTACTCTCCTGTTCTCACCGTTACAATGAACGGACCGCAAACTTTCGAGACAAATTCACTCGATTGCAATGTTTCACTGTACGGTCAACACGGCAGACGCGTCAGCGCCAACATAACCAGGTGGAACCACTTGGAACCACTTGGAACCAATTGTCCAGGGCCACAGTTAACATTACAGTCGGCTATTCCTCAAGGAGGATTCATGCATTTGCAAGCCAGACGTATGCGCCGCACAAAGAAAGAGAGCGACAACGCGAACAAAAGGAGCAGCCTGCGCCTTGGCCTCTTCGCGCTCCTCGCCGTCGTTCTTCTGCTTGCCGCCGGATGCACCACCGATGCCGATGGCAATATAGTCGCCCCGGCCGTCGCTCCCGCCCCCGCCGGCGAAACACAACCTGCCATGCACAGAGGCGTCCCCGTCGGCTTCACCGCGGAGGGATATCCCTACCGCGGCGACCCTGATGCCGCCATCACCATCTACGAATACAGCGACTACGAATGCCCCTTCTGCGCCCGCCATGTGATCCAGACCGAACCGGCCCTCCTCGCCGGGTTCGGCGAAACCGGCTCGGTGAAATTCGTCTTCCGCGATATGCCCCTCTCCTCTATACACGCCAATGCTGTCGCCGCGGCCATCGCCGCCAACTGTGTAGCCGAGCAGGATATCGTCCTCTTCTGGCAGATGCACGATCTGATCTTCCGCACCCAGCAGGAGTGGGCGCCTCTTGAAGAGGCTTTGTCCTTCTTCGCCGGGCTGGTCCAGGATTTGGGCGCCGACACCACCCAATACGGATCCTGCATGGCCAATAGCGCCACCCAGCTGGCAAAGGTGAACGATAGCCTGGCCGAAGCCCAGTCCTTTGGTTACACCGGCACGCCCAGCTTCCGCTTCGTCCGCGAAGAGACCGGCGAGTCCTTCTCCCTCACCGGCGCGCAGCCATACGATACCTTCGCCGGCTGGATCGACACGATCGCATCCGGCGGCACGCCTCAGGGCGCGGCGCAAGCCCAGGCCCAGACACAGCAGCAGCAGCAGGGCGATGGACAATTGCCATTCTGGGCGACAGCAGAGGGCCTGACGCCCGATCCGGACCGCCCCGGCTATACTTTGGCAGGCGACATCTATAAGGGCAGTAGCGACGCCCCGATCGTCATCGTTGAATTCAGCGACTTCCAATGCCCCTACTGCAGCCGCCATACCTTGACAACACAACCGGTTCTGGACCAGGAGTTTATCGAGAAGGGTGAGGTGATGTGGGTTTTCAAGCACTTCCCCATCCAGAATATCCACCCCTTTGCCTTTGCCGCCTCGGTCGCAGCCGAGTGCGCGGCCGAGCAGGAGGCGTTTTGGCAGTTCCACCATCGCCTGTTCGTCGATATGGAACTCTGGGCCCGCCCGGACAACAGCAGCTATTTCATGGAGTTGGCAGCTGAATACGAGTTGGATACCGATGCCTTTGCAACCTGCGTGTCCGCAGACGGGTCCGCACAGGCCGTCCAGAGTGATATGCAGGACGGCGCGCCCTTTGTTCGCGGCACACCCACGTTCGTCGTCCTTTACGGCGGCGAAGGGCGGCTGATCCCCGGCGCCTTGCCTGCCGACCAGTTTGTGGCCGCGCTCGCAGAGATGCTCGCCGAGGCTTCAGCCGCGGGCGCAGACAATTAGTAAATCTGGTGGTTTGAGAACGGCCGATCGCACCACCGCCCGCCGCTTGGGTCTGAATTTCATTGGCAGATCGTAGGCAAATCGCCCACATGCCAAGCATCAGTTTCTGGTAGTCAATTCGCACTCAAGCAGCGGCCGCCTCGCAACCAGGCGTGTATCGAGAACCGAAAATCATATGCTGGAGAACCCCTGCAAGATCAGGTGGTCTGTCCAAATTTCCAGTGTAGCCAGTCTTAAGGTAACCGATAACGCGCAGCCGATTTGGGGACAATTCACCCGCTGCCGGCATCCGCAAAACGGACCCGGCAGCGGGCATCCGGACCTCAACCTGGCTCTTGTATTACAAATTTGCGCTGTGTTACAATTTTTCTAGATAGAAGTAGAGCCGATGCGCGCGCATTTCGCTCACTGCAAGTCTTACCCGCCCAACCGACTCCCTTTACGGGACTGAGCGTACGGCGGGTTTGGCCTGTGGGGGACAGCACCCCTGCTACCACAGCAGGGGAACGCGGAGCCGATGCGCGCGTTTGTTGCTCTATTGGATCGGTTGATTTCAGTGATTCGTGGTCGGTTGCTAGCCGCTGTGCAGTAGCCACTGGTGTCAGGAGCGCCATCTGTCCGGAAACGTTTTCCAGCGGTCTCTGCTCATCCGCCGCCCCTCGCAAGACTGGGACCGGCGGCTTTGGGCTCTGCCTGCCTGTCTGCTATGCGGGTTTCTCCTCCTGTTGATAACGGGCAGTCCCGCCGCGCCGGCACACGCCGACACCCTGTCCGCGCCTCCAAGTCAGTCCGCGACAGTTGCCGCTCCCATCGATGTAATCGTCATTCTCGATGACTCCGGCAGCATGGCCACCTGTTGGCCCTGGCCGCAAGGCCAACCCCCCTCCGACCCCCCTTGCGAAGGCTTCAGCTTCAACGCACCCAGTGACCCCAACGAACTGCGCTATAGCGCCGCCCGCCTGTTGGTCCATCTGGCCGACAGTGCCGACCGCATCGCCGTTCTGCGTTTCGACAGTACCGCCGAGGGCGTCGGCGCCATGAGCCTGTTACAAGAGATCGGCAGCGCCGAAAACCGCCGCCGGATGGCCGCATCGCTCCAGGCCCCGGAGGACTATGCACTGCGCGGCTTTACACGCATGGATCTGGGGCTGCAGGAGGCGCTGCGGCTGTTCGAGGCACACGGCGACCCCGACCGCAGCCAGTACGTGCTGCTGCTGACAGACGGCGAGCCGACCGCCCCGTTACAGGTTACCGGCCAGCGCCAGACCATCACCAACCTGCTGGCCCGGATCGAGGACGCCGGCGCACTGCTCTACCCGGTGATCCTCTGCAATCCCGATGCCGGCTGCGCGGGCGATTTTCTCAAAACCAGTTCACCTCTGGCGCGGGAGGCCAAGAGTTCGCAGGATCTCCTGCTTATCTTCAGCGAAATTTTCGCCGAGATGAAGTCCGACCGTTCGATTGTCACCCACCGCAACCTGCACGGCGATTTGACCATCTCGATCCGCAACGCGCATAGCGCCGGCAGCATCGCCTTCGTCAGCCCGCAGTCGGCGATCACGGCGGTGGAGCGGGACGGCGCGCCGATGTCGACACAGAGCCTGATAGCCGACGGCAATATCGACCTCAACGTCGCTGTCGCCCCGCTGGCGGCTGGCGAATGGGTGGCCAAAACGACCGATCTGAGCAGTTTTGCCGTCGTTCAGGCGGACAGCTATCCCGAACTGCTCTTTCCCCCTCCCAGCGTACAGGGCAACGCGGCGGCAACGCGCTACTATCCTACCGGCAAAGCGCCCATCGTCATCGTTGCCGGCGCCGGCCCCGCCGCCAACGAACCGCTGATGCTCAATGGCAACATACCGATCCCCGTCCTCGGACAAGACCCCGTCAGCGGCCGAACGGTCGCTGCCCAGCAGCTTGACCGCGGCGCCGAAGAGGTGACGATCCAATTGGGAGAGGATAGAGAGCCATTGCAACTGCTGCGCACCTTCCGCCTTCAAGCCTCGGACGAGTTGCCCGAGGCGCAGGTCTTCTCTCCCTCCGCCAACAGTCCCGGAATCCTGCAAGATGGCAGCCTCCAACTCAAGGTGGGTTTCGGCCCCGGCGTTCAGGTGCAGGACATGCAGGCCGTCGTCTACGTCACCGATCTCACTGGCGGCCAGATTGTCTACCGGCGGCAAATCAACTGCGGTGATCAGTACTGCTCCGACGACGGCTTTATGCCGCAGGACGGACGCGACTACGAAGCGCTCTTCCTGTTGACTGCCGCCACTGATGGCGTCCGTTTCGGAGATTATGCGCGCACCGTCTTGGAAGTGGAGCCGGCGATCTATGTGCGGGGCCTGCCAGCCGATATCGATCTGGCGAAAATGCCGCCCGCAGGATGGCCGCTGACCGTCCAGGCGACCACCGTCGAAGAGATCGGAACTCTGGAAGCCTCGCTCGTTCTGCGCCGCTCCGATACAAGCGAAATCGTGCGCGAGGCTTCAGTGAGCCTTTCTGTAGAAGTGCTCGAAAATGGAATCCAGACGGCGCTCCTCCATGTCGACGGACTCGATCTGTTACGCTCCGGCGCATACGAAGGCCAGTTGAACCTGTCCGCTTTCAGTCCCGCCGGCTTGCCAATGGAGGTCCAGGTTCGTCCCGCCCCCTCGCTGCCCGTAGTCCTGGACATTCCCCGCTCCCAGGCGCACATCCAGGTGCAGGAGGCCGACTTCGGCGCACTGCTTTTCGATACGTCTCCGAATTTCCGGCTGGACGAGCAGATCCTGCTGCCCGTCGCCTTTAGCGGCGACACCCCCTTTCGGCTGACGGTTGAACTGACCGAAAGCAGCTGCAGCGGCCTCTCCGCCACCGCCGCTGATCTGCAACCCTTCGAAGCGGCAACTGTCAACGCTGCCGGCTCCACCGCTTCAGACAATTTACAGCCTGCAAATTGGGCGCTGCCGGTACGCCTGCTGAGCGAAGGGCCCATGTCCGCCGGCAGCTGCCACGGCCTCCTCAATCTGGCTGGGCCAAGCCAGGAATTCGATGTCATTTCCGCCAATCCGTCGTCCGGCGCCGGTCCGGCCGCATCCGCGATTGTGCCTTTCCGTCTGCAGATTCGCGACGTCGAGTGGAGTGTCGCCGGCGCGCTCGATTTCGGCAATCTGGGGCGAGCCGGCGAAAAAACAACACAAACGCTATACCTCCGCTTCAACGGCAAGACGCCTTTTGTGGTCGAAACAGTCGGTATCGCCGCTTCGGGCGAAACCGGCAACGGCGTCATGGCTCTGGATGAACTCTACCTTGAAGCCCTGCCGGTGGAGGTCACCGACTCCCCCGATGACGAAGGATTTTTTGAGGTCCCCATCACCCTCATTGCCCGCAAAGACGTGCCAAAAGATGCCTTGCGCGGCTCCTTCTACAGTGGAGAACTGCTGTTAAGCATCGCCGGCCTCGCCAATGAGACACGCTCGGTCGATATCAGCTTCCGCAGCCCAACCCTCTATCAACGCTACGTCGAGTGGTGGCTGCGTCCCTTCTACACCTTCCCGCTGGTATTCTGCAGTGGACCGCTGATGCTGTTGGCCTTGCTCATCGTGGTGGCGCGTGCTCGCAGTCGCGGGTACAATATGGATGATGACGAAGATCCGACAGTGACCCTGCCTGGGCAGGACTCCCCGCTGACGCCTGGGTACGCTGCCGCTTCCGGAAGTTCCGACAGTTGGTACCATTCGAACGCGCCGGATTCCGCATTTGGCTCGTCGAATGTGGCCGGGGGCCCAGCGCACGCGTCGTACCCGCCGTCCGTCGCAGGATCGGTACATCCGGCGGGTTCGCCAGGCCATTCGCCTGCTTTTGAAAACATTGCTGACACCCCGCCTGAGCGCTTTGCCGGCTCCAGCAGTTCCGACAGCTGGCAAGATGCCAATGCGGGAACACAAGAGTCCGCCTGGGACTCAGGTTGGGACCAGGGAGGCTGGGGGGCAAACCCCTCTGCCGCTCCGAGCTCCGGTGATTTCGGCCGAACAGAATCGTCCGATGACAACTGGGGCTGGTCATCGCCGTCTCCATCCGACGGGGCATTTGGCGACGATCAGAACAACGCACCCGCCGGCGCGGGATCGGATGACCCTTGGGGCAGCCCGCGCGATAGCTTTTAGTTCTTGGTTTCCGGTATTCAGTGCACCGCAGCCTGCACACACCGCCACTCCGGAGATGCGGCCAGCTGGTCGTTAACTGACAAAGTGGCAATGTGCATCAACGAGCACAGCAGATCGAAACCAGGACTTTACTACTGATAACTTCAGAAGGAAGCCATAAATGGATCAGAACGGGGCACCGTTTCTTAGTGAAAAGCCAACAATTTATCCGACCCTCGTGGTCGGCGTAGGCGGTATGGGCACAAACGCTGTGCGCGCCGTCAAACGACGCCTGCGCAAAGCGTGGGGCGGCGAATCTCTGCCCGCGATGATTCAACTGCTGGCCCTGGACACCGAACCGCTTATCAACCGGCTCGATCAGGAGCCGCTCTACGCCGATGAATCGGCCTATATGGGTAAGTTCGACGCCACCCGCCTCGTGGATAACCTCGAAAACCATCCCGAAATCGCCCGCTGGTGGAATTACCCTTCGATCCCGCTGGGCTACATCCACAACGGCGCCAAACAACTGCGGCCTATCGGACGCCTGTCCTTCTTCCGCAACTACGTCAACTTCAAAAGGCTGTTGGAGACGAAGTACGCGGCCCTGGACAAAATCCGCGATCTGGAAATGGCGCAAAATCGCCGCTTTCCCGTGATGAGCAACTATCAGCTCGTCTATATCGTCAGCAGCCTCTGCGGCGGTACCGGTGCCGGCATGTTTATGGATGTGGCGCACCGCGTGCGCGCGCTCGTGCGCAGCAATGCCCGCGTCGTCGGCATCTTCTTCCTGCCCGACGTGCTCGAAGAGGAAATCAACAGCGATCTGCAGCGCAGGCGCATCAAAGCCAACGCCTACGCCGCGCTCAAAGAGCTCAACTACTTCCAGGAAACGCAGCAGTTCCAGGAACTCTACCCCAGCGAACAGCGGGCGCTGCCCGACACACCCTACGCACCATTCGACTTTATCTTTCTGGTCGGGCGTACCAACCGCGACGGCCGCAGCCTGGCTCGCAAAGCCGACGCCGAAAACCTGGCCGCGCATCTGATCCAACTCACCGCCATCAGCCATCTGAGCAGCGAAATCCTCGGGCTCGAGGTGAACGTCGTACGCGAACGCATGTCCGGCGGCGTTGCAGCCGCCGAAGTGGTGAACGAACGCAGCGCAGGAAAGCCCCCCAAGGGCAACTACCTCGTCTACAGCAGTTTTGCCGCCTCCGCCATCGTGGCGCCCGATGAGTCGCTGGTCAACTTCTGGCAGCAGGCATTTCTGGCCGACTGCATGAGGCGGTTTGCCGCCGGGCCCGAGCTCAACGACCCGCGCCAACCGGTCTCGCCTCAGGCCCGCCAAAAGGCTGTTGCCGCCTGGCAGGGGCTCCTGGCCAGGATGCGTTCCCGCTACCTCTCTCTGGACAACGACCGGCTGGAGGAACTGGCCGAAGAGGTCGAGGAACAGCGCGGCGCCTGGCTCGGCTTCAAGACCGCGGTCGACAACACCTTCCGCCAGGTAATCCTGGAGACGGGACTGCGCGGCGCGCTCACGCTGACCGACCTGTTGGCCCCGCCCAATCCATCCACCGCACCGATGGAATCGCTGATCAAACAGAGACTCTTTCTGTTGAACAATCATCCGGTTATGGACGAGGATCGCACCCGCTGGCGCTCGTTGCTCGCCCAACAGGGCGGCGCAGCAGAACAGTTAGGCCAGATTGCCGGCGGCTTGGGCGACCTGATGCTGGCGGCCTTCAACCCCCGCCAGGCCCGCGACCGCGCCCGCGACATGCGGCAACGCAAGGCCCGCGCCCGCCTCAACCAGCGCCGCGACATATTGGAGCGAATCCTCGTCGAGCGACTCTTCGCCTACGGCACACAGTTGCGCGAAGTTTTTCGTTCCCAGATAGACAATGCCGGCGGCGCACTGGGTCGAGCCAATCATGCCGCCAAGCGGTCCGCCGAACGTATCGACCCCCGCATCCCCGACGGTACCGCCAGCACCAATACATACTATGAACTGGAGACCGGCGCAGTCGGCCGAGACTATCTGCAGCACTTCTATCGCAACGCAGCCCAGGTCGTCTATCCCAGCGACTGGGAAAGCCTGCTCGGGCCTATTATCGACCGCATCCTGAACTACAACCAGGCAGTCAGCGGCGAGGAGCTGTTCGCCAACCTCACCAATGCAATCGCCACCGAAAGGGGGCTGTTGGGCAGGGTTCTGCAGTGCGTCGACATCCGCCACATTATCGGGGTCCAGCATGGCGAGGAGACCCAGCAGTCCCGGCCTTTGCCCAACAACCGCGTCCAGCAGTGGCTCGATCGTCTGAACCCCTACATCCGCTGGGATTCGGACCGCTTCAGCTTCCACGACGCCAATCTGGAGCATATCCGTCTCGCGGCCACGCCATCCTCCCGCATCGACGATCCCCAATTGGCCATGGCCATGGTAGGCCAGGAGGACATCAAATGGGTGCCCACCGGCGACACCGGACGCATGGACGCTGTCTGGATCGTCCACGGCCTTCCGGTGACGCTGATCGACCGCCTCGACGAATTTCGTGCACAGTATGAAAACAAGCGTGACTTCCCCGCCCGCGAAGAGTTTCATCTCCATCCCGCATGGGTCGACCTGCCCGAAATCACCGAAGAAGGCATTTAGGTTTCCGTTGTCTGCTGCCCGTCCGAAGGGACGTAGGCAATGGTGCTTGCCTCTACAGAGTGGGAATCTCTGCTTATAATCTAAAGAGATTTGCAATACCTGTTCTTTTCGAATGTAGAAACAACTGCTCAAGAAGCGTAAAGAGTTAACAAAGCTGTTTGCGGCCCTGACTAGCTCTCTGATAACATGGATTTTTGGGCGCCTGTCCCGACTCGACAACCAAAAAATTAGAAACTGAAAACTAGAAATTCCCAATGATTCCCGGCGCAACCCGCAGCAGAGCTGCAATACTTTGTTTTGGCGGATGGGGCTTGCAGACAATGCTCCACTTGGCTCCGCGCCTGCAGTCCGCCCAGGAACAGCGCATCGCCACCGGCGTTGACGGCCCGGACCTGACCCGCATCACCCGCTTTGCAGCCCTCCTGCCCTCCGATCAACGCAATCACCAGGACGAAGTCGCCCTCAATCTGTTCACCCTGCGCGACAACCGTCTGCCGCCCTTCTACCTGGAACGGCTTCTCGATGGCCTCATGCGCTCTCAACCCTCGGCCGCCGCTGATCAACAGCCCGGAATCAGTGAATCGCCGCTGACCACGAACAACTGGCGACTGGCCGCGAGCCAGCGGCGCGCCAGCCTTCTGCTCGAGGCGGCCGCTGATTCTCTCCACCCGCTGCAATGGCAAGCGACCCCCTCTTCACCCTATCCGCAAGGGGAAGCACCCGAAAAACCTGGTCGCAGGGGACTGCCCTGGCCCTTCCGCAGATCCAACAAGGGCGCAGACGGCGCAACACCCGCCAACCCGGACATCCCGCCTGCATCGCCAGTGGACTCGTTCGAACCACCCACCCGCCGGCATGCTTTCCGCGCCGCATTGCAGGGCGGCGACAGTATTGCCCACCTGTTCGCCTCCAACATCATCGACCCCATCCGCGCCGACACCCATGTTCCCGGCGACCCCTTTGTACAGACCACTCTGTATGTGGTTGCGCCCCTCTACGAACCTTTGACGTCGGCGTTGATCTGGCCAATTATTGCGCACCAACTCAACTATCTGGGCCAGCGCCACATCGCCCAAGTCGTCGGCATCTTCGCCGCCGGCAGCTATGCCACCGATAGCAGCCGCACTATGGAAGATGCCTCCTGCTACGCAGCCTTGGCCGAAATGGAGGCGCTCACCGGCCAGCGCCGCGCCAACCTCAAACAGGTAATCTCTTCCGTCTGGAAAGGGACCAAGAATCAGAGCACATTGCCGGAAGAGTGGCTTGGCCGTCCCCTCTTTGACCGTATCTACCTGGTCGATCGCGAAAAGAGCAATCAAGGCCTGGCCCGCAACAGCTACGAACTCTCCGTCCTCGTTGGCAACACGCTCCAGTCGCTCATCTCCGCTGATGGGGCCGCATACATTGATGAACAGGTCGGTATCGATCTGCGCAACGCCAGCGACCGTCCATACAGTCTGCTGGGCGCCGCCGCAGACTATGTGCCGCTGGACTATATCTTCCAGGCCGCCCAGGAGCATGAGGGCAAACGCCTCGTGCGCGAGCAGGTCCTTTTCCAGCCTGGCAGCCCAGACGTCGCGCCCGTGCCGGGCGTTGCCGGCAACAACGAACCTTTGGCCTCGCTGCAAATGTTGGGCGCCACCTCGCACCAGGTGTTGACCCGGCTCATCGAGCAGATGCCCGACCTCTTCGATGACCTCAATCCCCAATCGTTCCAGCAGCTTTCAATTCACCCGAGCTATGTGCTGCCGGCAGCCACCGCGCGCAAGATGCGCGGTCTCAATCCGGTCCGCTGGCAGGAAGCCTTCGACAAGCAGTTCCAGGGCGTGCTGGCCCAGTTTGAAGACCATATCGGCGCCGGCGCACTGGACACGGCCTGGGGGCTTACAGCCCTGCGTGAAGACGGTCTGCCCCAAAACCCCACCGACAACCGCTTTCTGCCGACCATCTCGCAGCAGATGCGCGCCAGCCTGCTCACCCTGCTCAGCGCCCAACCTTCAGGACTCATGCATGCGCGGCGCCAACTTCACCAGTGGCTGTTTGAAGTGGAGCAGGAACGACAATGGCTGCTGCATGTCGCAGAGGCTGGCACACCCGGTGACAGTCAAAGTGCCCAACCCCATACCGCCGGAGCCAACCGCGTCGAACGTCAGCTGGCGCTGCGCAACTGGCGCAACCGCTATTTGCGCACGCTCGCCGATAAGCCATCCCTGTTCGGTTCACTGACGCGCTCGTTCGGTCTGCTCAGCGGCATCGTGCTGCTGACATTGGTCTACCTGTTCGGTTCCGGGTTGGTGGGCAATATGGCTGTAATCGTCAACAGCGAAGCCAATCCCGCCGTTCTCATGCAGGCGATGACCGGCGCGTCAATGGACGCAGTCGTCAGTTTCATCGGCAATGAAGCCAACGCCGCCACTTTTATAGGGCTGATGATCGGCGCGTTCCTCGGCGCAACCACCTCATTCCGGCGTAGAGCCCAGCGCGTGCAGAAGCTGCGGCGCGAACGGGTCAATCTGGCCTGCTCTGAACTGTCCGCCCGCTTGCAAGACGGCCTCTGGCGTGGCTTGGCCCGCGTCCATGATCGTCTGGAACAGATGCTGAAACAGATGGATCAAGTTCTCGAACAGACCTTCGAGACACTGCAGGACTGGTCCGTCAGCGAAAACATGCCGCCCCTCCCGCCCGAGGATGCAGTCACCTCCCACCTCTACCGGCCCCATCTCAATCCTGCCATGTGGGAACGCTGTCTGGCCTTTATGCGCGGCCGCCAGAACGCCGACGACAGCAGTGACGCGGCCGCCCCTACCTACACAGCCACCGGCGCCTACCCGACAGGCGAAGGACGCCTGCTCGCAATCTGGACAGCCCCCCATCGGCTCGAGCGGCTGGCGGCTCTGTTCACCGGCCGGGAGGTGTCGTCCCGCCCGCTCGCAGATATCCTCTCCTCTTACGTTCGCGAAAGCGCGCAGGCTGCCGCCACCGCGCGGCAGCCCGACCTCCCCGATCACGCACCGGACCCCGGTCGAGCCATGCAGGACGACGAAACCGAAATGGCGCGCTTGGCTTTTATGCATGCACTGTCGCAGGAGTACAATCTGGAACGCCTGCTCTGGCGCGACGCCTCCTCGCCAGACGGATTCGCCTCCTTCTATCCCGAAGGAGAGTTTTCGCCCGTGTCCGCCGCGACAATGCGCTATCTGGAAAACATGTGGAATGCCGCCAAACCCTCCGCCAACTACGATGTATCGGACCGGATGGCCGCTTTTGGACTGCCGGTAGAGTTCGCCGCAGTCTCCGGCGACCCCGACAGCGACCTGACAGAGAACGTTATGCAGAGTTTACGCATCCCCCGTCTGCTGACAGGCAACGCCTTTCAGATCGCCTTTGTCCGCACCGTGCACGGTCTTGAATTGAAAGATTTGGGAAGTATGACCCGCTACCTGGCAGAACTGGGCCGCATGGATAACGCCTCGCGCCAGCAGATTCTGCTCACCGAAGCCATCCACGCAGAGATGTATAACCAGCAGGACAACCGCAACGCCGGCTCCGCCTGGTCATAGCCGCTGCCACTGCCCCTGCAACGCCAAATACCCCTGCAAGTCGCAAGCAAGGTCCAAAAACCAAAGATTGGAGTGACTGCTGGTGCTCAATCAGCTGCTGCTTCGCCGTACGCGCGCTTTGCCTCCGCCGCGTCCTCGTCGGGATTCTCCAGGCGCGCCGGCGGTACGCCTTCTATGCCGTCGGCAGCCAGGACCGGAAGCAGCGCGGCAATCGCGCATTCGACCATCGAATCGTCGGGCGGGCGCGTGGTTATGCGCTGGAGAAGCAGCCCGGGCGTGATCAGGAGACGCATCAGCGGGTTGTCGGCATGATTGGCGCTGAAGCGGATAATCTCGTAGGAGATAGCGGCAACCAGGGGGACGAGCATTAGGCGGCTGACAAAACGTAGGAGCAGAGCCAGCCAGGGGTACTCTATCCAGGCAAAGGTGAGAGGAGCGAACAGCAGGATACTGATTACGAGTACGTACAGCAGAAAGCTGGTGCCGCAGCGTACATGTTGCACACTGTACCGCTGTACATTGGCGACGGTCAGTCTTTCGCCAGCTTCGTAAGCGTTGATCGCCTTGTGCTCGGCGCCGTGATACCCAAACACGCGGCGGATATCGGGCAGGAGACTGATCGCCCACAGATAGACCACGAACAGCACGAGGCGAATGCCGCCTTCGGCCACCGCGTCAAGATAGGGGTTATGCTCAAAAAAGCCGGCAAACCAGCGGCTGGCAAAAGTGGGAAGCAGGAAAAAAACCGCCACCGCAAAGGTAAGACTCGCCGCTATCGTCGTCCACGCCACCGGGCCGGAAAACTCGATCTGCTCCTCAACATCATCCTCCTGCATCGACACGTCCGCGCTCCACATCAGCGCCCGCATGCCCAGCCCGAGCGCATCCCACAGCAGCGCCAGGCCCCGCACAAACGGCCACTGCCCCCACTTGCGCGTATAAATCTTGGCCGTGAGCGCCTCCTCGTGGACGACAATCGTGCCCTGACTGTTGCGCACTGCAATCGACATCGCCTTACGACCCCGCATCATCACGCCTTCTATGACAGCCTGACCACCGTAGTATTGTTTACTCACAAATCGCGCTCATGTATGGGAGCGGCAGCGCATTCACTACTGCTCTTTTGTGTTGTTTCGAAGCTTGCGGCTGCCCACCGTTGCAATCGAAAAAATCGAATTTGCAGCATCGATAGACAGGTCGAACCTGCCCAGAGAGTACGTGATTGTAGCATTGCTGTTTTGGATGTAGCAAACACTGGATGATCCGTTCCGATGCCTGGCACCTGCACGGCTCCCGTTTTTTCGAGGCCTCCGGGTGTCTCGCCCCTCCTGCCGGCATCTGCATATTTTATGCCCCGTTCGAACCCTACTGCACAGGTAACTGCCCCGCCGCAACTGCATTGCAACCTTGAATGAGGCGAGCAATAGTGTTCTCCCACTCCTCACTGCTTGTTTTTGGGCGGTCGGGCCTTCGGCCCTCCCTTGTGCAGGGGCTCCGCCCCCGCAACGCCCCCGTCCAAAACCATCGCTCACCAACGTTACGCCTTCTTCCAACCAGTGCGGCTCCAGCAACGTGGCGGCTGCCAACCGACTGCGCCACTAGATAGCCTGAATGGCGGCGAAGATGAAGGGCTGGTCCGCACACGCACTGTATATGACTTAGTAGATACGATCTATCCTTCTTCGGAAGCTTGTCTGACAAACGAACCCGCAATTGGGAGGCAGGAGTCCCTGAACTGGCCCATCTGAGCGAGACAGCCTCTGTTAGAAACCACTAGACTGGACTAAAGGACATTCTTGCGACCGCAATCCAGGTAGCTCCGTCAGTTGGTCCGTTTCGTTTCCTGTCATTCTCGGCAAAAGCAAGGTCAACGGGACTTAAGGACCCCCGACCAAACCGCCGTTTACTTTTGCATTCGTGAAACTGCTGGTTACAGCAATTTGTTGACAGCAGGAATTCCCTTACAGTATCATCATTTCCAAATTACATGCATCCGTGTTGACCTATCACGCGGACTGAAGGAGGTTGAAAAATGCGGCATTTCCTGTTACAAATCTCGTTACTGCTGGTCGTCTCTCTTGTGTTGACGTCCTGCAGCCTGGCGCCGCCCGCGCCGGTAGACGAACCAGCCCCGGCCTCAGCAGACACAGACGCAGAGAAAATCATCTACCTCGGCGCTGCCGTCAGCGAAACCGGCAGATTCTCCCGCGAGGGCAAAGACACCCGCCAGGGGTACGGCCTCTGGCTGGACTGGGTGAACAACGAGTACGGAGGCATCAAGGTCGGCGACGAGCGCTATAAAGTCGAACTGATCATGTACGACGATGAGGGCGACCCCGATACGGCTGCCCGCCTCGTGGAAAAACTGATCAACGAGGATCGCGTTGACTTCCTCCTGGGACCCTACAGCTCATTCCTGACCCAAAGCGCCAGCGCGATCGCCGAAAAGTACGGCAAAATCATGATCGAAGGCAACGGCGCCGCTCAACCGCTCTTTGAACGGGGCTTCCAAAACCTGTTCGCAGTGTTGACGCCGGCACTGAACTATACCAGGTCTGCCTTGCAGTTGCTTGCTGAGAAAGGTGCCGAAACGGTCGTCATCGCCTACGAAGACACCGCCTTCCCCACCAGTGTAGCCGACGGCGCCCAGAGCTGGGCCGCCGAGTATGGGCTCGAAGTATTGGGCGTCGAGACCTACCCTGTGAACGTAGCCGATGTCAGCGGCATCATGTCCAAATTCAAGGAGTTGGAACCCGACATCTTCGTCGGAGGCGGCCATTTTAACGACGCCGTTCTCTTCATTCGGGCGGCCAAAGAGTTGGACTTTAACCCCAAGGCGATGGTGATCACCGTCGGCCCCAGCAATCCGAAACTGATCGAAGAGGTCGGCGCAGATTCCGAATATGTCATCGGGCCGACGCAGTGGGAGGCGTCCATGAGCTACGCCGACGACTACTTCGGCACCGCCGCCGAGTACGCGGCCCGCTATGAGAAGCTGTGGGGCGAGCCACCCACCTACCAGGCCGCGGAATCGACCGCCACCGCGCTGGCCCTGCACATCGCCATCGAGCAGGCCGCCTCGCTGGACACCGATGCCGTCCGCACAGCCCTGCGAAATCTCGACGTGGTCACCTTTTACGGCCCCATCAATTTCGACGAAAAGGGCCGCAACGCCGGCAAACCGATGGGGGCAATCCAAATCCAGAACGGCGAGATCCTCGTTGTTGCGCCCACCAACGCCGCGGTTGCCGACCTGAACTACCCGGCGCCGCCCTGGAAAGATCGCTGACCGGGAGGAGTGAGCGCAGAGGAGTGAATTTGGCCGCCGCTGATTTCAGTGCTTTGAACGCGTAGCAGCTGGCAAAACTAGAGAGGGAAAACTCTTCCCTCTTCACTCCTGGTGCTCCTCAACTCGCGCAGCTTACGCGCTTATGGACCAACTCTTGCAGGCTCTTGTCAGTGGGTTGTTGCTCGGCGGCTTCTACGCGGTCATGGTGCTGGGGTTCTCCGTGATCTGGGGCGTCATGGGTGTGATCAACCTGGCGCACGGTGAATTCCTGATGATCGGAGCCTACCTGGCGTGGGGCCTGTCCCGTCTGTTCGGATTGGACCCGTTCGCCTCGCTGGCGTTGATCGTGCCCCTGATGTTCCTGGTCGGCTATCTCTTGCAGATAGTCCTGATCAACCGCATCGTCGAGCGCCCCCACCTGATGACCCTGCTCGTCACCTTCGGAGTCTCAATCGCGCTCGCCAATCTCTTCAAAATCCTTTTCGATGCCGACCCCCGCAATGTAGCCGTAGCCTACAACGGTTCCCTGCAACTGGCAGGGGTCACCTTTCCGATCGTCAAGACCATCATCTTCGGCGCAGCCCTCCTGATCATGGTCTGCCTGCACCTCTTCCTGCAGCGCAGCCGCCTCGGCAAATCGATCCGCGCCGCAGCCCAGAACAAGACGGCCGCCCGCATCGTCGGCGTCGACATCAACCGCGTCTACGCCATCACAGCCGGAATCTGCATCGCTCTCACCGCCGCCGCCGGCGCCATGCTCAGCCCCACGCAGGCGATCTTCCCCTTCATGGGTCCCCCTTTCACCTTGAAGGCGGTCACGATCACCGCACTCGGCGGGCTGGGCCGGATCCCTGGCGCGCTGATGGGAGGCATGGTCCTCGGCATCACCGAAATTTTCGTCTCCACCTATGTGGCTGGCATCGGCACCAATCTGGGCGTCGCCACCAGCTTTGTCCTCCTGGTGCTGATCCTGATAGTGCGGCCACAGGGGATAATGGGCGGTCTGCGCCCGCTCGAGCCGGAGGCCGAGTGATGGCAACCGAACGAAACCAAAAAGAGAACGAGGCCAGAGTAAAGCGAAAGCCCCTCATCTCGATTCCCGCTCCTGTCGACTCGCTCCTCGCAGGCTGGGCCGGGCTGGCGCTCTGGCTGCTATTGCTGCTCCTGTTGGCCCTATACCCATACACCGGTGTCTCCAGCGTCGCCCTCTTCGTCGGCAGCCAGATCTTTGTGCTGGTGACCCTGGCCTCCAACTGGAATCTGATCGGCGGCATGACCGGTTACGTCGACTTCGGTCACGCCGTTTTCTTCGGCATTGGCGCCTATATCATGGGCATTCTCGTGACCGGCAGCCCCCTCCTGATCTCGCCGGAATGGGGCTTCTGGCAGGCCCTGCCGGCCAGCGGGGTGGCCGCGGCCCTCTTCGCTCTTCTGATCGGCCTGCCCACCTTACGTCTGAAAGGACCCTACTTCTCAATCGCCATGCTGGGCACCCTGGTGGCGATGCGCGAGGTCGCGCGCGTGTTGCGCCCGATTACCGGCGGTGGCGTCGGCCTGAACCTGCCGCCGCTCCTCAACCGTTTGGGCGACTACTACCTGATGTTGGCCGTTATGGGTCTGGTCGTGTCGATCATCTGGTGGATCCAGCGCAGCGAGTTCGGCCAGAGCCTGATCGCCATCCGCGAGGACGAAATCGGCGCAGAAATGCGCGGCATCAACACAACCCTCCACAAAATCGTCGCCTTTATGATCGCCGCCTTCTTCACCGGAACTGTCGGCGGATTCTGGGCCTGGCAGAACACCTACATCGATCCGGATGTGGTCTTCGTCGAAGCACGCACCGTCGAAATGGTGATGATGTCGATGCTGGGCGGCCTGGGCACGGTTTGGGGGCCGCCTCTCGGCGCGGTCGTCATCTACTTTTTGCAGGACCTCCTCTGGGGCAGCCTGTTCGGCGTCCATCTGGTGGCGCTTGGTGTGCTGCTGGTCGTGATTGTGCTGTTCATGCCCGAGGGTATCCTCGGCACGTTGGGAGACCGCAGCAGCACATCGCTTGGACGGCTCCTCAGCCGCGTTGGCAGGAGCAAGTAGTGGATACAGGAAAGAATAAACTACCAGCCGCAAACCGCGACCATGACTTCTGACCAACAGCCCCTGCTGGAGGGGCATACCATCTCTAAATACTTTGGCGGGCTGGCCGCTGTCAACAACGTCGATTTCGCAATCTACCGCGGCGAAATCGTCGGCCTGATCGGTCCCAACGGCAGCGGCAAGACAACCCTCTTCGACTGCCTGAGCCGCCTGCAGAATATCGACAACGGCCAGGTGTTTTTCAAGGGCCGCGACGTGACGCGGGCCCGCCCGTATCAGGTCGCCAGGATGGGGCTGACGCGCACATTCCAATCGGTGCGCGTCTATCGCAAAATGACCGTTCTCAGAAACATGCTGATCAGTCACCAGTGGCGGGATACATCGATCCTGCGTATGCTCCAACCCAGCCATGCCAGCACAGCCGCCCGCGCCCATCAGCTGCTCGACTTTCTCCAGATCGGGCATCTGGCCGACGAGGAGGCAGGCCACCTCTCCGGCGGACAGCGCCGCCTCCTCGAGATTGGCATGGCCCTCATGCCCGACCCTGATATCCTGCTTCTCGACGAAGCCACCTCCGGCGTGAATCCAACCCTTATCGAAACGATCAAAGATCGCATCCGCACCCTTAACGAGCAGGGCAAGACCTTCCTCCTGATCGAGCATAACATCAACTTTATCGCCGATCTTTGCAGCCGCGTCTACGTACTCAACTACGGCGAAAAACTGGCCGAAGGCACGCCCCAGGAAATCCTGCAAAACGAAGCCGTGATCGATGCCTATTTCGGAGCCTGAATCCAGTGGCCAACAACCTGCTGCTGAAGTTTCTGACCACTGACCACTTGCCACTGACCACTACCAATGTCTGACCCTCTCCTCGCCGTCGACGACATCTATGCCGGGTATCAGGATTTTGACATCCTCAAAGGCGTCACGCTTGTAGTGCATCCCGGCGAGATCGTCTGTGTCATCGGCCCCAACGGCGCCGGCAAATCGACCGTCTTCAAGGCAATCTACGGCTTTGTCGGAGTGCGCCAGGGTGCCGTCCACTTCGACGGACAGGAAATAACCAATGCCCGCCCCCAGGATGTCCTCAGCGCCGGCATCTCCATCGTCCCCCAGCTGCGCAGCGTCTTCCCGCAGATGACGGTCATGGAAAATCTGGAGATGGGCATGTATCTCGAAAATGACCAATCGCGCATCCACCAACGCATCCAGTACATCTTCGAGCTGTTCCCGCGCCTGGCCGAGCGGCGCAGCCAGATGGCCGGCACCATGTCCGGCGGCGAACAGCGTATGCTCGAAATCGGCCGCGCCCTCATGCTGGAGCCCAAGATCGTCATGATGGACGAGCCCAGCGCCGGCCTTTCCCCACTGATCACCCGTATGATCTTCGAAAACATCCGGCGCCTCAACCAGGAGATCGGCCTCACAGTCCTCATGATCGAACAAAACGCCCGCCAGGGCCTCGAAGCCAGCCACCGCGGCTACGTGCTCGAGCTGGGCCGCAACGCCTACGAAGGCGAGGCCCAGACCCTGCTCGACAACCGCGACGTCCGGCGGGCCTTCTTGGGGGGCTCTTAACCGCCACTGTAGCATCGCAGACAAAATCTCTGTCTGACACCATCGGGGCAGCCCTGTCACCGGATGCCTGGGAGAATGAAACAAAGGTGAATCAGCTGGTGTATAATATGCCCGGATCGAAATGACACATGGCTGAAGTGTTGTTGAACCGATATGGGCGGGGAGGTCTCCGAAATGCGAGGACAATCCAAGAGTGCCCTCAGCAGAGTTGAGAAAGCCATTGCCAGTCTCGACGCTGCGATACGCATCAATCCAGAAGATGCTGAAGTTTATTATAAGCGAGGGTTGGCCAGAAAAGCTCTTCGACAACTCGCACTGGCCAAGAACGATTTTAGGTGCGCGCAATCGCTGGCGCAAAAGCAGGGGCTTACAGAACTTTCGTTTTCCGTAGATCGGGAATTGGACCAGTTAAACAAAGAACCATTTAAAGTAGAGCCGCATAGTAGCGAGTACGTCTCTGGGGTTGATCCTGACAATCTGAAGGATTTCCTCCACGACCTTGATGACGCGCTTTTCATCAGGAAAAGCGCGAAATGATAGTGCCGGACGTCAATTTGCTGGTTTTCGCGTACCACAGGCAAAGCCCATATCACGAAGCCGCCAGAGGCTGGTGGGAAGGACTGGTCAACGGAACTGAGACAGTCGGCATACCGTGGGCGGTCACTACAGGGTTCGTGCGATTAATGGCTAATCCCCGGGTGCTGGAATCGCCCATGTCACCGTCAGCCGCCCTTGGCAGAGTAAGGATTTGGTTCGAATACGCCCACATCCAACCTCTTGCTCCTGGATTGAATCATCTTACCAACTTGCAGAGCTTTTTCGACGCTGTCGATGGCGGCGCGAAATTAGTGCCGGATGCTCACATTGCTGCGCTTGCAATCGAACATCAGGCGATTGTACATTCCTACGATTCGGACTTCGGTCGGTTCCCAGGACTCCAGTGGCACAACCCTCTTTGACATTTTCTCCAACTCCAGCAGGTTGGTCGCTTGGCCGCAGCCTGATGACTGAGCTACGGGCGTTCAGCAGTAAAGGGAGTTAAACGCAGGATGTGCGATATCCATTCCTCAACCCTACGCAGACAAACCGCCCACATTGAGTGTCCGATCCGTCGGAGGTATGGTCCTCTACGCCGGGATAGTTGGATTTGATAGGCTAACAAGCCGTACTAAAATTTTCTAAGGAAAGGACGTTCACCTTAGAAACAATAATGCCTATGAACATAGAACTCGTAGCCTACTCCCAAGCCAATCCCGCCCTCAATCCCGCCGACCTGCTCGAAATGAGCGATCTGGCAACCATCTGGAACGGCGCCAGCACCTATCCCGAAAATGTGATCGAGTATGCCGGCCGCGTCTGCTATCGCAGCACCCACCGTATGGGCACCGCGCCGCGCTTTATCGTCAGCCGCGTCAGAGAAGGCCACGAGGACATCATCGAGCACATTGTGGCCACCGTTCGCGTGCGCAACAGCGAAGAACCGCTCCGTTGGCGCATGCTCAACCGCCACTGCGAAGTGACGCAGGAAGCTGACGGCAGCTGGCTCGTCAGCGCCAACACCCGCGTCTGGCTGGACCTGTTCCGCCATGGAATCGGACTCCAGGCGCTGCCGTTTCTGCAATCGATCGCGCCCAAAGTTTACGCCGAATTCGCTGCCGACATCCCAAGCGGCAACGGCGCCCAGCCCACGGAACCTGCCGCCATCCCGCCGCCGCCTTCCATGCCCGCACGCAAGCTGGACACGTCCTGCCTTCGCCCGCGTGAAGAAGGACCCCTGCGGGTGACGCTCCTCGCCTTCACCCAGCCCGGCTTGGACGATGCCGAAGCCCAACTCCATCATGGATCCGCCACTTTCTTCTTCGAAGGAATCAGCCGCGCCTGCACCCACCAACTGGTGCGTCACCGCCTGGCCAGCTTCAGCCAGGAGAGCCAGAGGTACGTCGATTTAAGCAAAGGCGAGTGGAGCGCAGTTGTTCCCCCGGCTATTCAGGGAAACGAAGAAGCCCAGGCAAAACTGAGTGAAGCCTGGGACTATCTCCAGCAGACCTATCAGGAGTTGCGGAAGATGGGCATCCGTAAAGAGGACGCCCGCTTTCTCCTCCCCAACGCCGCCGAGACCCGCATCGTCACCAGCATGAACTACGCCGCCTGGAGCCACTTCCTCTGGCTGCGCGCCGTCGACAAAGCCGCCCAGTGGGAGATCCGCCGCCTCGGCCAGCTCGTGCTGGAAATGCTCTACGCCGTTTCTCCCGACGTCTTCCAGAAACACTGGAACGTGTACCAGGAGAAATTCCCCGCGTCCACGTAACGGCGCCGGGCACCATCTGATCTTCCCCTGCCCGCAAGGAGCGCGCTGACTGTGTTCGATCGCTTTCACAACCGCACCGCGCGCGTCGCCGTCGTCGGGCTCGGCTATGTGGGCCTGCCTCTGGCCGTCACGCTGGCCTCAACCGGCTACCAGGTGGTCGGCATCGACCTCGATCAGACCAAAGTCGAGTCCGTCAATCAGGGACGCTCCTACATCGCAGACGTTGCCGACGCCGCCTTACGAGCCCAGGCCACCCGCCTGCGCGCCACCAGCGACTACGCCGTCCTGACCCAATGCGATGCCGTCTCAATCTGCCTGCCCACACCTCTCGACCAGACAGGGCAGCCGGACGTTTCTTCCATTCGTGCCAGCGGCAGAGAGATCGCCCTCCATCTGCATCCCGGCCTGACCGTTGTCCTCGAATCCACCTCATACCCCGGCACAACAACCGAGCTGCTCCTGCCCCTCCTCGAAGCCGCCGCCCAACCGCAGGGTTGGCGGGTGGGCGAGCAGTTCCATCTCGCCTTCTCGCCCGAGCGCGTCGACCCCGGGCGCACCGATTGGACGATTCAGACAACGCCCAAGATCATCGCCGGCGTGACCGAAAACTGCCTTGCCGCTGCCCAGGCCTACTACGGACAGGTCTTTGACACGCTAGTGCCCGTCTCCTCACCGTCGGCCGCGGAAATGGCCAAACTGTTCGAAAACACCTATCGCTTTGTAAATATCTCTTTGGTCAATGAACTGTTGCTAATGTGTGACAGATTGGGGCTGGACAGCAGAGAGGTGCTGGAGGCGGCGGCAACTAAACCCTTCGGTTTTACCAGGTTTACGCCGGGGCCGGGAGTGGGCGGGCCTTGCATTCCCGTAGATCCGCACTATCTTTCCTGGAAGATGAGGTCGGTCAACGCCAGCGCGCGCTTTATCGAACTGGCCAACCAGATCAACGCCGAAATGCCCGGTTTCTGGGTGCAAAAAGTGCAGGATGCCCTCAATGACGCCGGCAAAGCAGTCAAAGGTAGCCGCATCCTCGTTCTCGGCGCGGCCTATAAGCCCGACATCGCCGACGCACGCGAGTCGCCGGCTATCGATATCCTGCAACTACTCCTGCAGAAAGGCGCGCAGGCCGCCTATCACGATCCATTCATTCCATCTTTAGCCGATAAAGGGGTGCCGCTCACCGCAGTCGCCGATCTCGAAGGAGAGATCCAGAAAGCCGACTGTGTTGTGATCGCCACCGCGCACAGCGCCTATGATTGGGCTTCCATCGAGCACGGCGCCGCTATACTGGTTGATACCCGCTTCATCGTCAATCGTCGCTCGTGAATCACCGCCATCCACAGGTACGCCGCAAGCAGCTGTTCATTGCTCCGAAGGATGCTGTTCAGAGCTTCCTGTAATGCGTCAGGTCCCCTTGCGCGCCCCTTCTCACGCCTACTTATGTTGGCTGCCCATTGAACGGGGTTGCATGCCATGTGCCCGCAATATCTGACGAATCGTCTCGACCGAAATCTGGTCAACGATCTGATCATCGATCAGGTGCTTGCGCAGCCGCTGCAAAGACCACTGTTTGAACGGCAGATTCAGAGAAGTGGGATCGGCAGAGGCAATATCAACAATCGCCTTCCGCTGCGCCTCCGTAAACACAGGAGGGCGCCCGGGCGATTTTCCGCTGCGCAGACCATCGAGTCCATCTGTATTGTAGCGATGGATCCACTTCCGCACGTTGATCGGATGCAGATCGACTTCGCGGCTGATTTCCTGGACCTTGTGCCCTTGAGCAGACAGGAGGATGATCATCAGGCGTTGAACTGAAACGTCATTCTCCATATTCTGGATTATGCGCTCCAACTCTTCCCACTCTTCCTCCTCCAATTTTCGAACATAGAGTGCCATGAATTCTCTCCATTAATGTCCGCCGGCAATTGCCCGCCCGAACGGGGACGGCGAACAAATCCTTTCTCTACAACTGAAATGTGCGGCTATTGTCGTCGACAACCCTCTGACTATAGTTTATTACGTGCCTCAGAAGCCTTCGGTGCATATTTTGCCATGTTTCACTCTGCAGAATCGCCCGCAGCCGCTCCAGATCGGACACTTCCCCAATCGTTAACATTTGCGGCCCATTTCCATAAATGGTATACCAGACTTCGGCAGGGTTAATTCCCAACCGCATGAGTCCTGGTGCATACTCTCGCATGACAAACTCAAAATAGGGTTGTTCGTGTCCCATTTTGATGTCCCACTGCATCAACAGTCGTACCATATGTACTCTGGCTGCACCTGGCAGGAGCGTCAAAACGCAACCTGCAACCACCCCTCTTTACACTGGGGTGAATCTATTTATGCGCATGACATCATATCAAGAGTCCTCTAAGATCGCAACTTTTCTATGTCGCTTTTTTCTCTGTATATTCTGTTGCCAAATTTTCCTGTTCGGTGGGCCCGATCTCCTGTTGGCCGCGCCCCCTTCCGAAAACCACATCCCCTATCGCCTTCCCCAGTCACAGTCAAAGGATGCTTCGCATCTGCTCCTGCAACCCGCGCTCGAAACATCGTTGGATCTTCTTACCCACACGCTCGATGTTCGCGTCGCCACCGTTGACGGCCGCTCGCTAACACTCCAAATCGAAGCCGCCTACCGCCTGCACAATGACGAAGACGAGGCGATCACTGCAACCCTGCTCGTCGCACAGCCCGCCGGCGCCGCCGCGGGCGAGCGCCCCCTGCCTCGGAACATCGCAGTGACGCTCGACGGACAGCCACTCGCTCTGCAACCCGCCGGCCAGAACGTGGGCCAGAGCGTTCAGGCAGAGTTCGAAGCAGATGCCCGGCGCCGTCTCATCCTCCGTTACGAACTGCCCCTGGCCGTAACCCAAACCTTCGACTTCCATTACCCAATTTCCGAGTTGCTCGCGTGGTCCAGCGATATCAGTGGCTGGCGCGTAACCATCGATTTCGCCAACATGGAACAGTGGCTGGCCCCATCGGAAAGCTGGCTGCAAATATCCCCCCGCGGCTGGAAAGTGCGCGCCAACCAACTGGAATGGCTGCGTGAGGAGCGCCCACCGACCACAGATGTACACTTCCAGACGCTTCATCCACAGTGGATCCAACAGATTCGCGCTGCCCAAAACGAAATTCTTGCAAACAACCAGGTCGAATCTCAACAGCATCTGGGCGATCTGTACGCGCAACTTCACCAGGCCCCCGCACTCGGCGCCTCCGCCCGCGAACGCTTCTATGAACAGGCCCTGGCCGCTTACACACAAGCGCTGCGTCTGGCCGAAGAACACAACCGGTTAGACGCTGTCCACGCCTCCGTGCGTTACCGGCTGGCGGCCCTCTACCGCAGACGCGCCATCGCCGCAGATGGCTCCGTCGATAGCGTCTATGTCGCGCTCATGGTTGCGGAAGCGGAGAAAGCGCTTCCAGCCATGCCGCAAGGACCGACCCGCCTCGAACTGCAGAACTGGGTTGCCCAAGGTCTGCTGCAACAACTGCGGACAGCCCGCCTGCAGGAAAACTGGCCCAAGGCTCTGCTGCTGACCGAACAGCTGGCTCGTCTGCCCGCCGACGTCGTCGATCCGGCCACCCTCGAAGCCGAACGGCGTGCGCTCATCCTGCACGAAGTGCTGCAACAATTGAACGAAGGCAACGAAGAGGCCGCTGTTTCCCTGGTAGGAGAAGAGGTCCTTACTGGCGAGACTCTGCCCTCACCCGAGTATCTCGCGCTTTTTGCCAATTGGCAGATTACAGTTACATTGAACCATAATGACGTGTCCATCAATGCCATTGCGCATCCTATCTTTCAGAGGCGCGTCGATAGCGAGAGCGCCCTGAACACGCTGCTGAACAGTTGGTCTGCTTCCGGAGTGACAGATGTACTACTTACCGAGGAGGCCGGCGGGTTCCTTATCCAACTGGATCTACTCGACGCCCGTAAACGTCGGCTTCTGGCTCAGAATACACCCCAACAGCCCGACTGGGCACTGTTGCGCAGCGCCATTCTGGCGGCGGAACAGGAGACACGACAAGAGACCCGCCTCCTGTGGCAGCGTACCACCCAGTCGATTGATGTGGACTTTCGACCAGTTGGAGACCAATGGTACAGTATGGCTGCGTCACTGGAACGAGAGGCAGTCGCAACCGCGGAAGCACCCGCACCCGCAGCCAGTCGCGCCGAAGCCGCCGCGCTGGAAATCCGTCAGTCTCTGCGGGCGGCACAGCATCGGCTCGAAGCGTCCCGCTGGCGGCGCCTTGTCTCCGACAGCACCGTACAGGTCGTAATAGGCGATTCGCCCGACGCGACATCTCCGCAACGGGTCTGGCTTTTGGGCCTGACAGATGCGCCGCAGCGGTTGACCAACCAGTTTGAGAGCATTATCACAGTGCGGCTCTGGCTTGCCATCGCCCTGGGGATCTTCCTCAGTTCCCTATTTGCCGGCCTGCTGTGGCGATTGCTCTGACGTCTGAACTGTGATTGAAGCGCTTGCCGGATTGGCAGGCTCCGATGCACTACCACTTCGTTAACATATAGGCGACTGGTGGGCGTCTGCCTGGCAACCTGATAACATAACTATGCGTGATCAAAAGAGCACCTCACTTCTCCCAAATGCACAGGCACCCGCGCGTCCCGCCGCCCCTGACGATGCTGCCGATACCCTGATAGACGAGCGCGATGAATCCGGCGAACTGGCCAACGCTCCCTTCGCCTATTTCCGTGAAGGGCGGGTGATCACACTCCTGCTGCTCGGCGGCATCTATCTCATCCTGGCACTCTCACTCAGTGCTGCCGGTTGGACGGGCGCTATGAGCATGGGCATGTTGGTAGCTGTCGTCCTGGGCGCGCTGGCAATGGGCGCACTGATCTCTTTCAGCCGCTTTGACAGCTTCTTCATGCTTTCCCACAGCTTTGCGACCGGGTTGGCATGGGTCTTCTATCTGATGACCTTTCTCGTGGAAGACGAGCAGCGGGTGCAGGCTTTCATCGATAAGGGAATCCCCGTCCTGCAGGCCAGGGCCTACTTCCTGCTGGAACGCTGGCTCGAATGGATCGAAGCCGCCATCAACCAGCAAGCCAGCAACGACAACGTTGTCTTCATCTTCGAAATCGGCTTTCTTGTCTGGTGGCTCACCTACCTGGGCGTCTGGTCGGTCTTCCGGCACGGCCATGTCTGGCGCGGCGTCCTGATGGCCGGCATCGCGCTCCTGGTCAACACGCACTACGCACCGGTATCGGTGATGGGATTCCTGGTTGCATACTGCATTGCCGCGCTGCTGCTCCTCGCCTGGACCACTCTCATCGACCATCGCCAGCGCTGGCGCGCCGATAGCATCTATTTCAGCGAGGACATCAACTTCGACTTTATGCGCTCCGGCTTCATGTATACAATGGCCGTGATCGCCCTCGCCTTCATCGCACCCAACATGGGGCGCAGCCTCCCCTTCCATGACCTGCTGCAGCCCGTCAACATGCGCTGGGAGGCGGCCATGCAGGAGTGGAACCGCCTCTACCAGGGACTGAATCGGCAGACCCGCGCGGTCCAGACAGGTTTTGGCCGCACCTTGACCCTGGGCGGCGAACGCGTCGTCGGCGACCACCTTATCATGGAAGTGGACGCGGGGACAGGTCGCTACTGGCGGGCCGTTGCCTTCGACCGTTTCACCGGCCGGCAGTGGATCAACACCGCCGAGGGCGAGGTCAATTACCGTTCCAATCAGTCCATCCCAACCACGCTGTGGTCCGCCCGCGCTCCGGTCACACAGACCATCACCATTCGTACGCCAACCGGGAATATCCTACTCGCCATGCCGGATGTCGTGCAGGCCAGCATCCCGCTGGCCGCGATTGAGCAGCCGCTTGCCTATGCCAACCCGGCCGATTCGGCTTCAACAAACCAGGATGACACCGAACTGACGTGGGCGCGCTCCAGAATCACGCTGGAGCAGGGCGACAGCTACCAGGTCGTCAGTAACCATACCACCGTAACCGTGCGGGAGTTACGCGAGGCGGGCATTGTCGAATATCCAGCGCAGGTTCTTACCCGCTACCTCCAACTCCCCATCAGCTTTTCGCCCCGCATCACCGAGTTGGCCGAACGGGAAATGGCCGACGCGTCCACGACCTACGACAAGGTTAAAGCGCTGGAGCGATTTCTGCGTGCTTTCGACTACGACGAAAGCATTCCCGCGCCGTCCGCGGATGAGGACCCGCTGGAGTATTTCCTGTTCGACATCCAGCGCGGCTATTGCGACTACTACGCCTCGGCCATGGCGGCCATGCTGCGCAGCCAGGGCATACCCGCCCGTACGGCCAGCGGCTACGCCGAAGGAACCCTCGATCCGGAGACCGGCACCTATCTGATAACAGAACGCGACGCGCATACCTGGGTGGAGGTCTACTTCCCCCAATATGGCTGGATCGAGTTCGAGCCGACCGCCGGCGAGAGCATTCTGGACCGCCCTTCGGGAGCAGAGCTCCAGGACAGCGGGATAATCCCCGGTATGGATGACATCTCACTCGAAGACGAGGATTTTCTGTTTGATGACGCGCTGGACTTTGAAGAAGAGTTTCCCCAGGACATCGCCGGCCCGGTTACGGGTATCGGCGGCCTCCAAACTCGCTCCCCTCTCGTCACAACCAGTTTCGCCGTGGTAATTCTGACACTTATTGCGGGCGTCTGGCTACTGCGCCGCCGCATGTATCAGGGTCCCAAAGCCTTTTTGCAGGAACCGCAAATCTACTATGAACGGCTGTTGAACTGGACTGCACGGCTGAAGATGCCGCTGCGCCAACGGCAGCCGCAAGTTCTCTCACGCTCGCCGAGTGTTCCAAACCCGCAGCAGATGCAGAGCGAGATTCTGCGGCGGGCGCCCGCCGAGCAGGCGTTGACGCCCTATGAACGCGAGGCCCAACTTGCAGAGGGTCTTCCCCAGGGCAGCCCATTTATCCGCCGTATCATCGAAATCTACGTTCAGTTCCGCTATGCACCCCGCCCGGAGCATCTTGGCGACGAAGTCCGGCACGAGCTGAACGACAACTGGCGCCAACTTCGCCCCGTGCTGTTGAAGGCATGGCTGCAGCGAAGATTCAGTTGGCGCGCCTCTGCCGGGCAGAATTAGAGGAAATAGGTACTACGCAGCCATCCACAATGCGCGACCATGCAGAGCAGCCGCGCCTTGGTGCCCTGACAGTTTGCGGCCACTGTCCTCTGCAATTTTGGCGGTCGGGCCTTCGGCCCTCCCTTGTGCAGGGCCTGCCCCCCCGCAACGCCCCCCTACAAAACCATCGCTCACCGACCTTGTGTGCTCATTCCAGCCGTGCGGCTCCAGCAGCGTGTCTAGCCAACAGTGTCTCCTCCCCCACTTGCCGCCCCGAACC
>MPML01000048.1 GCA_002238445.1 Caldilineaceae bacterium bin5
ACCTGCGGCTACCAGTATGCCGATGATGTTGCGCAGACATTCATAGCGATGGCCCGCCTGCCCTACGAAGGCGCATCAGTCTTCAACATCCGCGGCAGCGTTGCCCATATGTCGGAGGTCGTAGACGCCATTGTTGCCGCCGAGCCTCGCGCAGCCGGCCGCATTACCTATGAGGATGCTCCCCTTCCCTTCGCAGAGGCCCAAAACGAACAGCCCTTGCAGAACCTGTTAAGCGAGGTCCCATACACACCCCTCAAGGAAGGCGTCGCCCGCACAGTTGACCATTTCAGGCAGGCGCTCGCCGCCGGCAAGATCGAATAGTCGTTTCTCCCATCCGTACCGCGCATCCCGCGCTTTCCAGACCGGGGCGCATCCACCCTAACTTAACCCATTCCAGCGAATTCGCCGAGGAGCAGAACAGATGAGATGGTTGCGGTTTGAGCATAACGGAAATACAGTCTACGGCGTCGCCAGCGGCGACACCATCGAAGTCACCGACGCCAGCTGGTGCGACATACTGGCCGGCAACACCGGAACGGTGACCGACTCGGTCGCCAGGAGCAGCGTCAAGCTCCTCTGTCCCATGGACCGGCCCGGCAAGATCGTCGCTATCGGTCTGAACTATCTGGACCACTGCCGTGAAACGAATACCCCGCCCCCGAAAGATCCCGTCATCTTCACAAAGTTCACGACCAGCATCGTCGGCCCCGGCGACGAGATCGTCTGGAGCCCGAAACTGACCGCAGAAGTGGACTACGAGGCCGAGCTGGCCGTGGTAATCGGCAAGACCGCCCGCCATGTCAGCCGCGCTGACGCGCTCGAATACGTGGCCGGCTACACCTGCTCCAACGACGTCAGCGCCCGTGACCTGCAGTTGGGCGACCCCCAGTGGATCCGCGGCAAAAGCCTCGACACATTCTGCCCCATCGGCCCTGCCTTTGTGACCGCCGACGAGGTGCCCGATCCCCAGGATCTCGGCATCCGCTGCCTCCTTAACGGCGAAGTCATGCAGGAGAGCAATACACGCGAGATGATCTTCGGCGTAGCCGAACTGATCGAATTCAGCTCCAATGCATTCACCCTGGAGCCGGGAGACGTGATCCTCTCCGGCACACCGCACGGCGTCGGCATGGGCCGCGACCCACAGGTGTGGATGAAAGACGGTGATAACGTCGTCATCGAAATCGAAAAGCTGGGCCGCCTCGAGAACAGCTGCCGCATGGTGTGATCCCTGCCATTGCTTTCCTCGATCCGTTCCAAAAAGCCCTGGCCCGAGCCGGGGCTTTTTCATGTGCGCGTGTTGCGCAGGAGCTGAAGCCGCCCATGAACTTTCAGGACCGACCCTGCCGCGGAAAAAGGCCTGATCCCTTCCGCAGAGATACATCCACCTCCGCTGACTATACTTTTCCCAGACTTTAACCCACGATTAGCCGAATCTTGCTTTGGCCTTAACAATCCCCTGCGACACTTATCCACAGTGCCAAAACATGGTATAGTAGCCCCACCAACAGAGTGTGATTTCTGATCCGTGGTAGCACTCTATACCCCACTTAGTTGAATAAGGAGATTTCCATGAATCGTCAACGTCTCGTATTGCTGGCGCTCGTGGCCGCGCTAGCGCTTATCGTCTCTGCCTGCGGAGCGCCCGCAGCCCCCGTCCAGGTCGATACCGGCGCCGCTGAAGAGGAAGCCGCGCCGGCCGCCGCCGATGAAATCATGACAGTCAACCTCGTGGCCCGCTGCAAGGCCAGCCCGCCCTATGAAAACGGCCGCTGCGACAACCTGACCGCAGCCGTAGACGCCGCCAACGCCGTGCTGGAAGCCAGCGACGACAACCGCCGCATCGCCTTGGAAACCATCCAGGACGATACCGGCTGGGGCGACTACAAGACCGAGTTTGAACTGGCTTCGGACGCCGGCGAAGCCCCCGACATCATCGTCTCCGGCCACGAGCATATCGGCGACTGGGCCACGGCCGGTTACCTGGTCGACATCTCCGAACAGGTCAACAGCGGCGAATTCGCCGAATTCGAAGATGTAATCGACTCCCTCTGGGAATCGACCATGCTTGAAGGCAAGATCTGGGGCATCCCCCAGGACGCCGAAGCCCGCCCCCTCTACTTCAGCAAGTTGCTTCTGAGTGAGTTGGGCTGGAGCGCGGAAGAGATCGAAGCCCTGCCCGGCCGCATCGAAAGCTGCGACTATACCTGGCAGGATATGTTTGACACCGCGCAGCAGGCGGTCGAGGCCGGGGTCGTCAACGAAGGCGAGGGCTGGTGGCATCGTCCCTCCAACGGGCCCGACTTCCTCTACTACTACTTTGCCGCCGGCGGCGAAATCGAGAGCGATTTGGACGCCCTCGTCTTCGACACCGCTGCCGCTCAGACCGTCTATGAGCTGCTCCACAACGCCGTCCACGAGCGCAAAATCATAACCGCCAACAAGCTGGACGGCGACTGGGACTACCACAGAGAGTACACCGCCAGCTTCACCAACGTGATGTTCGTCTTTGAGGGCACCTGGCGCTGGGCAAGCTGGCACACCAACTATCTCCAGGATGTGGGCGGCGAAGAGTACCTCTTCGAAAATGTCGGCTTCGCACCGATTCCCTGCATGGAAGGCGGCATCGGGCGCCCCATCACCCTGACCCATCCCCTGGTATACATGATCAGCACCCAGAGCGAGCACCCGGACCTGGCCCTGCTCCTGCTAGCCAAGACGACGGTCAAGGAGTTGAACACGCCCTACGCGGTGGAAAGCGGCCACCTGGGAATCCTCGAGTCGCAGGCTGATCACGAAGCCTACACAAGTGCTGAGTTCCTGAGTGCCACGCTGTCCCTGTTGGAGCATACGACCTTCCTGCCCAACAGTCCCTATTGGAGCGCCTGGTCGGAGGCCTACTACCTCGGCATTCAGGCAGTCGAGTCCGGCGATCTCTCACCCGAAGAGGCGATTGAGGTCGTGATCGATCAACTCCAGAACGAACTGGGCGACAACGTGATTATTGAGTAAGTGAAGTAAGACCAGCGTAATGCAACAAGGAGAGTAGGGCGCCCCCGCCCCTACTCTCCGCTTCTACCCCCTTCGCAAACCGGCCCATGGTGACGAATCAGACAGAAACAGCAATTCAGGTCCCCCGCGCCGGCCGCGGCCGCTGGCTGCTACTGGCCGCCGGTCTGCTGCTGCTGGGCTGTATCGTTCTGCCCTGGCTGCGCTTCGTCATTATCGCCGATCAGCGCGTTGCCCTCTCGCTGACCGGTCAGCAAGCCGCAACGATAGGCGCCATAGAAACGACCGACGGCGGCCTCCTCTACCGCAGCTCGTTCTGGCTCTTCTTTGCCCCCTTGGCCGGCGCCGTCGGGTTGGCGCTGGGGGCGATCAACCTCTTGCCGGGCCGTTCCGCGCCCTGGCACGGACTCTTCGCCGTCCTCATCAGCGTAACCGCGTCCGTTGCCGTCTGGGGCGCATTCGCCGCCTCGCAAGAAATCGCGCAGAAGCAGAAAGTGGCTGTGGAGGCCCAGTTGGGTCTGTCCGTTGCCTTCATGGCGCTGCTGTTGCTGCTCGTCGGCGGCCTCATCCTGCTGCGGGAAGCCAGCGGCCAGAAACCCGCCTTCCGCGCCGCGCTCGACGCCCTGAACTTCATGGCGCCGGGCTCGTTGCTGGTCATCGTCTTCTTCTTTCTGCCTGCCATCATCCTCTTCATCCTCAGCCTGACCGATCTCTCCAGCGCCAACTTCAGCGAGCCTTGGACCTATGTCGGCTTCGACAACTACAAGCGCATGTTCAGCGACCGTTTCTTCCCCAAGATCCTGCGCAATACATTCCAATATGTCATTCTGACCCTGCTGTTCTTTAACGTTGGCCTGGCGCTCCTGCTCGCCCTCCTGACAGCCCATGTCAGCCGGCGGGTTGGCTTCTTTTTCCGCCTGCTGTGGCTCCTGCCCCGCATCACACCGTCCGTCGTCTACATCGTGATGTGGCAGCGCATCGCCCAGCAGCCCCCCTACGGCATTCTCAATCAGATTCTCGGATTGTTCGGCGTCGAAAATCAGCCCTACTGGATCCCGGAATCGCCGTGGGTATTCGTCGTGCTCGTCAATGGCTTCGTCGGCGCTTCGTTTGGCATGATCATCTTTACCTCCGCCATCGAAGCGATCCCTGCCGACCTGATCATCGCCGCCAAAGTGGACGGCGCCGGCAACCTGGCGCTCATACGTGATATTACCCTGCCTCTGCTGCGCTGGCCCCTGCTGTTTGTCGTCACCTACCAGACACTCTCGCTGCTCGTCTCGTTCGAATATATCCTGCTGCTCACCAACGGCGGGCCGGGCCTGTTCACGACCGAAGTGTGGGCGCTGACCGCCTACAAGCGCGCCTTGCAGACCTATTTCGGCTCGAACCAGTGGGCCTATGGCGCGGCCTGGGGCTTTGTGCTCGTTCTCATCGGCGCCATCCTCTCTGTAACCTATCTGCGGGTCTTCCGCTTCAACGATCTGGTCCAGGAGCCGAAAATCGATGTGTTGTAAGATGTGGACGGCGTCTGCGCCAACGCTTTCTGAAAGAACTTTCTGTACGGAACGAATCTGCGCAGGGGAACGGAGGGCCGAGAATTGCATGACGGATTAGGGCCCGTAAAGGGCGCGGGGACGCTCTCCACTGTCCAGATGACGCTGCAATCCAGGCGCATCTCGCCCGGACAAGCGCTCCCCTACCTGCTGCTCACAATTACTATCCTGCCGATTCTGGCCGGCTATGCCTGGGTCCTGGTCGCCACCTTCTCTCAACGCACCAACGGCCTTCTCCCTATGGATGCTCAGGGAAATCTCGGCGGCCTGACGTTCCAAAACTGGACGTTCCTGTCCGAGCCGGACGTGTGGAAGGCCACGCTCAACTCTTTTGGCATTGGCATGAGCATGGTCGTCGGCGTCGGCTCTATTTCCGCCCTTGCAGCCTACGCGCTTTCCCGCATGAACTTCCCCGGCCGCAAAGGTTTCCTGGGCATGACCATGGTCCTCCATGCCTTTCGCCCTGAAATGCTCCTGATCGCTATCTTTCAGGTGCTGTTGTTCATCGGCGGCATCCCTCTTATCGGCAATCTGTTCGGCTTCAATACCGTCGGCGGCGTCGCCCTTGTGATGGTGACACTGGACCTCCCGTTGGGTATCTGGCTGATGAAAGGCTTTTTCGACAACCTGTCCTGGGATATGGAGCGGGCTGCTCTCATCGACGGCGCCAGCCGCTTTCGCGTATGGTGGGAGATTCTGTTGCCGCAGATTCGCCCTGGCCTGGCTGCTCTTTCCATCTTCATGTTCATTCAAGGTTGGAACGCCTATCTTATCCCCTTTACCTTCACAATCGGCTCGAAAGTCGCCACTCTGCCGGTCTACATCAACAGCTTCTCCGGTGATACCAGTCTTGTCAGCTGGAACAGAGTAGCGGCCATCGGTCTTTTCCAGCTGATTCCTGTTCTGATCTTTTTTATCTTCACCCAAGAGGCTCTGCTGAATATCTACGGCGGCGGCAGCAAAGGGGGAAACTAGTGCGTGTCGAACTGAACGACCTGACCAAACGCTGGGGCAATGTAACCGGCGCCGACAATATTTCCCTCGACATCCAGAGCGGAGAGTTCGTTGCCTTCCTCGGCCCCTCCGGCTGCGGCAAAACTACTACACTGCTTATGGTGGCCGGCATCTACAAGCCGACCGCAGGCGAGATCCGCTTCGACGATCGCGTCGTCAATCAGGTACCGCCCAAAGACCGCAACATTGGCATGGTCTTCCAGAGTTACGCCCTCTACCCCCACATGAGCGTCCGCCAGAATATCGGCTATCCCCTCAAACTAAAAAAATCGCCCGCAGCAGAAATGGAGCAGCGCGTGCAGCGGGTCGCCGATATGATGGGCATCGGCCATCTGCTGGACCGGCGGCCTGCCCAACTCTCCGGCGGCCAGCAGCAGCGCGTCGCCCTTGGCAGGGCACTGGTGAAGGAGCCAAGCCTGCTCCTCTTCGATGAACCCCTCTCCAATCTGGATGCCCGTCTGCGCCTGACCATGCGCAGCGAGATCAAACGCCTGCAACTGGATCTGGGAATCACCTCCATCTACGTGACCCACGATCAGGTCGAGGCCATGACCATGGCCGACCGCATCGCCGTGATGCAGGAAGGCAAGCTGCAAGCCTACGCGCCGCCCAACGAACTGTACGAGCGGCCGCGCACGACCTTTATCGCCGGATTCGTCGGCAACCCGCCGATGAACCTTTTCGATGTGCAATTGATGCGCGAAGGGGATCGTTATCTGGCAAAGAGGCAAGGGCTCGAATTCGAACTGCCACCGGAGCGGGGCAGCCGGGCTGCAGCCAAAGCGGAGGTTACCGTCGGTATCAGGCCGGAGGACATCACGCTCCTTCCGGATGCCGCCGGTTCAAATGAAGGATCACAGGGCGAAGTATTTGTCGTTGAGCCATTGGGACGCGATAATTTGGTTGATGTGCGTTTCGACGACCTGCATCTTTTCGTTCTTGCAGACCCGCGCCAAACTCTGAAGATCGGCGATCCGGTGAGACTGCAGTTCGACGGCGATAAGGTGCAACTTTTCGATCCAGAAACAGAGTACTCGCTCCTGTGGACATAGTTGTCTTCAAGCAACGACGCGTAAACCCCTATGCAATTGCCGCCAGTGCGCTCTTTGTCGCGTTCCTCCTCGCGGCCTGCTTCTCGAAGAATTCGCCTGCATCCGACAACCGCGATACCGCCAATGAAAGTTCCGAAGACGGCTCCGCCGCGCAGCAAGAGCCGCTCATCGAAACCGTCCTGACTGGGCTGGACAATCCCCGCGGCGTCGTCGTCCTGCCGGACGGCTCGCTGATGGTGGCAGAAGCCGGCAGCGGCCAGAATACCGTCGATCCCCAGGAGTGGACCGGCAAACTCACCCACTTCCACGACGCCAACCAGGACGGCGATTTCAGCGATGAAGGCGAACGCACCCTCTGGTTTCGCCACCTGCCCACCTACAACGCGCTCAGCGTTTACCATACATGGCGCGATGAGGTAAGCGGGCCAGGCGATCTGCTGCGCCACACTGACGGCCACCTCTATCTCAGCGTCGACGGCGGCCATGATCGCATCGGCCTCTACGAGATCAGCCCCTACAAACGCATGGGGCGCAATCTCTCCGCGCTGAGCAACATGACCGGCATCGCCTTCTCGCGCGATCATTCCCTGATCTACCTGGCCGAGAGTACCGCCAATGCGCTTTCCTCTGTCGACATTGCCGATGGCACGCGCCTCAACGTCACGCATTTCGGCGCGCTTGCCAGCGGCCAGCAGTCCGTGCCCACCGGCTTGGCCGTGGACCAGCACAGCGGCGATCTGCTGGTAGCCCTCTTCTCCGGCGCCCTGGTAGTCGAAGGTGAGACCGTCCCCTTCATTCCCGGCGACAGCGCGATCGTGCGCGTAGACCCCGAAACCGGCGCGATTGAAGACGCAGTTCTCGGCCTGACAACCGCGATCGATGTAGCCGTTGATGGCGATGGCAACATCTATGTCGTCGAGATGTGCAGCGGACCCGCCGACCCGATTGAACCCACCCACGATCTCTTCGACCCGGACCAGGCCGCCCTCCACGGCGGCTATCGGCGTTACAGCGGACGTGTCAGTGTCTTTGCACCATCCGGCCAGTCTGACGCCGGTCCTCTCCAGGCCGGCGTCGATTCAACCATTCTGGCCGACGGACTGGACATGCCCACCAATATCACCCTCGCCCCCGACGGCTCACTCTACGTCTCGACCGGCCAGGGCACGCCCGATCGCCCCATCCCCGGCCCCGACGGGCCAACGCGCATCGTCGGCGAGGTCGTTCGCATCACCTTGCCGGACGCCAATTCGCGCTGATAGGGCATTCCCTACGCCACCGGATGCGCGCTCAACACCTCTTCCACAATATCGACGCCCCAGCCCGGGCCGGAAGGAGTGGTCATCTGCCCCTCGATGATCTCAGGTACGTCTGTCACCATCTCATCCTTCCAGGGCACATCGTCGATATCGATCTCCATAATTTTCACATTAGGCAGCACCGCGCACAGGCTCGCGCTGATGAACGAGGACAAGTGGCTGTAGTAGTTGTGCGGCGCAATGTTCATCTGGAATGTCTGCGCCAGCTCTCCCACTCGCTTCGACGGCGCAAAGCCGTTCCAGGGCACGTCCACCATCATATAATCTGACGACCGTGCCTGCAGATAAGGCAGGAACTGTCGCTCGTAGTAGAGCGTCTCTCCCGTGCAGATGCGGGTGCTCGTCTTGCGCCGCACTTCCGCCAGCGCCTCCGGTTCGTAGAGGTCGATCTCCAGCCACATCAAATGAAGCGATTCCAGCGCGCGGGCAATCTCAAGACAGCTTTCCGGCTTGAAGTTGAAGTTCAGATCCAGCAACAGGTCAAACTGCGGCCCGACCGCGTCACGGAATGTGCCTACCAGTGTAACGATATGATCTATCAGTTCGTTTGACGCCACCTGGTCGGTAGCCCCTTCCGGATTCCTCCCCGGAAAGTAGACGAAGCCAGGATCGCCCGGAAAGAGGATGTTTGTCTTCAGCGCGGTAAAGCCCTTCGAGACCACCTCCCGTCCCAGCGCAGCAACATCCTCCATCGATCGCAGCGGCGGCGTGCCCATCAGCTCATGCACGCGAATCCGGCTCGTCCCGCAATGTGACCAGTAAACGCGCACACTATCCCTCGTCGGCCCGCCGAAGAGTTCGACCACCGAACAGCCCCGCGCCCGCGCCGCGATATCCACCAGCGCCAGCTCGATGCCGGCAATAGCCTTTGCGCCGATCCCGCCCGGGCTCGACTGAAACGCCCGATACATATCCCACCAGCGTTGCTCGAAGGCCCTCGGATCGAGGCCCATCACCACCGGCGTCAGATCCCGGATCGCGCCCGTCACCCCGTTCACGGCCTGGTCGCTGCACTCCCCCCAGCCCGTGACACCTTCGTCCGTCTCCACCTTCACCAGGATCCAATTGCGCCAGCCGGCGTCAACGATAAATGGCGTAACTGCTGTGATCTGCATCGAACATTCCTCCTCTGAATTGCGCACGACCGATTACAGTCCATGCGCTCGGTGATAAATCTCTTTGCAACGATCAACCAGATAGCAGAAACAGCAAGAATGGGATAGTTTGCCAAATGTCATTCTGCTATACTGGCCGCATGACGATCCAGAAGGCAGTACAGACGCGTGAGGACACAATCCTCCATCATCGCGAGCGCCTCAACGCCGTTCTCCTCCACATCCAGGAGAACATGGACGCGCCCCTGACAGTCGAGACGCTGGCAGAAGTCGCTGGCTTCTCGCCGTTCTACTTCCACCGCATCTTCGCCGCCTACCTCCACCAGACCACCAGCGACTACGTGCGCCGCATCCGGCTCGAATGGGCGGCCCGCCGCCTCATCCTCAGCCGCGAACCGGTGACGCAGATCGCGTTGACAGCCGGCTACGAGACCCCTGCCGCATTCAGCCGCGCCTTCAAAAAACAGTTCAAGGTCAGCCCCCGCACCTTCCGCACGCTGCGCCGCCCCCATCTGTATGCCAACAACTGGGAGCCGCTTCTGCTCCAACCTGAGTTCCGCCAGCGGCCCGACCATGAGCTGGTCTACATCCCCTGTATTGGCGCCGAAGCGGCCAGCGAAACCGTCTGGACGACCCTTATCCAGCACACATCTTCAGCAGGGGAAAGCGGAGCGGCCGCTCTCGAGCCTGTTGAACCGTACGCATACGTACAGGTCTGCCGCGACTGCCCCGACGACGGCACTTCCGCTAGCGACAAAACGCGCCTTGATGCCGGTATTCTTCTCGACGAGAACGCGTCCATCCAGCCTCGCAAACCGGTCGACGTTCAGCATCTCGACGGTGGTGTCTACGCCGTATTTCATCACGACGGCCGTCGCCGCGACGCCATGTGGCAGGCCATCTACAAGAAATGGCTGCCGCAAAGCGACGTTCGCCTGCGCGACGCGCCGTCCTATGCAGAAAGCGCCGCCCCTCCCAGCACCGACCTCCGCCAGGACCAATCCATCGCATTCTACATTCCCATCAACGGCTCGCTATACGAGCTACAAAAAAAGGAGACACATATGTCCCCCACAGTCAGCACAACACAACAGCCGGACCGCCACATGCTCAGCATCACCCGCCATGTCAATATCGACGAGCTGCACAACCATCTGCGCGAATCCTATGAGCAGCTAGCGGCCCTGGTCGCCGAATCGGGCGTTGAACAGGATGGCAAGCCGGTCGCCATTTACCACGGCGAAGTCAACCAGGAGAAAAACGGGCCGGTCGAAGTCGGCATCCCCGTCAAAACCGTTCCCCCCGTCAGCGGCGAAATCAAAAGCGGAACCCTTCCCGGCGGCTCCATCGCCTACACGTCGCTAACCTTGCGGCAAGCGCATTTCCCCGAGATACTGGGCTACTATGACGCCGTCTACAATTGGATCGAGGAGAATGGCCATCAGATCGCCAACTCCCCGCGCGAGGAGTACGTGACCAGGCCCATGGACAAAGAAGCAGGCATGGATCAACCCTTCCTCGAAATCGCCTGGCCCTACAAGTAAACGAAGAGGAAAGAGGAACTGAGGCAAGAGCAAACTCCTGCCTCACTCCTATCCCCTATCCCCTGTCCCTTCACTCCGCCTCTGCCGGGCTATGCTCCTTCAACCACATGCGCAACGGCACGTCTTCGTCCGTCGGCGAAAAACGGCCGTTTGCATTCACGCTCCAACCCAGCAACTGGCGCCGGATCGGGCTGCAGCTATCCCACAAGCTCTCGACCGTCATGTCATCTTTTGTGCGTAACCAGCGGTATCCGTAACCGTAAAACAGAACCCGTCGCGTGATGTCCGACCAGTTGGGGCTGGCCGTATGCCAAAGACGGCGATCAAAGAACACCGCGTCCCCCGGCTTGGCCAGCACCGGCGTCGCTCCCTCCGGCTGCCCGATGCCATTCTCCGGCCTGTCGATCGTATCCTGCACATGGCTGCGAGGCACTACCCAAAAGTTGCCCCGTCCCGGCTCGCTCGTGTCCGACAAAAAATAGGCCACCTTTAGCGACAGCCGCGGCCGCGGATGACTCTCCATCTCCACGTTGACGCGCCCGCTGTCCTGGTGCCAGTGGAATGTCTTGTCATTGGGCTCTTCCCCGTTCGGCGGCGTCACGATAAGATGCGCGTGATACAGGAAAATGTTCCATCCCAGGATTCCCCATACCTTGGGCAGAACCCGTTCGTAGTCGACCAGATCAGTGAAATATGGGTCGTCGGGGATGAAATTGGGGTAGAACAGCGCTTTGCGCGGGTCTTGCCCCTCCGTCAACTTGGCCTCGTGGATCCGCTCAGTCAATGCGACACCCCGTTCCACCTGCTCCGGCGACAGGGCATTCCTGACATAAAGCAAACCGGTCTCGTTGAAAGTCCGCCGTTCTTCCTCCGTCAGGCTATGGTCCAGAGAGGCGGCGCTCAGTGCAGACATAGGGCTTCTCCTTTATTCGGTTTTGCTAACACGCCCTCCAAGTTTAGCACGAAATGGCCGCAGGACAACCTGCCTGGGAAACCGGGTCCATCCCAAACTATTGTGCCGATTCGTATCGCCCCATTTCGGCGGCCCAGTAAATCCGCGACGTCTCAATTCGCGACCTTGCCTGGGGCGAGTGAAGGGATCTCTCACTCCTTTTTTTGTTTTATGGGCGGTCGGGCCTTCGGCCCTCCCTTGTGCAGGGGCTGCGCCCCCGCAACGCCCCCCTCCAAAACCATCTCTCATCGACCGTACGACGTGATTCCAGCTGTGCGGCTCGACGAAGGTGGCGGCTGCCAACGAGTACACGAGGAGATAGCCCGAATGTCGGCGGGACTGAAGGTCTGGTCCACACAGGCGCTGCATATAGCTTAGTAGTCACGTTCAGAGGCTGAAAAAGGAAAGGCGTGCGCAGAATCGGCCCGGTTCCTATCTGGCTCTCGTTTTATCCGGCCATGATTTTCGGCGACCAGTTATGGTGTAACTCGCGGCCCCACGCGGTAAATGAATGGCTTCCTTCGTGGCCCTTCGCGGTTCTTCACGCAGCGGAAGAGAATTACTTCGCATTCTGTACGGCCGTGAATCCTTTGGCAAGAACTTGGCCAACAGCTTTAAGCGCACCCAATTCGGGTGCATCCCATAATATTGTCTCTCTGCAATCTGCCCTTTCAACTGACGCAAAAAGAATCCCCTCAACAGCCGTCAATCGCTCGCCTGTAATCCTGAAAATCCTTCAATCCTGCAAATCCTGATTCAGACAGCGGCTGCCCAAGAGTTAGGGAGCCGCCCCTCCCAATTCCGGGCGCTTGACTGAGCTTCATCAAAAAATTATAATTTATTTGAATCGCCATTCTGGAAGTGAATCCAGAACCATCAGGATCGTGTCGCGAGGTTGCCTGCCAGGCATCTTTTGGGCTATCCGCAAATCCACCCTCATTTACAAGGAGCAATGCCATGGGAAGCAGTTCACTGAACCGACGAGAGTTTTTGCGCTGGACAGGCGTATTGGCAGGCCTTGGTACGCTTAGTGCCTGTGTCCCTCCAGCAGCCGCGCCGATGGCTGAGGAAGCTGCCCCTGCAGCTGCCGGTGGTATTACTCGAGGGGGTTCGTTGGTACACTCCTATACGAGTGGCCTCGGGACCATGGATCCCCAGCTTACCCAGTCAATTAATCACGTGTTTTACGATGCAGTATACAACGGGCTGGTGCGACTGGAGCTGGAAGATTCCGAAACCGGGAAATTCAAGATTGTAGGCTCGCTGGCCGAATCGTGGGAACAGCCGGATGCCAAGACGATCATCTTCACCCTGCGCCAGGGCATTAAGTTCCACGACGGCAGTGATTTCGACGCTGAAGTGGCGAAGTGGAACTTTGAGCGCCAGCGAGATCACCCCAAATCGCAGCGCAAATCAAGTCTGGCCTTTATCGAGTCCGTGGACGCGCTGGACAGCCACACGCTGCAGATCACGAGCGCACAGGACAATGCCGCACTTCTGAGCACCCTGGCATTCGGCGCCGCCGGGTTGGTGCATATAGGGTCAAAGGCCGCTTTTGATGAGATGGGCGAGGAAGGCATTGCCCGGCAGGGCGTCGGCACCGGCCCCTTCCGCGTCAAGGAATGGGTCACCGACGACCGCATCGTCCTTGAACGCAATCCTGACTACTGGGAGATGGGCGAAGACGGCCAGCCGCTGCCCTACCTGGACGAGGCCGTTCTGCGTGTCATCCCCGATCCCACCGTCTCGCTCGTGGACATGCGCGCCGGTACGCTGCATCTCATGGAGCTGGTACTCCCGAAAGATGTGCAAACCATCGAGGCCGATCCCGATCTGCGGATTGACGCACTGCCTTGGGCCGGTTTGAATCTCTTCCTGGTGGGGTACAATACCAAGAGGCCTCCCTTTGATGACGTCCGAGTGCGCATGGCCGCCAACTATGGCATCGACCGCGAAGGCATGGCCAAGGCGCTGGGCTTCGGTGCCGCCACCGGCCACTACTATCCTTACTACACTGAGGGAACGCTCGGTTTTGATCCCTCCGTCGAGCGCTACGAATACAATCCGGACAAGGTGACAGAGTTGCTCACCGAAGCCGGCTATCCTGACGGTCTTGACCTTGAACTGCTGGTTATCGCCAGGGAGCCGGAGGCCACCATCGGCGAGTTCGCCCAGCAAATGTGGACCGCCGTGGGCATCAGGACCGAACTGAAACTGCTGGAGCGGGTCGCCTGGGGCGAACTGTTGCAGAGTACCGAAGACTTCTCGGCAACATTCTGGCGCGGTCAGCTTTGGCCGTCAGTCGATCCAGAGTTTGCGCGGCCTGTACTGGGGTGTGGCGCTACCTCGAACTGGAGCTTCTTCTGCGATGACGAGATTGAGGCAGCGCTGGACGAGGGTCTGACGACATCCGATCCGGCCGAGCGCAGTGAAATCTATAGTCGCATGTGGCGGGTCGTCCATGAGAAAGCGTACGTATCCGGCGGATATCTGATCCCCAGTTTCGTCGCCTACCGCAAAGAGGTAAACGGGCTGTCCTACAACTTCCAAGACCCGTACCTGGGGAATATCTGGCTGGCATAGCCGCTTCCATCTGGGCCGGGAAGCCATACAAGGAGGCGCCTTGGGACGGTATCTACTGCGCCGCATAGTCCACTTCGTGCCAGTGTTGTTCGTGGTCTCGCTCATTGCATTTACGGTGACGCTTCTCTTGCCCGGCGATGCTGCGCTGGCCATGCTCGGCGAATCAAATATCCATGACAAAGTAGCCTACGAGGCCATGCGCACTGAACTGGGGTTGGATCAGCCGATTCCAGTCCAGTACGCGAAGTGGTTGGGGCGGGCGCTCACAGGCGACCTGGGACGGTCCATCCGTACCGGCGAGCCGGTATTGGAGGGCCTGCTGGCCCGCCTTCCAGTGACGCTCCAATTGACGGCTATGGTTATGGTCCTTGCCCTGATGTTCGGCCTGCCGCTGGGCATCGTATCGGCCCTGTATCCAAACTCCAAGGCCGATACGGTGACCACGGTTCTGGCCGTAGGCGGGGCCGCCGTTCCCGACTTCTGGTTGGGGATCCTGTTCATCTACTTCTTCGCGCTGTGGCTTAGAGTTGTGCCGCCCTCGGGATACGTGCCCCTCACCGAAGGGCTGTGGCCCAATGTCAGGTCCATGCTGCTTCCGGCACTGTCGTTGGGCATGTACCTTACGGCAATCACAATGCGCCAGACACGCTCTTCGCTCATCGAAGTCATGCAGCAGGAGTATGTAACTGTAGCCCGGGCCAAGGGACTGCGGGAGCGGGTTGTCGTCATGCGGCACGCCCTCAAGAATGCTCTGATTCCCGTGGCCACCGTCATCGGTTTGCAGGTGGGGCGTCTGTTTGGCGGTGCCGTTGTCGTGGAAACGATCTTTGCGCTGCCGGGGCTGGGCCGCGTGGCCGCCAACTCCATCTTCTTCCGCGATTTCCCCATGTTGCAAGGTGCCATGCTCGTAATGGCCGTCGGCGTACTCGCGGCAAATCTCCTCACCGACCTGCTCTATGCCTTTGCCGACCCGCGTATCCGCTATACGTAGCGACTGTGTCAAAACATGGGTTGAGCCGCAAAATCGGGCGTCGAAAAGCTTGGAGCGAACGGGGTTAAGCCCCTATCAGTTCCAATGTGGTCCTGACACTGTTTCTTAGGGGAGAAACGGGGTGATGTGAGTAACCCTCAAATGTCGTACGCAGCCGGCTAAACGGGCGCCAGGACTAGCAGCGACTGCTCACACACACTCGGAAGCTGAGGACCCGACGCATCTGATCTGCAACCCCTTACTCTCATCGCCACAGCCGGAGGAAGTCTGTTGACTCGCAAAGACGCAATGACTCAGTTCTCGGGGGAGATAGGGTCTGTTCAACCGCGCCGAATCAAGGACTTTCTAGATCGATTTCTGAGAAGCCGCGGAGCCGGCTTTGGTGTAGCGGTACTGGTTGTTCTGCTACTCACCGCTCTGACGGCAGACGTGATTGCCCCCTATGATCCGGTCCAGTTCCAGGATGCCGATGTTCTGGAACAGCCCAGTCTCAGGCATCTTCTGGGTACCGACCAGCTTGCTCGCGACACCTTGAGTCGTGTCATCCATGGCGCGCGCGTCTCAGTGCAGGCCGGTGTTGGCGCAGTGGGCTTCGCGCTGGTGATAGGTGTGTTCATCGGCCTCCTGGCCGGCTACTATGGCGGGTGGGTCGACGATGCTCTTATGCGCCTGGTCGATGGCTTCTATGCCTTCCCGCTGCTACTGCTGGCGCTGGCAATCGCTTATAGCCTGGGCCCTGGACTGAACAATACTCTCTTGGCCATCGGTGTCGGCTTTACACCCCACTTCGCGCGTCTGGCGCGGGGGCAGGCCCTTTCGGTACGCGAGCGTGAATTCGTTTCCGCAGCCCGCGTAACCGGCGCCCAGCCATGGCGGATCATGGCCTACCACATCTGGCCCAATGTGACGGCGGCTATCATCGTGCAGGCCTCGCTGCTGGTTGGGCAGGCCATCATCACCGAGGCAGCTCTGAGCTTTCTGGGTCTCGGCGTGGAGCCGCCTACCGCGAGCTGGGGTTCAATGCTAAAGGTCGGCTACCAGTACCTGGATCGGTCGCCCGTCCTTTCCTTCGCGCCAGGCTGTGCCATGTTTGTCACAGTGCTCGGCTTCAACTTCCTGGGCGATGGACTCCGCCATGCCCTCGATCCACGACTGTGGCAACGTGGTGTGGCATGACAACTGCTTCGAGAGACCATGAGAGAGAACCTTCAAAAGAGACAAACAAATGAAACTCAGGAATCGGACAGCGCTCATCACCGGGGCCAGCCGCGGCATAGGAAGGGCAATCGCCCTGGCATTTGCCGCCGAAGGCGCTGACCTGGCAATCACCGCCCGCTCGCACGAAGACCTGGAACTACTGAGTTCGGAAGCTGGCGCAATGGGCGTGCGTTGTGTCACAGTAGCGGCCGATCTCTCGAATTCGCACTCGGTTGAGACTATCTTCAGTCATGTCTATCAGGCTTTCGACCGCGTGGACATTCTGGTCAATAACGCCGGCGTCGGCAGCAGCATTGACCCTAAACCGTTGATCCATTTCGACGATCAGATATGGGACTTGACGTTCCAGGTCAATGTAAAGGCGCCATATCTGCTCTGCAAGCAGTTCGTACCCAACATGATCGAGCGCAAATACGGTCGGATTATTAACATTGCATCTCTGGCTGGTAAAGCGGGGCTGCTTCACGGCTCGGCCTATTCGGCAAGCAAGCACGCTCTGCTGGGCATGACCCGCTCGCTCGCGGCTGAGGTCGTGGGTGATGGCATTACGGTCAATGCCATCTGCCCAGGAGCAGTACGTACCGTCACCAATGAACCCAGAATGACCTACGACGCGCGCCGATTGGGAATGTCTGTCGAGGATTATGAGGCTACCATGACCCCGCTTGGACGCAGACTGGAATCTGAAGAAATTGCCCCTATGGCGGTCTATATGGCCAGTGACGAAGCATCTGTCATTACAGGCCAATCCTTCAATATTGATGGCGGGGTCTTCATGTGGTAAATCGGGCCCCGCTGTGGACTTGACCTCCCAAACGGTCTCGACGCACCCGCTATTGACCTGCTTTTCACTGAAAACGAACGCGCATAGCTATCGAACTCTTTTGCCCCGGCGCCTCCACGCGCCCACTCCCTTCGCGTTGCCACCCCAAAATCGGGGACGCAGACATATTCCCAAAACGGTTTGCCAAATCCTATATATGTGCTACCCTATTCTGTGACCACCTCAGGAACCCCGATTTGTAACGTTTCTCGTCCCATCTGCCCACTCCAAGTTGATATCTGCAGGAGGAAAACAAATCATGCAAAAGAAAGGTTTCAGCCGCAGAGAATTTCTTTCACTCGCCGGCGCGACCGGTGGCGCGGCCCTGCTCGCCGCTTGCCAGCCCGTTACCACCTCTACCGATGACGACGGAATGGAGGCCGCAATGGAACCGGTGACCGTCGTAGTTCAGTCCGGTTGGCAAACCGGCAGTGACAGCGACGTCTGGACGCCGTGCATCGATCTATTTCATGAAAAAGGTACGCACATCACGATCGAGATGATCCGCCTCCACGTGACCCCAGAAGACACGATGACAGCCGTGGCCGGCGGCACCGCTCCCGATGTCTACCATCGCTACATCGGCGGTTTCGCTGAGCTGATGGCGCGCGGCGTCATGTTTCCCCTCGACGACCTTATCGCCAACGCCCCGGGCTTCGACCCCGATATCTACCTTGGCTCACAGTGGGACAACGGCAAGTGGGACGGCGTTACCTATGGTATCCCCGTTCTCGAGGGGGGCGCCATGCCCGCCATCTGCTGGCATAAGCACCTTATCGAGGAAGCCGGCGGCGATCCCGAAGTCGGCCCCACGACCTGGCCCGAACTGTTGGATATGTCCCGCGCGCTCCTCACGTTTGACGACGACGGCAACCTGGTCCAGGCCGGATACGACCCCAAAGACGCCTATGGGTTCACCGTCATCGCCTGGCCGGTCGTCTTCGACGAAAATTACATCTCCGAAGATAAGCGTACCTTTACCTTCGATACCGATGCTTGGGCCGAGGGCCTCGACATCATCGCCCAGTTCTGGCTTGATCCCGGCGTTGACAAGATGCAGGCCTTCGCTGATCAGTGGCCCTATTGGACCGGCTATCCCTCGAGTGGCTTTAACAACGCCAAGCGCGGCATGATCATGAACGGCAACTGGATGCCCGGCGCTATGCGCAACGTCGTCGACGTTACCGGCGTCGAGTTGGACTCGATCGGCTATGGCTTCCACCCCAATCTAAACGAGGGCCTCAAAGCCATCGACTTCGGCACCGGACATACGCTCTTTATGCCTCGCACCACCGAGGTCGCTGAGGACGCCCTCACGTTCATGATACACATGACCAGCGTCGAGGTCGGCCTGATCGAGTTTGAGATCCGCGCCGCCTGCATGTGGAGCAAGCCGATTCTGGATGCCATCGACCTCTCCACCGTGCCCGGCCTGCAATGGTTCTTCGACGCGCCGCTTGAGGCCGACAGACTCTGGAGCCCCAACGAGTTCCTCACACCCGTTCAGTCCCAGTGCGAGAACCTGTGGCAGCGCGCCATCGAAGAGACCATGTTCGGCGCCAAATCGGCCGAAGACGCCCTCTTCGACATCAACGCCGAGCTCCAACAGTCCCTGGACGAATACTGGGAGACCCAGAGTTAATCTTCCCGCAGAGCAAGAACATCCGGTCACGCCTCAGGACATCGACTGGGGCGCGACCGTCCCTTCACGGTACCATTCAGGCAAAAAGTACCTTGTCAATCCCGAACTTTCGGAATTGGTATGACCACAACTGATCTGGGCGCACAACAACCAGAGTTGGACCCAGCCGGGAGCCCCGAGCTTCTCCAAAAAATCGCCAGACGACGGCGCTTCCGCCGCCGAATGCTGCCCTACCTCTTCATCTTTCCCTGGATCTTGGGCGTAGTCACTTTTCAAGCCTACCCAATCCTCGACTCTTTCTACCACAGCTTCACAATCTACGACGTCTTCCAGCCCGCCAAGTGGATAGGGATTCGCAACTACGTAAATCTGGCAGAACACGCCTACACCCGCAAAGCGCTGATGAACACCTTCCTCTACGTGGTCGTCTCCGTTCCCGGCGGGCTGGTGGTTGGACTTCTGCAAGCATTGTTGCTGAACGTTAAAGTGCGCGGCCTCCAACTATTTCGCACTTTGGCGATCGTGCCCGGCACTGTCCCTGTCGCCGGTGCGGCCGCAGTGTCACTGTTTATCTGGAGCCCTTCCCTTGGTCTTATCAATAGTTTCCTCAAAGCCTTTGGCCTTAAAGGCCAAGCTTGGCTTTCCGATCCGGAAATGGTCAAGTGGGTCTTCATCTTCATGACGATCCAGGGTGGCATCGGCATGCTCATTTTCCTCGCCGGCCTGCAAAACGTCCCGCAGGAGCTCTATGACGCATCCAAGATCGACGGCGCAAAGCCAATCCAGACCCTCTTTAGCGTCACGCTGCCAATGTTGACCCCCTACACACTCTTCAACCTGCTGACCAGCCTGATTGGCGCCTTTCAGTACTTCGCCGGCCCCATGCTCATGACCGGTGGCGGTCCGGCCGGCGGATCATTATTCTATGCCCAACTCATCTACCAAAACGCCTTCACATTCTTCAAAATGGGCCACGCAGCCGCGCTCTCATGGATTCTGTTCGTCATCAGCGTGATAGTCGTTGTAACCGTCTTCCGAACGTCCGCAAGTTGGGTCTACTATGAGGGAGGAAACAACTAGCATGGCGGGAGCTTTCTTAGTCCGGCGAAGTGGAACACCGGGCAGCGGCTTCGTTCTCGGAATGCGGGCCAGCAGGATCGTCCAGCACGCGATAGCCTATATATTGATTGCTGTCTTTCTCGCGATCGCACTGATGCCTCTGGCCTGGATGTTCAGCGGCGCTTTCAAAACGCTGGAACAGATGCGCATCACCTTCCCCATCCAGTGGATCCCGAATCCCGTCACCCTCCAGAACTTTGCCGACGGGTGGCAAGAGCGAAACTGGTTGCTTAACCTGCGCAACACGCTCATGCTTGCTGTCTTTGTAGGTGTGCCAACCATAACTACCTGTACTCTCGCCGCCTACGCCTTCGCCCGCATGAGATTCCCTGGCAGCGAATTTCTCATGTTCCTCAACATCAGCCTGATGCTGATCCCGGACTTTGTGACCATGGTACCCCGCTATGTAATGATGGCTCGTATGGGCTGGATCGGAACCTGGCTGCCAGCTGTCGTCCCTTCAATGCTTGCGCTCAACCCCGCCATGGTCTTTGTGCTGCGTCAATTCTTCCGCGCCATCCCCAACGAGCTCTCCGAAGCTGCTCGCCTCGATGGTAGTAATGAACTGGGCATCTACTGGCGTGTCATCCTGCCCCTCTCAAAACCAATTCTTGCCCTCCAGATCGTGCTCATCACCTCCTGGGCCTGGAACGACCTGCTCTTCCCTCTCCTCTATCTCAAGGACAAGAGCATGCAGACCCTCACCCTCGCCATGATGGGCTTCATCGGCATACGCGGCGACACCAGGTGGGGGCAGATGATGGCCATGTCTGTCCTCGTATCCCTGCCCATGATGGTGCTCTCCTACTACGGGCAGCGCTACTTTACCGAGGGCTTCACTCTTAGTGGCATCAAGGGATAACCCGCCTCCGCGAAATTGCCTAAGCACCCCCTTCGGTATACACTCCTGTATATGCTGCGGGAATTTCACTCTACTCACCATCGGTATCCAATTTCATGTCTTTTTTCACTTCAAGTCGGGAGCGCCGCCTCTGGCTCTGGACCCTCGCCGTTGTAACCGCAATCTACTCGACACTCGGACTGGCGCGTACTCTCGCCGGGCATCTGCGAGCACACGGTCTGCTCGAAACCCTCTTCTTGATCAGTTTTATCCTGGTTGGGGCTGTCATCCTGGCCTACGGGCTGAAAGTGCGCCCAGGTGGCCTGGAGATCGGGGTCGCGCTCGGTGTGGCCGCCGTCTACATCCTCATCTTCGTGCGCATGGCGACCCCGGAGGAGCGCACGCATCTCATTGAATACGGCGTTCTGTCCGTCTTCATCTACGAAGCACTCAAAGAACGCGCCAGCCACGGCCGACGCGTCCCGGTACCCGCTTTGCTCGCAATTGTAGCCGCTTCGCTCATCGGCCTGATCGACGAAAACATCCAGGCCTTTCTACCCAATCGCGCCTACGACCCACGCGATCTCCTCTTCAACGTCCTCGCCGCCGTCATGGCCGTCGCCGCCAGCATGGCCCTCTCCTACGCCCGCCGCTGGCGTTTCCGAAACACGGCTGACTGAGGGCCAACATCAAGCCGGAACACCCCCCTGCCATCCCCCCGCCTGGCGTAGGGCCAGGCCTTGTGCCTGCCCTGCATGCCAGACCTCAATAGAACTTGCTGTACCCCAGCGCCGGACGATAATTCAGCTTCTCATCCGTTGACGGCCACGACACGTCGTAGCCCACAGGCGGCTGATAGGCGAAGGGGACCTCATCGCGCCCGTAACTGCTCTCCCTCCGAAGATCGATGGCGTGCATCATCAACCGTAGACGGTCATCGATCCAGCTCTGGGGTACTGTCTGACCCGGCCTGAGATACGACCCATCCGACTTGGGTTCACCCTGGCGCGTAGCCGCGCCCAGCGAATGGAAAGCATAGTAGAGCGTGCGCCGCAAACTGTCGGCGCTGTTGCGCCTCGAACCATGCACCAGCTTGACATTGTGAAACAGCACGTCGCCCGCCTTGACAGGCAGTTCAATCAGGCCGGGAAAGTCGAAGCCCTGCGCCACCACCTCCTTTACGGGCAGATTCAGCTTATGGCTGCCCGGCGCCGCCAGCAGGCAGCCGTTCTCCGGTGTGGCGTCGTCCAGGTAGTAGTCGACGTTGAACACCAGCTCCATCACATCCGGTTGGCTGGGATCGCCGTCGCAGTGGACCGGGACCTCCTTGCCGTTTCCCGGCAGCTTGAAAACCAACGCCTCCGCCTCACAGATGAAGTCATCCCCCAGCAGCCGCTGCACCACCTGCAGGATCAACGGATGCGCCAGCAGCTTGATAAACGAATTGCTCCTGGCCTTGGGGAAAACATACTGCACACGGTGGAATACAATCTCACCCGTATCCGGCAGCGCATCAAAGAAATAGTCGCTCTCAGGTTCCTTGCCCTCATAGCCCCCTTCAATAATATAGGCCGAATCTTCCTTTAAGACCGCCAACTCCTCAGGGCAAATCGCTTGTGGCAAGAGGACGTAGCCGTCCCGATCAAACCTGCCAGCGATTTCTTCAATGTTCATGTCGTATCTTCTGTTGTGTGAGAAGCCGGCATCGGTTCCACCGCCAAAGTCAGCACTGCTTCATGGAAGTGTACAGTCGCTGGTTGGCAACCCTTTGCGGCCGGAAACGAGCCATGTATAAGGAATGGAAAGCTGTCTTTCTTCGAAGTTCACTTCAATCCTCGCCGTAGTCAAGCACGATCTGCAGGATGTCCTGTGGGTGTTTGTCGATCATTTCATAGGCCGCCGCCGCGTCCCCATGGTCAACCACATCCGTAATCAGCCCATCCAGATTCAACTTGGGCATCAGTGAAAGCACCGCCTCCATGCGCCGCGCCGCCGTCCACCGGTGCGACAGCTCAGGGCTGATGCCGGCTATCTGCGACGAAATCAGCTGGATGCGGTTGTGGTGAAACTCCGCGCCAGGGTAGACGTTGGCCAGCGCGCCCGCATACCACGACATTACGATCACCTTGCCGTTGTAACAAACCGTGCGGATTGCCTCGTTCAGAGCGCGATCACTCGCCGAAAACTCGAAAACCACGTCCGCTCCCCGATTGTCAGTCAACTCCCTCACTGCCATCGCAATGTCCCTGACCTCGCCCGCATTGAAGACAAGGTCCGCGCCGCTCACCCTCTTCGAGATTTCCAGCCTCTTATCAATCAGGTCCACCGCGATCACCGGCGCCGCGCCCGACAGCTTGGCCCACTGCACCGTCAGCTGCCCCAGGATACCCTGGCCAAAGACCACCACGCACTCTCCCAAATGCAGGTCCGCGTCCAAAATGCCGTTGAAAGTCGTGTTCAGGACGGCCGTGAGCACACCTGCCCTTGGATCGATTCCCTCCGGCAGCTTGAACACCGAACCCGCTGGCAGTACGTGCGCCGACTGGTGCGGTGCAAAGCTGAAGACAACATCGCCCTCATCAAACGCCTTCACATCGCTCCCCACCTCCGTGACCACCCCCACGCACGCGTAACCGTAACGCAGAGGGTATTCCCACTCGGGCTCTTCGCTTTCCACAAACAGCCGCGTACCGCGGTCCTGCTTCCGCTGCCACATCGGCGCGTGGCCGCGATAGACGTTCATCTCCGTCCCATGACTGATACCCGAATAAAGCGAGCGCATCGCCACTTCTCCCGCGCCCGGGCCCGCGATCTCACCCTCGACCAGACTTACCTCTCGCAGTCCCGTAATTTCAGCAGCCCTTATCTTGATCAACGTCTTACCTGCCTCTCGCTCACTGAGCCATATCGTTCACAACCTCAAATCCCAACAACTGCCCCAGGTCCTCAATCTCATCCACCCAGTCCCCGTAAAACAGGACCCTGTGCCCGCCCGGCGTCAGCGGGTGCTCCGCCTTCATACAATTCCGCAGCAGCCGCTTCGCATCCGCAACCTGGATCGCCACCGACGTCCGGCAGTCCCGCTGCACACTAACATTGCTGTCAATGACCCCCGTAAAGACGTACATGCGGTCGAACGGCACATACTGCGCGATCGTCACCGTCTGCCCCACCTCCATCTGCACGTTCACACACGTGCTTCGATACAGCCCCTGGTGATTGCGAAACGCGTATTCGTCCGCCTTCTCGCCGTCCCATCCTCCCAGTTTCGTTGCACTGAAATCGTGCGACATCCCGATCAGGTTCCGCCCCGTATCGATATGAATATGGCCGATAAAGCCCGGTCGGTCCGCGAGATACCCGATCAACAGCTGCGTGATCGCGCTCGACAGATCCAGCTGGCAGATCCCTGCCAGCCCCTCGTCATTCAGCATCGAAAACGCCAGGCACGGCAGCGGATACGGCCCGCTCCCCATACAGATGCCGTGCTCGGCAATACCCTGCGCCTCCTCCTCCGCCAGGATCTGCTTGAGTCCCAGGTACAGCTTGCACGATTCGACCACGTCCTCCCTCGTCGGTTCAACAACATCCGTGGCCCCCGCAATCCTCCCCCGCGCCAGCGCCTCCGCAGCCTCAGCATCCGCGTTCTGGTAGGCCGCGATCAGCCGCTGAGGTGGGATATCCTTGATCTCAAGCCCCAGCCTCTCCTTCGTCTGCCTGATAAAGCCGTCGCTCAACGGCGTCAGGTCGGAAAAAAGATGGATCCCGCCCCACCCTTCCTCGAACCACCTGCGGCTCGACTCCACCTGCTTCGGCGTATGCGACTGCTGGTACAGCACCTTCGACTGCCCCATCTTGTGTATAGCCTTCAACACGCCGATCTTCTTCCCAACGTCCGCGAAATCCGATGAAAGCACCGGAATCACATTGCGCTTACCCTTCACCGGCACGAAATTATGCAGCCATCCCAACGGCGAAAGCGGCGTCTCCGTCGGATTGAACATCACCGTCGGCTTGCCCCAGCTCGCAATCTCCTTCTGCATCACATTCGGAAACAGGCCCAGAATGAAAGCAAGGACACCGTCCTCGTCCTCCACTTTCGCAGCCGCCTCTTCCAACTCCCCACGCGTCCGCACCAGCCTCTGTCCCGTAAACTCCACCTCCCGCTCGTACGCCTTCAGTTCCTCCCTGTAACGCGCGGCCACGCTCTCGTGGCTGAATGAACCCTGATAGATCGGCCACGCCTCATTCTCCTCCCCCGGGAACGAGTCGCCTCTCGGGCTTCCCAGAAACAATGTCCGAATTCTCGTCTTCTCCACAATCCTCGCCTTTCTGTCTGCTAATCCGCGATCAGAGCCGAACTAACCAGTAGTGGCTGCGCCCCCGGCTAGATGTCCCGAGACACTAACCACTGGCCACTGCAGTTTGGCGGTCGGGCCTTCGGCCCTCCCTTTTGCCGGGGGTGCGCCCCCGCAACGCCCCCCTACAAAACCATGCCTCACCCACCGGTGCGCCTCATTCGCAGCGGTGTGCCTGTTCGGCAGTGTGCCCGTCGCCAACCAACGACGTTTCGAAGAATTTCTGACCAAGGTCGGCGGTGAAGGGTTGGTCAAGCATGGCGCCAAAGACAGAGGGCTGATGGCTTGAAAACTGTGCTACAACAGTCCTGTCCATTCCCCAATTTGAGTTCCTTGTACGGGTGGGGTCACGAAAAGCTAATAACTGACCACTCTTTACTCAGACAGCGGCTGTCCAAAAATCTGGGATGCTCCTCCCGCCCCGGCCCTGCTTGTCTCTTGCCTCAAAACGGTTGTACAATTTTTCTACGCATCCAGGCTACTATCGAAGGCAAAACCATGAAAGTAACCCACGCGCAGAAACTTGAACTCTACGAGAAAGGCTATGTGCAGATTCCCGGCGCTGTTCCCACAGTAATGGTCGATGCCGCCGTCAAAGCCATCAACCATTCCTTCGGCAACGGCATCGATCCGGCCAAAATGATCACCTTCCAATCGCGGACATTCTGCCCTGAATTGCGGGAAGCGCCCGAGATTACCGATCTCTACAATCGGACGCCGGTCAAAGCGCTGGCAGAGTCGTTCATAGGCGCCGGTAATCTAAATCCCGTTACTGCCGGCCAGATCGCAATTCGTTTTCCTCTACTGGAAGATCCACCTCCCGCGCCCCGTCCCCATCTGGATGGCCGCTACTCGCCCCACAACGGCGTCCCTGCCGGCGAGCTGCGCAGTTTCACTATGCTCGTCGGCATCGCCCTCAGCGACGTGACCACTGACTACGCCGGAAATCTGGTCGTCTGGCCCGGAACCCATCGTCAATTCGAACAGTATTTTCGCGACAATGGGAATGACTTCATGACCCGCGGCGACGCCGAAGACATGCCCCCCATTGACATGCCGCCAGCGCAACAGATGACCGCCAGGCCCGGCGACGCCTTTCTTGTACACTACCAGGTCGCCCACACCGCCGCGCCCAACGTCTCACCCCATCCCCGCTACGCCATCTACTTTCGCCTCAACCACGTCGACCACAAGGACCAGCGCTTCGAAACCCTGACCGACATCTGGAAGGAGTGGGACGGCATGAGCGAAGTCGTCGCCCACCAAAACAAGCAGTCCAGCTAATCAACTTAAAGTAGTTACATCCCAATCCATGGAAGTCCAAAAGACTTGCACTTATCAAAAAAGTCTTCCAAATCACTGGGGCCGCCAATTTCTGACCCCTGACCCCTGACCCCTGACCCCTGCAGTTCCGACCACTGCAGTTCAATCCGCCCCGTTTGATTTTCGCTCCGCGCTGGTGTCTAATGATTTCATCCCATCGGTCCAGACGATAGAGGAGGGGGAAATGCATCTGACCTACGCGCAAAAGATGGAATTCTACAATAAAGGATATGTGAGGGTGCCCGGCGTTGTCCCAGGTGTGATGGTCGACGCCGCCGTCAAAGCGATTAACCACTCCTTCGGCAACGGCATCGATCCCTCTCAAATGACGACCTTTAACGCACAGTCATTCTGCCCGGAACTGCGCCAAGCGCCCGAAATAACCGATCTGTACAACCGGTCGCCCGTAAAACTGCTGGCCGAATCCATGATTGGCGCCGCAAAGGTCAACCCGGTCCAGCGCGGACAAATCGCAGTCCGCTTTCCGCTGCTGGACGACCCCCCACCAGCGCTGCGACCCCATCTGGACGGCCGTCACTCGCCCCACAACGGCGTCCCCGCAGGCGAGCTGCGCCGATTCACGATGCTCGTCGGCATCGCCCTCAGCGACGTGAATACCGATCACGCCGGTAACCTGGCCGTCTGGCCCGGTACCCATCATCTCTACCAGCAGTACTTTCGCGAAAATGGACACGACATCCTCATGCGCGGCGGCGCCGAAGGCATGCCGCCCATCCATATGCCGCAACCGAAAATGATTACCGCCGGGGCCGGTGACGCCATCCTTGTACACTACCAGATAGCCCACTGCGCCTCGCCCAACGTCTCACCACACCCTCGCTACGCCATCTATTTCCGCCTGCAACATGTCAACTACCTGGCCCAGCTGTACGAAGCCCTCACCGACATCTGGATGGAGTGGGACGGCATGCGCGAAATCGCCGCCCAACACGAGGAACCAGTTTCGGGTTAATGGTCTAGGTTGCGTCTACGCCTCGTCCATTTCCAACTGCCCGGCTCTCTCCATCGCCGCCCAATAGGCGTGGTCCGCGCTGTTCACAAGCGTGTTTTCCAGGCTGCGCTTGACCAACTCCCCTTCAGCCGAATGCGCGCCCGCCGTATGCGCCACCGCCTCCGGCAGCCCTACCGTCAGCGCCACGTGCACGCCGTACACCGAATGCCGGATCGACGGAAACCCCGACGCGCCCACGTCGTTCTGCCACCGCGCCTGATTCTCCGGGCTGAACTCAAAAGGCTTCCCCACATCATGGCACAGCGCACACGCCCACAGCAGGTCCCTGTCGATCCCGATATCTCCATGCACCGCCTCCAGGCCGTCGGCAAGCCCTTGCGCCATGCGTGCAACGCCGCGCAGATGCTCCGCCTGCGTGCCGTCCTTCAGCCCCGGCGAGTCCGGAACACCCGATCCCTTGATCTGGTCGATGCGCGTAAACTCCGTCTGCGACAGCGCAAAGGCCCACGCCTCTATCACCTGACTGCGCAGTTCTTCGTTCTTGATTTTATTGATCTCCGGCAGGCTCTCGCATACGCCCTGCCGCAGTTCGTCCATGGAAGCCATCCGAGTTTCTCCTCTCGTGATCGCAAAGTGGTGAGTCGTAACTACTCAGCCAATGCCACCCCTGACTCAAGCGTGGCAGGTGTCTTACTCACTTCTCGATACTTTCTCTTTGCATATGGGCGGTCGGGCCTTCGGCCCTCCCTTGTGCAGGGGCTGCGCCCCCGCAACGCCCCCCTCCAAAACCATCCCTCATCCACCGTTCGGCGTCATTCCAGCTGTGCGGCTCATCCAAAGTGGCGGCTGCCAGCAAATACACGATTAGAGGGCCTGAACGGCGGCGGCGATGAAGGGCTGGTCAAGACAGGCTGGTCAAGACAGGCTCTGCATACGGCTCAGTAGTTACGGTGAGTCTTTGTTAGCGGCTCCTCTTAAAGCTACGCGCCCACCGCAACGGCCTCTTCCCGTGCCAGAATCTGGATTGAAGTGTTGGGGAAGATGGCAACGGTGGCGTCCGCGGGCAGTTTGGCCGCCAGCTGGTCGATCAACGTCTGCCAGCTGCGGAAGAGGAGATCGCCGCTATGCTTTGTCGCAAACTCCGCCGCCTGGAAGTGTTCAGAGAGGATGAGCAGGTTTTCCCGACCGTTGATCGAGGCCGCCGGGTCGGGCGTTGCGTCGGCCGCGGCCCGGCGCTTCAGATATTGGTGCCACGGCAGCTGCTGATGCAGGCCATGGTAGGAGATGCCGTCGCTGGCCGCGTTGAGGACAACTGTGTACGGGTCCCTTTCAAAATAGTCACGCGGCCAGAGTGCCTTCGACCCCTGGATCGGATCGGCGTCAAGCGGGAAGGCATTGCACACCAGCAGATCGGCCTCCTGCCGCAGCCTGTTCGGTATGGTCGTGCTGTAAGTGCGCTGCGCGAAACGAGCGCCGGCACGATGCGCCTCGACGAAATCGCCGACAAAAAGACCGCCAATCTGCCTGCGGCTGGTGAGGACACAATTGACGATCATGTCCAACCCAATGCGGCCCGCTACTTCCTCCGCCACGTCTCTGTGATCGCGCACACCGCCGTCGATTAGAGTCACGTCTCCCGCCTCCCCTTGGGAAGGCTTTAGCCGCTCGATATTGCCCTGTCCCCGCCGCGCAGAAAAACTGTGGAAGTGGAAGATAGTGGCGAAACCGGCTACACCGGGCACGATCAACTTGGCGCCGCCGCCAAAACCGACCGAAGGATGGGGATAGACGCCGCCCACGCAGATCTTGAACTCTGCCTCGGCCACGACGCGGTTGATATAGATAGGGGTGCCGTCCTCCAGGCTGCCATACGCGACCAGATCGCCTGCCATAAAGTCGTGCGAAGTCGTCGCGTAGTTCGCGGCCACGTCAGCGCCCACCTTCTTTGCGACCTCCTCTTCGGTCAGAGGCCGGTGCGTGCCGCCGCCGACAACAATCGCCGTCTCTCCTTTGGGAACGCCGGCCGCGGCCAACTCCTCCAGCACATGCGGCAGCATATCCGCCGCCGGCGTGGGACGGCTCAGGTCATCAACGATGATAGCGGCGCTGGCACGTCCTCTGGCCGCGTCGCGGATGCGGGCCGTACCTATCGGATTATCGAACGCCGCCGCGATCTGTGTCGAACTGAGCGCGGGGGCATCCTCACAGGCGCAGATGTGGAGATCCCAGCCGGTCGGAAACGTGAGCGCGCGTTCGACGTCGCCAAACCAGGCTCGGGAGGGAACGGTTACGGTTTGCGAGCTGTTCATGGCTTCTTCCTTGGTATGGTTGTGGTGGGTCTGGCATTACCTGACGATCTATGCGGGGATGAGGTGGGATTTCAAAGTGTCAATCAGCCGTTTCGCGAAAGGGGAGCGCTGGATCACTTTTTCGGGATCGATCTGCGCCAGAATTTCAAAGGAGTACCGGCCTTTGTGATAGGCGCCCTTCTGGCTCCTTCTGCTGGCTGTTTCCAGATTACGCAAGACATCTTGTTTAGGAATGTCCTCAATATCATTTCGTACAGTTGGTAGCCTGAATCCGGCTCCAAAGAAAATTTCAAGCGCCTGAGCGTCCGCCATGAACCAGGACTCCATACACTGAACCATCAGATGCGCCTGTTCTTCCCGGGAACTTTGAGGACGATTCCATCTATCCGGGGAGGATGCCAAATGCTGCCACGGTGGCTGCCTCGACTGAACAGGACTCTCGCTATCGACCAACAAGAGGGGAATCTCACCAGATCCTGCCTCGTTCAACGCAACGCAAAAGCGATCGAAAGCATCATTTCTGCTGCCGCAGGCGACGATACTGGGCATATGCCCAGCTAAGCCGGCGTTCCTGAAAAACTCAGTAAATCCTCTGCGGCATTCCGTTGCCAACCTGCCGCGACCGCCTCCCTCCACATAGACGGTCACCTTCACCATCGGTTTCCGCCAAGCTGGCCACTCCGCCACAGTTCGCCCAAGGTATACTTTTCAAGCCATTTGCGTAACGCAACCTGATCTAGTCGACGTACAGTTGTTGAATTGCTCTCCTTCTCGCATACCAGCACTGCTTCGGGTACGTGGGAAAGCGCATCCACAAGAATGTCGGAATGGGTTGTAACAATAATTTGCGTTCGCTGGGAAGCCTCGATCAGCATCTCGGCAATTGTTGGAAGAATATCGGGGTGCAGCCCAATTTCAGGCTCTTCTATACATATTAGGGGTGGGGGAGTAGGGTGGCAGAGGATAGCAGCAAGACAAAGAAAATGCAATGTCCCATCAGACAAACGTGATGCCGGAATCCATCCACTTAGATCCTTTTCGCGCAGAAAGATCTGCACTGTTCCGCCTTCAACCGAGACAGCAAAGTCCTTATGTTGTTCGTAGAATCTGGCAAGGTGCGCGTTAAGTGTATCCTTGACGTTACCTGTTCGTTCGAGGAAGTTAAAAACTAGCCCAAGATTGCTTGCATCTTCTGCCAGGAAGTCGTTGGGCAGGTCAACCGGCTGCGGACGGCGCAGGCTGGAATTTCGGCCCAGGTGCCAGTTCCGAAACAGCTTGAAATTTTTGTAACTGTCACTCAAATAGGTGATCTCTGGGTATTGGGTCGGATCTCGCAACTGTGAAAGTACGGACTGATTCGGCGTTAGGTATACACCTCGAAGGAGTCGGGTGCCTTTCTTGCCTCCTGTGGTTCTGTTGTGGTCATTTTCTTCAGGGACATTGAAAACAGGATCTCCTTCGTTGAGGGAATAAGAGAAGGCTGACTCCTGGTCCTCATACGACTTGTCAACTTCGTAGTCGATCTGCTCATCGACCAATGCAAAACGCTGTCGAACCGACACAAAGGAGAACTTGTGGCGTAAAGGACTCTTGAGGTCAGGCAGGCGAACTGTTGCGTCGAGCCTTGCCACAGGTATTTGCTCGATTCCCTTCCACAGCCACTCCTCCGTACCTCCTCCCGCGCGGATTGGCGCGACCAAGTCGCTAGCCGATGCTCGCAGCAGCTCGATTGACTCTATCACATTAGATTTCCCCGACCCGTTCGGACCAATCAGTACATTTAACGGCCCAAGTTCGATCGGCGGAGAGCCCGGCCCGAATGACAACAGATTTCGCAATTGCAGCGTCCGGATTAATCTCGTATCTCCCCCCATGGCAATCCTTTATCCCTGTCAGATTCGTACCAGTTTCGCCTCGACATTCTATCACAACCTCACCCCTCCGCATCCGCCAGGCGATTGCCCCTCACTTGCCGTGTCATTCTCTATTATCAGACGCATGTCAACCATTAGCAAGGGCCGAATGCAGCACTAAACTCTCTAGTGCAGCAATCAGAATAGCTCCATTTCTTGACAGCCCCCCTTTCTCTGTTTATACTCTCACAGACTGACGAGGCGAGTGCGTCACCCAACCTTCGGGCAAAGACGCCTCCGACTTACTCTCCACGCCAAACAGTCACCTCCCTTGTGTCCTTCAACTCCTGAGCCGGGAGAGGCTGGACGGCCAATCCGCAGTTCTTGAAGAGTTGCTCGCCCGTCCTTTTGGTTGGCCTGGCCAGATAACGACTCCTTTGATTTTGGGGGCATAAACCACATCATATTCTTTTGCGTCGGCTGCCGTTTGACAGTCACCACACCTTATTTCCAACACGCCAAGGAGACATCCACCAATGACTCAGAAAAGATCGATTACCAGACGCGATTTCCTGCGCTATTCCGCCCTGAGCGGTTCGGCCGCACTGCTGGTAGCCTGCGCGCCCGCAGCTCCTGCGGCCAGCGGCGAGGCAGCCCCCGCCGCAGCGGACGACGAAGCCCCAGCCGCCGAAATGAGCGGCCCCAAACAGGGCGGAACCATGACCTGGGTAGGCCACCAGGAAGTAGCCGGCCTCAGCCCGGCTTTCATGGGTCCTACTGTGCACTGGGTGATGATTATCAACATCCACAATCCGCTCGTGACCGTAAACGAGTTCAATGAACTCGAAAATGTACTGGCGCAATCAGTCGACGTTTCGGCCGACGGACTCACGTACACCTTCCAGTTGCACGAGGGCGTTCTGTTCCACGACGGCACTGAGTTGACCGCCGAAGACGTCGCTTACACCTTCAATTACTATGGCGACCCAGAAAATGGCGCGCCGATCGTCGGCTCCTTCACCGGCATTGGCTCGGTTGAAGCGCCGGACAAGTACACCGTCCAGGTCAATATGGACAATGTCAACGCCGCTTCCCTGGCTTCCTGGGCCACCGTCCCCATCGTTCATTCGGCCTATCACGCCGAAGTGGGCGAGGAGACCTACAGCACCGCGCCGATCGGCACCGGAGCTTACAAGCTGCGCGAATGGCGCCCGGCAGAGTTTACCGAGCTGGAAGCCTTCGATGATCACTTCCGCGGCCGCCCCTACATCGACGTCCTGCGCGAAGACATCGTGCCGGAACCTTCCGTCCGCATGATCGCCCTCCAGACCGGTGAGGCCGACTCCGCCGTTTGGCCGCTGCTGGTCGAAGACAGCATCTTCCTCGAGAACGAGCCGAACTTCGTCAACTTCCGTACCCTCGCCAACTCGATCAAGCACTTCCCGCTCAACAACAGCATTCCGCAGCTGGCGCAGAAAGAAGTGCGACAGGCCCTGATGCACGCGCTCGACCGCCAGCGCATCATCAACGACCTTTGGAACGGCGCCGCCCAGGTATCCCACTCCAACCTGACGCCTGCCAGCCCCTATCACCACACCGGGCTCAAGCAGTACGACTTCGACCCGCAGGAAGCCATGGCTCTGCTCGACGGCGCCGGTTGGGCCGCTGGCGGCGATGGCATCCGTGCAAAGGATGGGCAGCAGCTCTCCTTCACCATCACGACCATCACCGGCGACCAGGCCCGTCGTCCCATCGCCGAACTGGCGCAACTGATGTTTGCCGACGTCGGCGTCGACGTGCAGCTGGAAGAGGCCCCGGTAGCGACCATCCTCCAGGGTATGCGCGAAGGCACGATGGACGCCTCCCTCTACAACTGGACCTACGGATCCGCGGTCGAGCCCGACCCGTTCAGCACACTCCACTCAAGCGGCGGCAACAACTTTGCCCAGTTCAACAACGCCCGCGTCGACGAGTTGATCGAGGAAGGGCTGCAGGTCGTCTCCTACGAAGAGCGCGAGCCCTACTATCACGAGATCCAGGAGATCTTCGTCGAAGAGCAGCCGGTGCTCAATCTGCAGTTCGACGAGTGGATGAACGTCTTCAACAGCCGCATCAAGGGGCTGCCGGAAGGCCCGAAGAACAGCTCGTTGTACCAGCAGGCCCATAAATGGTGGATTGAGGAATAACGAAATCTCTTGTGGTCGGTGACCCGTGATCGGTAGGGTCGCCGGCCACTATAACCTGCCCATAATTCGCTAATTACTGACCACTGCCCTTCATGCTTCCCTACGTGACTCGCCGCATCCTTCAAGGCATCCTGGTGATCGTGCTGATCAGCGTCGGCACCTTCGTCGTTATACGGTTGATGCCGGGCGACCCGACCTACCTGCTGCTCGGCGAAGGGGAGATCCGCATAAGCGAAGAACAGATGGAGGCGATCCGCCGCCGCTGGGGGTTGGATCGTCCCTATCATGAACAGTATCTGGTCTGGGCCTGGAATCTATTGCGCGGAGATTTCGGCGACTCTCTTATCCGCACCGGCATACCCGTGCGGCAGATGATCTTCGAGTCGATCCCGGTAACCGCGATTCTGAATGTCACCTCTTTGGGGCTGGCGTTGCTGGTCGCAATCCCGGCCGGCATCATTGCCGGCGTCCGCCGCAACTCCTCCTTCGACTACACAACCGCGGTTGGCTCGACATTGGGTGTGGCTCTGCCAAACTTCTGGCTGGGACTGATGTTGATCGTACTATTCGCCCTCTATGTGCCGCGTTGGTTTGGCGACCTGCCTCTGATTGGCCGCATCCCTCCCTTTGGGCTGAAATCCTGGCAAGGATACATCCTGCCGATCCTGGTGCTGACGACCGAACAGATGGCCGTAATGACGCGCGTCATGCGCGCGTCCACGCTCGAAGTGCTGTCCCAGGATTACGTGCGTACTGCCTACGCCAAGGGGCTTCCAAACACCATTGTGCTTGTCCGCCACGCCGTTCGCAATGCTTTGCTGCCAGTGGTGACGGTAATCGGTTTTCGAATCGCCTTTATTCTCAGCGGCACCATCGTCGTCGAGACCGTCTTTGCGATCCCCGGCATCGGCCGCCTCTTCACCGACTCGGTCTTTCGCCTCGACTACCAGGTCGTACAGTCCCTGGTCGTCGTCCTGGCCGTGCTAGTAGTCGCCGTGAACCTGCTGACCGACCTGACCTACGCCATCATCGATCCGCGTATTCGAATCAACTAACACTCCGAAATTGTCCTATAAGGTGGGCGCAAAAGAAATGCAATAATTGCGGTGCCCCCTTGTAAAAAGTTCAGTGCATTTACTGCAACACCGCTTTTTCATCCGATTGACCAAAGAGACCTGTTCAGCGATTTGTTGCGAATTCGACCGGACAAGCCTATAGTCGTGGCATCATATTGGGCTGACATTTGATTGGCGCCCGACTCGGACGCTGATTTAGAACATTGAAGACGAGTACCTTTCGAATCGGAGGAGACTTCGTGGGAACCGTTACGCACGCTCAAGTCCAGGAGTTAGTCAATAATCTACCTGAGACAAAACTGTCGCTTGCCTTTCACCTCTTGCAGGACCTTGCTGAGAAAGACGCAGAGATCGTTTCTCAAAAAGATCTTGCTCGCCCTGCCCGTATGACGCACGGGGACAGTTCTCACGATAGCCGCCGACGGATCCTGGCGCAGCAGGCAGAACTGCTGAAGGAGCACTACGAACAAACAGTCGATGAGCGCACTGAGTGGCAAGCGGGAGACTTCAGTGATGGATAGTAAACGCGGCGAAGTCTGGATGGTGCGCCTCGACCCGACTCTCGGCGCTGAAATCCGAAAGACCCGTCCCGTAGTTGTAGTAAACTCCGATGCCATTGGCGTATTGCCCATTCGATTGGTAGCTCCGCTGACGGAGTGGAAAGAGTACTTTGCCCATAACCTCTGGCATGTCAGGCTGATGCCCGATAGCGCCAATGGATTGAGCAAGCCCTCCGCGGTTGACGCACTACAACTGCGTGGAGTTGATACGCAACGGTTCGTTCAAAAGCTTGGCATCGTCTCTGAAACGGTCATGAGATCGATTGTCAGAGCAATTACAGTGGTCATTGAGCATTGACGCAATCAATATAGGTCGGACGCTTTAGTTCGATTGCCTACATCTTTTAGATCGCCGGAGTACCCTTTCTGAATCCTGGACACCGACCTGACCTACGCCATCATCGATCCGCGTATTCGAATCAACTGAAATTATTCTTGTTTTTGGCCCAGACCAGCCCATGACCGCTACCTCAGCCGCTGAGCCGAACCTCCAACTCATTGCCGACGCTGACCGCCGCTCCGAATGGAGCCAGTCGTGGCGGCGCTTTCGCGCCAATCGCTTCGCGGTTGGCGGGTTGGTTATAATCATCCTCTTGGCGTTGATGGCGATCTTCGCGCCGCTGCTCTCGCCCTATGATCCCATTACTGAAATCTTTCGCGGTATGCGCGGCGGCAGCCCAACCCCAGCCCATCCCTTCGGCTACGACCATCTTGGACGCGACCTTCTCAGCCGCGTCATCTTCGGCACTCGGATCGCGCTGCTGGTGGGCCTGGCGGCTACCGGCATCACCGTCACAATGGGCGTCGTCATCGGTGCCGTGGCCGGCTACTTCGGCAGCTGGGTGGATATGCTCATCTCAAGGGTAGTAGATACCCTGATGGCCTTTCCCATTATCGCATTGCTCGTTGTCCTGGCTGCAGTACTGGGGCCGAGCTTGGTTACTACCGTTCTCGTGATCGGCTTCACTGGCTGGGCACGCTTCGCCCGCGTCGTGCGCGCCGACGTCATGTCCCTGAAAGCAACCGATTTCGTCACCGCAGCCAGAGCTGTGGGCGTGCGCGACTGGCGCATAATCTGGCGGCATCTTCTGCCAAACGTCATGGGCCCAGTCATCGTTTTGGCGACCTTGGGCATCGGGGGCATTATTATTTTGGAATCAGCGCTCTCATTTCTCGGCTTGGGCATTCGCCCGCCGAACCCCTCATGGGGCGGCATCTTGTCGGATGGACGCGCCTTCATTCTGCGCTTCCCACATATTGCGTTCTTTCCCGGCCTGATGATCGTGATCACGGTGCTGGCCTTCAACTTTTTGGGTGACGGCCTGCGTGATGCACTGGATCCTAGGGAACGGGACTAGCAAGTGAGGTCTGTGCTATGGCACCTAAGCGTTTGGTAATTCCCGGAATCGTCAAAGGCGGTGTGGCAGTGCCTCAGCACGAAATGTCTTTGCCCGAAGGTATCAGCGTAGAAATTCATGTCAAACCGGCAGATATGACGCCGGAGCTAGAATCCGAACTGGACCAATGGGACAAGGCTAGTGCTGAGGCATGGGCGATGATTGATAAATGGTAACTACTCAGCCGCAATTGATTCGCAACCCTGAACGAGGGGAGCAAAGGTGTTCTTTCTCCCCACATTGTTGTATTTTGGGCGGTCGGGCGCAAGC
>MPML01000049.1 GCA_002238445.1 Caldilineaceae bacterium bin5
AACGTGTTCTTTCTCCCCTCATTGTTGTATTTTGGGCGGTCGGGCCTTCGGCCCTCCCTTGTGCAGGGGCTGCGCCCCCGCAACGCCCCCTACAAAACCATCGCTCACCGACCGTGTGCATTCTTCGCAACGTGCCGGCTGGCGAGCATGGCGGCGGCTGTACACCAGTTGCGTCACCAAGAGCCTGAATAGTTCCAAGGATGACTGGCAAGTCAACTACTGTGGCTTAGTAGTTACAGAAAAGCTACAAAAGGCGGTCCCTTTCAGGTGCTGAACCACCAGGAAAGACAAGCAAGACCCTTGCTGTACGCAATCAACATTCTACTAGTGTTATACCAAAAATGCGAACCTGGACTCCGTATCATTGGGACCTCAAATCACTTCGTCTATCCAGTTGAAGGCCCGCAACTTTCAGCCTGCCTCGACTGCCATAATTTCAATTCGTTGTCCGAATGGCCGCCTGGAAATGTTTCATTGAAACAGTATGGCGACATCTGATTCGCAACCAAAGATGGGCGCTGGCACAGCCTTTGAACGACCGCGGGGATCCCCTGCGGGGTGCCACGGGAAATACGTCTCAATATGATGTCTCAATTTATTGTCGCGCCCATCTTGGTGATCCTGCTCTTGCCAATCTCTTGCTCGGGAGGACATGGCCCCCCTCAAAACCCATCGCATGTCAGCGCCGCACTAGTCTCACTCCGCTATCGACTCTCCACAGCGACATACACTGCTCTTCCCTAAATCCCGTACCTAAGTAAGCTGGCAAGGGATTGAGATTGAACTGCAGCAGTCCTGCTAATCCTTTCGTCTTGTAAACCCCCGATTCAGAAAGCGGCTGACCCTATCGGGCCCTGACACTGTCACCGGCAAAACGTGATAGCAGCCATTTCTGGAGATAGTCACATGGGATAGTGAACTAAGTCCCATTTCGTGAGCAACCATTCTGCTGTACTATATACCTCATTTGCATTGATCCAGTTGATCAGTGTAACCTAAAAGTCTAAGCGAAACAGAAATAATAGCAGTTAATCTGAGGACAGAAATAGTGGTCGATAGCACGCAACGACCCCAACTGAGCAACAAACAAGTGTCAGCCCTGTTCAAGTCAACGGCCGACTTGCTGCAAATCCTGGGAGAAAGCCGTTTTGTTGTAATGGCTTACCAGAATGCAGCCCGGACAATCGATTCCCTCGAGGAAGACATAAACACGGTTGCTTCCGCCGGCGCGTTGCAGGATCTTCCCAAGGTTGGTAAGGCCATTGCCGAGAAAATCGAAACACTACTTGATACTGGCTCCCTACCCTATTACGACGAGCTCGCCGCTCAAGTCCCGGAAGGCGTTGTGGCAATGATGCAGGTGCCGGACGTCGGCCCGAAAACTGTCCAGCGATTCTGGAAAGAACTGAACATAACCAGTGTTGAAGCTCTGGAGAAATTCGCGCAGGAAGGCAAATTGCGCGGGCTCAAAGGATTTGGCGCCAAGACGGAAGAGCGGATTCTCAAGAGTATCGACCTGCTCCGCCGACGCTCGGATGACCGTACGCCAATCGGCAGTTCACGTCCACTGGCGCTCAAAATAATGCAGGAGCTGGGCGAGAGTTCCGCAGCCGGCACCTTCGAGCGCATTGCCATCGCCGGCAGCCTGCGCCGCTGGCGAGAGACGACTGGCTCAATCAGTCTTCTGGCTGTAAGCAATTCACCGGAAGAGGCCTTAGAGCGCTTCAGAACTTTGTCGCGAGTGGCGAAAGTCGTCGAAAACGGACCGGGAGGAGCGACTGTCGCGCTCGTCGACGGACTGCAGGCATCTCTTCGATTGACTGAAAGAAAACGCTGGGGCGCCGCACTTTGCCTTGCTACCGGAAGTGAAAGTTATATTGCAGCCCTCAGCGCGCATGCGCTGGACCGGGGTTGGCGTCTTGAAGAGGACGGGTTGTCCGCTCTGTCTTCAGCGTCAACGATTGGAAACGGGCAGTCACCCCAGGCCGTCCTCGAAGGCGAAAAACGCTACTTTGAAAGCGAAGAGTCGCTGTACGAGTTTATCGGACTGCAGTGGGTGCCCCCGGAACTACGGGAAGGCGCCGCCGTGGTCGACGCCGCGCTGGATCGCAAGCTGCCCCGGCTGATTTCGGCTAGCGGGCTAAGAGGCGAACTGCACGGCCACACGACCTGGAGCGACGGGAAGTCCACCGTCGCCGAAATGGCTGAGGCTGCCCGCAACAAGGGTTATCGCTATTGGGCCGTAACCGACCATAGCATTGGCCTCGGCGTTACCCGCGGCGTTGACGCCAAGGCACTCCTCGACCAGCGTAAAGAGATCGATGCCACCAACGAGCGCTACGCGGCCGAGGGTATCGACTTTCGGCTGATTCAAGGCACTGAGGTGGAAGTGCTGGGCGACGGCGAGTTGGGTTTGCCAGACGATGTCTTAGCCTCCCTGGACATTGTGGTGGCCAGTATACACAGCGGTTTACGCCAGGATCGTGAACGAATCACGGAACGCTGCCTGAAGGCGATTGACAACCCCAATGTGGACATCCTGGGCCACCCTACTGGCAGGCTTCTTGGCAGAAGGCCGCCTTCGGAAATCGATTTGGAGCAGGTCATGCGAGCCTGCGCCAATAACGGCACCGCGGTCGAGATCAACGCCAATCCCGAGCGGCTGGACCTTTCAGCTGAACACGCCCGCCAAGCCGTCGAACTGGGCTGCACAATCGTCATCAACAGCGACGCGCACAGCATCAGCCAGCTGGACCTGATGCCTTTTGGAGTCCACACTGCCCGCCGGGCCGGGCTGCGTGCCGAAAGCATTCTCAACGCAAAACCTCTGGCTGACCTGCTTGCACTGTTGAAGCGAAATAGATCCGGGAGGTACGTAAAGTGATTGATGAGACCCGGCGTCCTGACAGCGCAACTGATTTCGAAGAGCCGGTCTTTGCGTCGGAAGAACAGCTGTCAAACGAGAAGGAACCAGAGCCGACCACGGACTTTGGCCAAGAGCTGCCAGATGTGACCGAACCGGACTTCCCATCGGGGACGGAACAGTTTTCGCCGACCGACACCGAACCGCTTTTGGGCGCAGTTGAACCCGTATTTCCTGGGGATAACGAATCGGAGGAAACGCTTGACGCATCATTTCGACAGCTAGATCCGGCTGCCCCATCGGAACCGCCTGAAACCGAATACACTTTCGGCAGCACTCTGGACACCGACTCGACTCCTGCAGAGCCGGCCCTTGAAGACTATGTCGAACAGGAATTCGACCCGCAGTCAGCTGCATCCCCAGGTACGGGCTGGGTAAACATCGCTCCTGACTCGGAGGAATCTGCCAATCCCCAAAGTGAAAGGGAATATAGTTACTTTGAGGAAACACCCGCTGCCGAAGTAGCGGCCCAACTCCCCCCCAGCCGCAAACTCGGTCGCACCGGTCCAGTTTGGGCCATTGGCGGCGTCGTGCTCGTACTGATCGCCGGATTGGTGTGGCTGGGAATCTCTCGATTGACCGGCGCACCCGACATATCTACCGATCCGGTGAGCGAACCAGCTGTCCAGCAGGTGGCTTCTGAAACGCCGACCATTCAGCCGCCGACAGCCACGCCCGGTCCAACGGCTACGCCTGCCCCTGTCCAGTTGCCCATCAACGCCAACGTCATCGTGGGCGATACTGAAGGATTGGGCGTAAAAATGAGAGAAGATCCTGGAATTGAGGGGCTGCTTGTCCAGATTATTGAAGAAGGAACAACGATGGTCGTTCTGGATGCCGGTCTGGATTCTGAATACGAGCAATACCCAGTCGCAAGAGACGGATATCTGTGGTACCGAATGCGAGTGCCTGGCATGCTCGACGATGCCGGCAACCCCTTGATTGGCTGGAGCGCTTCCGACTTTTTCGTTGTGGAGAACCAATGATCGTCGGAACGGGAATCAACATCGCTTTGCCTCAGCCAGAGTTGCGGGCCCCAAACTCTGCCGCAAACCAATCACGCCCTGAAGACGCCGGTTGCGGCTACGAGCAAAGCTCGGATTTGAGAACCACCTGACATCGGTGCCCCCGGAACATGGACCATCCCAAAAAACATGTTGAAAACCTGCGAAAAACTGTTTCTCATCACCAGTACCGTTATTACGTCCTCGACGACCCGGAGATCAGCGACGCCGAATTTGATTCCCTGTTTCGCCGGCTGCAATCTCTGGAAGAACAGTACCCAGACCTCATAGACGAAAATAGCCCTACCGTCCGCGTGGGCGGCGGGATCGCCGCGCGCTTCGAAAAAGTAAGACATCAAGTACCTGTTCTTAGCTTGGCAAACGCCTTCGGCGAGGAGGATCTCCACAGATGGCGGGACCGCCTGCTGCGGCTATTGCCCGAGGAGGAACACGCCCGTCTCAGTTATGTGGTCGAACCGAAGTTTGACGGCCTGACAGTGGTCCTTCAGTTCGAGAATGGCCGCTTCAGCCTCGGCGCAACTCGAGGAGACGGCGAGGTTGGCGAAAACATCACGCCCAATCTGAGGACAGTTCACCAGCTGCCCCTCCAAATCCCTGTTTCCCAAAACGGAAGTCACCCTGAGGAGCAACCGCCCCGGCGTTTGGTCGTGCGCGGGGAGGTCTATGTAGAGGAAGAGGACTTTCAACAGTTCAATCAGGCCCAGGTCGAGAAAGGTGAGCGCACCTATGCCAATCCCCGCAACTTCGCGGCCGGCTCACTCCGCCTGCTCGACAGCGGCATAAGCGCCGAACGCCCGCTCAAGCTGTGGACCTACCACATCGTGGCGCAGGATGAAGTCGAAGACACTGCGATTTCGCACTGGGACGCATTGAACCGGCTGCGGTCATGGGGCTTTCCGGTCTGCGAAGAGTCGCGACGCTTCAAAGACAACGAGTGGGAAGAGTTAATCAAGTTTGTCAGCAGCTGGCACGAACTGCGGGCGCGTCTGCCTTACGACCTGGACGGGATGGTCGTAAAAGTGGACCTGCTTGCCCAGCAAGACCAATTGGGCTTTACCGGCAAGGACCCGCGCTGGGCTGTGGCCTTCAAAACAGGAGGCGAAGAGGCTACTACCAAACTGCTGGACATTGGAGTGAAGGTGGGACGAACCGGCGCCATTACGCCGAATGCGACGCTGGCTCCCGTACCCATCGGCGGCGTGACGGTTCAGGCTGCCACGCTCCACAACGCCGACTACATAGAGGAGCTGGACATTCGTATCGGTGACGTTGTCCTGGTCAAACGCGCCGGCGACGTCATTCCCAAAGTGTTGCGTCCCCTGAAAGAGTTGCGAGACGGCAGCGAACTTCCCTATCGGATGCCGACCCACTGCCCTTCCTGCTCTGAGCTTCTTGTTCGCCCGCCGGAAGAGGTCGCCACCTACTGTGTCAACAACGCCTGCCCGGACCAGCTCGTTCGCAAGGTCGAACACTTTGTCTCGAAAAGTGCCATGGATATCGTCGGGCTGGGAACAAAACAGGCGGAGTTGTTCGTTGACGATGGCTATGTCCACACGCTGGCCGACATCTACAAACTGCCTTGGGATCGTATCGAAGAAACTGAAGGCTATGGTGAAAAACGAGTCGAGAATCTGCGGCGTGCCGTCGAGGAAAGTAAAACGCAAGGGCCTACTCGACTGCTGACCGCGCTGGGGATCCGATTTGTCGGCTCGGTCGTTGCAGAGTTGGTAATGGAATATTTTGACTCACTCAACAGCCTCATGGACGCCGACCTGGAAACGCTCAGCGACATAGAAGGAGTCGGCCCCAAGATAGCGGAGGCGATCGCCTCCTACTTCGCGTTGGGACCCAATCGGGCGCTGGTGCAGGCCTTTGCCGACCAGGGTGTCGAACTGGCAATGCCCAACCTGGACCGAGAGGAAGACGCCGCCACTTTGCTCTTCGCAGGAAAGACGTTTGTGATCACAGGCACGCTCCCGACAATGAGCCGGGCAGAAGCAAAAACGCATATTGAGTCCATGGGAGGAAAAGTCACCGGCAGTGTCAGCTCCAGGACCGACTTCCTGTTGGCAGGCGAAAAGGCAGGCAGCAAGTTAACCAAGGCCCAGCAGCTGGGCGTGCAAGTCCTTTCCGAGCAGGAACTGCTGCAGGGCGACGCCGTCTTGGAGTGATGGCATCGGCCCGCCAGGTTTCCATACCTTAAGGCACTCGCGCTTAAACGGAATAGCCTTATTTCGAATGATTAGATAAAATTCAGAAGGTTGACGATCAATACACGCACAGATGGCATTAAGTTGCCGCCCGCGGGCAGCGAAGAACTTTCCTTACAGCCTTCAGAGGCCGTGTCTCGCCTGTTGGACGAGGGCGCGGCATTCCTGGCACAGGGTGAGAATGGGCCCGCAAAGGCAAAACTGACCGCAGCCGCCAACGAAGCAGCTGCAGTCGAAGACTATGCCGGTTATGGACGGGCCATGGCACAACGGGCCGCATTGGAGGAGTCCACCGGCAATATCAAAAAGGCATTCGCCCACAATCAGTTGGCCCAGGAGACATTCCTCGCAATCGGAGACGGCGCCGGGTTGGTGCAAACTTTCCGGGTAGACGGATTCCTGCATCTGCGAACTGATGAGTGGACAGCCGCAGCCCACTGTTTTGGCAAGGCACTGGGATTGGCGCTGCAGCTGGATGGCAGACTGGTGATGACGACGCTCAATCAGGTCGTTCCCGCCGCCAACTACCTGATAGAATCTGACAACATCCGCGGCTTGCTCCCACTTGGCGTAGCTCTGGCTCAGGCAGCGGAGCGCGCCGATAGCGAGCAGTTGCCAGAACTGCGCGACTTCGCCGAATTGGCAGAAACGGTCGCAGGAGTGCTTACTCCGCTGGGCGTGATGGCCGACGAACCGGGATTGACTGCAACAAAGCGGCGCCAGTTGGCCGCGCGATCCACACACCAGGCCTGGTTGGTGGACGCATTGACAAAACGGCGCTGGGGTTTGGCCGCACTGGTCAAAGAAACGCTCCAGACAAAAATGAGCTTTCATGAGGAATTGGACTGACTACCATGAGTGAAATCTGGACACCAGGCAGCCCGTCTCCATCGCAATCGTCCGGTGGAATCGAACTCCCCAAAGGTTTTTCGTCGTCAAGACGAAGTGAAGAAAACCAGCCGGAAAGCAGCGCCGAAGAAACTCCTCCAAGCGAGCAACCCTCGCCGCCTGAGGAGGAAGCGACCGCGCCCCAGCAACCGGGCGACTCGCAAGACGACGCCCGTCAACAACCCGAACTCAACCTGCTATTCCCCCCAACCGGCGCACAGGTCACCTGTCCCAACTGCCGCACGACCTACACTGCCGCCGTCTTTTCGATCATAGATCTGGGCGTCAATCCCGAATTGAAGGGTATGCTATTGGGTGGACAGATCAACACCGCCGTCTGTAATTCCTGCGGCGCCGGTGGTCCGCTCAGCGTGCCTCTGATGGTCCACGAACCAGCGCATGAGTTTCTTGGCGTCATTGTCCCCGGTCAGGTGCAGCTTGACGACATGCAGACCCAAAAAGTGATTGGCGAGATGAGCCAAACGCTTATGGCGCGAATACCGTCCGACCAGCGCCGTGGATATATGTTTCAGGCACAACAGTTTTTCGAGTGGGATTCACTGATAGAGAAACTTTGGGGCTTTGAGGGCGTTACCCCCGAAATGTTGCGCCGCCGCCGGGAACAATCAGAGCTTATCGGCAGCCTCGTGCGCCTGGGAAGCGATCAGAGCGCCATGCAGCTGGTTATAGATCGAAACAATGCACTGATCGATTCGAGCTTCTTTGTGCTCCTGGGCCAGGTAATCAATGCCGTCGCCGCTGAAGGTGAGCCCGAACAGCACGAAGCTCTCGTAAATCTGCGCACCTCCCTGCTTGACTCCACCGAAGCCGGCCAGGAGCTTAAAGCCTTGGAAGAACGCGTACAGGAAGCGCTGTCCAGCATCGGGCCGCAGACCACGCGCGAGGAGTTGCTCTCAAAGTTGGTCGACTACTGGCTTGAGGGCGAGAACGGCGAGGCCATCGCAACTGCCGTCCTCAACGCGGCGGCCGGCTTTACTGACTACCAATTCCTGCTCGGCCTCGCCGACCGTTTGGAGAACTCTACCGACCCCGAAGAGCGCTCAGCACTGATCGCCATTCGGGAAAGAACCGTCGAAATTGGTGAACAGCGCAGTCAGAGCCAGCAGGCGGCCGCACAGCAAGTTCAGGCTGTTCTGCAGGAGGTCTTGCAGGCGCCCGATACCGATGCGGCCCTCCGGGAAAACGCTGATCGGATCGATGAAATGTTCCTCGCAGTTCTGGCTTCGAACATCAAGCAGGCCGAGGAGAGCAAGGCAGCATTTGCGGTGCAGAGGCTGCGTACCATCTATGAGAAGGCAGTTGCAATATTGGAAGAACGCATGCCCCCGGAAATGAAGCTGCTCAACCAGCTACTGTCCGCACCCGATGAAGGTACAATGCGCCGTCTGCTGCAGGACAACCGCTCGAACCTTTCGCAGGAATTCGTGACTGCACTGAAAGGGCTGGAACAACGCTTCAGCGGCGAAGGCAATACCGCTCTGGCAGGTCGTGTCCGCAGCATCCGCGGCCAGGCGGCCCTACTACTCTAGATCCGATTATCCGGGTGGGCAGCTAAGCAAAGTAAACTGACGTTCTCGATTATGTACGACCACAAAAACTGAAAGCGATCATGACAGAAGCCAAGACCGTTTCCGCTGAGCTGGTCACGTCGGGTACTGAAATTCTACTCGGTGACATCGTTGATACGAACGCCGCCTGGATTGCGCAGCAACTCAGGGAGATAGGGGTCAATCTGTACTATAAGACCACTGTCGGCGATAACGAGCCTCGACTGCGCGGCGTGTTGGAGACCGCCCTGACACGTAGCGACGTCGTTCTAATTACAGGAGGCCTGGGACCCACCGCCGACGACATCACGCGCGACGCCATCGCAAATGCCACCGGTTGTCCCCTGGAAAGACACACAGACATCGAAGACAATCTGCGCGAGCGATTCTCCCGCTGGGGCTACCAGCGTATGAGCGAAAACAATCTTCGGCAAGCACAGATTCCGGAATCAGCGACCATACTCGAAAACCCGGTCGGCACTGCTCCCGGATTCATCAGTTATGATCGTAGGCACGGGCGAGACGGAAAAGTGATCGCCATGCCGGGCGTTCCGCGTGAAATGAAGCGAATGATGGCCGACCTTGTGCTGCCATTCCTGCAGGAGTTGACGGGTGGCGTCGGCATCATTCGGCGACGGATTTTGCGAACTGTGGGCATTGGCGAAAGCAGTCTCGACGCCGAGCTGGGCCACCTTATGGACAGCACCAACCCAACAATGGGCTTGGCCGCCCACCTGGGTCAAGCCGATGTTCGAATCGCAGCCAGGGCTGCCAGCGCCGAAGAAGCCGAAGAGCTTCTCGACACAATGGAAGAGAAAGTGCGCGCCGTTATCGGCAGTTACATCTATAGCACCACGCCGGATGAAGCGGTCGAATCCGTCCTGGCGCGGCTGCTGCACGAGGCTGATGCAAGCGTAGCTCTGTTGGAAACGGTCACCGGCGGAACGATTGCCGACCGTCTGAATAAGGGCGTCAACCCTGAAAATCCCGTTCGAATTCTGCATGCCGATGCAGAGGCATCGGCCTTGCGGACACTACTTGACAAGCCTCCAGCGGGCGAAGTTGCACACGAGCTGGCGCTGCAGCTTCGGATGGAATGCAATGTTTCACACGGGCTGGCCGTAATCACAAGCGGCAAACCGGACGAGACCTTCCATTCCAACCAGGGAGGCGAAACATGGATTGGCTGCGCTGGCCCGGACCGCACTGAAGTGGCGCGCTTCCCTTTCGGCGGCGCCGACCGTCTTACAAGTGCCTGGGTCGGCAATCGCGCGATGGACCTGCTCCGTCGTATCCTGCTGGACCTTGAAATCTAACAGATGGGCTGTTCCTCTGAGGAGGAAAGAGAAAGGAGGAGAACGAACACGACCCGATTTCCCATCCTCACTTCTCGAAGTTTTCTCGTCCCGCACATATTGCAATCAGGAATGGGGCTAGGCGCTAGCGGTCCGTCCAGACCCACCGACGAACTTTCCGGCTATGAGCCTGAGGCGTAACCTCCCAGTTCCCCTAAGACATTCACGACCTACGCTGAAGCGCGGTCTGCCCGCGTTCGTGCGGCCCTACCTGCTACTCATTCTTGGCAGCGCCATACTGCTCAGCTTTGTCTTCGCCAGCAATGACAAGGAGTCAACGGCCGACGACCAGGTCGACGGCTCCCATTCCCAGAATGCCCAAACCGATGCGCCCCCAGCCGGCAGCAGCACAGATGAAGAGTTCCCTACTCTCGCGCCAACCAAGCAACAGGGACAGGCGGCTGCCATCGAGGCCACGCCTACGCCCACACCTAGTTCGACACCCCTTCCCACAGCTACACCAACACCTAGCCCGCCGCCAACTCCCACCGTGGAGCCCTTGAATACGACGACAAACATCCTGATCTTGGGAAGCGACCAGAGGCCTGATCAGCCCAACTGGCGCACCGACGTCATAATCCTTCTGATGATGAACCCCGATCTAGGCGAGGCAGCCATCGTCTCCTTTCCTCGCGATATGTATATCGATCACATCCCAGGGCACCTGCCAAATCGGATAAATGTAATCGACTATCTGGGAGAGATGGACGCGCCAGGGGGTGGGGGCCCCAGGTTACTGATCTCAATCCTGGAGGACCGGCTTGGGATCTCTATCGACAACTACATTCGATTCCGCTTTGAAGGATTCAAAAACGTGATCGATGCCTTGGGAGGCCTCAAGATTCACGTAGACTGCTATCTGTATGAAGTCTATCCGGAAGAGGGGATCTATCTGAACCTGCCGCCAGGAGAACATCTTTTGGACGGCGAACAGGCGCTCAGCTACGTGCGCAGCCGCAGAGCAGGCGGCGGAGACTTGGAACGTGCGCGCCGGCAACAGCGCGTCGTCTGGGCCCTGCGCCGACAACTTTCCGAGCAGAATCTGCTGCCGCGCGCGCTCGGCCTGTATGACGCACTGCGCTACTCTGTTGACACCGATGTGGGCAAATGGGACACCCTGAAATTCGGACGGTTTGGGCTCTCACTGAATGAATCGAGCATCAAGGGACTGGTGCTGGCTCCTCCGGATGCGATGAAGCCTGGATGGCGGGCGGGCATGTCGGTTTTCGTGGTGGATTGGGACTACATCGCTGACGAACTTCAGCGCGTTTTCGACAGGCCACCGCTGATAGAAACAAATACCTCAATCAGCCCCAATAACCCTCAACCGGACGACGGAGGAGGGTCCGCGCCCGTTTCGCGACCGGAATGTCCTGGCCAGATTGGGCAAGGCGTGAATGGATTAACCTTCTTCGACTACTAACCTTCGATCGACGCGCGTCAGAATTCTCAGGAACCCTTTCTGAGAAGAAACCAGCGTGAAGGTCGTGAGGCCCGCGTGGACGAGATGCCTTTCTCTTCTGTTACAACTGCCATGCGGCTGCCGAAAAGCGAAGCTACCTCTCCTTCGTACATCCCCCTGGCCCCCGGGCCGTCAGTTGGATCTCTGTCAAACACGTACAGATGGTAGTAGCCCCCTTCCCGCAACACGCGACAGACTCCCTCGGCGTAGGCCGCACGGCGCGCGTCGGGCAGGCTGTGAAGGCAGCCAATATCTAATGCGTAAGCGGCCCCCGGTCGGTCTATTGGCAGCCTGCTGACATCTGCCTGCACGAAAGACGCTGTCCCGCCCATTGGGAAGGCCGCTTCCCGTAAATGTGCATCCAGGCGGCGTTTGGCATGCTGAAGCGCTTGTCCGGAAAGATCAATTCCTACTGCCCGCAAGCCCTGCCTTGCAAGAAAGAGCGTGTTGAGCCCTGTGCCGCAGCCAATATCTATGGAGAAGCTGCCAGCAGCAAGCTCAGAATGTTCCTGCCAAAATTGCTGCACCTCCGGCGGAGTGATGCCTGTATCCCACGGCGTCTGGCCGCTGCGATAACGCGCATCCCAATGGGCCCGCAGTTCTCGCTCGCTCTCGTTTGTCATTGAATGGCCCTGTGTTCTGCAGAGTCTGGAGAGCATGGGCCAGCCGCTGGCAAGTTGCCGATAATACCGTTACAAGTCATCTGAATCGCCGTTACCTTCGCTGGCATAGTCCCTTGCCTCCTCAAAGCTCTCGAAATCCTCGGTAATAAACTCAATTATTCTTTCCGCCAGCACAACAGGCGACTCGATCATGGGACTGTGACCAACTCCTCTGAGGATCTCGAGGTTGGACGCCCCAGGAATCGCAAGCAGCGAACGCGTGGCGGCTTCTCTTTCGACAACAACGTCTTCAGTTCCAAGCAGCAGCAGCGTGGGCAAAGTCAGTCTGTGCCCCTCGTCCATCCTATTCCAGCGCCCCAAGGCCTCGGCCACGCCGGTGAACGCCGCGGGCGCCATACCAGAAGCATCTTCGACTAACAGTTCGAAAAATGCCTCAAATTCAGCTCCTGTCATTGTAGGAGGTGGCACGGCAGGCATCAGCGCTGAAAGGGCTTGGCGCAAAAGGGATCGATCTTCCCGCATTTGCGACAGGAGCTGCAGCCCCTGAAGCGGCGTGAAAGCCCCCTCAATCGGCACACTGTCAATCAGAATCAGACTGTGCAACCGTTGGCGGTGACGCAGGGCGTACTCAATGGCGATTGCGCCGCCACTGCCGTGTCCTGCCAGGTCGAAATCCGCCAAGTCGAGACTCTCAACAAGCCCGGCAATATCTGCGGCCTGCTCCTCAATTCCGTACCCATCGTGAGAGTGGCTACTCTGACCACAACCGCGTAAATCGGGCGCAATCGCATAGATGGACTCTGGCAGTATAGCGAAAAATGGTTCCCACCAACGGCTGGAAGCGTGCGAGCCGTGTAGCAGAAGCAGGGGAACCCCGTCAGCGCTGCCCGACGTTCGAACACAATAGGTAAGACGTTCAGTTTCGATAAAATTCAAAGTTTCATTTCGCATAGCCAATATAAGTATCTACAACTACACACATAATAATCCTCTACACTATTCCCGCCTCTTCATCTCTCTGCTCGCTTCATCATCCTCGGGCACGAAGATTAACAGCAAAGCCGCCGCGGCCGCTTGCAGGTAGGGCCCTTCAACGCGGCCGACTTCCTCCTCTGCAAATATCAATCCGCTTCGAATCACAGTTCCATCCTCCTCCAGCCATCCCAGGCTACCCCCTTCGAAAAGGCCGTGGCTGTGAATTACCCCGTCGGCGGAAATCCCTCCCAGCTCCTTTTCGTCGAAGCGCGTTGAGCGAAAGATACGCCACCCGCCTTCCTCGCGTTGGCAGCGGCCAATCGTCAATCCTTTCCCCCATCGCAAGCGACAAATCTCGTCGTCGCTGACATAGCCGACTGCATCTTCACCGCTGCTACGAAATCGAAAGATTGTTGTGCGTGTAGAAACTTCCTTCAGTGAGGATTCCATGAATGAATTCTATCACTTTGATCAGCCCGCCCCAATGATTTGGGTCAGGCCAGTGGCCGCGCGGACGGAAGCGAGAGAGATTTTGGTGCCGTTCAGAGCCCGGTGAAGTGCGGTTTGCGGCTCAGGTCATGGAGGAGAACAGCAGCGGCATTTCTACCGGCTGCGCCCATGATGCCTCCGCCCGGATGCGTGCTGGCGCCGGTGAGATAGAGGCTTTTCGCTGGGCCGCGATAATTGCTCATCCCAAGCGCCGGCCGCATTGTGAACATCTGATTGACCGACATTTCAAGATGCATGACATTGCCCCGCAGCAGTCCCAACTCTCTTTCCAGCCAGAGCGGGGTCTGCACAAGCCTGCCAACCACGGCCCCTGCTACGTTCGGCGCGTATTCAGCCAACTTGGCAAGCATGCGGTCAGCTATCTCGTCGCCAATATCATCCCAGCTACCGCCCGAAGCCAGTTCATACGGAAAGTACTGTCCCCACAAAAACAGAACGTGTTTACCTGGCGGTGCCAAGGTCGAATCCACCGCCGAAAAAGACATCGCAATCAGGGCCGGATCTTCAGAAGGCCGTCCTCCCAGAAAGTCGCCGTAGGCGCGATCGAGATAGTCGAGATCAGGGCAGATGAACTGTAGTGCACGGTGTTCCGGGCGAGACCCGCCATCGGCAAATGTACTGCCGGCGGCGTAGTCGGGCAACGCATTCATAGCAAACCGCACCATCATTCCAAACCCATTGCCAACCCGCGATCTCCGCGCCAGGGCGATACGCGCAGAGGGGACCTGTTCGGCCAGGAGCTTCAGTGTAGTGTGAATATGCGCGCCGGATACGACGGCTCTCTTGGCGGTGAACAGGTCGCCCTCTTCAGTGCGAACGCCAACTGCTCTCCCGCTTTCTACCAATATCCGTTCGACGCGACAGCTCGTAGCGATTGAGCCGCCATGCGCTCTGATCATGCGCGCCAGCGCCTCGGTCAGCATACCCGAGCCGCCTCGCGGTCTCTTCACGCCGGAGCGGTGATACATCGGGTGCCAGAGCGCGAACGGGCCGCTCAGTCGCTCAGTGGGCGGTGGTCCCGACTGGGCTGCCATCCAGCCAATGACAGCCTGGACCTGAGGTGAAACGAATGACGTGCGCAGAAGTTTTCCATACCCGCCGAAAATAGCCGACAGCCGGCGCAAATCCTTCCGCACGCCGCTCTGGAAGCCCAAGGTCTTTACCACGTTGAGTGGCGTGGGCGGGAGCATGAAGGACTCCACCATTGCCTCAGCCAGCGGACTCCAATCGTTGACATACTGGTAATAGTTAGCGGCATCCTCCTGGGAGACGGCGGCAATGCTTTCGCAGGTGCGGTCGAGGTCCTTCCAGACAAATAGCCTTGTGCCATCAGGGAAGGGCGCAAAAAATAGAGGGTCCAGGTCGATGTAACTGAGGCCGTATTCTTCCAGGCAGAGATCGCGAACAATCGGCGTGTGGTGAATGAGAATGTGCGCGCTGCCTCCCAGATCAAAGCGGTATCCGGGGATTACCTCCTGCGTCACGACCGCGCCGCCCACTGTGGATCTGCCCTCAAGCATTCCGACATGGTAGCCGGCCTGGGCCAGATATCCTGCGCAGACAAGGGCGTTGTGACCGGTTCCAACGAAGAGGACATCGAAATCTGGCATCGTCAGAGAACTATGCCGAGCGACAGCAGCAGACTATATTGGAGAGAAAGTCGGGCCGTCGCCGCCAACACTGCATTTAGCTCAGTGCCCACTGCCGAGTAGATGGACAGGACTCTCCTGGCGGCAAGCGGTACACTAAGGAAAGGAAGCAGCACTGCTGTTCCGAATCCGAATCCCTGCCACAGTACAAGAGGTGCAATATAGGCCAGAACGAGCAGAACCACGTACTGGCGCCGCGTTTTCTTGGGCCCGATAAACACTGCCAGCGTCCGCTTGCCGGCCCGGGCATCGGTCACGATATCGCGCAGATTGTTCACCACAAGTATGGCAGTAATGAGCATGCCTACCGGTGCTGCCGCAAGCAGTATGTCCGCCGAAATCCCTCCTGCCTGAACGAAGTAAGTGCCGCATACGGCGACAAGCCCAAAAAAGACGAATACGAAGAGGTCCCCCAGCCCATGGTAGCCAAAGGGGAACGGTCCTCCCGTGTATAACAGGGCGGCCAGCAGCGACGCAGCGCCCACCGCCAGTATGGGCCACCCGCCAACCAGGATCAGATAGATACCCACCAGAACGGCCAGGCCTGCAGTTGCGGCCATGCCCACGCCCATGTCTCGCGCGGAAAGGAGCCCCGCCGCCATTACACGCGTAGGGCCCAGGCGGTCCCGCGTATCAGCACCCTTCTTATGATCAAAATAATCGTTGGCGAAATTGGAAAGAATCTGCAACAACAGCGCGCCGGCAACAGCAGCAAGCGCCGGAGCAGGAGAGAACAAGCCGTCAGACCAGGCCAGAGCGGTCCCAACCAGGACCGGGGAAATGGCGGCCGGCAAGGTTCTGGGCCGGGAGGCAAGCAGCCATATCCGCCACTTTTTCGGTAAAGCCGCAGGGCCGCCGGACCCCGTCTCCCCATCTGAGTCACTTTGGTCGGCAGCTACCAGTTCCGGCCTTGGATTGTCCATGTCGTTTGCTGCCAAAGAGGGTAACTCCAACGCACTACGCGTGTCTTAACCGTTTGACCGACCGGGCTATCCAAAGGCCGAGCCAGAAGAGGCCGGCCAAGACAAACACCGAAGCGTATTCGATGATCGGAATACGCACTACCTCGTTGAGTCTGTACCAACCCATGTTGCTGTACACAAAGAGCGCGGAGCCTACGAACACACCGAGAATGAGCAGCCGAATTGGCAGCGACAGACCCAATCCATACATCTGTGTTACCACCAGGATTCCGGCAAAACCGAACAGAAACATTGGCCAAAGGCCATTTCCCTGCATAACAGCAACCAGTGTTCCGTGGATCAGAACAGTCGCTTCCAGGCCAAAGGTCCACCAGCGGTTTGTATGGACACGAGTGAAAAAGAGGCTGCCCTGCAACAGCAGCAGAAACATGTAAAAGAATCCGATCAGGTGACCGGACGTAGACACCATGGGGTGAAACCAGAAGGTGTAAATGATCGCCCACGCGAAAAAGTAGCCGTGGTAGGTGCGGGCGAAGCGGACAACCTCCTTGGGAAAAGGCACGGGCCGGCCGAAGAATTGGCCCCTCCGGTTATTTTCCATCAGGAGGACCCATACCAGCAGGACAATTACTGCGCCCTGGCTGCTGAAGATTGGGGTGTCCTGAGCAAGACCGTCATACCAGATGTGTGTCTGAACTAAATGCAGGAAGATGAAAAAGGCATTGGCAGCCAAGGCCCAGATGTTAACCTTATGCAACCCCTTCGTATAGCGATGTTTGCGGTAACTCTGCGCATAGTAAATGATGCCCCAAAGGACCAGCTGGTGTGCCAGGTAGAATCCCCAGGAGGTAGCGCGGGTCCAAAAAGTCGGGGCCGGGAGCTTCCAGTAGTACCAGCTGGCGCCGGTGTCTGGAAGCAGCTCAATGCTTGCCAGTCGAGAGTCCAGAGCCCAGATGAGGAGTGTGAACAGGGCGCTGAATGCTACACCGGCCCACAGAACGAAAGAGGAGGGAGGCCATGCATTGCTCCCTGATTCTGCCGACGTCGCAGATCCACTTTGGGGGCGGGCTACCTGCAGTGGCACGTCAGCTTGTTGTCTAGTCATACCTGGTCATCTCACCTCAAAGTCTCGTGCAGCGTCGGACGAACTTTTCGGCATTTCGTATAGGAATTATTGCAACAGCACAAGAATTCCCTTTTCTGTCTCCCATTCTACACCAGATCGCGCAGCGCGGCAACGGTCTCGGGAAAAACGAACGCATAGCCATCTTCTTCCAAGCGGGCTGGGACAGCCCGTTGCCCATCCAGAAGCACTGTCGACATTTCGCCAAAGAGGGCTTGCAGCGCAAAAGATGGAGTCGGCAGCAGGGATGGTCTGCCCATCGCTCTCCCGAGGTCGCGCACGAAATCTCTGTTCTGCGGCGGATTGGGGGCCGCGAGGTTGTATGGGCCGGATGCTCTTTCATTCTCCATCAGAAATCGAATGGCGGCCACCTCGTCGGCAATATGAATCCAGGGAAAGTACTGTTTGCCGCTTCCCAGAGGGCCACCGGCAAATAGCCGGAAAGGAAGCGTCATTCTGGGCAGGGCGCCCCCCTCCGAACTGAGAACGACGCCTGTACGTATGACGACGCGCCGCACGCCCATCGCTTCGACCTCTGCAGTAGAGGCTTCCCATTCAGAGCAGACATTGGCCAGAAAGTCCTCTCCGGGCGAGGTCTGTTCGGTCATGATCTCATCGGCGCCCGGCCCATAGTACCCCACGGCTGAAGACTGAATCAACGTCTTGGGTACGCTTTCGGCATCGCGAATTGCCGACACGAGCGCGTTGCCAGCCCGAACCCGGCTCTCTCTGATCCTCTCTTTGCGCGCCGTAGACCAGCGTCCGTCGGCGATTCCTTCACCTGCAAGATTGACCACCGCATCAACTTGTGACACTAGATGGCCCCATCCTTCAGCGGTAGCGCCGTCCCACCTTACCAGGCGGACGCCGCTCTGCATCAGTCCCTGATGTCGGTCAGGAGACCTGGTCAGGACTGTAATTTCACTGTTGCTATCGCGAAGGCTTCTTATCAAAGCCGACCCAATCAGCCCCGTTCCTCCAGTTATCAATACTCTCATAGTATCCTCCCCGCTCAGTGTATCGCCATTGATCACCGGTATTAGGCGGTCGTATTCTTATCTGCGGCCGCTACCTATGCCCAGGCACTCAGTCCCAACTCCAGCGGATGAATAAGAGCCGGATGGTGGGGTCGCACGCGCACGCCGTAACTGTGTTTACCAGTCTCCTCCGGCATCAGGACGCCGCGAAAACAAATGCCGTCATCGTGGTGGTGATGGTGCTCATGATAATGCGGCTCCTGTACGGCTGCAAGCATGGGCGCTGTAACTGAGGCGACCTGATGCAGCTGATCGGGTTCCGGCCTGGTCGCATCCTCCCCTTCGTTTGCGGCCATAGTAACTAACTCGACTGCCAAGTCATCCACGGACAGCCTTCCCGGCCAGACCTGGGCCTTCACCTCAATTGCGTCGCCAATCATGGCTTGGGAGGCAGGAATTTCAGGAACTTCCACATAAACGGAATGCCACTCGTTGCGCACATGTTGCTTCCAATGCGCTACTTGCCGCCCCGTTTCGCCATAGTTTTCGCGATAGGAACGATTGCTCTCCATCGCTGGAATATAGAGGGATCTTGCGTATTCAGACAGCATCCGGCGCATACTGAACTGAGGCCCGCAAGTGGCAATTGCTCTGCGCATACGCCCTATCCAGTCAGCCCGACGGTCGTAGTACTCCGTCACGACCTCCTCTTCCAATATGCTGTACAGGCTGAGCGCGTCGGCCTCGTCCTGCGTGTCGACATCCTTGTACTCCCTCTCCTCGCCAATGGCCCAGCCATTGTCTGAATCGTATCCTTCTCGCCACCACCCGTCGAGAATACTGAAATTCGGCGCTCCATTGATGGCCGCCTTCTGACCGCTGGTGCCGCTTGCCTCCAATGGCCGGCGGGGCGTATTTAGCCAGACATCCACGCCGCTAACCAGATGACGAGCGACATTGATGTCGTAGTTCTCAATGAAGGCAATCTTGCCGAAGAAGTCCCGCTCCTGGCTCAGAAGATAGATACGTTCGATCAGCGCCTTGCCGTACTCGTCGGCCGGATGGGCCTTGCCGGCAAAGACGATTTGGACAGGCCGTTCAGGATTGTTCAGAAGCCTCTTAAGTCGGTTTCTATCATGGAAGATAAGCGTGGCCCGCTTGTAGGTTGCAAAGCGGCGGGCAAATCCCAGTGTCAGCGCCTTTGGATCGAACACTTTATCGATTTCCGCGAGTTTCCAGTGACCTTCTCCATGACGCAGCTGCTGCTTTTTCAGGCGTTCGCGCAGGAACCCAACCAACTTCTGCTTGCAGGCGTAATGGGCCTCCCACAAATCCTCGTCGGGAACCGCTTCAATCTCCTGCCAAATGTCAGGGCAGTCCAAATCTGCCAGCCAGGACCGGCTGAAATAGCGATCATAAAGAGCCCGCATCTCCGGAGCCAGCCACGACTCAGTGTGCACGCCGTTGGTGATGTGTCTGATGGGCGCCTGGTCTTCCGGCGTGCCGGGCCACAGATGCTCCCACATGCGCCTCGATACCTGCCCGTGCAATGCACTCACGCCATTATGGTAGGCGCTCAGGCGAAACGCGAGAACAGTCATGCTGAACTCGGCGCCCCACTCATGGTCATGGCGGGCAAGTCCCAGGAATCGTTCACGGTCGATTCCCATCTGACCCCAGTACTGCCAGAAGAATTTATCGACCAGCTCAAACGGAAATGCGTCGTGGCCCGCGGCCACAGGGGTATGGGTTGTGAAGACATTGCCCGCGCGCACGACTTCGACCGCAGTTTCGAACTCCATCCCGTCCTGTACCATCTCTCGAATGCGTTCCAGGCTGAGAAATGCGCTATGGCCCTCATTCATGTGCCAGACGGTCGGTTCATAGCCGAGCGCTCTCAGAGTACGCACCCCCGCAATGCCCAATACGTACTCCTGGCTGATCCGCATCTCATGATCCCCGCCGTAGAGCCGGGCGCTGAGTTCCCGATCCTGATGGGCGTTCTGTTCTACGTCCGTGTCCATCAGGTAGAGGATTATCCGTCCCACGCGAATCTTCCAGACTTTGGCGTAGACGGTTCGCCCTGGAAGATCGACATGGACGACAACCGGGACACCCTCGGCATCCAGAGCTTGGGTAGCCGGCACTTCGGAAAAGTCAATCTTCTCATAAATCGCCTCCTGACGGCCCTCGGCGCTGATCTGTTGCGTGAAGTAACCTTGCGGATACAGAAACCCGATACCGACCAAAGGCAAGCCCATGTCGCTCGCCTCTTTGCAGTGATCGCCGCTAAGGATTCCCAGGCCCCCACTGTAAATCGGCAGCGCTTCGTGCAGGCCGAACTCGGCACTGAAGTAGGCAATCAACTCGTGCTGGCGCTCAGGGAAATGGCGCTTGAACCAGGTGTCGGCATCTTCGGCCATATAGTCGTCAAACCGCTCGAGAACTGAGCGGTACCGCCGCAGATATTCGTAGTCGCTGGAGGCAGCTTGAAGTCGCTGCAGCGACACCGTGCGCAGAAACCTGATCGGATTCTCGCTCACCTTCTCCCACAGTTCTTTGTCAATTGACCCGTAGAGATCCTGCGCGTCCGGGTTCCAGGTCCACCAGAGATTGTATGCCATTTCTTGCAAACGATGGATGGCCTGCGGCAGAGGAGGTCGTACGGAGATGTTTCCTACTATTTTCACAGCTTTAGGCTCCTGAAGGAATTGTGCTCGAATTTACTGCCTGATATCGTGCGCTGCATCAGCATCGACTAGCCATCTGAGCTGGCCTGACGTCGGGTGTACGCCTTGCACAGGGAATTTCCAGGGCTGGGGCGGGCCCTGCAGAACACTGTGTAACGTGTCAGCCTTGGATGCCCCGCTGACCAGTATAAGAACATGACGCCCGGCATTGATAAGCGGATAAGTAAAGGTCAGGCGAAATGCGTCGACTTTGCCAACGCAGTCTGCCGCGACCAGTCGATCCGTGATCTGAAGAGATTCTGAACCTGGAAAGAGGCTGGCCGTGTGGCCGTCGTCACCCATACCCAATAGGACCAGGTCAAACCTTGGAATACCGGACTCTTGGGCAGGCAAAACTTCGCGAATAACCTGCTCGTAGGAGCGCGCCGCCTTCTCCGGTGGCAGTTCGCCTTCCATGCGGGCCACAAGTGCCGGAACGTGCGGCAGCCGATCAAGAAGTGTCTCGCGGACCATTCTGTAGTTGCTTTCCGCATGATCAGGCGGTACACAGCGTTCGTCGCTCCAGAAAATGTTGCACCGGCTCCAGTCTATCTCGCTGTCGGCAGCCAGGAGTTCGTACACCGGGCCTGGTGTGGAGCCGCCGGCGAGAGCAATGTTGAAGGCCCCCCTCTGATCAATGCTGATAAGCTAGGCGGCGGCGATCATCCCCGCTGCGGTATGAGCAAGTTCCGTCCGATTCGGTTGGACTATCATGTTTCGATCAGACAAGAAAGGATTAGCCCGGCCACCTTCGCTCCCCTTAGTTTTCGATTCCTTGTCGGTAATGAACTTTTTTCTTGACCAACCGCGATATGCTTCCATCTTCCTGTGGTTTGCTTTGCAGGTTATGACTACGTATACTTCGGGATATGCTCGGTCGGAACCCTCTTGGTCCTTTGGTCATTCTTTTCATCGCCATTCTAACGGTCATAGTCGCTAGCCCATTTTTGCAGATTGATGGCATTCCTGTTGGTACTGGCGACATTCGGATCCATCTTCATCGTAGCGCTGCGGTCGAACGCGCTTTCAGACAAGGCGTCTTCTGGCCGCGCTGGTTTCCGGAGCTATATAACGATCTTGGTGCTCCAGATTTCCACCATTATAGCCCAGGACTGTACTGGCTGGTAGCTGCGGCCCATCGAATCGGCGTCAGACTAGATAATGCTTTAAAGTTGGTCATGACAGTGGCGCTTACGCTTTCTGGTTTTGGAGTTTACGGATGGCTGCGCCAAACCTTCAGTCCGACCGCTTGCCTTGCTGCAGCTTCGATTTACGTCCTCCATCCAGTAATCCTAACTCGAACCGTATACTATGCTGGCGACTACCCGCAGGCGCTGGCTCTACTTCTACTGCCCGTCTGCCTGGGAGCCTGCACAGCCCTTTACAACAGAGCCTCCTCCCGCACTTGGCTGGCAGCCATAATTGCCATGGCCTCTCTGGCCGTCAGCCACAATCTCATGGCACTTGTGGGAGGTATCGTTCTTCTTTCCTGGTGGATCATGATGTTTGTCGGCCACCGAAATGTGGAAGGGTCACTGCGCTGCGGGGGCGCCGCATTGCTCGCCATGCTGGTTACAGCCGCATTCTGGCTGCCTTCCGTGTTCGACTTGCCCTATGTGCAGTTTGATAACACTCAGGAAAAAATCGCACATTTCAGCGAGTTCTTTCTTGGGTGGTGGCAGTTGACCGGCTTCCAGTCTCCCATTCTGGACAATAGAGCTGGCAACCCTTTGATGCCGATCGACACTTTCGGGGTCGCTTCCTGGCTAGCGCTTCTTGCCGGACTCGCTGCTGCAGTGATTGGTCCAAGCAGGGAACATCGAGTCTGGGGCGCTGCCGGCTCACTCTTCGCCATCCTGATGCTTGCTATGGCATCTAGCTTATCCGAACCATTGTGGGAAAGTTTGTCAGGCCTTAGCCTCTTTCAATACCCTTCCCGTTTTCTGCTAGTCGCTCCTCTAGGAGCATCTGTAGCGGCTGCTGCGACAACAGATGTATTGGGAAAGAACTACAGGTGGCTGTCCGGACTCGCTCTGGTTCTTGCCTCTCTGCTTGTTGTCTTTCCCTACCTGTTCCCCAAGCACACGCCCATGTTTTCGGCCTTCATGCCAGTGAAATCTCTGTCCCCGGATGATACCCGCTCCTTTGGCCCAAAGTTGGATGCTTGGGGCCTGACCAGTTTCGACGAATTCCTTGTCCAAGACGCTGACATGCGAGTAATCAGGGGAGAGATTGAAGAACCCAAGGCTACACGGTTGAACTGGCGCTCACCTCATGAAGGGACCGTTGATCTGTCCAAGTATAAAGAGCCGGCCCTCTTGCGCTTGCACTTTCATCCCGGCTGGAGCGCGGGCGCGCAGGCAAGCCTTTCAAGCGGGTCTGCAGGATGGACGCAAGTGACAGGACTGCTCAATCCTTCGCAGCCGCTAGTGATCCGTTGGCGAGGAACTGACTGGCAACATCGAGGGGAACTGTTGAGTCTGCTAGGCATCACAGGCATCGTCGCCGTGCTCATCCTTCAACGCTTCCGCAAAAGGGATGCGAAGATCGCTGTGCCACCAATGCAGACGGGTTCGATTCGCGGCGTGGCCCCGCTGGCTGTCTGCGTTCTGGCGGCCGCTGTCGCCCGCTTTGCTGTTGACGCATCTTCTGGCGGTCCCTTCCTGAGGCAGTCGCCCTCTGAGCAGCTCGCTTTTGCCACTGAGGGAGAACCCGTAACCTTGGGCAGAACCGGCTCAGAAACTGTAACACTCCTGGGTTGGGAGTTGCTTGATGGAGAGAGACCAAAGCCTGGCGAGGCGGTCAGTATACGTCTCTACTGGCAGGCGCACAGCAAATTTGAAGAAGATTTCCACACGATTCTTCATCTCTATGCGCCTCAACAGCGACGATCGTGGGCTGTAGAGAACCAGGCTATTCCGCGCCCGCCCACCAGGGTCTGGAACCCGGAATTGTACTACATTGAGACAATTCGCCTGTATATTCCCCTAGACATTCCTCCTGCCCCTTTCACTTTGGCAACAGGACTGGTTTCCGCTTCCGCTGAAAGGCTAAGTGTTCCCGGCTCAACGGACGGTTTACTGTTCTTGCGAGAGACGACAGTTGAACCTCTCCGGGCCGGATTATTTCAGAAGGTACACGCTACCACGAAGACGCCGGCTGACACCGATGACGGCCTGCATCTGCAAGGCTACGACCTGGAGGATGGGCCTGCTGGCCGCTCCCTCCGCCTCTTCTGGGAAACCGGCGATGGCGTCGCCGGCGATTGGATTACATACATACATATGACCGACCAACAAGGAGACCTTGTTGCCCAGTTTGATGGCCCCCCGTTCGCCGGCCTGCTACCAACCAGCCAGTGGAAACCAAACAGCCTGTACATTGACAGCCGCGAACTCGAACTGCCAAGCGGGTTGGCTCCAGGAGACTATCTGCTTCGGATCGGCCTATACAGCTTCGAAAGCGGGGAGAGGCTGCCGTTCATACCCGACGACAGCGGACAACGGGATTTCGAGAGTGGTCAACTAGTGGCCCAGATTAAGGTGCACGCCGCCGACTCGTGCTACATCTGTCGTGGAGATCAGTAGCGGGGGATTGGAGTGCCTCTGGCCTTCTATCGCACTATAGGAGCGTTTACTCAGCAATCCAATGTTGGCCTTCTTTTTCCAGCAGCCCGTCGGCCTCTTTAGGGCCCCAAGTGCCTGCCGGATATGTCGGTAGCCGAAACGGCTGGCTGCCATTGGATGACTGCTCTTCCTGCATCTGCCAGCCATCCAACACCTGCGTAATCCGCTGCCAGGCCAACTCCACTTCATCTCTTCTGGTAAAAAGCGTGGAATCCCCCAGCACTACATCCAGCAGAAGCCGCTGATACGCATCCGGCGGATCGCCAAAACTGTGGCCATAGGTGAATTCAAGGTTGACAGGGGTCAGATTTACCGACGGACCGGGCCGCTTGGCCAGCGTCTTGAGCGTAATCCCTTCATCCGGTTGAATGCGCATGGTCAGAACGTTGCGGCTTAAGCTATCCTCGATCAGCCGCTCCCTCTGGATTGCCGCCTGTAGTCCTGTTTCGCCCTGACCCGACGCGCCATCGAAACCTTCGGTGGAGTCAAAAAGCAGGTGTGGCGCCCGACGAAAAGTAACCGATATCTCGGATGCCTTTCGCGGCAAGGCCTTGCCTGTACGCAGATAGAATGGAACGCCCTGCCAGCGCCAGTTGTCAATCTCGAGGCGCCATGCCACATATGTCTCAGTCGTGGAGTCTGATGCAACACCGTTTTCTTCAAGATAGGCAGGGACCGGTCGCGTGTCGGCTGTGCCAGCGTTGTACTGAGCGCGCACTACATAATCTGGCACTTCGTCCAGGCTCAACGGGCGAATGGCCTGAAGCAAGTTGACCTTCTGATCGCGCACGGCTTTGGCATCGAATGCAATCGGCGGCTCCATTGCAGTAAGTGAAACAAGCTGCATAAGATGGTTCTGCATCATGTCCCGCAACGCGCCCGACCTCTCGTAGTACCCGCCCCGGCCCTCGACGCCTATGCTTTCCGCGACCGTGATCTGCACATTGTCCACGTAGTTGCGATTCCAAATCGGCTCGAATATCCCATTTGCGAAACGGAATACCAATACATTCTGGACCGTCTCTTTACCCAGGTAATGGTCGATTCGATAGACCTGATCTTCGTCAAAAACAGAAAGGACATGGTCGTTGAGTTTGTGAGCGCTCTGTAAGTCGCTGCCGAACGGCTTTTCGATGACAACGCGGGTCCAATTGTGTCCGCCGGCAGGCTTCACGAGGTCGGCATTTCCCAGGCAGGTGATGATCGGTTCGTAGACGGACGGCGGCGTCGACAAGTAAAAAAGGCGATTGCCGCCAATATTCCACTGCTCTTCCAACATGCTGATGCGTTCCTGCAGCCGTTCAAAGCCTTCGTGGTCGTCATATTCGCCGGAGATGTAAAAAAGGCGCGGCGCAAAAGCGTCCCACGCCGAACCCTGGAATTCGACTTCAGAATTCCCAACCATGCTGGTGCGGGCGCGATGCCGAAACTCATCATCGCTCAAAGGAGAACGCGCGTAACCCAGTATTACAAAGTTTGGCGGCAACAGCCGCTGCTGCGAAAGCTTGTAGATTGCGGGCAGCAACTTTCGGTTCGCCAGGTCGCCGGACGCACCGAATATCACCATCATCGCTGGTGACGAAACCTGAAACTGGGCGTGTATATCCGGCGCTTCCTCTAAAATGATTCCTTCACTCATTCTTGGCTACCTCTTTCCCAGGTGCTTGTTGCCTCATCACGAGGGCTGCCTCCAATACTTCCGCCGTCGTCGTTTGTGCGTGGATATGCGATCACAGGGGAGTTCACTGCAACTTGCAGCGGCAAATCCGTTACATAGCCTTCCGAGGGCCCCAGTCGCGCGGTAAGATGCGTGCCCGTTGGAAGTTGGACAGTAATCAACTGATCGTGGCCGAAAAAAAGAGAGCTTCGTACCCGCGACGCCGGCAGGCCGGGCTGTGCCGCCAACAACTCGATGTTTTCCGGCCGCAGCAATATATCCACCGGACCACGAATGGGCTTGCGCGCCGCCAGAATCCCTAACTCACACTCAATCGAATCTCCATGTCCTACGCCCGGCAGGAAATTCGCGTCGCCGATAAACTCGGCCACCGCTCGCGTGGCAGGGTTGATGTATAGTTCGTGGGGGGAGGCTACCTGCTTTACGTTGCCATCCAGCATGACCGCAACTCGGTCCACTAGGCTCAGCGCCTCCTCCTGATCATGCGTTACAAAAATGGCAGTCGTATTGGCCGCATGTAGAATCTCGCGCACTTCGGCGCGTACACGCGCGCGCAGGCTGGCGTCCAGGTTGCTGAAAGGTTCGTCCAACAGTATCAAGGCTGGTTCAGGAGCCAGGGCCCTTGCCAGAGCGACTCTCTGCTGCTGGCCTCCGCTCAATTCATGCGGCATCCGTTCTTCGAGCCCCATCAACCCCGTCAATGCCAGCGTCTCTTTGGTGCGGGCCTCTCTGTCGACTGAAGCCATGCGGCGCAGCCCAAACTCAATGTTAGCCCGGACACTGACATGGGGGAACAGGGCATATTCCTGGAACACCATGCCCACGCGTCGCCTCTCCGGTTGTACGTGGACAGACTTGCTGGCCACCACCGCGCCATCAATTTCGATGGTGCCGCCGTCCACTCTTTCAAAACCGGCTATGAGGCGTAGCGTCGTGGTCTTTCCGCATCCGGAAGGGCCCAAAAGTGCCAGCAGTTCGCCGCTGTCTGCTTCCAAGTCAACATCACTTGCAGCAATGACAGGAGCGTCCCTGGTACCAAAAACTTTGGTTACGCCCTGCAAGCGTAGGCCAGGTGGCCTCTGTTCCGTTCGACGCATGGCGGTAATGGTCGATGTTCGACGACCAAGGCGAATTCCTAGCCGCCGCCCACTTCCCTTTCCTCCTGCATGAGCACAAAAAATATGCTGAAGGCCGACAGCGCCAGAAGCATAAGCGCCGGCGCGGCCGCCCGTGCAAAAAAGGCCTCGTCAGTAGCCGACCAGATCTGCGTTGCCAAGGTGGAAAAACCTGTCGGACTCAAAAGCAGAGTTGCAGGCAACTCCTTGACCGTCGTGAGAAAGACAAGCGCCATCCCCGCCAGCACACCCGGCCGCACTATCGGGGCTGTTATGCGCCTGAACACGGCCCTGTTCCCAAGGCCCAGGCTGCGCCCGGCTTCCTCAAGCCGAGGATTCATCTGCAACAAGCTTATCTGCATTGCCCCCATGGCCTGCGGCAAAAAACGGACGACGTAGGCAAACACCAGCATCCACAAAGTCTGATAAAGGCGCGGAGCAAAATTTGCGCCGAAGAAGACCAGGCTGAGCGCAATGACGATGCCCGGCAGCCCGTAGCCTACATATACTGCCCGGGACGAGAGACTCATCAGCCGTCCCCCCATCCGTATCGCCGCATAGGCGACCGGCAGCCCCAATGCCATCGCGGCTATGGCCGCCAGGGCGCCCGCACGAAAGCTATTGAGAGTTGCCGTCCATACTGGGGCCAACGATTCGCCCGAACCCAAGCCCCGCAACAGCCAGAACAGAATCACACCGACAGGTAGCACTAAGGCCGCCGTGACTACCGTCCCGCAAAAAAGGAGTGCAGGCCATTTCCTGCCGGCGAGCTCTATGCGCTTGCGCGGAGCAACTACCCCCGCGCTGCTGCGGTAATAACGGGGACGGCCGCGACCTCTGCTGTTTCTCTCCATCACCAGTAGTATAATCGTAAAAACGATCAACGCCAATGACAGGAGAGACGCAACATTCCGATCAAAACTGCTAAGGTATTGAACATAGATGGCACGCGTGAAACTGTTGAAACGCAACAGCGAAACCGCGCCAAAATCACTGAGCGTGTAGAGCGCAACCAGTAGCCCGCCTGCCGTGATGGCGGGCCGCAGATTGGGTAATGTGACCTTCAGAAATGTCTGCCACCCGTTATACCCAAGTGAACGCGCTGCCTCCTCAACCGAGGGATCAAACCTGTGCAACGCAGCACGAATGCTCATGAAAATATAGGGATAGGTAAAAAGCGTCAGGGCCCAGAGGGCACCGGTAAATCCGTAGATTGACGGCAGACGGTCTACGCCAAGGGGAGACAACAGTTCTTGCAGGGCGCCGCGAGGACCGAACATGGCGATCAATGTGAATCCGCCGACATAGCTGGGGATGACCAAAGGCATCATCGCCAACACAGTCCAGATTCGCCCGCCCGGCAGGTCAGTCCTTTCCGTCAACCATGCAAAGGGCAGTGCCAGCGCAAGTGAAAGCGTAGTGACGCCGCATACGAGGATCAGGCTGTTCCACATGATCTGGACGGTGCGTATGCGAAACAGCAGGTCAATCCCCTGAGCCCATCCCACGCCGGCAGCCCGGTACACGAGATATGCCAGCGGCAACAACATTACAAGCGCGATAAGAACGACAATCGCCTTGAAAAAGAATCCGAAGTATCTGCGAACCGACAAGTCAGGAGTGTGGTCGGCAAAACTGAGCGGCCCGGAGGTATAGGCTTTGCGCAACACTTGATAGGCGATGCTCGTCCGAGAGGGCGCCGCCGGCCTGCTCTTTTTGCTCATCTACCTCTCGATCCCAATTTCAACCGAGTTTCTCGCCCGCGTTCCTGTCCGACTCTCAGGCCATACTGTCTTCTGATCGAAGGCCAGAATAGCCAGACAAGGCCAATCACCGGCTGAAAGAGAGGAAAAAAACCGTAGTCAGCGCCGAAATTTCGCCAAACAGTACGCCCTATGGTTGCGGGGATAATCAGACTCAGAGTGCCAACCACCAGGGTGAGCACAGTCTCAAATGCCAGGACCCCCACAGAAAGACGCCAGCCCCAACGTACCCGGCGGGCGAATCCAATCGTCGCAGTCAAGTAACAGAGCGAAGCCACCAAACTAAGTGACGGCGCAAGATAGTTAACCACGTCCTCCTTCAAGAACAGCTGAAACAGTGCTCGGACGCCGGTGGACAGCGCAAGCAGAGGATAGGAAACCGTCAGAATATAGCCAAGGACGGTCACAAACTCGGTTGAGCCGGTACTCTCTTCCGCACTGCCTGAACCGGACCGAAAACTTGTCATATATCCCGTAATCGAGGAACGCACAAGAGTAAAGTCTCTAGCTTCTACCCTTCATCCACCAACCACTCCTCGATAAGTTCCTTAGCCTCACCATAATTGCGAACCACAGGCAGGTCGGGATGATCGTCAACAACATTGTCAGGTGGATCGAAAAGCAGCCCTGTGTCAGCCCTTTCGAGCATCGCGATGTCGTTATAGGAATCACCCATTGCCATGGTCTGGAAATGGAGGTCACGAAATGCCAGAATCGCTTTACGTTTGGACTGGTCCAGGCGCATGCGATAGCCGGTTATGGTCCCGTCACCATCAACCTCCAGCGAGTGACAGAAAATCGTCGGGTAGCCGAGTTTTGCCATCAACGGCTTGGCAAACTCGTAGAAGGTGTCGGAAAGTATGACGAACTGCGAGCGGGCGCGAATCCAGTCGACGAAACTCCCTGCCCCCGGCAGCGGCGAGATGGTTGCTATTACTTCCTGAATATCCTGCAGACGCAGATTCCGTTCCTTCAGGATTTTCAGCCTCATTTGCATCAGCTGATCGTAATCCGATATGTCGCGTGTCGTCAGTCGCAACTGCTCAATGCCGGTCTTCTCAGCAAAAGCGATCCAAATTTCAGGGACTAGAACACCCTCCAGATCGCTCGCAAAAAGCCGGGGTCGTAAATCAGGCAATATGTACTCCTCTCAATAGGTCAAGTTGATGCCGGCCAGATGGTCAGTCCGGTTCGTATAGCGAATTATGACAAACATACCGCTGTCGGACATCGAAGACAAGAAGTCTACTCGAGTAATGCCGGCATTGTGATGGTTGAAGTAAATCTCGTTGCCAGGCAGCCGGCCAAGAAGGGCTTTGAGAAGGCTGTCCATAAAAGTGCCGTGGCTGACGGCGGCGATTCCTTCATCTTCCTCTGATTCTTTGGCCATCTTATGCAATGCTTCGGCGACCCGCACCGCGCGCGCATGGCAGGCGGCCCGGTCCTCCTCTGCACCTTGCCACCACCCGTTTTCGCCCACACCGTCCAGACGGTATCCGGGGAATTTCGCACTCATCTCGGCTCGGCTGAGACCGGGAAAGCCGACTGCCTCGGCGCCGGCGTCAGGCCTGAGAAATATGCCGCCATGTTCGTGCAGGTCCAGCCAAACCGACGGATTGGCGCCCAAAGCGTCGGCCACGGGTTGCATCGTCTGCATAGTGCGCAACATGGGGCTACAGTAGAGCCGAGATATCGCCACGTCGCCCATATATGTGCCAAGCAGGCTCGCCTGCTCCTCGCCCATTGCTGTCAGGGTGGGTTCGGCTACCCGCTCGTTCGCATAGGACGACCAGGAGACCTCGTCTTCCCGCTCCTTCAACTGTTCAGCAAGCAGATTGTTGGTTGACTGTCCGTGCCGAATCAGATACAGGATCATGGGTGCCATCTCCAGACTGAAAGGAAGCTGGTTCAAGAATTTCAGTTGACACAATGCTGCGATTTTCGACTGTTGAGAGTACATGAATACAGGTAAAAAGGCAAGAAATAGAGGCTACAAAAGAGGGGGGAGTCGCGAAATCGTTTCATTCCGTATAGTCCCGTCTTTTGCAGAAAGGGGCAGCCGCACCGACCAGTGATAAACACCTGCGGTCGCCCAGGTGCAACCGGCCGGGGTTTAGCCGGCTACGTTGTTTTGAATACGTGGACACTCTGCAGTGCCGGCGGGGTGTTGACGTTGGCACAGGGGGCCGTCTGCGGTTCGCTGTGTGCCACGTTCGTTCCTGGCGTCTTCTCAGTTCCCGGAATCTGCGGTCGGCCAGCGCAGGTCCAGGCGCCGATATGGATACATGCACAAAACCAGGACTGAGTCTGGGCACATAGCTGGCGCCATCCGGGGTGTGCACTTCCGGCTCTATACGATTGTCTGCTGCACTCCCTGATGGTGGCAAGTGTGGTGCTGCGGCGGTCTGCCGCCGCCCGGTAAAGGGCCCTCCCCGACAGTTTGGGGAGAGGGCCTTTACCGGCTTTCCCTGGGTGATGCGGCTTGGTTGGTCAAGTGTCGGTCTGTGCGGCGACACCCGGGGTTGTGTATGCACCAGCGTCCGCGGCGCTGCCGGCAGCAAGCAAAGCGCAGCCTCGCCGGCCGAGTTTGCGCCCCAGGGCGCCCTCGCTGCGAAGACTGTTGCGCCAACTACTGTTCTGACCCGAGAGATTGTGCCTGGTACAGGTCAAAGAAGAGGTCTTGGCGCGCAAGAAGCCCAGTGCGGCTACCCATCTCCACGATGCGGCCCTGGCGATGGCAAGGCGAGGTACTGGCACCGTGAATTCCAGGGGCCGATCAGTACTGCCATCCACGTGCCTTCCCAGGGCAAAGGAGTCGGGAATTGACCACTGTTGCACAGTGGGGCGGAACCGATGCGGTATAGGGGCTCGTGGATTGATGCTGGATTGGCCTACGCTTCGGGGGGAGGTCAAGGAGGCAGTCTCTGATTTCTCTCTCGCTGCCTGTACTTGTGAGTCTATGCATTCTCTGAAAAGGGTGCGCGTTGCGGTATTGGTCGAAATGGCGTCATGTGTCGGCGCTGAAAGAAATTATGAAACTACTAAGCCACAACTAAATTGCGATCCTGAATGAGGCGAGCGAAGGTGGTTGCTCTCTCCTCACTCCTCTATACTCTCTTTTTGCATTTGGGCGGTCGGGCCTTCGGCCCTCCCTTGTGCAGGGGCTGCGCCCCCGCAACGCCCCCCTACAAAAGCATCGCTCACCGACCGTGTGTGCGCATTCCAGCAGTACCGCTCCACCAACGTGGCTGCCACCAACCGAATACGCAATCAGATAGCCTGAATGGCGGCAGGGATAAAGGGCTGGTCAAGACAAACAATGTATATGGCTTAGCAGTTACGAAATTCTCAAAGAGGGATTTTTTGGGGCGCCGGTGTCTGCCTCCGATCATCCATGAAGGGGCGGAAGTCTAGGGCTTGGGCCGCCAGCGTTGTCGAGCCGGGCTGGCGCCGGCACCACTTTCCATGCAGGACACGTTTATCGTGGAAGACTGCTACGCTCTTGAGGAGGAAGCGATTCTGGATGCGTTCGCCGATGCCAAGAGGCGGGCAGGCCGTCTTTCCAGTCTGTTGGGCCTGCCTCCAGGGAAGGAGGTCATCGCTGTTTCCGAGGAGATAAGTGCTCCTCAATGCAGAGCTTCCTCCTGGTCCGACTCCATTATCCGGACGGCCCTTCCGCTCGAGAACAATGTTGCCGAGGTAGAGGCAGGAGCGATGCTGCGGGTGTCGTTCGCGATTGAGAGATAGATCCGGTGGTTGAGCATGCGGGGTTTACGTCATCAGGAACTGCAAGTATAGAGCCTGGACAGCCCCGACAGGCAAGCTGTCCGGAACCAGATTGCGCAGCATCCTTCTCGTCGCTCTGCCCATGCACCCGGAGCAGATGATTCACCAGCTCCCGACCGGTGCGTCGACGGCCGGTTTGCGGGCTCCAGTTATCGGGCAGCGCCTGGAGCGCAACAGACGCGCCTTGCCCCTGCCAGCGCAGCGACCGGATGCGGTCCCCGATTGGCGACGCAAAGGGACCAAACACTCTTCATTCTATCGATTACAGGGCAATAGTCATGATATTGCCACAATACTGCCATAAGAAAAGTGTTGAATCACACAAAAATTACATTTCCAGGTTGTATAATTCAAGGGCAACCTCCGCTATTCCTACGGTGGCGCATTGGAACCACCGGCGGCAGAACTCTGTTTTGAGTCTGTGCAAAGGTTTGACAGGAGGAACCTCCGCCAGTGCCATGAAAACCTGAGCATGCATCATATCATTGCTGGTCCGTCATACACCATGGTTCGTGGGCCCATTGTTGAGGCCAAACTCACATGTCTTCTGGAACTCTGCCCACAATCTGCTCGTTTGACGCAATACAGTGCTATCTTGTCCTTACCGTCATCCAAGTGGAATGGGGCGAAGACATATCTGAACTTCCGGAACAACAGGTGATGTCGCGGCTGGCTCGGATCCGTCAGTCGCTGGTGCTGCCTCGATACCGGGCGGTGAAGAGCGTTCCTGAAACCACACAACACCGCCACCGGATCGACCCGGGCTGTCAGGCGTCTGTCCGGCGCTCATTCAATGCTGCGCCCGCTTCCCGGTTTGGGAGGCCCTTAGTGTCTGGCGTGGTGCCCCTTTCATTTTCCAGGAGAAGGAACAGTGAAGATCAAGAACCTTGCCGGCTTTCTGCTAGTTGTTATCTTGCTGGCCACAGGGACAACTCCTGTTGTTGCGCACGGGGTCAGCCAGTGCGGGTCGGTGGAGCCGATCAGGCCGGGTGATACCTTAACCGATGCTGTCTCGGACGTGCCGGCCGCGCATATCGACATAACCGAAGTTGAAACTTCCCTGTCCGGAGAGAGATTGACGGTTGTGTTTCATCTCAGGGATCTGCCGGAGACTTTGAGGTTCAATCACACTGAGCATAGGCAGGGAACAATGGAGTATGAATGGGAGGTCGCAATCGATGCGGACAACGACCGCAGCACCGGACCCGGCGGGTTCGATACCCTGTTGAGCGCCTACCACATTGCGTTCCTGTCGCACAAAGGGATTGATGCCGACACGAGCGCTCCAATCGGGGAGATGTTGAAGGCCAGCGTGTGGGAGACAGGCGCCGACGGCTCCACAAGCACACTCGCGGACGCCGACCTTGCGGTCTCTGCCGAGGAAAACACGATAACGATCTCAGGCTACATTCCCGGCATCACATCCGAATCGCGACTGACCTTTTCGGCTCTTGATGTCGAATTCGCTGGCGAGGCCGATCAGTTAGCTTGTCACGATCCATACAGTAAAAGTGTGGAACCACGGGGATGCGATCCCGGCAAAGTTTTGATTAGGCCTGGGCAGACCTCAACGGATGAAATCGAGGGTGCCACCGCTTCATATGTGGATATCGCCAAGGTGAGCACGACGTTGTCAGGTGAGACCTTGACGGTTGTTTTCCATCTCAGGGATGTGCCGGAGACGCTGACATTCAATCGAACGGGCATTACGGAAAACTATGGGGAGTACGGTTGGACGGTGTCGATCGATGTCGACAACGACCGGGAGACCGGCAATAGCGGCATTGATTACATGTTGTCTGCCAGTCACTTTGTGCCCCGGTCCGGAAAAGGGAGTGACGCCATAGCGTCCATTGAGAGCAAGGTAGAGACCGGCGTTTCGATAGCCCGTTCGGATGGTTTTATGTCTATGTCCGACGCAACCCTCGAGGTGTCCCCGAAAGAGGACACGATAACGCTCTCCGGGAATATCCCTGGAATCACGGAAGATTCACAGCTTACGTTCAGAGCGTACGACTATTTTGGCGGTTCCGATGAGGTCGGATGTCCTGCTACGCCTGGCCAGAGAGCACCCCAGAGCACTCTCCCGAGTCAGTGTACGGAAGGCGACCCCACGGTGGCGCCGGGGCAGACCGCAACTGACGATGTCTCAGATGTGTTTGCCGCGTTTATGGACATTGTCGAAGTCAGCACGTCCCTTTCGGGCGAAATGCTGACCGTCGAGTTTCGTTTCAGGGATATTCCGGAGACGCTGACGTTCAACAGACCGGGGACCTCGGCAAGCTCGATGGAGTACAGCTGGGGTGTGTCGATCGATGTGGACAACGACAAGACGACCGGCGACGGCGGGTTTGAGTACCTCCTGTCCGCCTATCACATCGTGTGGCCTGTGCATGTGGGGGACAACACGGAGGCGCCGATCGAGGAAGTGGCGGAGGCCAGTGTCTGGGAAAAGCAGCCGGGGGAAGGCATCACATCATTTAGAGACGCCAGTCTTGAGGTATCGGCAGTGGACGACACGATGATTCTCAGCGGCCGCATTCCTGGAATCACGCCGAACTCGCGCCTCTGGTTCCAGACGCACGAGTATCTTGGCGAGTTCGACGGGGTTGGATGTCAGGAGCCGCCGAGCCAGAACGCACCCGCTCGCCAGTGTACGGATGACGAACCATCAGTTGCGCCGGGGACGACTGCGACCGATGACGTTTCCGATGTTTCTGCCGCGTACCTGGACATTTCCAAAGTAAGCACTTCCCTTGCTGGCGAAGTCCTAACCGTCATGTTCCGTTTCAGGGATATTCCGGAGACGCTGACCTTCAATCGTACAGGCACATTGGTAAACCATATGGAGTACAGTTGGGGGATCTCGATCGACGTAGACGCCGACCCGGAGACCGGCGACGGCGGGTTTGAGTACCTTCTGTCCGCCCATCACATCGTGTGGCCTTCGCATGCGGGGGACAACACGGAGGCGCCGATAGAGGATGTGGCAAAGGCTGATGTTTGGGAGATGCAACCAGGGGGGCGTACCAGCGTTCTGCAGGACGCCAGCCTTGAGGTATCGGCAGAGACGAACACGATGACTCTCAGCGGTCGGATTCCTGGAATCACGCCGGACTCGCGCCTCTCGTTCCAGACGAACGAGTATCTTGGTGAGTCCGACGGGTTTGGATGTCAGGATCCGCCAAGCATCCTCATATCCTCCAGCCAGTGTGATAGCGATGGTGCTGTTACACCGGGGGAGAGCGTCAGCGATGATGTCTCGGAATTCCTGGCCGCGCATCTGGATGTAACGGAGATCAGCACCTCCCTTGCCGGGGAGACCCTGAAGGTCGTGTTTCATTTCAGAGACGTTCCGGAGACACTGACATTCAACAGAGCCGGCGTGCCCGGAGATAGATTAGAGTACAGCTGGGAGGTGTCGATCGACGTGGACGCCGACCAGGATACAGGCGTCAGCGGGTTCGAATACCTCCTGTCCTCGATGCACGTTTCCCACGGCGGCGCCAGCGGCCGCGACCGGAGTGCGGCTATCGCAACGGACATTCTGCAGACCAACACATGGCAGCTGAACCCAGATGGAAGTCCCTATCGCGATATGGATTTTCTCGGATGGGCGCGCATCGAAGTATCGGCTGACGAGGACACGATAACGCTTTCGGGAGAGATCCCCGGGATCACGGCGGAATCGCAGCTCGCATTCGGTGTGTATGACTATCTGGGCGGATCGGAGGAGGTTGGTTGTCTTACTCCGTTTGGATTGGGCCGGCCGGCTTCCTTTCAGGGTTCATCGGACGGGTCTGAAGTAACGCCGGGTCAGTCTGTTTCCGAAGATGTGTCACACGAACTGGTCGGGCACATCGTTATCCGTGATGTCACGACAACGGTTGACGGGGAGACCTTGACCGTCACTTTTTATCTCAGGGACGTTCCGGAGACGCTGACATTCGACAGAACAGGAGTGCCTGAGCATGCTCTGGAGTACAACTGGGCTGTGTCGATCGACGTGGACAACGACCCGGAGACAGGCGCCGGCGGGTTCGACTACGTGCTGTCGGCCGGCTATTTCGTGCATCCACTTGCCAAAG
>MPML01000120.1 GCA_002238445.1 Caldilineaceae bacterium bin5
GCTCTTCGTAGCTTAACCTGCTGTGTGTCGAATACAACGACCTCGCAGCCGCTGCATTCCTTCCTACTCCTACAGCAGTTCTTCTCTATCCTATTCAGTTCTTAATGTGCCATTCCTGCTGGACTACCTTACTAGTTTACTACCACCCTCGAATGTCTCCAAATAACCGGGTACACGTTTGCGCGTGGCTTTCTTATCCCCAAGCCTCAAGAAGAAGCTGCCTGCGCCGCCGGCTTCGCCGCAAAATCCGGAGAGCAAGTGAGCACCCTGATCTCCCGACATCTCCTTGCCGCCAGGCGGCCGTGCCATACTGGGCCGTCAATCGCTCGATTTGTGCTTGACCAGGACCGTGCTGACTACCGTCGAGCTTGGTATGAGACTCTGCTCTTCATCTGTATCCAACACGACGTGCATCAGGGTTATGTCGGACACGATACCGGAGTTTCTGCCAATGGTCACGTTGTCTCCAATTGCTATCGGCCGAAACAGGGCCAGGAAGATCCCGGCCACTGTGTGTCCCATTACTGTTTGGGAGGCAAAGCCGGCGACCAGACCCGCAAAACTGCCCATTGTCAACGCTGCCGCGGCATTGTCAGTCAAAACGGAGACCAGGAAGGAAAATATCAGCCCATATCCCACCAGGCGTGTTATGACTCGCAGGGTGCGGGCAACGTCTTCCGACGCTCGCCTTTGCGCGACGACGAACATCCACTTGGTTCCGGCCTGTACGGCCCCATGCCCCAAGAGCGCGACCAGGCCGATTGTAATGATGTTCTCAAACGGCACCAAGAAGCTTAAGAACGCATACTCCCCAAAATTGAATGACAGGACGGCAAGAAGGACAATGATGTAAACGATTGCCGTGAGCAGGGGCAGAGTAGACGAAGCTTTCGTAGTAGGCTGACTTGTACTGGCGGACATAGCGCGTTTACCTCCTCGTGGGCAGGTCCTGCCCGTCGCTGGAGACCCTGGCACGGGGCACCCCTGGTGAACGATTTCAGGTCAATATGTGCCAATTTTGCCGCTGCTTATTACTTACTGTTCAACCTGTTTGCAGGCAATCGGGTCACTTGCGCCCAACCTGCCGCCCTGCTCCAGCCGGGCCTGTCAGCCCTTTGGCGTGCTGCCATCGTCAGATTCAGCGCTTCCTGCACGCTTCCGCCGCACCTCGCCGCCGATCAAGAGGCCCAATTTGCCCTTTGTCCACCCTTCTGAACGACGGCGAAACGAATTTCAAAGTCTATCGAAGCCAGCCCAGCCGGGTATGGCGGCCGCCTGCCTGACCCACGCCGTAAATTGCGCCTCATCCAGTTCGCCCTCGTAGATGTCGTACCAGCGCGCGTCTTTATCCTTGCCCGCGCCGGGCGGGACCGGTTGCAGCGATGCGCCGTGTAAGAAGGTGACTTTGACGTAACGGGTAAAGACGTGGTAACTCAGGAACCACCCTTGGCCCTCGATGCCGTAGAAGGGCGAGTTCCACCGCACAGCCTTGCGCACTTCAGGCACAGTACGCACGATGATCTCGTCGAGACGGCGGCCGAGATCGCTCTTCCAGCCTGGCATGGCCGCAATGTAGGCCTGCACGGGGGCATCGCCGTCAGCTTTCGCAATCTGAGGGTTGCCGCCGGAGAGGAGGACCGGTTTGTCACTGGCCGGCTTTTCTGCTTTTTCGGTTGCCTTCTTGGATGTTTTGGCGGGCATTGTTCGTACTCCTAGCCGCGTGAAGCGCGGCTGGCGCCAATGTTGAATACAATCAGAACTATTTTTGAGATGAGAACGGGTTTGCAAGCCTGCCGAGGTCGTTCCCGCAGGCTGGGAGCCTTGCGGTTCCGCCCCCTGGGTTCCACCGGCTTTGCGGCTTTGAACCCGGCCCCAGGAGAACAGTGATAGTTAGCCGAGGAGTAATAAATTAATTCTGCGTAAGTCGCACGACAGGTGGGCCTGCGTGGACTCGAACCACGGACCCCTGCGTTATCAGCACAGTGCTCTAACCGACTGAGCTACAGGCCCATTCCACTTGCCCTTTTGATGCAACAGAGGCACGTTAACCCCTGAAAAGT
>MPML01000050.1 GCA_002238445.1 Caldilineaceae bacterium bin5
CTGTGGAGCGACGCCTTCAGGAGATTGCTTCGCAACCGTCTGTCCCTGATCGGCCTGATCGTCGTCCTCATCACCTACGCGACAGCTCTTGCAGGGCCCTACCTTGCGCCGTACGACCACCTGGACCAGAATCTAGACCAGATAGGCATGCCGCCCAATGCAGAACACTGGTTGGGTACGGATGACGTTGGCCGCGACTATTTCAGTCGACTGCTGCACGCCATGCGGACGGCGGTATTGATATCGATTCTTGTGCCTCTCCTGACCCTGGTAATTGGAGTGACGCTTGGCACGGTCAGCGCCTATTCGGGAAGGGCAGTTGACAACACGATAATGCGCCTGGCCGATGTCGTAATGACCATCCCCACTATTCTCTTCGCTGCCTTGATCAATACCTCGATTGCCGAACCGTTGGAAGCTGTTATGGCGGCTTTGCAAGACCAGACGGGGTGGAGATTCCTTACCAATACGGTTTATGTGGACTATCTCATTGTTTTCAGTGCTCTGTCTCTTATCTCGTGGCCGGGGGAGGCGCGTCTGATTCGCGGCCAGATTCTTTCACTGCGAGAACAGGACTATGTGCTTGCGGCTCGTTCGGTTGGAGCTACCAACCAGCAGATCATGCTCAAGCACCTGGTTCCCAATTCCCTGGGCCCGGTCATTGTAAGTTTCACGTTCAGTATGTCCAGCGCCATGATTCTCGAGGCTTCACTTAGCTATCTTGGCATCGGAATACAGCCTCCCGGCGCCAGTTTGGGATCCATGATTAACAGGTCGATGCCATCCTGGCGCACGTGGCCGCATCTGATCGCGATCCCGGCGATCGTGTTGGGCATTGTAACGCTGGCGATCAACTTCCTGGGAGATGGCCTCAACGACGCACTGAATCCGCGGCAGTCGGGCAAATGACGAGGACGCACTGTGAAATTCAGATGGATACCACGAGTGTGGTCTCAAGGTTCCGAGGATAGCGGTGATCTGCTTTCTTACCCATCGTTACCGGAGTTGGAGTCGTTCTACAGGGAATTGCAGAAAGACTTTTCGGGATTTGTTGCTCTGGAGAAAGCAGGGCACTCCGTGCAGGGGCGGCCGATCTGGCTGTTGACCTTTACTGACCAGGAAGCAAATGACGAAGAGAAACAGCGCGTCCTGATGGTTGGACAAGAGCATGGGCAGGAACGCAGCGCAAGCCTTGCTCTGCTGGAACTGGCGCGCTGGCTTGTTACGCCTGCTGCGGCCGAGATTCGCGGCAGACAGAGCATTGGGCTGATTCCGGTGGTCAACCCTGATTCGTGGGAGGATCTGCGGTTCAATAATCTGAATGATGTGAACCTGTATGCGGATTTCTCTCTTGATGGTGAACCTACGCAGCCGGAGTCTCAGGCGGTGGCAGACATTCTCGAGCGTATGCAGCCGGAACTGTTCTGCTCACTTCACGGGACCGAGTTTGGCTGGAAGTACCGCATGGGCGAGAGCAACGGATTTTCGTGGACGACCAGCCAGTTCGACCGTTCCCACTCGCGTCTCTTTATTGAGGAGATCAACCGGGCGGCGGAGTCGGCAGGATTCCCGCAGGATCGCGGCGAAGAAGAGGCTGAGCGCATCCTGCCCTGGTTGCCGGGCAATATCCACCATTCGTATTACTCAGGCCAGCGCGTTACTTCCTGCGTCCATGCCTATCACCGCTATCATACGCTCGCCAATACGATGGAGGTGCACCATCCGCGCAGCGGGCTGATTCGCTGTATAACGATGCTCGAACTTGGCAATCAACCGTGGCGGACCGAAGCGGTGGCGGGCTACCCTGTGCGGACGATGTTTCAGCAAGATGAAACTTTTGTAGCGGCATACGGACAGACGGCGGCTGAACGGCGGGCCAGTCGCGTGGAGTTGTGGGGGCATACCAACCAGTTCCTGGTTGCTCGAGGCGTCAATGAGCCGGTGGGCATGGCTGTAACTGCTTTTTCGCTGGACCCGGAAGATTACGACCGCTGGCGAGCAGTGGAAATCGATCCCTTTTTGCAGCAATATGGTCAGGAACAGGGGATAGACGTAACCGAGGTGCGCGCGGCTTGCGGGCGGTACCTTCGTCTGCAAAGTCTGCGCTGCGATCAGATAAAGCCGGTTGCGAACGCGCAGGCCAAGCCTCTGCTGCGAGTAGCCAGCCAGGGTCTGGCGTTGCGTCTGAGGCTACCGCGATTGGCTGCCCTGCAGCGCGTCTGGCTCGACGGCCGGCCGATCGGGGCGTCACCTGTCGACGGATACGAAAGCTGGAATACGCGCAACGGTTTCACCATGGTCCAGTTCAATGTCCCTCCGCGTGCCGACTCTGAACGGTTCCAGCGTCACCTGATCGCGGTTGCGTACAGGGCGCCGCGTATCGACCGGGGGGAAGTGGTGTAGGCAGGTGGATATGGCATTTCATAGGGGTCTGGCATGTCGCTCAAGTCGATTGAACCGGGAATGAAGCTGGCCGTCTCCATTTCAGCCGAGGCCGAGAACGAGTATCTGACCTTCCTGAAACAGATGGGAATCGACTGGGTTACTTTATGGACAACGGTGCCGCGGGCCGGGGCGTCGTACTACCTTCAGGTGAAGAGACGTTTCGAAAAGGCCGGACTGCGGGTCTACGGTTTTGGCAATGGCAATCTGCACAATCAGGATGCCATTGTCCTGGGATTAGAGAACCGGGACACCAAGATTGAAGAGTATAAGCTTCATCTGCGCGGCTTGGGTGAGGCCGACATTCCTTACACTACCTATGCACACATGGCCAATGGGGTCTGGAGTTCGGCGCCAGGTAACACGCGAGGCGGGGCCAGCGCACGCAGCTTCGATGCCGAAGGTGAACACACTGGCTACAGAAGCGCCAATCGCTTCTATGCACCGCTCTCGCATGGACGGGTCTACAGCGAGGTGGAAATCTGGGACAATTTCCGTCACTTTATCGCGGAGGTTGCGCCTGTGGCTGAGGAAGGGGGTGTGCGGATTGGGATACATCCCGACGATCCGCCCCAACTCAATCTAGGTGGCGTGCCCAGGTGCATTTTCAGCAGTTTTGACGGTTACCAGAAGGCGATGGAAATTGCTGGCAGTCCCAATATTGGGATTTGCTTCTGCATCGGCTGCTGGCTGGAAGGCGGCGCGTTGATGGGTAAAGACACTGGCGAGGCATTGCGCGAATTCGGCCGCCAGGAAAGAGTCTTCAAGGTTCATTTCCGCAATGTCGACCGGCCTTTGCCGCGGTTTGTGGAGACCTTCGTTGATGATGGGTATTACGATATGCGGAAGGCAATCGAGGCGTTGAAGGAGATAGAGTTCGACGGCGTCCTCATTCCAGACCATGTTCCGATGATGGGAGATGACCCGCGAATTGGCGCGGCCTATACGATCGGGTGGATCAAGGCGATGTTGGACGAGGCAGGGGAGCACACCTCTTAACGCCAAGGACGCCATTTCGCCTGCTCGGTAACTACTAAGCCACAGCAGTTGACCAGCCAGCCGTCCCTGGAACCATTCAGGCTCTTGGTGACGCAACTGGTGGGCAGCTGCTGCACAAGGGAGGGCCGAAGGCCCGACCGCCCAAAATACAACAGTGAGGGGAGAAAGAACACCTTTGCTCGCCTCGTTCAGGGGTGCGGATTAGTTGCGGCTGCTTAGTTACCCTGCTCGTTGGTCTGGCAACCTAAGCGTTCCAGGCAGTGGCGCAGGCAGTTTCCGATTTCATAGGTTACAGGCACTAGAGCCCAGCCTCATTTGACGCTGTTCGGTCGAAGCGATACCCCCGTCATTCCCCGCTTTACTCTTCCTCATACAGTCGGATGTCACAATTCCAGCGAATAACGGCGAGGGGAGACGGCTGGGCGCGCGCCGGGACGGCTGCTCCTCAATTCCAGCCGGCGTAGTCGGCGAGACTCTTCTGCGCGTTCGTATACCTGTTCTCTGTAATCTAGCGGCGGATCAGATGTTGGAGTACCGACCTATTGCCCGCTGATCGCGTTTTCGACGGCCGCGATCAGCTCTTCTTCTTTCCAGGTAACGGCGATGGCGTAGTAGTTATCGTGCTGATAGAAGGGATTGCCGGCGCGCCGCCAGCCGAAATTAGCGTGCCTCAGTGAGGGATTATAGTAGTACATGGTCATGCCGAGACCGCTTTCGCTGCGGACGACGCTGGAGGGGTAGCCCAGATCAGTGCGGCGAGACTCTTCCGCGGTGTAGCCGTAAAGATGGCCGGAGAAGGTGAGAAGGCAATCGAGCCAGGATTGTCCGCGGTCACTGCTGACGCGTCCTTCGATTCGGTAGGGCGGGTTACGGTTGCCATAGGTGAGCAGGATGTCGCCATTTGAGAGGCGCACGAGGTCGGCGGGATGTTGACTGGCTTGCGTGATCTGCACTGGAACTGACCAAGAGCGACCACCATCTTGTGAGAGGGCACTGTGGAGCGCCTGGTCGTCGTCGGCGCCGCGCATCACCGCGAGCAGATCTCCACCGGGCAAGGCGATCAAAGCGGTCTCGTTCATATTCGGCGCAATCAGAGAGACATCTCCCCAGGTCTTGCCATCGTCGCGCGAGCGGATCACATAGGAGCTGTCATTCTTGCTCGGACTCAACCGGTCTTCGTATTCCTGGGCGGTGTAAATGGGCGCGAGCAGAGTAGCGTCGGGGAGAAAGACGATCTTGCCGAAGGGCGAGCCGGTGGGCAGAGAATCTATTGACAGGTGATAGGGCTCTTCCCAGTTGACCCCGCTGTCGAAGGATAGTGTCGCCATGATGGCGACCGGTTTGCGGTTACGACTGCGGCTGTTCCCGTCGTAGTTGCCGTAGGCGTCGTAATAGTGCTGGCGATGGTAAAGGAGGATGAGTGTCCCCTCTGCAGAAACGCCGAAGGCCGGGTTGCGGTCGTCGTCTTCGCTGTCGGCGACAACATTGGGCGCGGTCCAGGTCCGGCCGTCATCCAAAGAGCGCACAACCTCTATGCGCCCTTCACGGCCGTTATGGCCAGCGCCGCCGCGCAGCGCGGCGACCGCGGCACCGTCACTGGAAATGGCCAAAACGGGGAAAAGGCCGCCATCCTGATAGGCAGTTGTTTCACGGGTGCCTGGGAGAGTACGGACGTCGACAGTGTGGTGAGGCGCCAAGTTGGTCACTTCAGTGTCTCCTTTGGTCCGAGTAGCGGCAATTATAGGTAGGAATGTGCGGGATCTGCGCGGTGCGCAACCGTTCCATCGTCGGCAACAAGGAGCGAAAGGCGAATGGCGCGGCGCTATTGACCGCTTATCGCGTTTTCGACCGCCGTGATCAACTCTTCTTCTTGCCACGTTACGGCGATGGCGCAGTAGTCTATGTGTTGATAGAGGGGATTGCCGACGCGCTGATGGGCATCGACGGCGAGGCGCATAGAGGGATTGTAATAATACATTGTGATGCCCTGGCGGCCTTCGCTGCCGGCGAACAATACGTTGGAAGGATAGCCCAGATCGGTCCGGCGGGACTCTTCGGTGGTATAGCCGTAGAGATGACCGGAGAATGTGAGAAGACAGTCGAGCCAGGAGTGCCCGCGGTCGCGGCTGATGCGCCCTTCGATGCGGTGGGGTGGGTTGCGGTTGCCGTAGGTGAGCAGGATGTCGCCATTGGAGAGACGCACCATGTCGGCGGGATGCTGACGGGCCTGGGTGATCTGGGTGGGCGGGGACCAAGTTCGGCCGCCGTCTTGTGAGCGGGTGCTGTGCAGCGCCTGGGCGGTGTCGTCACGCTGCACGGCGAGGAGATCGCCTTCTGGTAGGGCGATCAGAGCGGTCTCATTCCTATGCGATGCGATCTGCGAGATATCTCCCCATGTGCGGCCGTCATCCTGGGAACGTACGAGATAGGAGATGTCATACATTTGCCCGCTTTGCTCGTCTACGACGGACCGACTGTTGTAAATGGGCGCGAGCAGTGTCCCATCGTCGAGCGAGACGACTTTGCCGAAGAACGAGGCGGTGGCAAGGGAATCAAATGACAGAGGAAATGGTTTTTCCCAAGTGAGGCCGTTATCGATGGAGCGGGTAGCCATCAAGGCAATCGGTTTGGGGTGGGAGATGGGGAGGCCGCCCTGGTAGTTGCCTTCGTCGTCGTATCTGTGTTCGCGTTGATAGAGGAGGACAAGCGTTCCCTGGGATGAAACACCGAATGCCGCGTCACGGTCGTCGTCGTCGCTGTCGGGGACTGAATTCGGTGGCGACCAGGTTTGGCCGGCATCGGAGGAGCGCACAACCTCCATGCGCGCTGCGCGGCCGAGATGGCCAGCACCGCCGCGCAGGGCGGCGACGACGTCGCCGTTGGGGGCCAGGGCCAGAATGGGGAAGAGGCCGCCATCCTGATAGGCAGTGGTCTCACGTGTGCCGGGAAGAGAACGGACGTCGACGATGCGGTCGGGCGCCAAGGTGGTCACTGCAGTTTCTCCTTTGGTGCGAGTTACGGCGACAGGTTGCGGGGGTGTTCGAAATCTGCGGTGTACTCTGCAGTTCCACCGATGACTGTCAGGAGCGAAAGGCAGATGGCACTGCGCTATTGCCCGCTGATCGCGCTTTCGACCGCTACGATTAATTCGTCTTCCTGCCAGGTTACGGCGACGGCGCAGTAGTCAGTGTGTTGATAGAGGGCATTGCTGTCACGCTGGCGGGCATCGACGGCGAGGCGCATAGAGGGATTGTAATAGTACATCGTGATGCCCTGGCCGCTGCGGCTGCCGCCGTGAAGGACGCTGGAGGGATAGCCAAGATCGGTGCGGCGGGACTCTTCAACTGTGTAGCCGTAGAGATGACCGGAGAATGTAAGAAGGCAGTCGAGCCAGGATTGTCCTCCGTCGCGGCTGACGCGTCCTTCGATACGGTGGGGCGGGTTGCGGTTGCCGTAGGTGAGCAGGATGTCGCCATTGGAGAGGGCTACCATGTCGGCGGGGTGCTGACGGGGTTGGGTGATCTGGGTGGTCGTGGACCAGGTGAGGCCAGCGTCCTGTGAACGGGTGCTGTGCAGGGCTCCGGCGGTGTCGTCGCGCAGCACGGCGAGGAGATCGCCTTCAGGCAGGACGATCAGGGCGGTCTCGTTCATATGGGGGGCGATCTGCGAGACACCTCCCCATGTGCGGCCATCGTCCTGGGAACGAACGAGGTAGGACGTGTCAAAGCGCTGGTCGCTCTCCTCGTCTGCCCAGGCCTGACTGTTGTAAATGGGAGCGAGCAGAGTTCCATCGTCGAGCGTGACGATTTTGCCGTAGGGCGAGCCCGTGGCGAGGGCGTCTATCGACAGAGGGTAGGGCTCTTCCCAGGTAAGGCCGTTGTCGAAGGAGCGGGTGGCCATGATGGCAACAGGTTTGCGGTCGGAGATGCGGACGCCGCCCTGGTAGTTGCCGTCATCGTCGTAGTTGTGTTGACGATGGTAGAGGAGGATTAGAGTGCCTTGGGATGAAACGCCGAAGGCAGGGTTGCGGTCATCGTCATCGCTATCGGCTATCAAGTATGGAGGCGTCCAGGTATGGCCGCCATCGAGCGAGCGCACTACTTCCATCCGCCCTTCGCGGCCGATATGGCCGGCGCCGCCCCGCAGAGAGGCAACCGCGGCGCCGTTGGGGGCCAGGGCCATAACGGGGAAGAGGCCGCCATCCTGGTAGGCGAGGGTTTCGCGCGTGCCGGGGAGAGCACGAATATCGACAGTTCGGTCAGGCGCTGTAGTGGTCACTTACATGTCTCCTTGGGTTCGACCGGTTGCATTTGGCGTTGGGAGAGGCCCGGGATTCTCGCCTCGGGCTACCGCTCCACTGTCGCTCGCACCAGCCACACGCTATTGGAATCGTCCATATCTTCGGGAATGCGACGCCAGCCGTTGGGCGCGCGGTCGTACATATAGAGCAAATTGTTCTCGTCGACCGCTACCACCTCTGTGTAGGATGTGGTCTGCTGGCGGGAGAGATCTTCGGAGTAGATGATCTGCTCGTTGGGGTGACAGCTGTTGTGATGGGCGAGGATATCGACCTGCTGCCAGTCCTGGCCACTGCCGTCAGCGTTCAGCCAGAGGTACAGCCCCGGGCGGCCCCCTGAGAGAGCGATTGCACCGTCGGCCATCACGGCGAGGCTGGGCTGCACTGAGAAGACGCCGGGCATGGCGATGGCGGGCGTCCAGGTTCGGCCCTCGTCGCTGCTGAAGGTCTGGCCGAAGGGAAGGCGGCTTTCGACGCGGAAGACGCACATGATGCGGCCGTCCTGCAGGCGACAGATGGCGGACTCGCTGGGTCCTCCATTTCCGGGGACGGGGCAGGAGGCATCGGCGACGGTGGAGCGGACCGCCCAGTTTGCGCCATCATTCGATTCGACGGCCACGATCGAGTCGCGCTCTTCCCCCTCAAAGCTCCCGTACGCCGTCGCCAGGTAGGTACCGTCCTCCAGCCACAGGGTCTGGCCGTTGAACGAAAAGGTCGTGACATCCAACCCGGCCACGATCAGGGGGACTGGAGCGGGCATGCCTGTGATCACAACTCCGGTGGGGACGTAGTCGAAAACGCGTTGGCCGGCGGGCAAGAGGTTATGGGGGGCGCCGATCCCCTGCGGGCGGGGACGAAGACTATAGGGCAGCAGGATGCTGTCGCCGGAGTGCAGGTGGAGAAGCGTCTGTCCTCCGTCGCAGGATACATGCGGCTCGCTCCAGGTCAGGCCCCCGTCGCGGGACCACAGAACCAAGTAGGAGATGCCGGAGAAGTGGATGTCCGGCACGGGAGATATCGTAGAGAGGAGGTCGCCGTTGGGCATTGTCCAGAGGTTGGGGAACCAGAAGTAACCTCTTCTCCGGCCTACCAGGACGGGTTCGGAGAGTGTGACGCGGAAACCATCCAGATCGACGGTTTTGGTATCAGTCCAGGTCGCTGCCATTTCAGCCATCGTTCTTTCCTTAGTCTGAGGTTTAGACGGAATCAGTGTCATCCAGCGGCGAGAGGCACTCTGAGTTCATGTTCGCCTCCCAGGTCGGCGGAGACCTGGGCGAAACGGTGGCCGTACCGTTCGACGGTGCTGACGCCGATATTTTCGCCGTCGAAGGTGGAGGATGGAGGCGCGGTGCTGCCGGAGGGAAGCAGGTAGAGCATCGTCGCTTCGCTGAGCTTATCGGGCGACTGAATGCGATAGGTGCTTTCGGTGGCGGATGACCCGTTTCCTGCGGATGAGATGGATACGCGGCGACGGGCACGCTCCCAAATGTTGATTTCCTCACTGGTCCACCACTCCATACCGAGGCTGCGGGCGTAGGCGACGGTTTCGCGGATTGAGCGTTCGCACTCGGGGTCTTCGACGTGGGACGGGTGGTAAAGGACATGGGCGACGCCGTAACCGGCATGGCACTGGTCGACGAGGGGGCGCATGAAGCCGTGCGGGCAGACGACGGTAAAGTCCTGGGTGAGGAAGGGAAGGGCGAGTACGTCGAGGAAGTCGCCGTTGGGTCGGTCATCTTCCATTGGAAACCAGGGGTGGGAGGTGCCGAAGGTGAAGCCTCTGTCGCCGCGCGAATGCTCGAGTTGGATGCCTTTGTTCTGGCACCAGTAGTAGAACTCGAGGCGGCCTTGCCAGGCAATGCCGTGGTTCTTGTTGGAGACGATGTTGGAGAGGCCGGTCTCGTAGGCGAGCGTATCGTACTGCCAGTCAAAATCCATCTGGCTCCAGCGGGGGGCTTCGCGCACGGGCGCGTTGCCGGTGGCGTAGTGGAGGGCGATCTCGGAGGTGGATTCGATGAGCGCTTTGTAGAAGGAGCGATCATAGCCGGTAACGGGCATAGTGCACCAGGTAGACGGCACGTTAAGTTCCTGCAAAAGATCGAAGAGGCACCAGCCCACGAGGGGACGGTTGCCGTCGGAATCGTGGGACATGTGGGCCATTGATGTCTGTCCACGCGGCCAGTACCAGAGGAGCGGCAGGGGTTCGCCGGCGGTGCTGAGTAGGTGGAAGACGGCGCGCAGGAGCAGCTCCTTCAGGGCGTCTGCCATAGGGGCCAGGATGATGCGCTGGTTGTAGTATGTTCGACCATCCTGGAGGGGGATGCCGCCGGAGTAGTAGAGATCGTCGATGTCGTCGATTTCGACGAGGTCGCCATCCCGATCCGGGTCGAGGATGGAGCCGGTGGGGCTCCCGGAGGATTCGCGTGGGGGGATGGGCACGACCGGCTTGCCCTGATGGATGTGAAGCACGGAGGTTATCAGGTCGGGCGCGAAGAGAAGCGTGCGGCCGCGTCCGCTGGCGTGGGCTACGACGGCGTCCGAGGCGGCTCCGTCTGCGTGGGGCGGGGGTTGGATGGGCGCGACCTGGGCTAGTGCAGTGCCGGACGCGGCCTTGACCAAGGCGCCTCCGAAAACGTGGATTTCCCTGTTGAGTCCGCCGGTTAGCGGGTGCGGCGCGGCCGGAGGCTGCAGGTAGCCTTCTTCGAGGAGGCGGACGGTCTGTACACCGAAGAGGTCGTCCATGCCTGAGGTGCCGGCGTTGCCGATGAGAAGGCCGCCGGCGTGAACGAATTCAGCTGCGCCAGCTTTCTGATCGGAGGTCAGCTCAAGGTCCTGTGCGAAGATCAGAAGCCGCGGCAAGGGAGAATCGCCGGCCAGAGATTCCTGGGGCAGCAGGGCAAAGGGGATGCCGGCATGGCGAAGGATCTCGCTGATATAGGGGGCGGCGTAGGCGGGCAGTTCGCCGGTGCCCTTGCGAGGTTGTTCCGGGTTGACGATCACTCCGATCATTTGGACTTTCTCCTTACCCCTGTGGCTGGTCGTTCTCTCTTGCGATTGTCACCTGGCCAAGATTCATGCGTCGCGTGCGCAGCGGAAGCCGATGTGGCGGCGCTGCATTTGGGGAAAGCGATCGTAGCGGGCGGCGCAGCGGGCGCGTTCGGCGATGCTGTACCAGGAGCCGCCGCGCAGCACATTGTGGGCGTCATAGTGGACGACTGGCTTGGTGCAAATGGGGTTGGCTTGCGGGCTGAAGGCGTAGAAGTCATCGGAATAGCGATCCTGGCACCATTCCCAGACGTTGCCGACCATGTCGCAGACGCCAAAAGGGCTGACGTTGCCTGCATTTGTGTAGCGGTCGACGGGGGTGGGATGGCCGACGCCGGATTCGCGTGTGTTGGCGCGATCGGGGTCCCATTCGTTTCCCCAGGGCCAGCGCAGATTGTCGGGGCCGCGGGCGGCGAATTCCCATTCGGCTTCGGTTGGCAAGCGCAGACCGGCCCAGTCCGCATAGGCCTGAGCATCCCAGTGGGCTACGCCGATAACCGGCTGATTGGGTCCTGTGAAACGGGGGTCGTCCCAGCACTGGGGGGGCACTGCGCCGGTCTCCTGGAGGTAGCGGTCGTATTGGGCGACGGTTACCGGGTACTGGCTGACGTAGTAAGGATCGAGACGAACGGCGTGCTGGGGGCTTTCGTCCTGGAAGCGGGTGACTCGCCAGCCGTATTCGTCGGCGATCTTCTGTGCGTCGGTTGGGTCAGTCCCCATCAGGAATTCGCCGCCGGGGATGGGAATGAGCGTTGAACCGTCCTGGTTTTCGATTCTGTCCACGGCTTTGCGTCCTTCGGTTTTATTGCGCGGCCTGCTCGGCGTAGTGGAGGGCGACTTTGCGCATGGCGGCGGCGATATCTTTGGCGTCCTGTTCGGTGTAGGAGTTGCGGAATAGGATGAAGCCGGTTTTGGGCAGCTCGCGTTCGATGTGGGGCAGGTGGAGCGCGTTGTAGTCGATGCGCCTGTTTCCTTGCTCGTCGACAAAGGGGTAACGGGACTGGCCGTAGGTATCCTCTTCAGCGAAGATTGGATAGCGGTAGAGTGGGCGGCCCTGGATGTAGGGTCCGTGGCAGTCGGGGATGCCCTCGGCCTGGAGCGCGGCGGCGAACTGATCGGAAGATATGCCGGCCTCGGATTCGTCGACGGTGTAGGCGTAGGTATAGTAGGCGCTGCGGTCTTCGGGATGAACCTTTTGGATCTTGAAGCCGGGCAGGTGGGGCACGACTTCGTCGAGGATGGCGGCTGTACGGCGGCGGACGATGGTGGCCTCTTGCCAGCGATCAAATTGGGCGAGGCCGACGGCGGCGTGAAGGTCGGTCATGGGGTGGAAGTCGCCGAGGAAGGCGTAGCCCTGATTGCCGCCGCGGCGGAAGGAGGTGGGGGCAAGGGAGCTGCGCAGGGCGCTGTCCATCTCGGAACCTTTGCGGGAGAAGCCCATGGCACGGCGGGCGAGGGGCTCGTCGTTGGTGATGATCATGCCACCTTGATCGGTGGTGAGCGTTTTGCCGCCGAGCGAGAAGCAGCCGATGTCGCCGATGGTACCCACGAGCTGGCCGCGGTATTCGGCGAGGTGGGCCTGCGAGCAGTCCTCGATGACGGGCAGGTTGTGGGCGCGTCCGATCTCCAGGATGGGCCCCATGTCGCAGGGATTGCCGTAGAGATGGACGGCAAGGATGGCGCGCGTACGGGGGGTGATGCGGCGCTCGATGTCGGCGGGATCGGTGTTGAGGGTCTCCGGATCCCAGTCGGCGAAGACGGGGATGGCGTTGTGGAGGATGATGCCGAGCACCGAGCCGATATCGGTCGTGGGCGTGGTGATGATTTCGTCGCCGGGTTCAGGGTTGATGGCGGCGACGGCGGCGTGGATGGCGCCGGTGCCGGTGGTGGTGGCGACGGCGTATTTGGCGCGGTGGAGGGTGGCGAAGGCGTCGCCGAAGGCCCTGACTTTGAAGCCGGAGCGCCAGCCGTCGGTGGCGTTGTCCATGACCTCCATGAGGTGGCGCTTCTCTTCGTCTCCGAATATCCATTTGGGCCCGAAGGGCTTGGTGCGCAGGGGCGGGCCGCCTTCAATCGCCAGTTTTGCGCTGGTCATGGCAGGTTTCCTTTCCGGCTCAGATTTTCAGAGCGGTATTCAGATTTCATCCAGGCGCCACTTTGTGTAGGCGGCGTGGCAGATGCCGTCTTCGAGCGTGATCCAGTAGCAGGTGAAGAGACTGCCGTCGTCGAACTGCACGGTGATGGGATAGCCGACGTCGGAGCCGCCGCTGTGGTGAGGATAGTCGGGCCACATGGGCGAGGCAGTGCCGGCATCGTCACGCATGATGATGGTGTTATCGGTGTCCCAGGTTTTGCCGTTGTCTTCGCTGAGGACGAGGCGGATGCCCATGGGGTCCCAGCGGTAGGTGACGCCGCAGAGGATGCGGCCGTCCTGGAGGCGGAGGAGGTGGGGCGGATAGCCCCTGATTTCGGTGCGCATGGGCTGGGACCAGGTGATGCCGCCGTCATCGGACCAGCTTTCGAGCAGGTATCCACTGGTGATCTGGCCGGGGGTTGAGTGGCGGATGTGGGCTAGGACCCGGCCTGGTTCGGTTTCGATGAAGCATGTCTCGTCTCCGGTGACGCTGGAGACGCTGGAGCAGACAGGGTGCAGCCGCCAGTTGTCGCCATTTGGATCCGAGCGCCAGACGAAGACCTGGCCCTGGCTGCCGTCAAGGTTGGTGGCGTAAACAGGCAGGAGGATGTGACCGGATTGAAGTCGTGTCCAGCGGGGGAAGGCGGTCATCCAACTGAAGCCGGGCACCAGCCAGTCGCGGCGGTCCCAGGTTTTGCCCTGGTCGTGGGAGCGCATGACGAAAAGTTTTGGCATGCCAACCATCAGGTCGTCGCCCTGGTCGGGATGGGGGCGTGCGGTCAGGCCTTGTTCTTCGGCTTCGGCGGCTCGCTCTTTGGACCAGACTTCGAAGCCGACGGTGCCGGCGGCGAGGTAGCTGCCGTCGGGCTGGACGTCGGCGTAGCGGTCATATTGTTCGCGGGGCAGTGCGCCGGGCCAGGCGAGCGGTATGGTCTGGTCGTCGGTTTCAGTGAAGGTCTCGCCCTGGTCATCGGAGACGAGCACGATCCAGTCGGCGAGGCCGTAGTGGTCGGCGAAGGGGGAGGAGACGACGCCGACGGTCAGGCGCCCGTCTGACAGGAGTTGGGGGACGGGGCCGAGAGAATAGCGGCCGGGGCGTTTGTAGAGGATGCCGTGCTGCATGATCTGTCTCCTTGCCTATTCGTAGGTAACCACCAAACCGCATACAGTGTTTGTCTTGACCGACTCTTGATCTTCACCGCCATTCGGGCTATGTAATGGTGTATTCGATTGGCAGCCGCCAGGTAGGTTGGGGCGCGCTGTCGGCATGCCACGATGGTGGGGAAGAACCAGCACGGTGGGTAGACAGAGGGGGGCGTTGCGGGGGCGCAGCCCCTGCACAAGGGAGGGCCGAAGGCCCGACCGCCCAAAATACAACAAGGAAAGGAGAAAGAACACTTTTGCTCGCCTCGTTCAGGGTTGCGGATCAGTCGCGGTTGAGCAGTTACATTCGTAGTTATAGGTCTTCAATGGACGCTCACGATAGTAACGAATAATCAGAGCCCGGCTGATACTTTGCGTTCTTTCTGGCAGCAGACTCTGTTGCACTGAGAAGGAATGGTGAAGATGCTTGCATTCCAAACACAGACCACAGGCGCGAAGGCGTTTGGTACCACCTTGAATGCAGATGAAGAACCGCGGTTCCCTCACCCGCGCCGGCGCGGATCCAGAATGTCCCTCAGGGCATCGCCGATGAGGTTGAGGGCGACGACCGTGCTCACCAGCACGACGCCTGGGGGAATCCACAGCCACCAGAAGCGCTGGATAAGGGTAAGATTGTTGGCCGCAGTGACCATATTGCCCCAACTTGGCGTCGGCGGTTGTACACCGAGACCGAGGAAGCTGATGCCAGCCTCGGCGATGATTGTCTCGCCGATGCCCAGCGTCATATTGACCAAGACCAAGGGCATCACATTGGGCACGATGTGCTGGCGGATGATCCCCCAGTTTTTTGTGCCGATGGCGCGGGCGGCCAGAATATAATCCAACTCGCGGATGGAGAGGATTTGGCCGCGAAAAATACGGGCGTCAAAGGGCCAGCTCAGGAGGCCGAGGGCAATCAGGAGAGTCAAAGGTGTGGGGCCGAATGCAGCGACCAAAATCAGGAGGAGGAAGATGGTGGGGAAGACCATCATAATATCGACGACGCGCTGGATCACGAAATCGACAGCGCCGCCAAAGTAGCCGGAGATTGCCCCCAGCAGCAGGCCGATAGCGGTGCGGATCAGCACTGCCAAGAGCCCGATTAGCAGGGAGACGCGTCCGCCGTAGAGGATGCGCGTCAGCATATCGCGCCCGGTCAGGTCAGTTCCAAACAGGTGGGAGGCGCTCGGCGGTTTGCGAATCGCCTGCAGATCGATTTCCTGTGGTTCGTAGGGCATAATCCAAGGAGCGAGGATCACTGCAAAAGTGATCAGCAGCATGAATGCCAAGCCGCCGACGGCGCCGGGGTTCTGCAGGAACAGCCTTGTGTTCAGGGCGGCCAGTGACGATTTCTCGATGGGGACCGCCAAGGCTTCATCCAGAGACGCTCTGTCCTGCTCACTCATACTCGTTGCTCACTCCGTTCAACTATCACCCGATAAAAAGAAAGTGACGGACACTGTCCAAACGACGTGTAACCTCGTCAATGGACAACGGCTGTCACTTTGCTGTTGCCGAACACCCAGAGTCGCGAGTCATCAGGAATATGAGACCCGCGGATCGACCCAAACATAGCAGATATCGACGATCAGATTGGCGAAAATGACCAGAGTTGCGATGACGGTAATCGTTGCCATCATGATGGAGAAATCCTTGGCCTGGGCTGCTTGCGCGGCCCACATACCGACTCCGGGGTAGTTGAAGGCTGTCTCAAAAATAGCGGAGCCGCCGATAATGAAAGGAACGCTGCGGCCCACAATCGTCAGCACAGGCAGAAGGGCGTTGCGGAAAATGTGCCTGCTGCGCACCACGCCCTCTTTCAAGCCTTTTGCGCGCGCGACTGTGACAAAATCGGCCCGCATTGTCTCCAGTACACTGGTGCGCGTCCAGCGGATCAGGCCGGCCGAGCCGCTGATCCCCATCACCATCACCGGCAGGACAAGATGGTGGAGCCGATCAGCAAAATCCCCTCCTGTACGAGGGTTGTAGATGCCACCAGAGGGAAACCAGCCAAGTCTGATGGCGAAAATAATGATGACCCAGGTCGCGACGAGGAACCCCGGCACGCTGATCAGGATATAGGTGAGGAAGGAGACGACGTTGTCGAAGGTCGAATACTGGTACAAGGCCGAAATCGAGCCGACAACAATGCCGAGGGCGATACTGAGCAGTAACGAAAGGATAGTCAGGCGCATCGTAACGCCGATGCGTAAGGCCATTTGCGGCCCTATCAGTTCGGCGGTACGCATGGCGCGGCCGAAATCCCCCTGTAACACCTTGCCCAGCCAGCGGAAGTATTGCACCGGGATCGGGTCGTTGAGGCCAAGCTTTTCCTTCTGGAACTCGCTGTTGCTGACAGACTCTTCGTCATCGCCGCGGCCTTTATAGCCCTCACGAATGCCCATCTGATCGCGCACTTGTTGCGCGGTCATGCCCTGCGTATCGCTGGCCAGAAACATGAACAGAGTGGGGTCACCTGGAGCCAGCCGCATGAGGGTAAAGTTCAGATAGGTTATTACTAAGAGCATCGGTACGGCTGTGAGCACCCGACGGATAATATATTGGGTCAATCTGGGCTCCTCTCCAATTCAATCAGACGCCAACCGACGCCTTCCCGGTGTAACTAACAACGAGATTGTCTGCCAGGTTATTCAACGCCACAGTCGTCTTCCTCACTATGTAACAGAACTGCTAGCCGGTAGTTCAGAATCCACATGCTTCGGCCGCGTTACTGCCAGGAAGGCTGTGTCGCAGACTGGTGGACGGCCGGGCCGGTGCGTGTGCGCCTAAGTCAAGGACGATCACTGTTTGCGCCAGGATGTGACCAGCATTCTTGTGGCGACCAGCGACTCTTGTTGCGGCCACCGGTCGCCACAGGATTGACATGAATGACTCACATCTTGCGTTTCTCTCTGGGCTGCTGTCTTCCAACAACTAACCCAGAGAGATTGCAGGCGCAAGACCTTTTCGGAAAACCTACTCGATCCAGTACCAGCTGGCCACGCCTTTTTCACCGGACGTTCCGAGGAAGTTAAAGGCCTCCTCAGGTACGAAGCCACCGAGTGCCGAGGTCATCACGTAGAACTCGGCGATTTGGGTTACGCCCCAAATTGGACCGTCGTTGAAGTAGATCTGCATGATCTCTTCACTAAGGCGAGTGAACTCTTCGGGATCGGTTGTGCCCATGGCGTCCACGCACATGCTGCGGAAATCTTCGTTGCACCAGTGGAACTTGGAAGGCCAGAAATCCTGCTCACAGCTGCCGACCCAATAGGTGCAGTTGCGGATGGTGTTCATCACCCAACCGCCTACCATATCGATGTCATATTCGCCGCTTTCCTGTCGCTCCTGACGCAACTCTTCGCCGGCCAGGATTTCGCTCTGAATTCCGACTGCGGCCAACTGCTGTTGGAGCAGGACAGAGGCATCACCGCCGGCGCCGGTGAGAATAGTCAGCACGCGATCTGGGTCCCAGTCGCCTTCGGCTTCAGCCTCGGCCAGCAACTGCATGGACTGTTCAGGGTTGTACTGGCGGGGCAGGACGAGGCTTTCATCGCAATCAGGGCAGAACGAATCCGAGGCCCCCTCCAGATGGCCGCGCAGACCGAAGACAGAGTCTTCCGGGTCGCCGAAGCCGAAGTAGAGCACTTCGGCCCAGACGGCACGGTCAATGGAAAAGGCGATGGCGTCCATCACCTTACGCGACAGCTTACGGTCATCCATGCGGTTAAGGCCGTAACCGGTCATCATGAAGGTTCGGGGGTGGATGCTAACGCCGTCCAGTTCGCTCACGGTGTCGTAGTCGGTGGCACCGATCTTGACCATGTCGGACTGGCCTTCTAGGAAGTTGGCGAGCGTCAGACCCGATTGCTCGGCGTAGCGTTTGATGCCTGGCTTACCGTAGATGGCATTGCCCCACCACTCTTCCCAGCGTTGGTTTTCCAGATACTTGGCTTCCTCATCGAACTTGACGACCTGGTAAGGGCCACTGAAGACTTCGGGCATCCAGGTATCGGGGAAGTCGCCGGCCCAGAGTTGGGCGGCGGTAAACCCGCCGAGGTGGTGTTCGGGCAGGATGCCGAGCATGCCGAGGTCGCGCCAGATCTGGCCGACAGGGGTATCGAACTCGACCCGCATATTGAAGTCATCGATGATCTGGATTCCTGAGATCGAGTCAGCGGTGCCGTCGTAGTAGTCCTGGCCGCCGGCAACGTTGGGAATCATGCCGCGGGCGTCGCCGAGCCAGTAGTCAGCGTCGCCGTGATAAAGGAGGTGCAGGGTGAAGGAGACGTCCTCGGTGGTAATGGTTTCCCCGTCACTCCACTGGCCCTCTTCGTACAACTCGATCTCCAAGGCCATTCTATCGTCGACGGGGTCGACGCGCTTGGCCAGCCATGGGGTGGGTGTGGAGTTACCGAGCGGGCCCAGGAAGATCAACGGCATGACTGTCATGTAGTAGGTTTCGCTGCCGAAGTTCCAGTTGCTGGCGGTTACGGAGCCCCAAACACCGACTCCGAAGCGACCGCGGCCGGGGAGGATTAGCAGGCGGTCCGACCCTACTGTGTCCGGATTGACGGCCAAGTTGGCGTCAGGTATGTCGGATGCGGCATCCGCGGCGGCCTCTTCCTCCATCGCGGCTTCGCCGCCGGTTTCCGCCGGCCCGGCGCCGGCACAGGCCGATACGAGCAAAGCCAAGACCAGTAGGAGCGACAGGATGGTTCCATTCAACCATTTTCGTTTCAAGCGCATTTCGCTTTCTCCTTGGGATGATGATGGAAACTAATAGGATGGTTCTGATTTTCAACGATGCAGGGCGCGGGGCAGAGGAATCTGAGCGGTATTTTAGGAAAAGAAAGGCGGTCTGTCAAACAGGAAAAAATCCTGGGTGGTGGGGGGAGAGGAGAGTTCTGAGAGTCTGGGAATTCGTTTCTTGGTGACGCGCTCGAACGAGGTAGTGAGGGGATGCGCCGAGCAGTGGATGGGTTGTCTGAAGCGGGATTTGCAGGATGATTGGGGATGTTCGGGATGGGGGAGACTCCGGCTGGGCAGGTGCGCTCGTACGGGAGATTGCGAGCGTTGTACGAGAGATCGACGAGAAAATTGGGGCTTTTTTGTATATGTGTGCGAGGAAGGGAGTTGGAGGCGGATGGCTAGTGTATTTGGGGAGAGAATGGAGGAGACGAAGGGTGTGTTTGGGGGAAACTGGGAAATTTGGGACGTTTGAGGGGGCGTGAATGGGGTGCGAGGGGTGAATGTGTGGTCTTGGAGGCAAGTGATGGGTAGGGGCGTACGACCGCTGCCCGGAGGGAGCAACGGTCTATTTTATAATATTTATTTGATTGAGTCCTACTGCCAGTTCACGTGTTTAAGCGGTTTGCCGTTTGGATCCTTTTGGGCTTCGAGAAAGGCCGCCAGCTCTTCGTGGGCAGCCGTGGGGTGAAACTTGTTCCGATTTTTGTTGTAGTCTTCGTCTTCCATGAGGCCAATTACCTCATCTGTCATTTCCTTTATCTGGCGTTGTTGCTCTTCCAGCAAATCTTCGGACAGTTCTTCGGTGTGGACGTAATGGGCGGACCGAGAACTGCCTTTCGCAGGGGGCGGGAGCTGGTGGAGGGCCTGACCGGTCAGTGGGTCAAGCGGGGGTGGGGAGTCGGGCTTGGCTGTGGGGTCGCCCTTGATTCTGGCCAGAGCCTCTTCGGTGGCATCACGAAACTCTTCCAGGAAAAGCAGCACTCCGGGGAGTTCCCACTGTTTGTAGGCAAATTGCCTGACTTCGTCCTTCTTTGCATGGAAGAGCAACTGCAGGAATTCGGGGCGGGTTTGGTAGCCGTAACGGCGCCGCCCTTTGCCGTTCAGGACCACTTCGGGGGCTTCTTTGGGGTCGGACGGTTCTTCGAAGGTGGCGAAGCCCTGGTCGACGAGGGACTCGGCGCGGTACTGGTTCTGTTTGGCGACGATGGCGTCGGCAGCTTCGAGGATTTCGAGGTTGGCGTGTGCGCCGACGAACTCTGCTGCCGCGGCCTGTGTTTCTTCGGTTTGAATAAGTTTCATTTCCTCGTCGGCGCGGCGGTGGAGGTCGACAAGTGTCTTGGCGCTGCGGCAGATGGCGTTGCAGACGGCCGGGGAGAGTGTTCCTTCGGCTACGCGGTTCATGCTGTCTTGGACAAGGTCGATGGCCTGTTTGAGCCGTTCGGGTATGCGTTTGTCGAGGCGGGCGGCGGTGGCGGAGTTTTTGCCGCCGAGGGAGCGCCATTCATGGGCCTGATCGGGGGCGGGTCCGTGGGCGATGCAGAGGCCGTCGAACTGGTCGAGGCCGTTTCCCTGGCAGGGGCTGCCGTCTTTTCTGATTCCTTTGCATGGGGTTTTGGACATTGTTATGGCACCTCATGTGCGGGTTGTTCTGGTGGTGCGGCCTGGCGGCCGGCGATGGTGGTGGATATGTGATCAGCGCCGGGGTAGAACACCGGTGCTGAATAGGTATTATAACACGGAAATTGGGTGTTTTTGGGGCGGATTTGTCTGAACTGAGATTTGGGGGATTTTTGTGATGGGCTGTGATTTCGCGTGGGCGGGGGTTGTCTGAGCTGTGATTTGGGGGATTCTTGTGATGGGCTGTGATTTGCGCGTGTGCGGGGCTTGTCTGAACTGTGATTTGGGGGATTTTTGTGAGTGGTGCGGTGGGGGATGATTGTTATGGTCTTTCCTTTGCCGGCGCGCGGGCGTTGTCTGAACTGAGATTTGGGGGATTTTTGTGATGGGCTGTGATTTCGCGTGGGCGGGGGTTGTCTGAACTGTGATTTGGGGGATTTTTGTGATGGGCTGTGATTTCGCGTGTGCGGGGCTTGTCTGAACTGTGATTTGGGGGATTTTTGTGATGGGCTGTGATTTCGCGTGGGCGGGGGTCTGAGGGGGGTGGTCTGGACGGGGACTTATGGGATTCTAGAGAAGGGATGTGAACGGGAGTGAGGAGGGTATGGAGGGGACTTCTTGCCAGTAGGGGCAGGGACAAGGCCTGCCCCTACTGGCGTGATTGGGGGTGCTGGGCGGGAAAGGGCAGGCACGAGGCCAGCCCCAACGAGCACGGTGGCGGTTATGGGCCTTCGTTGCGCCACCAGCGGATTTCGTTGCTGCCGCGTTCGGCGGCGGCGACGATGTCGAGACGGCCGTTGCCGTTGATGTCGGCGGCGATGACCATGTTGGCGTTGGTCCAGCCGTCTTTGAGGAGCTGCATGTCCCAGGGGCCGCGGGGGTCGCCGCGGTGTTTGAAGTAGGCGACGCGGCCAGTGACGTTCCAGGCGGTGGCGACGACTTCGGTGTGGCCATCACCGTCGAAGTCGGCGGCGATGGCTTGGAAGGCATTGGGGAAGCGTTCGCAGATGATGTGTTTGCGCCACTTGCCGGCGGCAGGATTGCCGTCATTTTCGTACCAGACGACTTGGTGATGTTCGTAGGCTACTCCCTGTTGTTCGCCCGGGGGGAGCATGCCGAGGGCCATGACGACGTCAAGGTCGCCGTCGCCGTCCATGTCGACGGGATGGCCGTGGATGGGTTGGGGGGCGTCGTCGATGATGTGCTTGATCCAGGGCTGCTTGGCGGGGTCGCCCGGGTTTTCGTACCAGATGACCTGATTGGCGACGCGGGCGGTGCCGAGGAGATCGATCTTGCCGTCGCCGTCGATGTCGGCGGCATGGATGGCACGGGGCTCGGCGATGTTGTCTTCGATGATGTGTTTGATCCAGTGGCCGTCGCGATTTTCGTACCAGACGAACTGGTTGCCTTTGCGCCAGGTGGATGCGGCGATGTCGAGATGGCCGTTGCCGTTGAAGTCGGCGACGGCGACGTCGTAGGCGCCTGTGAGGGTGCCTTCGTCGACGTAGCGGGTGCTCCATGAACTGGCCAGGCGCGGGTCTCCTTCATATTCAAAGTAGAGCAGACAGCCGTTGATGTTGTCGATGAAGACGATTTCGGGGCGGCCGTCGCCGTCGATGTCGACGACCTGGTGGCGTTCGAGCCATTCGGGTGTGCGCTTGTGGATGATGTGGCGGGGGGGGGGGGGGTGGGCCGGGTTTTTTTGCCCCGCGAGAGGGGCCCGCCGGCTGGGGGTGAGTTGCCCGTGTCCGTCGTTTTGGAGCCAGTAGAGGCCGACGTCTGTGTCGGGGGTGATGAGGTCGGGTACGCCGTTGCCGGTGAGGTCGAAGGCGGAGATGCCGTAGGTGTATTCGTAGCCGTCCTGGGCGAGGTGTTCGGTGAGGTTGATGAGGTTGGGCATATTTTTTTCCTCGGGCAGGTGGGTGTGGGCGTTGGGGGCACGATAACAGGGATGGGGGGAGAAGGCAAGGGAGGTTTTTAGTAGGCGATTTTTCCTTTGATCCACGGAGAACGGCAACTGCTAACGCCTTTATCCGCGAAGGGGCGCAGAGACACGCTAAGAACTGCAACTTCAACATCTTTGTCCACTAAGGGCCACGAAGGACCGCGAAGAACTGCAACTTCTACACCTTTATCCACGGAGGGCCACAGAGGGCCACGGAGAACTGCAACTTCAAAACCTTGGTCCGCGAAGGGCCGCGAAGAACTGCAGCTTCTACACCTTTATCCGCGAAGGGCCGCGAAGACACGCTAAGAACTGCAACGTCAACACCTTTATCCGTGGAGGGGATTGGGCAGGGTGGTGCGGGAGCGGGGAATGTGATTTGACATTACAGAACATTTGTTCTATATTGGCGGCTGAAATGGATTCCGGCGTTAGCTGGAGGAAGGAATTATGCGAGTTGCTTGTGTTCTGATTACGCATTTGCGGGCAAAGGCGGAGATGAGGCGGTGGGGCGAGGAGAGAGGGATGAGGAGTGAGGAGAGAGAGAACAGCTTTCACACCTCACGTTCAGAGGACTTCCGCCCTGATGCGCAGTTGCAGGAGCTTTCGGATCGGGCTTGTGCCGGTGCGGAGGAGATGCAGTCGGAAGAGCCTACTGCTCAGGCTTGTGCAGATGCGGAGGAGATGCGGGCGGAGGAGCCTGCTGCTCAGGCTTGTGCAAGTGCGCAGGGGATGCGGTCGCACAAGCCTTCGACTTTGATTGTTGAGCGCGGGGGGAGTGGGAGCGGGACGCCGGTGGTGGTGGACTATTTTCCGGGCGCGGTGGGCGTGAAGGTGGGGATGACGCTGGAGCAGGCGGTGTCGTACCTGGCGGAGACGGTTGTGCTGAATGCGGATGAGCTGTATTACCGGCAGGTCTTTGGCGAGGTGATCCGGGCGTTGCAGGGGGTGAGCGACCGGGTTGAGGGGGCGGAGCTGGGGACGGCTTATGTGCGTATTGACGGTCTGGAAGCCCTGTATGGGGGTGAGGAGCAGGTGGTGCGGGCGCTGCTGGAGGCGGTGCCGGCGGACCTGACGGCGCGCATTGGGGTGGCGGATGCGAAGTTTCCGGCGTTTGTGGCGGCGCGCATGCGGGAGCCGGGGGTGTCACACGCGCCGGAGGATGTGCGGGGGTTCCTGGCGCGGTATTCGGTCGAGCTGCTGCCGGTGGAGGCGGATGTGAAGAGCAAGCTGCACCGTTTCGGTCTGTACAGGATGGGGGAGGTGGCGGCGATGGAGGAGCATCTGATCGCGGCCCAGTTCGGACAGGAGGGGAGCCGGTTGTGGGCGCTGTGCAATGGGATCGATGACAGTCCTGTCGTCGCGACGGCGTTTGAGGAGTCGATCGTTGAGGAGATCGCGCTGCCGTTCAACTCGACTTCGATCGAGCTGCTGCTGGTGGCGGTGGATACGCTGCTGCGGAGAGGGTATGCACGGCCTGAGCTGGGGGGCAGGGTTGTGGGGGCGGCGACGCTGCAGGGACGGGCGCGGGGGTGGCCGCCATGGACGTTGCCGGTGGCTTTCAAGGAGCCAGTAGGGCGGTGGGAAGGGGCGGCGACGCTGGTCAGGAACCGGATTGAGCTGGAGCCGCCGCAGATCCCGGTTGAGGATGTGACGCTGACGCTGTCGGATTTTCGCGGGGGGACGGGGATGCAGATGGGACTGTTTGAGGATGTGAAGGAGACGGCGGGACGGCGGTTGATGGAGATGGAGAAGCGGCTGCAGGTGCGGATGAACGGGAATCACGTTCTGCACCGCATTGCGGAGGTGGCGCCGTGGCATCCTGCGCCGGAGATGCGGGCGCTGCAGATTCCGATCGATCCGGAGAAGCGGGAGGATATCAGGCCGTTGCATGCGCCGGCGCGGGTGGAGGTACGGGAGGGGGCAGGGGGAGAGCCGGCGGAGGTGCAGCTTGGGAAGCGCTGGCGGCGGGTGGCGCGCGTGGCGGACCGGTGGACGTTTGATCTGTGGTGGCTGGCGCAGCCGATTACGCGGGCGTATTACCGGGTTGGGTTGGGGGAGAATGGGCATGCGGGCGGGAACGGTGATGGGCAGGTTACGTTGTTTCGGGATGAGCGGGAGGGAGGGTGGTATCGGCAGAACGGGTGAACTGCGGTTTTTAGTAGGCAGTTTTTAGTGAACTGCTTTTTGGAGCCACGGAGGGGCGCGGAGAACAGAAACTGCAACACCTTTTGATCCACGAAGGGCCGCGAAGGGCCACTAAGGGCCGCGAAGAACTGCAACGGCAACTTCAGGAACGGCAACTGCAACGGCTACACTTTTTATCCGCGAAGGGGCGCGAAGGGACGCGAAGAACGGCAACTGCTACACCTTTTATCCACGGAGGGCCACAGAGGACCACGGAGAACGGCAACTGCAACAGCTACACCTTTTATCCGCGAAGGGGTGCGAAGAACGGCAACTGCTACACCTTTTGATCCACGAAGGGCCGCGAAGAACTGCAACGGCAACTTCAGGAACGGCAACTGCAACGGCTACACCTTTTATCCGCGAAGGGGCGCGAAGGGACGCGAAGAACGGCAACTGCTACACCTTTTATCCACGGAGGGCCACAGAGGACCACGGAGAACGGCAACTGCAACGGCTACACCTTTTATCCGCGAAGGGGCGCGAAGGGACGCGAAGAACTGCAACTGCTACACCTTTTGTCCGCGAAGGGGCGCGGAGAACGGCAACTGCAACACCTTTTTGGTCCGCGGAGGGGCGGGCTCTGGCGGCGGGGCGTTGTATGGGGGGCGTGGAACTGCTGGGCGGTGGTCGGTGGATTGGGACGGGTGGTGGGGGCGTAGACATTGTTGGCTAGACACTGTTGGCTAGAGACTGTTGGCTAGAGACGTTGCTGGGGAAGAGTGAACATGGTGGCGAGCCAGAGGGGGGCGTTGCGGGGGCGCAGCCCCTGCACAAGGGAGGCCGCTTGCGGCCGACCGCCAAAAGGCAGGGGAGAGGGGAAAACTGCAGGGTATAGGGGCGAGAAGGCGCTGCATTAGGGGTTGAGTCAGGGACTGAGATTTGGGGGAGGCGGTTTATGAAGAGGGGATTTGTTGAGCTGCGGGTGAAGAGCTTTTTTTCTTTTGGGGAGGGGGCGTCGCATCCGCATGAGCTGCTGGCGCAGGCGAAGGCGCAGGGGTATGGGGCGCTGGGGCTGACGGGTACGGATCTGTGCGGGGCGCGTGGGGTTGCGCGGCCGGCGCAGGGGTATGGGGCGGTGGCGCTGACGGATACGAATCTGTGCGGGGCGCTGGAGTTTGCGCGGCTGGCGAACAGTTTGGGGATGCGGGCGATCAGCGGCGGGACATTGACGCTGACGGATGGGTCGCGGGTGACGCTGCTGGCGAAGACGCGGGAGGGGTATTCGAATATTTCGCGTCTGTTTACGCTGGCGAACGAGGTGGACCGCAGGGAGCCGCGGCTGGATCCGAGGCATCTGGCGGGGCATGCGGCGGGCACGGTGCTGCTGACGGGGGGGCATGACAGCTGTGTGGCGCAGTTGGCGCTGGCAGGGCGGCGGCAGGAGGCGGCGGCGCTGTTGCGGGATTATGCGGGGTGGTACGGGTCCGATTCGGTGTACGCGGCGCTGCAGCAGAATTTTCTGGAGGGGGACACGGTGCGGAACCGCAGGCTGGCGGGGGTGGCGGAGGAGGCGGGCGTACGGCTGGTGGTGAGCAATGACGTGCATTACCACGCGGCGGAGCGGTACCGGCTGCAGAATGCGCTGGTGGCGATCCGGCTGAACACGACGGTCGACCAGGCGCTGCAGCATCTGCGGCCGAACGGGCATCTTTATCTGAAGCCGGCGGAGGAGATGGCGCGTCTTTTTGCTGAGTTTCCGGAGGCGGTGGCGAACACGGTGGAAATTGCGGAGCGGTGCGCGTTCGATTTGGGCACGGACCTGGGGTATACGCTGCCGAAGCCGGCGCTGCCGGAGGGGTATACGGCGGAGGGGTATCTGCGGGAGCTGTGCTACGAGGCGGCGGTGCGGCGCTACGGCGCGGTGACGAGGCAGATCACGGCGCGGCTGGAGGAGGAGTTCAGTCTGATCGGGCGGCACGGGCTGGCGGGTTTTCTGCTGCTGTACCGGGAGATCGTGATGATCGCGCAGGAGATCATGGAGGAGAGAGGAAGGCCTTCCGAGTTGGCGGGACGGGAGCCGCCGGGGCGCGGGCGGGGGTCGTCGGTGGCGCTGCTGGTGGGGTATCTGATCGGGATCAGTCATGTGGATCCGCTGAAGTGGAATCTGACGCTGGAGCGGTTTCTGTCGGCGGATATGACGGTGCTGCCGGACATCGACCTTGATTTTCCGCGGGCGCTGCGGGACGAGCTGATCGAGCGGGTGCACCAGCGGTTCGGGCCGGAATATGCGGTGCTGGCGGGGGCGATCGCGACGTACAAGATCAAGGGGGTGCTGCAGGATCTGGGCAAGGCGCTGGGGCTGCCGCAGGAGGAGCTGCGGCTGCTGTCGAAGCAGATGCGGTCGCATGATGCGGGGCGCTTGCGGGAGGAGATGGAGCAGCTGCCGGCGTTCAGCCAGCGGGTGAATGCGTGCGGGTGGAGGGAGCTGATCGAGCTGGGGCCGCAGCTGATGGGGGCGCCGAAGCTGCTGAGCCAGCATGTGGGGGGGATGATTCTGAGCAGCTCGCCGATTCCGGAGATGGTGCCGGTGCGGGCGGGGGCGATGGAGGGCCGGTTCATCATGGACTGGGACAAGGACAGTGTGGCGGACGCGGGTTTTGCGAAGATCGATATTCTGTCGCTGCCGGTGCTGGACCAGCTGCAGGAGGCGCTGGATCTGGTGGAGGCGCGGGAGGGGAGGCGGCCGGACTTGAGCCGGATCGATCCGGAGGACGAGAAGGTGTACGACATGATCAATGCGGGGCTGTCGAAGGGGATCTTTCTGCTGCAGTCGCCGGCGCAGCTGAAGATGGGGCAGCGTTTGCTGTCGCGCAATCTGCTGGACCTGGCGTACCAGGTGGCGCTGATCCGGCCGGGGGTGGGGGTGCAGGGGAGCGCGGTGTCGCAGTTTGTGGAGAGGTACAGGCACGGGGCGGAGTGGGAGTATGATCATCCGCTGGAGGAGCGGGCGCTGGCGCGGGGGTACGGTGTGATCGTGTGGCAGGAGCAGGTTGTGCAGCTGATTACGGACGTGGCGGGGCTGACGGCGGCGCAGGCGGATGAGATCCGGCGGGCGTTTGCGAGGAGCAACAACGAGCATCTGATCGCGCTGCATTGGGAGCAGTTTCGCGAGGGTGCGCGGGGGCGAGGTGTTCCGGAGGAGACGGCGCGCACGATTTTTGCGAAGATCAACGGGCATTACATGTTCCCGGAAAGTCATTCGCATGCGTTTGCGATCACGGCATTTCAGGCGGCGTGGCTGAAGTGTTATTACCCGCTGGAGTTTTTTGTGACGCTGATGAATAACCAGCCGATGGGCTTTTACCCGCTGGAGACGCTGAAGCAGGATGCGCGGCGGTTCGGGATCCCGTTTCGCAATCCGTGCGTGAACCGGAGCGAGGTGCGGTGCACGCCGGAGGAGGGTTCTGTACGGATGGGGCTGGTGTTCACGAAGGATGTGGGGGAGGCGTGGGCGAGGCGGGTTGTGGAGGAAAGGGAGCGGAACGGGGCGTACATGAGCACGAGCGACGTGGTGCGGCGGACGGGGATGACGGACCAGGCGGTGCTGTCGCTGGCGATGGCGGGGGCGTTTGACGGGATCGCGAGCAACCGGCGGGAGGCGCTGTGGGATGCGGGTCTGACGGTGCGGTCTACGGGGAACGGGCAGGGGGCGCTGTCGCTGGCGCGGACGGAGAGCGCGGCGGCGTTGACGGATTTTGATGCGCGCGAGCAGATGATCGGGGAGTATCAGGTGCTGGAGATCTATCCGAAGGGGCATTTGATGGAGTTTGTGCGGCCGACGCTGGCGGGGCATGTTCTGGCGTCGGTGGATGTGGAGAGGATGGATGAGGGGGCGGCGGTGACGGTGGCGGGGTGGCCGGTGGCGAGACAGCATCCGCGCGGGCGGGATGGGACGGTGTTTGTGACGATCGAGGATGAGTTCGGCGATGTGCAGATTATTCTGTGGGGGGATGTGTTTGCGCGTTACAGCCGGGAGCTGGACAGCCAGGTGATCGAGGTGAATGGGACGGTCTCGAAGTGGGATGGGACGACGAATGTGATTGTTACTTCGTCGCGGGCGATTCGGGTGGGGGTGAAGATGCCGCGGGCGCACGACTGGCATTGAAGGGCAGTGGTCGGTGGTCAGTGGTTAGTGGTCAGAACTGCAGTGGTGGGTGGTCAATTGTTAGTTGCTAGAACCGAAGGGAATCAGGAGGCGGGTGGTTTTATGGAAGAGGGTCAGAGGACACGTATAAAGTCTTACAGGGATTTGAAGGTTTGGCAGAAGTCGATGGACTTGACGGTTCGGACGTACGAGGTTACGAGGAGGTTTCCTTCCGAGGAGAAGTATGGGCTTGTCTCCCAGATGCGGCGGGCGGCGGCCTCGGTGCCGGCGAACATTGCGGAAGGGCAGGCAAGGCGTTCAACCAAGGAGTTTATTCAGATGCTTGGTATCGCGCGAGGTTCTTCGGCCGAGATAGAAACTTTTGTGGCATTGTCCGAAAGACTGGGAATGACCAGAAGCGAGACCAGCGAGAGCTTGTTGGAGGACTGCGCGGAGATTAACAGAATGATGAATGGTCTGATGCGGGCACTGTCGAGTAGGGGGTAGAACTGCGGTTCTTAGTAGTCAGTTCTCAGTTTTTAGGTAACTACTAAGCCACAGCAGTTGACCAGCCAGTCGTCCCTGGAACCATTCAGGCTCTTGTTGACGCAACTGGTGTGCAGCCGCGGCCATGCTCGCCAGCCGACACGTTGCGAAGAAGGCACACCGTCGGTGAGGCATGTTTTTGTAGGGGGGCGTTGCGGGGGCGCAGCCCCTGCACAAGGGAGGCCGCTTGCGGCCGACCGCCCAAAATACAACAATGAGGGGAGAAAGAACACCTTTGCTCGCCTCTTTCAGGGGTGCGTATCAGTTGCGGCTGAGTAGTTACGTTCTTAGTGAAAACCAGTCGCGGGGGTAACGGGATAGGGGGAGGGGAGCATGTGTGACGGATGCAGATTATAGTCTCTTTGTACGAAGAATTTGCGAGCAACGGTGCGATTCGTCTCGCGGGTTTCCTCATTCTGTCACAGATGGGATGGCTTGCTGCGAAGGTAGAGAGAATCCAGTTACGCAGTACGGAAGGATGCGGTGGAGGAAGGAGTGGGCCGGATTCACTTCAAGTAGGAATACAGCCTATTGAACAGTTGGGAGGCGTTACTCAGGCATGGCGAGCTCCCAGGTCGCGCTTTCGAAAACTCCGTCACTTGTAGCACCGGGGGGGAAGGTTTCTCCTGCATGCAAGACCACACTCTGATTGGGATCTTCCGCAGAGCGATACAGGCCTGGCTTGCTACAGATTTGCCCCGTACTTCCAACTATGCGTTCCTCGGTCGGACGATTCACCCCTGGACGACCCTGCAACGAGGAATGAGCCGCGGGCCTTTCTCTTCTTATCCACAAGAAAACTATGAAAAGTGCCACGACAATAATGGCGCTAACAGCTGCATCCAATGTCTGCACCTCCACGCGATGCTGACCAGGTCTACCAATAGAATCTTCCACTGTTACGAATTCAGTGCATTGGCAACTAGCTGGATGGGGGATTTTCGGAGCCAGGTGGGGAAGAGAAGATCCCTTCAAGGTCTATTTGCTGCGGCGGCTGAGTCAGTCCCCGAATCTTCGGATCGCCTCCATTGCGCCTACACATAGAAAAGCAGCCGGCGCGTCAGCCTGTCCCGGGAAGAAGAAGCGCTTCTCTCCCGGGCTGGATTGAGAACGCCGAAGCCATTGGTTTCCAGTGCGGCGGGGCTTTCAGCGTGGTGAAGTCTGGCCGTCCCCCGTTCCACGGAATTGCGTATGCCAGTTGTCGGGCTCCGAGTTAACGCCGAGGCGCACAGAGGACTGGCCAGGAAGATCAAATCGTCCACAGTGGATCGTCGAGCATCTCCAGCAGTTTCTCCTTGGCGTCAGGGAGAAGCTTGTCGTAGTCGTGGAGTTCATCCAATTGGGGGACGGACTTGAGGTGGCCATCAGAAACAGTCGGGAATACGCCTATTCTGCCGCCGACGATGATCACCCAATACTTGTGATTATGAATCGAGCACATCTTCCCTCCCATTCTCACGACCAATCTCTTGAGCATCAGGTAAGGCGGGTGAGGTCGGGTTACATTCATCGAGTTCGACTCTCTTCCTTTTTTGCGAATCGGTTTGTCTACTGTTATGGGCACCTGGCGGCTCAGATTGTAACGGGTTGACGCCCGCGCGTGAGGGGGGCGCAGGTCGTTTATCATCACTCCGGAACTGTCATTTGCCTGTCTCCATCGTCGGCAAATGCTGTTAACCTTTGCAGAAGGTAAACGTTTTCCGCTTTGTAGGTCGAGACACCTATTGGGGTTGTTGAGGGTAGAGACTTGCGCTACAGCTTCCTCAGAATCAGCATGAGTTCACCCGGAGTGAACTCTACTCAAGGAAGTGCGCAGCCGTCTCAAATGGCCGCCGTTTGGATCGCTATCGAGGGGTTCAGAGATCCGGCATCTGCCAGACCGAGTCCGGCAACTTAACGATAATACGCTCCGCCCTCGTTGCGACGGCGGACATACACAGGCATTGTGATACTGGCCACGATGCCAGCTGGAGGTTGTTCAGGACGGGGCGTTTACCAAGAACAGGAATGTGGGAAGACGTAAGATCCAGTTAGTTGCGAATCCTTGAAGAGTCTCGGAGGTTCTTATACATTCCTGGGTCCTTAAGTTGTAATTATAGTGCACAAAGGTGTCGATATTGTGACGATGGCTTATGTTTTTGTATCATTTCTGTGACAATCTGGCGAGAAATAGTGGTCACTTCGGCCGAATCCGCCGGGAACTCAGAATTATCAAGACTTTGGGCGCGCTGATGGTTCTGGGTCCTGGGCGTGTGAATGGAAGGGAATGGTGCGATGAAGAAAACTGAAGAAAGTAATCAGGAGATCGAAGCCTTGCGTCGGCGCATGTCGTTGTTTTACGAGGCGATTCAGCGCATAAACGAGAGCCTGGACTTCGAAAACGTATTGCAGGAGGTGGTAGACAGTGCGAGGGAGCTAACCGGAGCTCGATACGGGGTGATCGTCTCTTTGGACAGTGCGGGGCAACGGGAGGAAGGCCTAATCACCTCCGGGATGACCTGCGAGGAACGGAAGCGCTTGGTGGCGACGCCAGACAGTTTGCAATTCTTTGAGTATCTTAAGAGCCTGCCAGGCCCGTTAAGGATTTCCGATTTTTCCGCCCTCATAAGGGGGCTGGGGCTGCCCGACGTTCAGACCGTCCCGGCGGAGGCTTTCCTGTCTGCTCCCATTCGCTACCGGAGGGAGGGAATTGGCAACATCTTTTTGGCCAGGGGGATGGAAGGGCAAGAATTCACCCAGGAGGACGAGGAGACCCTCGTGATGTTTGCCGCCCAGGCAGCGTTTGTCATTTCCAATGCTCGCCGGTATCGGGAGGAACAGCGGGCCAGGGCCGGCCTGCAGACGCTGATTGACACCTCGCCCGTAGGCGTCGCTGTATTTGACGCACGTACTGGCGAGCTGGGGCCCGTGAATCGTGAGGGCCACAGGATCGTCGAGGCGGTGCGGAGTCCCGGGCAGACAGACGAGGAACTCCTGGAAATTATCACTTTCAGGCGGGAGGACGGGCAGGAGATTTCTCTGGAGCAGTTACCCTTAGCGCAGGCGCTGGGCGGCAGCGAGACGCTACGTGCTGAGGAGATGGTCCTGTCTGTGCCTGACGGTCGGTCGATCACTATTCTGATCAATGCGACGCCGATACGCACGGAAACCGACGAGGTGGAGTCGATGGTTGTGACTTTACAGGACATGACACCATTGAAGGACCTGGAGCGCATGCGGGCGGAGTTCCTTGGGATGGTGAGTCACGAGCTGAGGGCACCATTGACTTCGATCAAGGGGTCCGCCGACACATTACTTGAGTCTTTTACCGCCCTTGATCCCGTCGAAATGGTGCAGTTTATTCGCATCATCAAGACTCAGGCCGAACGTATGCGGGACCTGATCAGCGAACTCCTGGACGTGGCGGGAATCGAGACAGGTACGCTGTCGGTCGCTCCTGTTCCGGTGCAGGTGTCTACGCTGGTGGATGAAGCCAGGAACACTTTTCTGAGCGGAGGAGGCCGGGACAACCTCGCCATTGACATTGAGCCGAACCTGCCCTGGGCGATGGCGGACAGGAGACGCATCGTGCAAGTATTGGGCAATCTGTTTGCAAACGCCAGCAGATACTCCACAGGGTCTTCGCCGATTGAGGTAAAAGCGGCGCATGATGACAGATTTGTCGTGATATCAGTGGCCGACAAAGGGCGTGGTATATCGTCAAACCTCCTGCCGCTGCTGTTTCGAAAATTTTCGCGGGATTCCGATGAGGATAATGAGGGCAGTTCCGGCCTCGGCCTTGCCATATGCAAGGGGATCGTTGAAGCGCATGGCGGGCGCATTTGGGCCGAAAGCGATGGAACCGGCATGGGTTCCAAGTTCACATTCACGCTGCCAACTACCGGTGCCCCCAGCGCCGGGGCGGAACGGGAGCTACACGCCATGCCCAACGGAGCGAGGCGTGCCGGGCTGGATAAGGCACACATTCTGGTCGTGGACGACGACCCGATGACCCTCCGCTACGTCCGCGATACCTTGGCGAAAGGAGGCTACACTCCTGTCGTCACCGCTGATCCCGAGGATGCCTTACGCATTGTTGAGGAAAAGCCGATCCGACTTGTGTTGTTGGACCTGATGATGCCCGGGATCGACGGGATTGAGCTGATGAGAAACATCTTAGACATTGTCGAGGTGCCGGTCATTTTTCTTTCTGCCTACGGTCGCGACGAGATTATTGCACGAGCCCTGGAGTCCGGGGCTGCCGATTACATGGTCAAACCCTTTTCTCCAACCGAGCTGACGGCAAGGGTTGGGGCGGCTTTGCGTAGACGGCTGGCTCCGGTCCGGGGAACGGATTCTGAACAGTTTGTTCTGGGGGAACTTACAATCAACTATGGCGAACGCCACGTCGCGGTTGCCGGACGACCGGTGCATTTGACTGCCACGGAATACAAACTGCTTACAGAGCTCTCGGTCAATTCCGGGCGGGTGTTGACTCACGAGCAACTGTTACGGAAGGTTTGGGGCCTGCCCTCCTCCAGCCGCAGCAGCGCTATCCGCACCTTTGTAAGGAGACTGCGCAGCAAGTTGGGGGACAACTCGACAGGCCCCAAATACATAATGGCTGTACCCCGAGTCGGCTACCGAATGCCTAAGGGTGAGAATCGGAGACTTTCGGGCGGCTCGCGTTGAGGGATCAGAAGGGCAGGAAGTGGTGCTCGGTATGGGATCTTGTTCTGCCGCAAGAGGCATTGTACTGCGGTTTTTAGTAGTCAGTTTTTAGTTTTTAGTGAACACCAGTCGCGGGGGGTATCGGGATTGGGGGAGGCGGCTGATTCGTTGTCTGAATCAGGATTTGCGGGATTCTTGGGGATTTTCGGGATGGCTGGCGAGCTGGGCGGGGTGTAGTCCGGAGGATCGCTTTTTGGGATCGGTCAGGAAAAGGACTGTACTCAGGGACAGTGGGGCGGGGTACACGCTGCTTATTTGGCTTGCTCCGCAAGGAGTGTTCTTACGGATGGGACTAGATCAGTGGGTATATCCATTACTGTCATTGTTGGATCCTCAAATGCGGCTTCGTCTTCGGCGATGGCCTCTTCGTCGGTCTGGGACTCGTAATGCTGAATTAAGCGGCGGACGCGTTCCAAGTCCCAGCCTGGAGGGTATCTATTGGAATCTTTCATTTTCCTCTCCTTCTCATGCGCCTTCGATAGGCGGCAAGCTGTCTGCCTCTCAGTTCGTATGCCGTGATGACGAAGACTTCTTCGGGGTCCAAGTGGGGGATGTATATCACACGAAGGTAGCGCCCCCTACGCGTTCGTCCGATTGCAGTACGTGACTGTCCACGACCCCGTCATCCTCTCCCGGGAAAAACAGAATGTCTTCGACTTCATCCTCTTCGACGCCATGGACATAAATGTGAGGCTCATCTGTGTCAGGATCAATAAAAAACCGCACAGAGGCTCCGAATTAATTTGTCTAATTTGGAAGAAATACCACTCACTCTACACATTGGCCGAAATCGAGTTCATCCCAGGCGATACTCATACATCACTACTGTGGTTATTTTGACACATCCGTTCAGAATAGTCCAAAGGCCAGATAACGGTCACAGGCCGAACAGGAGGTATTGGCCAATATCCTTGAAGAGAACAGCAGTGTCGTATTCGATTCTGGTCTGAACACCGCATCCTTCGTCGAGCAAGCTCCTGGCAGCCTGAAGTTTTCTCGCCTTCTCGGCTCGAATGTCTTAAGCAGGGATCGTTCCGAACTGGTAGGCTGGAAACTCCCTTCTATGAGCTGGCATCAGGCTAGAGTCATTTCGGCTTGATCCAGCAGGAGAGCACTTACTGATGGGACTAACGCGATGGACAAATCCCTTAGAGTTTTTGTGAGATCCTAGAATTCTGCTTCGTCTTTGGCGATGGCTTCTTCGTCGGTCTGGGATCGGCAATGCTGAGTAAGGCGGCGGACGCGTTCCAGATCCCAGCCTGAGGGGTTATTGTTGGGATTTTTCATTTTGCGCTACTTTTCATGTGCCTTCGATAGGCGACAGGGCGTCTGCCCCTTAATTCGTATGCTGTGATGATGAAGTTTCTTGGGCTGGGC
>MPML01000051.1 GCA_002238445.1 Caldilineaceae bacterium bin5
CTGACCACTGCAGTTCTGGGCGGTCAGGCCTTCGGCCCTCCCTTGTGCAGGGGCTGCGCCCCCGCAACGCCCCCCTCCAAAACCATCGCTCATCGACCGTACGCCTTCGTTCCAGCAGTGCTGCTCAAGCAACGCAGCACCTGCCAACCGCTTACGCTATGAGATTGCTTGTATGGCCGCATGGATGAAGATCTGGCCAAGCCAGTCCCCTATGTGACCCGATAGTTACATAGCGGCTTGACTGTCGGCGATCAGCCTTCTGATCCTAGGCGCTGACGGGACGGCCAACTCTTTCCAGTGTGCTCTGATAACGGCGCTCCATCTCTGGCGTTTGCGCCGCAAGGTAGTCCTGCTCGGCCTGTCGGGCAGCTTCCGCGCCTGGCGAAACCGGAATGTCAACGACGCCGTGCGTAATCTGATCGTTGCCCCACTGATACGCACAGATTTCGCCCTTGCTTATTATCAGATTCATGCCGACATTGGCCTCGACGATCGGCACGCCGTTCTCCCTGGCCCTGGCCAGAACGGCCTGATTCTGCTCTTTGGTCTTGCTGCCGTATGAGGGGATGAGGATGATGCGGGCGCCGTCGAGGACGAGGGCGCGAACGATGTCAGGATTCCAGCGGTCGTTGCAGATGACGAAGCCAGCGCGGCCGATCGGCGTGTCGAAGGCGCGCAGCTTTTGGCCGATGCGGTTGAAGTTCCAGGAGGAATGCGTGCCCTCCGCCAGCTGAACCTTGTGATAGCGGCCACGGATTTCGCCGTCCTGGTCGAGGAAGAGCGCGCAGTTGAATGCTTCATCACCGATTCGTTCTGCGAATCCGAACGCGAGGCAGGTCTTGAGGGTGCGTGCGAGTTTCTGGAAGCGACGGATATAGGGACCGTCGATCGGCTCGGCCACTTCAAGCAAGTCTTCTGCACTGGCGCGGCCTTCGACGACTTCCATGACTACATAGCCTTCGAGCGCGCCCTCAGTTATCAGTATCATGCGCGGTTTTCCCCGCGCGGCTTCGACGAACAGCTCTTCCATTCTGTCGGCGTTGACTGCTCTGTCCCACTTGACGGGTCGATACGAGATGGCGGCTACTTTCACGCTTTCGTACATGGCTCTATCCCTTCAAACCTGAACAATCGCTTGCAGTATTGTCCTGCGTTGAGTCTGAATCGATCAAGCGAATCCCGGTTCGCCCGTCGATACTTTGACAGGGCAGTCTGTACTGTTTCAGTTTCCTGCTGCCGCCAGGTAGGCGGCATACAGCTTGAGATCTTCCACCCGGACGCCGGAAAAGTTGATACGCACGCGGATGGGGCCGAGGTCGTGCGGCAACGCGTCCTGCCTCAGCCAGACAACCGGCTCCGACAAACCGGACGTAGTCGGCGCAATACATTCCGCGGCCGTAAAGCCTGGTATCGGCTCCAGCCGTTCGCTCAGAATTTCAACGGTCACCGCGCTGTAATCTCCAAGGCCGTCAATATTCAAAGCGAGTCTCGCCGTCTTGCCGTCCAGGTCGATAGGTGCGGAGACCACGTGCGATCCCTGTCCCGGCCGCATTCGTCCGGCAGGAAATGGCCGTAGGAACCCGAGCCGGTCGCGCGGCCAGCTTGCGACGCGCACCCCGTCGCTGCTCTGCTCCGGCCAGGGCGCGTACCAGTACAGCGTCTCCTCGCCGACCTGTTCGAAACCCTGCCCTTGGATGAGCGCCGGGTAGTTGACCAATGTATCGCCGTGCGGCAGCTCCTCCCAGCCATCCTCTGCCGCTGAAACAATAGGGTAATCGGGAATCGGCTCCCGGTAGTGCAACGCGTCGTTGCTGACCGCGAGGCCGAGGTCCATAGTGACCAAGCGGCGGTCGTTCGACGGATGGCCGTTCCACATACCGTAGAATCCGACAATGACATTGCCGCGATTCCAGAGGCTGGCGCCGAGGTGAATCTGCTCACCGGCGCTGCTGCCGGCGACGGGGGAGCGAGGCGTGACGTTTGAGCGCCGCATGCCCATGCAGGAGGCCTGCGACCAGTTCTCGAAGTCGTAGGAAATGTGCGTGACCAGCTGCCGAACGCCGCCGGCGTGGGAGCCGCCCTGGCCGCAGACGACGTAGCAGCCGTTATGGCGCGTTCCCCCTGCCATTTCCAGCCACGATCCGACCGGGTTGTGCGCCGGTTCGTGCCAGGTCAGGCCGTCAGCGCTGAATGCCGCCGCGAAGCTGCTCGCATACTTGCGCGATTGGAACAGCATCTTGAACAGACGGTCGGGATCAGGATCATCAGGGTCGTAGTAAACCACGCAGCTCTGCACGTGATGCGTACCCTGATTAAGGTCCACGAGGTTGTTGCGCCGGCTGCCGTTATACTCGACCAACCCCAGATCCGGCTTGTGCCAGTTGTAGCCGTCAATACTGGTGGCAAAACAAACGCGCTCGAACCAGCCTTCATCCTCGCCCTGGCCGAGATACCACATCCAGAGCTCGTCGCCGACGCGGTGAACGGTGCCATAGTAGACCACCCGCTCGCTGTCGGGCGAGCCCTCTTCTCCGAGACCTACCGCGATGCGGGTGCGGCCGCAAGGCGTCGCGTGGCCTTCGAGGTGGAGCTCCACACCACATTGGAGAGGAAGGCTGTAGTCGTCGAAGGGGAAAAGGACGATCTCGTCCAGCTGTTGCCGGGGACCGCCGTTGTGAATTTGCATCCAGGGCTCCTGAACAGACTCTTGAGTGGCTGGCAGACATCGAGGGGGAGCAAGAGCCTCTCCCCTAAACGGAAAATCCAAGCGTATCGGCAGGCAGGCTGAGGGTCAACAGGCCTTCGATGCAGTTGGTTGTTCAGACCATTTCCGGTTGCAGTGCGCCTTCTCCAAAGATAACGGTGAAGCTCTCCCCGTTTTCCGCCTTGGTCACCGCGTCCATGTAGCAGGCGCTGAATGCCCGCCTGGGAATGTCGGTGTTGTTAATCTCGGAGCTGTGGGGCAGATGGTTGTGCAGCAGGACGCTTTCGCCGGCCTCCAACTCCAGGAAAACAGTATCGGCGTCGCGCGTCAGCTCTTCGGCCTGCTCCGGGGTCAGAAAGCCCGATCCGCTGGACGGGTTTATCAGCGTATGGTGGGCGCCGGGTACGATTTGAACGCAGCCGTTTGCGATGTTAGCGGGGTCGAGGGCAGTCCAGATTGTGATCAGGGGGTCGCGATCCAGGTATCTCCAGCGATCCTGATGCCAGATCAGAGGCGTGCCCTCGCGGGCCGGTTTGTTCATGAACATGGCGCGGTAACAGGCGACGGTCGTCTCCTCCCCATATACACGCGCGCAGATGTGGCGGAACAGGGGCTTTTGCATGTAGGCGAGGAACAGCGGGTCGTATTCGAGGTCTTGTATCTTGCGGTAGCTGAGCGTTGCGCCTTTGTGGCCTTTTGTCTGTGGGCCGGGTTTGCCTGTGCCGGGTTCGCGATCAAGCTGCATAGCCATGCGGTCATAGTCGAGCGGCGCCGTCCCCAGCATGATTTCGTCCATGCGCTGCTGGAGGGCGTCCAATTCGGCATCGGGCATCACTTTACCTAACCGCAAATATCCTTGGGTCTGGTACTGCCGCCACTGTTCGTTCGTGAGTGAATCGGACATGCTGTTCTCCTGATTGGGTCTGTCATCCTTTTGCAAAATGCCCGGTTTTTTCTTCTTTGTTTCGGGTTCTCGGGCCGGCCCGGCAAGCCGTCATTTCGTGTTTCGCCGTATCAGGTAGTCCTAATGGATTGCCTAGTCAATGCGGGTTCTGAGTCTGACCTGCCACTCTGTCACTTCGGGCGGGTCGATGGTGAGGGAGTACAGTTTGGTTCCAGGCGACACGTAGAAGCGCAGTTTGACGTAGAATTCGGCATGGTTCAGCTGAGGATGGCGGGCGATTCGGTCGCCGCCGACACCCGGCCAGCCCGGCTTGCCGTTCCAGGAAAGCGCGCTGTCTAGGGTGTCCTCGCGAATCGGATCGCAGTCGTGGATCGTGTAACCCGGCATCGGTTGGCCGGTGTCTTCGAGGAGCTCGTAGCGGAGCTCGCCGGCGCCGGCGTCAACATTGACTCTGATCTGGCCGCCCTGCTCCTGGCGGAAGCGGTGGGTTGTCAGAACGCCGGGCGCGTAGGATTCTGCTTCGACGCTGACGTAGCCGTCGGGCCGCAGCACGGCGACGCCTTTACCGCGGCGGTTTGGCGTCGAGTAGGGGCCTTGCCAGGGCTGGGCGCTGTAGCCGTTATGGGTCAAGTTGCCGGCCATGTAGAAAAACCAGAGCTGGTCGTCGTGAAGGATGGGGCCGTCGGCGTAGACCATACCATAGTCCCATGCTCCCGGTTTGCCGCGGGCGATAAACGGCTCGCGCCAGCGCGTCCAGGCAACAGTGTCACGGCTGACCGCCAGTTGGGATTCGACGAATCCGTCAACGCGGGCGGCCAAGACGTTCCCACCCTTCTCCTCGCCCCAATAGCTGGCGGCGTCGGCGATTTCGTAGGGTTCGGCCAGGTCGGTCTGAAAGGCCTGGAGCATGATGATGTGCAGGCCGCCGTCTGTACGGGCGACGGGGTCGAAGCCGGCGGAGTAGAATTCGGTTCCGGGCGGGTCCTGCAGGTCCTGCTCGATCACGGTGCGCAGGCCGGACCAATTGAGGAAGTCCTGGCTGTCGCGGCGGCCGAGGACGCGCGTGCGGCGGTTCGAGCCGCGCTGGGAGTAGTAGACATAGGGCGCGTCCGGGTTGATGACGCCGCCGAAGGTCCCGTGGGGGGAGCCGAAGTTAAATAGCATCTTCTGCTGGCTGTGCCGGTCTTCCGGGTAGAGATGCCAGTCGTAGCCATCCGCCGAGTAGCGGGCCAGCCAGCGAGGATCTCCCGATTCGCTCATGCCGCTGGGTTTGTTGTCGATTTGCTTCCAGCGTCGGGTTTCGTCAGGCTCGTGCGGGTCCAGGATGGTGATGAGGTGATCGGCGCTGGCGGTGGTGATGTTGTTGCGGGTCGAGCCGTCGAAAACGACGAGCTCCAGAACGGGCCGCTCCCAGTTCAGTCCGTCGTCAGATTCGAGCGCGCAGAAAAAGTTCTGATCTCCGGTCCAGGCGCGGTAGTACATGCGAAAGCGGCCTGAGCTTTCGTCGTAGATAACGCGGCCGGGCTGTGCGTAGTTTGCGTCCCAGGGCTGGTCGAAGGGGATGGAGAGAGGCTCGTCCAGGGTGAGCTTGCGGGGCCGGTTGAGGACACGGCGGGCGCCGGTCATTGACTCGATGAAGTAGTCGTCGATGAAGAGTTGCTTGCCGGGTGAGCGTTCCATGTAAGGGTCCCTAGGCTGTGGTCAGGTTAGCGCTCTGCAATTGCCTTGAAATTCTGAATTCTCGCGTTTAGTAGAGTAAATCGGCAGTCGCGTCGAAGAGCGTAACCTTACGCCATCCAACTACACTATCTCAAGGGCAAAGGTCCTTGGTAAGCAAGTGTCTATGAGACGCAGTAATATAAACGCTTCCATTGGCTAGCCTCTTGAAGTCCCTCTGCAGTGCTGTGTCTGCACCCCTAGCTCTTCGTCTTCTTCCCCTTAGAGGTTCGTCAGGCTGACGTTGGACGACCAGAACTCTAATTCCTGCAACCATGGCCAACGCGATCACATGAGGATCATCGGATTCTAGCTCTTCCTCTATCTCAGCTTGCTTGCTAAGGACTTCGTCTCTCGGTATCAATCTTAGCTGCCCGGCACGATTCAATTCCCGTAAATCAAGACCACTACTTTTCCATTCGTCCCGAAACTTCAATGTATCGGTATACGCGATCTTACCGTTCTTCTCTGCCAGCCACCTGCGAATAGGCTGCATGTCTTGATTTGCTCTGTCACGAAAGCTGGCGAAGCAGTTGGCATCCAAGATTACACACACTTTCTATTCCTCGAAGCCCATTAGTCGATCTGACTCGAGAAGGAAAAACTCCCTGAAGTGGGGTGGAGCACCGATCATATTCCCCATATTGTCGAAAGAAATGTTATGCACTTTGACGACGTTTTTCTTGGGTTCCAAGTAAATAAGAGATACATCTTCCGCAGTGATGTTTCCTCTCCTGATTTCGATGCGCGCGCGGTCGACCATGTAGTCGCTATGTGTTTCGACGATGAAGGACTTGACTCTTTGACTTGCCAATCGGACCAGAAGTGATGAAAGTTCCGCTTGGGCCTTGGGGTGCAAGTGGACTTCGGGCTGCTGCATCAAAAAATAAGTGGTTGCTGTATGACCTTCGTTGCCCACTAGGGATAAGGGAGAAACCATCGCTCGTACAAGCAAGGGCAAGACCTGGCTTACACCATAGCCGACATCAACTATATTGGAATTTGGACCACGTACCTTTAATTCCAACTGGAATGGCGCACCTGCGGCAGGTCCAAGTTTCCTAACTTCAATTCTTTCGAAAAGTCCTGAGGCTCTACCGAAATCGATAAGTTGCTGCCTGAGATTCTCCCACTCCGCTTTACTCGTTGCCGCCAACCGCATCAGTAGCAAAGGTACGTCGCTTCCTTCGGGGTCCACAAACTCCCTTGTCGGGTCGTAAGTCCTTTTCGGTCTGGATCTGACCGGGGAAGCACTGAATGCAGACGAATTGCCACTGACTCCTAACTCGAACAGACCTTTGTTCTCGTCATTCATGCTTCCCAAGAATTCGAGGAGTGACATTTCTTCTGATATTTGAGGATCATTTCTTCCACTAGCCAGTGCACCTAAAAAGGAGAAGGGCGGAAAAACGTTAAATAGCGACGATTTCGTCTTGATTCTAATGGTTTCCTGCTCTCCTTCAATGGATTTCCCCTCTGTCGTTCCATTCGATGTATCTCGGTTTTCGAAGACAATTACTCCGTTGTGAAACTTAATTGTCACGGTGCTAATGTCAGGTTCTAGTCCTTCTGCCTTTTCTATAAACTCTGCCACAAACTCGACAGAATCTCTTTCCCCTTCGAACGTAAATCCAAGGACGAATTCCTTTTCGGGCTTCTTGCTTCTCCTGACAATATCGTCAAAGACACCGAGTGAGTACGGCTGTGAGTTAAAGTCAACAACACCCTTATCAATGAAATCCGCCAACACTTGGAAACAGGCCAGTGCCGTGGTCTTGCCAGTGCTGTTTTCCCCGACCAGAAATGTTAGGGGACGAATGTTGAACTGCTGGCGGTCGGCAAAACAGCGTACCTCCTCGATCGTGAATTGGTTGACGTTCACTATTCATTCCCCGGATCAAGAGATGCCTCTTCCTTGGAGGTCTCTGCGACCTTAACGCCGTCAAGGAAGAGAACAAAAAAATATAGAGCCATTGAGTGCGCAATTCTTTAAGTATCTCAAAGATGGAAGGACCAAAGGAGAGTACACCGTGGCTCCCACAGTTTCCTAAGCCTTTATCCCCGTTAACGCGATCCCCTGTATGAAATGCTTTTGTGCCAGGAAGAAGACGATCAGAATCGGCGCAATCATCATCGTCGACGCCGCCATCAGCGGTCCCCACATCGTACGTCGTTCGAACATGAAGGCCTGCAGCCCGAGGGAGAGGGTGAACTTTTCGCGGGTATTGAGGAAGATCAGCGGACCGGTGAAGTCATTCCAGGCGAACATGAAACTGAAGATGGCCACAGTGGCCAACGCCGGCTTGGCCAGTGGCATCACTATGCTCCACCAGATTCTCAAACGGCCGGCGCCGTCGATGATGGCCGCCTCTTCCAGCTCCATGGGGATGGTCAGGAAGAACTGGCGCAACATGAAAATGTAGAAGGGCGTGCCGAGGAAGGCGGGCACGGTCAGTGGATAGAAAGTGTCGACCCAATTGATTTTGGCGAAGAGTAGATAGAGGGGCACCAGTGTGACGATGTAAGGGACCATCATCTGGCTGACCATGACCATGAAGATTATATCGCGCCCGGGGGCACGCAGCCGCGAGAAGGCGTAAGCCGCCAGCGAGCATGTGAAGATTGCGCCCAAGACGTGAGCGAGCGCTATCGTCAGTGTGTTGAAGAAGTAGAGGTGCATCGGGGCATAGATAAAAACGGCGGAAAAGTTGCCCCAGATGAAGGGATCGGGCACCCAGATTGGCGGAAAAGCGAAGATCTGGCGGTCGGCCTTTAGCGAGGTGCTGACCATCCAGACGAATGGAAGCGCGAAAACCAACGACCCCAGCACAAGCGTGAGTTGGACGCTCCCGCGTCCGAGCAGGCGGCGAAGAGGCCGCCCCCTGGCGCTGGGATGGATTTCGCGGCTGGGTAGGGCTTCTATCGCCGGTTCGCGTATCATGGCGTTAACTCTGCTCCGCTTCGTAGTAGACCCAACGGCTTGCCAGCTTGAAATTGACCAGGGTGAGCGCGAGAACGGCTACAAAAAGGATCCAGGCCATGCTGGCGGCGTATCCCATATCCAGAAGGACGAAGGCCCGGCGGTAAAGATACAGCATGTAGAAAAGGGTCGACTCAGCCGGGCCACCGCCGGTCATGACGTAGGCGGTGGTGAAGACCTGGAAGGAGGCGATGACACTGAGAACGAGAATGAAAAATAAGGTCGGGCTGAGCATGGGGATAGTCACGTGCTGGAAGCGTTGCCAGGGGTTGGCGCCGTCGATCTCGGCGGCCTCATAAAGATGCTGCGGCACGCCCTGCAGACCGGCGAGCACGATGATCATGGCGGCGCCGGAGCCCCAGAGCGCCATCAGGATCAGCGCCGGTTTGGACCAGGTGAGCGACGCCAGCCAGAGCGGGCCTTCGATGCCAACGCTACGCAATGTCGAGTTGATCAGGCCCCATTCCGGCTGCAGTATCCACACCCACAGGATGGCGCCGGCCACTATCGGCACGATCGACGGTACGTAAAAGAGCGTTCGGTAAACGGCAATGCCGCGCGCCTTCTGATTGAGCAGGAGAGCCAGCAGCAAGGCGACGACGATATGGAGCGGAACGAAGACGAGAACATAGTAGAGCGTGTTGCCCATCGACATACCGAAGCGAGCGTCGTCGGTAAAGAGATCAATATAATTCGCCAGACCGACCCAGCGGGCGGGCGTTACGATCTCATAGTCCATGAAGCCCAACACGAAGGAGGCGGCGACCGGGCCGATGACAAAGGCGAGGAAACCGATCCCCCAGGGGAGGAGGAAGAGATAGCAGGTCAGGGCCTCTCTGGCGGCATTGGTGAGCCTGGGCTTGGGTTGGGCATTGGTCATGGCGACTGTCCTGTTTGGCAATACGAACAGGGGAAAAGTCAGAACCGGAATGACGCGATGCCGTCCGGTTCCGACTTTACTCTATTGTGCCTTTTAGGCTTCGAGATTCTCCCAAGCGGCGTCGAGCGCCTTCTGGACGTCGGCATGGGAGGCTTCAAGCGCCTCTCGCGGCGTCAGCTTCTTGGTGAGAGCGGATTCCCAGGCGTTCTTGAAACCAATCCACAGTTCGGCGGCGGCGAGGCCGGCGATCTGGCCGCAGCCCACCGAGAAGGTCTCGGATTCGAGGTATCTCTCCATCATAATCTTCTGGCGTTCGGGCAGGACGGAGTAGTACTCGTCCAGCATGAACTGCATGGCCGGCTGGTAGACGGGCGGGGTGGGGGCGAAGATCGGCTCGCCGGGCAGTTGCTGGCGCGCCCACTCTTCCTTCTCCAATGCGAGGCCGACGGTGCCGGCGGCGCGAACGTACTTCTCGCTGATCACCCATTTCAAGAATTCCCAACCCTCTTCGACGAGTTCGGTATTGGGGTCGATGACGAAGGTCCAGCCGCAGGACCAGTTGACCTGTGCGCCTTCCTGCGAGGCCGAGACCGGCATGAGGCCGGTGCCGTCATAGTCGAGGTCGGGGAATTTGGCATAGCGCCCGATCATCCAGTTGCCGTAGGAGCACATGGAGACCTGGCCCTGGGCAAATGGATCGACGGGCTGGCCGGCGAAGCCTTCCATGAAGGAGGAGGCCGCAGCATTGCCGCCGCCAAACTCGTCGATCACATTGACGCACCATTCAAGGGCTTCGACCCAGGGCTCCGTGTTTAACATGTTGGTGCGGCCATCTTCCGACTGGCTGACGCCGCCGTTCTCCATCGCGTAGATGAGCAACTGATCTGAGAGGCCGGGCGGGAAGTGGGGCAGGAAGCCGTAGCGTACGATCCGATCTCCCTCAGTTTTATTCAGCTGTGGCGCCATCTCCATGATGTCGTCCCAGGTCTCGGGACCTACGTCCGGATCGAGGCCCGCTTCTTCGAAATGGGTACGATTCCAGAAGAAATAGCGCGTCCCAGCCGTATGGGGCAGCCCGTAGAGTGTACCTTGCCACGTGAGGTCGGCGATGGGGCCGGCCATGAAGTTGCCCTTGTCGAGGTTGTCCCGCTCCAGCAGATCTTCGATCGGCCGGTATAGGTTGCGCGAGGCGAACTGGCGGAAGGTATGACGATTCTGGTAAGAGACATCGGGACCCTTGCCTGCTGCCACGGCCGTAACGTATTTGGGCGTTCCATAGACAGCTTCACCGAGGTCGCCGAGCGAAACGGTGATGTCTGGATGCTGCTCCTGGAAAACCTGAATGACGCCTTCGGTGGTGGGGTTGATCCGCCACCAAATCTGAATGTCCACAGGCTCCTGCGACGGGGCTGCCATTCCACTGTCGCCGGCCGCTTCGGGACCGGCAGGGACGCAGGCGCTTGCAGCGAGGGCGAGTCCGGTAACTGCGGCTGTGCTCTTCAGGAAACTGCGCCGGCTGACGCCGTCGTGCGTGACCGATTTTTCGTCGGAAGTGAATCTAGCCATTTTTTGCGTACTCTCCTTTTCGATGCAGATGGTTGGTTACTGCTGATCTCTTGAGAATCATTTCATTTCCTTTCTGGCCATAGATCCTCCTGTGGCTGGTGGGTACGCTCAATCAGGATTTCGCAAGCATTCAGGCGGATTCTTTGCACCTGGAATGGCGGCAGGCGCCGTTCGTGAACAGGCGGGTATTGTCCTGTCGCTGGCGACAGCAACCGCGAAACGTCTACCAAAGAGTTGGATGAAGAGTTATCATTTTGCCGGGCACAGTTGTGGAAGCGTTCAGGGTCTTCGTCTTTGGTCCGCTCGGTAGCCCTTGGGAGTCGGCTGCCGGCGTCGCAATACCCTCAGCGGGTGTAATTCTATCGGATGCGGTAAGGAAAGGCAACCTCATGCCAAGGCAGACGCATCTAAAGTGCGTTTAAGTTGAGAGCCCGTTTCTTTGGGTCGTCCGTACAATGTTTTCCATATCGCGTAGAAGTGTGCGAGACGGACGCGGCGCCATGGCATAACCCGCGCGGGAAATCTTGGTGTCAACCAGGATTTACGTTAGAATCGTTTGCCCCGATCACTAGATCACGAATCGGGAAAAATGAGGTGCACTTGGGTGGATGCGTTCTTTTGTGGCCGTAGGAGTCGAAGTAGGCGGTCAAGTCGGTTTGGTGCTGGCGTGCCAGGTCATACTGGTTGAGAGATTTGTTCTCAAATCTGACGCTGCTCGATAAGCGTTCGCAGAAGACGCTGTCAAGGGCGCGGCCGCGGCCATCGATGCTGACTTGAATGTTGGATGCGAGCAGGCCGGCGTGTGCTGCCCTCGTTTCTTGACCAATGAATTGGTTCTCCACTTTCTCTGTGATCAGCTCCATTATACCAATAAGCTCGTGGTCCAGTTTTGGGGGCCAAGCTCAGGTCTCTGATGAACTTTATATTTGGTACATCGGGGACCCTGAAAGCTATCGTGTTGATTTTCGCATCGAGCAGGGATTCTGAGAGAGATTATTGCAGTATTCCCACGATCATTGCTGCAACGGTCAAAGTTTACTTTACAAACAGTTCCTATTCAGTCGACCCCTTCGCAAGAGCTTATGGCCCAGTCAAGCTGCTGAAATAGGCGCTCTTCATCGCTTTCCGTATCAGGGTCGTAGAGATTTTCTATCCTTCCATGTTCCAAGTCGGTGATACGGTTAGCCACTGCCATCGTATGAATAGCGCCTGCCAAATAGATGGCCATAGAATCCAATTCTTCAGGCGTGTATCTGCTGTTACTGTGTAACTGTTCCTGCAAAATACATTCTTCCAGCTTGTTTACACGATCATGAAACTCGTCCACATTGCTGACGAGATACGACTTCGCCAGAGCACTGGCCAAGTCGGACATTTCATCTTTCACTTTTGTTGGCGGCGCACTCTCTGGGATGGCGACACAGGCAGACAGAATGATAACCGCGAGCAAAGCTGAGATCCGTTTAGCGTACTGATTCACTTTTTCTTTCCTTTGTAACTACTCAGCCGCAACTGATTCACAGATCTGAACGAGGGGGGCACAGGTGTTTTTCTCCCCTCGTTGTTGTATTTTTTGGGCGGTCGGGCCTTCGGCCCTCCCTTGTGCAGGGGCTGCGCCCCCGCAACGCCCCCCTACAAAACCATCCCTCACCAGGTGTGTGCCTTCTTCGCAACCTGTCGGCTGGCGAGCATGGCGGCGGCTGTACACCAGTTGCGTCACCAAGAGCCTGAACAGTTCCAAGGATGACTGGCTGGTCAACTGTTGTGGCTTAGTAGTTACCTTCCTTTTGTGTTTTGCACTTGGCTCTCACTCTTGGTTGTGAGAAGCATTCATCACCCAATCAGTTTACTCGTGATTCGGTGCGTTGGGTGCATCCCGGAATAGGGGCGAAGATGGTCATTTTGGGGCACTTCTTGCCAGCGGTCGATGCGGCTGGCACGCAATCGATTTTGGCACGTAAACAAGAGAAAGAATGGAAGAGGGCAGTTGTCGAATTTGTTCGTCTAACACTCTCGCCGAAGAATTTTGATCGGCCAGGCCAGAATACGCCAATACCTCGCAATGGAGCGCCCGACTCTTGAATTTCAGTGGGAGCGTCACGCATGGTTGCGTCCGATGGAAAAGACAAAATACGTCGCAAAGTGGCGCAGCTTTTTTGTGCCGTCAAGTGGCTATTTCCCTAGAAATCGAGTTTGTGTTTTGGCTTGTCAGGACGGGCATAAATCAAGCCCACGTTCAGTCAGCGGTGCCAAATCGAGCTTGACTGATGGATTTTCTGGGTCTGTTCGTCGAATTGATTCGATGTCTGCGGCTCCAACGAATTGCCGATCATGCACATCGTTCACAGAGTACGTTACTTTTCCCTCAGGGTCGTGGATAGTTAGAGCGCCTTCGACGCATTGAAAGAACGGGAAACTGCGGTCAACGCAATTACAATGCAGGTAACCCCTTTCAATTGTCAATGGCCACTCCTCCCCCATATCCGCGCGGTAGATGGTCGTGGTTGCTCCATTATTGGGCTCACATCCAGAAACAATCATTATTAGAAACAGTAAGAATGGAATTCGTCTCATTACTTGATTCCCTGGCGTGGGTGGCCGCCGCCTCAACAGTGTCTTTTGCGATCGTCCAGAGCGCAGGGTCAAGCGCGGGAATTCCCATCTCAACCAGTATGGCACAGTTCGCCAAGTGCAATCCGGACTGGCCGTTAATTTCGACCTCTACAAACATGAGAGACCGCATCCGTCTGGATGCACCTTATCTTTCTCGTTTCACGGTCCAGGAATTGGGGTTCACCATAGGGACTAACTCGTAAACCGTCGCGCATACACCTCAGCTCGCAGTCCAATTCTTGGGGCCAAGCTCACTCTTGCTCTTTGGGAAGGCCGCCCAGAATTCAACATGAATTGTAGGCCTGCAGGCCAGTTAAGCGTCTTTCTCGCGGGTGTTGTGACAGACAAAATCAATCGATCCGCGAAGTCTCGCTAAGGGCCGCGAAGAACACTAAAGGTTTAACAGGCTTTCTTTACGCAACTGCGCTGCCCTTAGCGGAAGAGCACATTGCCCCGGGGATTCGCTTTGTGACAAGCATCAACGAGCCCTGGGCATTACTTGATTCATTTGCCCATGTTCAGGTCGCGTTATGTCTACAGATGTCGCGCCATGTCTACATATGTCTACAAATGTCGCGCCAAATTCCTCTTTTTGGGACGCTATTCTGCGGCTTGGCTAACAGTCCCGCGCCGTCTCTAACGGATACCGAGACGGCAATATTCCTTTCTTGGGCCCTTTTTTGGGCCCTTTTTTTGGGGCTTGTATCGCAAATTAACATTGGGGGTTTTACACCGCACTAAGCGTCTGAATCCCCTCGCTCTTAGGGATCTCGGTTGATCGCTCTCCCCACGGTGCGCGGGAAGTGTTTTCTGGAGTGTCATCTGTTTCAAGGAACTTTTCAGGCTGTCCGCAACGACACGACATAGATTGTCAATCTAAAACCCACAACATCAGCGCCAGGCCCAAGGCAACCCCAGCGATTCCAGATGTTGCCAGTAAGGTGGCGTTACCCAAAACTCCTCCCTTTCGTTTCCATGTTGCTATTCCGAGATAAAGGCTTAGAGGCGCACATAGCGGTATCAGAACCGCAACAATGGTGTATTGCAGAACAGTTATTGCGGGAACCGCGTAAAGCGCAGTACCCGTGAAGAGTCCCGCAAAGCCCGTAATGATTGCACTAAGGACAATCCATTCTTTCATGGCTACAACCCGTTAAAACCAGAAGGGAATCAACCCTCGAATGTTACTTTGGTATAAAATCCCCGTTTTTTTGCGATGCGCTTCATTGCATCGGTCGACTCTTTATTTGGGTTCAATTCTCGGTTCCGGCGACTTCTCTACGACTATTGTTTACGCCAGACAGAGACATTTTCGCCTTCTGAGGCATACCGTCGGTATTCGAGTCGAGTTTGGGTGGGTGGGCTGTGGGGTGTTGCAGGTGTATTTTCAGCGGCTTGTTCGAGTCTTCCCTGGTAACTGACGTTTCTCGCGATGTATTCATTCTTGTGCGGTCCTTCAACTGACATTATACCACAGGAAATTGCACCATTTGGGACAATTCCCGTCCGACTAATAGCTCTGAGTCTAAAGTTCTTTGGGGAGGCATTGAGGACTGTCTGAACTGAGATTGGCAGATTCGTAATGTGGTCAGTCGACGGGGGACGCGAATAGCGAGGTGAGGGTGGCGAGGAGTGAGGAGCTCCCGGGCGTCCTTTGCCAGAGGTCTGGAATCGACCCAGCGGAAGTCTTAACGCGACAGGTGGGTAGACTCCTGATACTGGGCGCAGCTCGGTTGGGGGTGCGTCCCAGATTTTGGGGTAGGAACGGTCAGGTGGGGAGATGATGCTGGCGGTGGCTGAAACTGCTTACCGGCTCTTGGAGAGACGCAGGGCAGGCGCTGGGCCTGGCTTTACAGGGGGTTCGTTGATCAAGGGGGCACAGGGCAGGCACAAGGCCTGCCCTTACCGGGGCGTTTGGGGGGAATACTGTTGGCTAGACACGTTGCTGGAGAAGAAAAAACACGGTGGCGAGCCTAGGGGGGCGTTGCGGGGGCGCAGCCCCTGCACAAGGGAGGCCGCTTGCGGCCGACCGCACAAATGCATAGAGGGAGGAGAAAGTGACACCGATTGGTCTGCCGGAGTTTGAAACTGAAACTGAGCGCGGCTTGTTTGCAACAGGAGGTGTACGAGAGTTCCTCCCCATTTTGGAATGCACCCGGCGGTTGCGCCCCTGTCTACCTTTGTGTCCTGGAGTGATATAATGAGCCTTGCTGACCACTGGCCTTGGGTCGAGTGCATAGCTACTGCACTCACTGCGGCCATTCGCCGATAAATTAGCGTCCCCTACTGAACAGAAGAGGAAAATGCGATGCCGCTGGAAAAGACTCTTGAAGAGCAACTCCTGCGTCTGAAACTGGACGGTTGGTGCGTTGTCGATAACGTTATTCCCGCCGAGGAAGTCACGGCGGTGCGCAGGAGTGTGGCGGCGGCGACGCTGCGACACCAGCGGCCGGACGCGCCGGCGAACATCGGCCATCGTACGGGGTTGATCAACTACGATCAGTCGTTCGCGCCCTATCTGGTGACGCCCCAATTCATCGGTCTGATCAGGGCAGCACTCGGCCCGAACGTGCGCGTTTCCTTCACTTCGGCGATGATCAACTATCCGGACAACGCACGCGGAACGCTGCACGCGGACTGGCCGTTCAACCAGCACAATGCGGGGCATATCCCGGCACCGTATCCCGATATGGTCGCCCATTTTACGACACTGTGGATGCTGTCTCCGTTTAGCGTTGAGAACGGCGGAACCATCATCGTGCCCGGCAGCCACCGCATGGAGACAAACCCCAGCGCAGAATCCTGCAGCCACGACGAAAACACACCGTATCCCACCGAAATTCAGGCCACCGGCGACGCCGGCAGCGTATTGGTGATGGACAGCCGCATGTGGCATGCTGCCGGCCCCAACCGCACAGATGAGGCACGCGTGGCGATGGCAATCCGCTTCGCGCCGTGGTGGCTCAATCTCAACGGGCTCAGGCCAGGATCCAGGGAGAGGGCCAGGCAGATGGAGGCAACCGGCCTCAAAGAGAACGAGGTCGATGCCGTGAAGAACGAGGTATTCGCAGGATTGCCGCCCGCGGTCCAGCCACTGTTCGAACATTGGGTGGAGAACTGAGTGAACACAGAACGTCTTGCGGCGACCCTTGCCGAGCAGGTTGATCCGCAGCGGATTACGCAACTTACCCTGGACATGGTCCGCATCCCCAGCCCGCCAGGTGAGGAACGCGCCGTTTCCGAGCTTTACGCGGATGTCTTGCGTGATGCAGGCCTGGAGGTGGAGCTGGACTACGAGTTTCCCAGCAGCCCCAGCGTCGTAGCATGGCTGCGGGGCAGTGGCAGGGGGCCCACGCTTCAGCTGGACGGTCATACCGATACGGTTGACTTGCCGGGACCGGAGCCGCGCTTTGAGAATGGATTTATCCACGGGCGCGGTTCCGAAGATATGAAAGCGTCACTGGCGGCGATGGCCGAAGCTGCCCGCATCGTTCGCGCTGCCGGCGTCCAATTGAAAGGCGACTTGCTCCTGACCGCCCACGGCCGCCACGAAAGCGCCACAAATGAAACGCTGATTTCTCTAATCGAAAAGGGCGTTCACGGCGACGCGGTGATTGTTACCGAGCTGGGCGGCAAGGACCTGCCCGTTACAGGCATGGGCCTCGCCTTCTGGGAGCTGAGGATAGCGGGCGACGACGAGGGCATACACGAGACAGTGGCCAAGGCGGGAGCCCCCCACGCAGTGATGGCCGGGTACCGGGCTGTGCAGTTGTTGCAGGAGAAAGCGGCCGAACTCGCCGACATTCGGCATCTCTATTTGGGAGCGGAATCGATTTTCATAGGTCGTTTTCAAGGCGGCGACTACTTTAATCGAATGCCGGCCTCGTGCGTCATCGCCGGGACGCGCCGGTTTGGTCCGGGCTGCAGCCTGGATGCGATTCGCGAGGAGTTCGAAAGACTGGCAGCCCGTGTAAAAATGGAGAGCGGTGCAAACGTCGAAGTTTGGCTGGACGGGATAGAGGGTTACAGCGTCGACGAAAACGAACGGCTGGCAAAAGCGCTACGCCGCTCCCATCAGCAAGTGACCGGCAAAGAGCTTCCGCTGGCCGGGACCAGAGCTGCGGCCAACGTTCCCCACTTTGTGCACCTGGCCCACGTACCCGCGCTTTACTACGGCGCCAGCTATCTGACGGCACATTCGGAACTCGAGCGAGTTGAATTGGCCCAGGTCGTGCGCGCCGCCAAAGTATACATTCATGCCATCCTCGCCTATTTGGGCGTTGCGGAGTAATGCAAATGAGCGAAACGCGAACGGTTGTGATCACTGCCAACATGTTTCCCGGTTTGAAGACTGAGCGGGAGGCGCTGGCTCCGCACAACGTTGAGCTTGTCAAGCGTCCGTGTCGGAATGGCGAGGAGATTGCCGAAGCGGGGAGGGACGCGGTTGCGTTGCTGGTGGGCAATGTGCGCATCGATGCCGAGGTGTTGTCGCATCTGCCGCGTTGCCTGGCCATCGTCAAGCCCTCGGTCGGTGTGGACAACATCGACCTGGAGGCGGCGACTGCGGCCGGCGTCTGTGTTGCCAACGTGCCCGACTACGGTACCGACGAGGTGGCTACGCACGCGATGGCGCTACTGCTGAACGCGCTTCGCTATGTTGACGCTGAAGCGACCGCGGTGCGCGGGGGCCGCTGGCAGCCCAAGCCCCCTTACCCGATCCAGCGCAGCGCGGGGCGTACGCTGGGAATCATTGGATTCGGCCGCATCGGCCAGTCGGTTGCCAGAAAGGCGGCCGGTTTTGACTGGCGCCTATTGGCATGGGACCCCTATTTGGACGACGACGAAATACGCCGCGGAAACGCCGAACCCGCTGACTTCGAAACGCTCCTGGCGCAGTCGGACTTTGTCACTCTGCACCTGCCGTTGACGGAAGGGACGCAGGGAATGATCGATGCGAGCGCGCTGGCGAAGATGAAGCCGACCGCTTTCCTCGTGAATACGGCCCGCGGCCCTATTGTCGATTCCGCGGCACTGCTTGAGGCGGTCGAGTCAGGTCAGATCGCAGGCGCGGCGGTGGATGTGGTTGACGAGGAGCCGCCGCCGCCGGACCACCCATTGTACCGTACCGACAGGATTCTGGTGACGGCGCACGTTGCATGGTATTCGGAGCAGGCTTTCCGTGACGTGCGCGTGAAGGCGGTGCAGGAAGTGGCGCGTGTTTTGGGCGGCCAGTTGCCGCTTAACCTGGTCAATCCGGGCGTAAAGCCGCGCTTTGATGTGCGCGGCGTGTAGTGGCCTTCTGCTCTGGAGCCGGTTGAGATGGCGGGAGTTCGCGGTCAGGAGGGAGATTCTTCAAGGTCGAAAGGCGTTCTGACTTTGACTACACGAAGGCCTCGTTCGATTGTCATTCGCTGCGCTTCGTGTTCCTCCAGTAAAGTCCTATTCTGATATCGGTCTTTTTCGTTCTGACGAACTGTGTTAAGTTACCCCGGATGCCCTTCCGGCTCTGGACCAGCGTACGAAGACAGTTGCAAGAGGAAGAGCCAGGTCCCTCCAACCAAGACCGAGTCGTTTCCGCCAGCCGCCGACCCCGCAGGGACACGGCCAGGAGCTACCATTCATGGCCCGCCAAATCGATATTCTTTTCACCAAGCGCAACGTCCGAGGGGTTGCGACCCTACTTGACGATGAGGCGCCCCGCACGTGCGACGCGGTTTGGAACGCGCTGCCGTTGGAGGGGGACGCCTATCACGCACGCTGGGCAGGCCGCGAAGTGTACACGCTGGTCCCGCCCCTCGACACCGACCCGGGCAAGGAAAACGCCACAATCATGCCCATTGCCGGCGACCTCCTCTACTTCGAGGTCCCGGCTGCCTCAATCGACATCCCGCCCGAAAGACGTACCGGCCAGCCGTTCATCGACATCGCCCTGTTTTATGGCCGCAACAATTTCCTGCTCGGTCCCGAAGGCTACATGCCGGGCAATCTGTTCGCCACCATTACCGAGAACCTTGAAGGGCTGGCCGCGGCCTGCGAGAGCATCTGGCGTGAAGGCTTTGTGGGCGAACGCATGGTGATCAGCCGCGTCGACAGCGCCAGCGACCAATAAAGTTTGACTAGCGGGCAGCCGGCGTCCAAACGGTCCGGAGACGACAGACCACAGGATTCGTGAAACCAGCAACTGCCGCACAGGAGAATCAGAATGCAACGCTATTCGTCGAAGCCACATCTGCAAGCTCTTGAGGACGGCACGGCCCTGCCCTCGATCGTGGCAACGCCGCCCGGACCGCAGTCCCTGCAGTTGACCGAACGCCTGGGCAAAGTCGAACCACCAACCAGCTCCGTCATTCCACGCGGCCAGACGCCGGTATTCTGGGAACGCACGCGCGGCGCCAACATCGTCGATGTCGACGGCAACGTATACGTCGATCTGACAGCAGCCTTCTGCGTGGCAACGGCCGGCCATAGCAACCCCCGCATCGTTCAGGCGATAGCCAAGCAGTCGGGGACCATGATGCACAGCCAGGGCGGGCTCAACCCCAACCGGCACCGGGTCGAGCTGGCTGAAAAGCTGTCCGAACGCGCGCCGGGCGAGCTGTCGGTCTCGCACATCGCCAACACCGGCGCCGAAGCGGTCGAAACCGCGCTCAAGACGGCCCGCATCTTCACGGGCCGCCACAAGATCATCGCCTTCCAGGGCGGCTTCCATGGCAAGACGACCGGTGCGTTGTCGGTCTCATCGCAGAACTATTACCGAAGTCCTTTCCAGAACATGCTGGCCGATACCACACACGTGCCCTACGCCTATCCCTATCGCTGCCCGACCCATTCAGAAAGCGAAGATTGTTACTTCTGCGATGGCGGCTATCTGGAGCATGTGCTTACCATGCCGGACTCCGGCGTGGCCGACGTGGCCGCCATCATCATGGAGCCAATCCAGGGACACGGCGGCTGGATTGTGCCGCCGCGCAAGTTTGTGCAGAAGGTGCGGCAACTATGCGACGAGCACGGCATCCTGCTGATCGCCGACGAGATCATCACCGGCTTCGGCCGCACCGGCCACTGGTTCGGCATGGACTACTACGATGTAGTGCCCGATATCATGGTCGTAGGAAAGGGTCTGGCCAGCGGATTCCCAATTTCGGCCACGATTATGTCCGAAGAGGTGGCGGCGGCCTGGGGCCCGATGATGCATACCAGTACCTTCCTGGGTAACCCGGTTGGCTGCGCCGCGGCCTTGGCATCGCTGGCGGAAATCGAAGAAAAGAACCTGGTGCAACGCGGCGCCGAACTCGGTGACTACTTCAAGTCACGGTTGGAGGAACTCCAGCAAGAGCACCACCTGATCGGCGAAGTGCGCGGCGTTGGCATGATGGTCGGCGTCGAGTTTGTCAAAGATCGAGCGACCCGCGAACCGGCCACCGAAGAAGGCGCCCGCGTCGTTGACGGACTCCTGCAGCGGGGTGTCATCGCCACCAACTACGGCGGCTCCTACCACAACGTCCTCAAAATGTCGCCCCCTCTGGTCATCACCAAGGAACAGCTTGACTGCGCCATCGAAGCGCTCAACGAAAGTCTCTCCACGGTCGAAGCTGCGCTATAAGCGAGCAACGCGCGGCTGGCCGGCTGCGACGGCCGCTGCCATTTGCAACTGGAACCTGCAATGCTACGCATCGGCATTCTCTATCCATTGCACTCGGCTGAAGACGATTACCCCAACATGGCGGCGAGGCTGAAGCCGCCGGTTGAAGTAGCCGTCGCGCACACTGATGCTGTCGACCTGCACACTGTCGAGGACTGCCGGCGCACGGGGGACTGGGACCATCTTGAGCCCGGCGCGGCGGAGCTGCGGACGCTCGGCGTGGATGTGTGCATGTGGGCTTGTACCAGCGGCAGCTTTGTTTACGGCTTGACCGGCGCTGAAGAACAGGCGCGTCAGCTCGGCAGCTATCTGGGGGTCCCTGCCTCCAGCACTTCACTCTCCTTCTCAAAAGCCTTACAGACGTTGGGAATCACGCGGGTAGCGGTTGCCGCCACCTATCCAGAGGATTTGGCGGCAGAATTCGTCGGTTTTTTGGGCGAGGTCGGAGTCGAAGTGGTGCAACTGGATAGCCTGGGCATCTGGACCGCGGTCGAGGTCGGCGACGTCGGCCAGGAGCAGGTGATCGAATTTGTAAGGGCCAACAACCACGCCGACGCTGAAGCCATACTGATTCCCGATACAGCCTTGCATACGACGGCATTTTTGCCCGCATTGGATGTTGCCGCTGGAAAGCCTGTTCTGACGGCAAACCAGATTACGATGTGGGAGGCCCTGCGGCTGGGTGGACGGGTCCGGAAGCAAAGAGATTTCGGCCATCTGTTTGCATTTGCCGAGGACCAGGTAATAGAGCGAGAGTGAAGGGCCGCTTTCGTGAGTACGGCGACCGCGACCTGCCGGCCCTGGACGGCCTCTTCGCCAGAGCCGGCTCCCGTGACGGAGGTTCCCGGCTCAGGAAGCAATGACTATCCGACATGCAGCGACGGCGTGGCTGGGTCTCGAATAAAGATTCAAAGGACAGTTCACCACAGGACTCCGGAGGCTTGTATCCATGAGAATCGCCCTGTTTGCACATGATGACCACAACCACATTGGCATTGTAACTGACTTTGGGATACTGGATTTTTCGCGCGCGTTTCAAGCGCTACAGTTGATCCAGCACGGCGACGAAAGCCCGCAGCTAATCACTGACATGGTTGACTTGATGAAGGCGGGCCTGTTCAATGCAGAGACATTTCATTCGACGATGATGTTTGTCTTCGAGCATCACCTGAATGGTGCCTTCACTGTCGCCGATCCCACGCTGCGCACGCCGATTCCACAGCCGGGCAAGCTGATCGCGCTGGGGGGAAACTATTCCCATCCCGGTGAGGAAGACCCGGATGAGCCGCCGCTCTTCTTCAAGCCGACATCTTCCATTATCGGGCCCGGCGAGCCAATCGTCTTCAGGCGCGGTCTGAAGGTGGTGGAGCCGGAGATCGAGCTGACCGTCATTATTGGAAAGGAGGGCAGCCACATTTCGCGGGCGGACGCGAACGAGTACGTGGCCGGCTACACGCTGCTCAATGACGTGACCGCGCGCGACCTGCAAAATGTTGCCTACGAGGTGCAGCGTCCATGGTCATACACGAAGGGCGTCGACACCTTTACGCCGATCGGTCCGCATGTCGTGCTGCCAGGCGCGGTCAGCGACCCACACAATCTGGCGATGACGATGCGCGTCAATGGCGAGGAGATCGAGCACGCCAATACGAAAACGATGCTGTTTCAGGTTCCCGTACTGATCGAGTATATCAGCCAGTACATGCGGCTGGAGCCGGGCGACATGATCGCCACCGGGACGCCGGTGCATCCGCCGGGCCTCAAGCCGGGAGACACGGTTGAGTTGGAAATTGAGGAAATCGGAGTCTTGAGCAATCCGGTCGTGGCGGACAACTGAGATCGGAGAAGAAAGACTGTTGCGTTTTGAAGTGGCGGCTGCCGCGGGCGTGGAGCTGAATAGCGACGCTGTTGAGCGTGGTGAAGGAGGAAATGCAGATGGCACAGAATCATCAGACGCTGGGGGCAATCTATCCGGACGATATGTGGCTGGACTACGACATCGCCCGGATGCTCGATGAGTTCCGCAAGTATCTGCCGGAGCAGGTACCGATGGTGTCGGCACGGACGCATGTGCCAATGTTTCCGGTGGGGGCGGATGAGCCGGCCGATGGCAGCAGCGTGGAACTGGGCATCTGGCTGGCGGAAAACGGGGACATAGAAGCCGCCGCCGCCAGATTGATGCGGCTGAAGCCGAGCGTTTTCGCCTACTACTGCACGACGGCTAGCTTTGTGCAGGGCGTTGCCGGCGACGAGGCGCTCAAGAAACGGGTAGAGGATGCCACCGGGCTGCCCTGCACAACTTCCAGCAGCGCTATCGTCAATGCGCTCCACTGCCTGGACGTGCGGCGGGTCGCGACTGCCTCGCCGTATATGGAAGACGTGAACCAGGCGCTCATCAGTTTTCTGGCCGAGTGCGATATTGAAGTGGTGAACAGCAATCCCCTGCACTATCTGCAGGACCACAGCATCGTGCCGCCGGAAACGATTCGCGAGGCCGCGCGCCGGTCAGACGTGCCGGAGGCTGACGCGGTTCTGATCAGCTGCACGGGACAGAAGACTGCCGACTTTATCTCCGGGCTGGAAGAGGAGATCGGCAAGCCGGTGGTTACGTCGAATCAGGCGACGGGCTGGCAGGCGCTGAAGATGATGGGGGTCGAACCGCGTTTGCCCGGACGCGGCGCACTGTTCGGGAACTGAAGTCGATCCCAAATGTGACCGAGCCGCCGCGGTCAATTCAGTCCGCAGCTTGTTCCTCAAGACGATCTTCTACTTTGGGCCAGGGGGTGTGTTTGTAGAGGTCTTCCTCTTTGAGCGGAAAGGGTTCTGGCGGGAACTGCGCACATAACTCTCCGCTTTTCATCACCCACAGGCATTTGCGAGCAGACCATTTGGGATACGAGGCTATGAGGCTCGGACTCGAGTAAACGCCGGCGATGGCAATGCGGCCGCGTTCGCTGGGATTGGGCGGGCTGTAGTGCCACATGCTGCTGTGCCAGCAGACGATGTCGCCCGGTTCCACCTCGATGTGATGCACCTGATCCTGGATGCCGCGGGTCAGGTGGCGGGGCAGTTCGCCGTGAATGCTGTCCGGGTAGAGGACGTGTGGGATGATCTCGCCTTTGTGGCTGCCGGGCACCATTTGGAGGCAGCCGTTGGCCCTGGTTGCCGGGTCGAGCGCCATCCAGAAGTTGAAGGCTTCGGTATCGTCGTCGCGCCAGAGGCCGTTGTCCTGGTGCCAGGGCGTTGCGCTGCCGGTGCGGGCCGGTTTGAGAAAACAGCTGTTGAACTTGAGGACGAGGTCGTCGCCGAGGAAGTAGCGTGCGATGCGCGCTATCGCGGGGCCGCCGTGGACGTTGAGCCAGATGAGGGGGGCGCGGTAGCAGTAGTTGCTCAGCTTGCGGAAGCGCGATTCCCTCGCCTTGGCGGAGTCGCCCATCGGATCCATGGGGTCGGCGTCGGCCAGCACGTCGGGCTCCGGCATCAGGACCGTGTTCTTGATCACGCCGCGCAGCTCGGCAGCGGTTTCCTTTGGGATGACGTTGCGTACGATGAAGTAGCCGTCGTTCTCGTACTGTTTGGCCTGCGCGGCCGTGAGAGACCATTTCTCCATACGCGTATCCTCTCTTGGAGCGGGTTGTGTCTATCCCTTGACGCCGGTGAAGCTTATGCCTTCGATAAAGGTGCGCTGCGCAAAGAAGACGACGACGATCATGGGCAAGGTGATGAGCGTTGACGCCGACACTAGCAGGCCCCATTCAGCGCCGTGCTGAGTGAAATAGAGGCGCAGTCCGACTGAGAGGGCTTACGGGTCGGCGCGCCGCATAACGATTACTTCATAGAGGTAGGCGGAAAAATCCTGGATGACTGCTGCCCTCATCGTCCCATCCGGCGAAGTAGATTCTTCGACCAGGCGATTCTTCCATGCGCTGATTTCGACGAAGTTCGGGTTCTCTGCCTTCATCTCCGCTTCATCCGGGTGCCTTGGACCTCTCAAGACTGTCGCTGAAGATGTGAAACCGTCCGGTAGCCGCTTTATCCGCTCAGGTGCGTTGCCGCTGACCGGATCATATAGCCACAAGATTTTTCCGTCTCCATATATGCAGTTAGGGTACCCGTAGCCCCGACTATAGTAGAATTTGTTGTCCCCGCTCCATCCAAGCAGCCTGTATTCGCAACTGCCTCGGATGTCATCCATTTCGGATAAACCACGTCTGATTGCACCTGCCAGAGAGCTTTCGGGCCGCGTGAGCCAGTTGACCTCGTACCCTGGCGGCGACTCGAAAGTTTCGAGTGAACTGTAGGTGCCGTAGATCTCCTGAATCGCATATGGTGCGATCACAAGCAGGACCAATGGTACAAACGAGACTGCTCTCGCGATCCAGCCTCGTTGTGAAATAATCCATAGAAGTACGCTTAGGGCCAACCCAACACACCAGAGGACAAGAAATGGAGTTTGACCCGCATAAAACACCGAAGCCGGGATTATGGTGAAGATGTACAGGGGCAGACCCACCACGCCACCGACTATAGGGGTTCTCCACAGCGGTCTCAGCCAACCCAAGTCATATAGAAGCCAGTTGCCATAGAGCCCCAACAGCAAGGCGACGAACAGAACCCACATCAGGACCTTCAGGGCCTTTGACGGTCCTGGCATTCGATCGACAACCGCTGTGACGTGACTCATCGCGCCCTCCTCCCGGTATCAGGATTTCGTTACGTTCAGGCAGCCGAAAGTTGTCACTGAGAGCTCGTTCCACTGATTATTATAGTATATTGGAATCCAGGTCAGGGCAATCGCTCCATATATGGACGCATTATTGAACTGAGATTCGCCCGAACGAATGAAAATGAATGGGGTATACTATCTGCTAGGCGCCTGTGCCTTGGCGCGCACGATCGGAAGCGCCATGGAGACAGTCCTCATATGGATGCACGACAACAGCCGATAGGGAGCGGCGGTCGTGTTCCATCGTCTTTATGGTAAACGTCGCCCTTTTTTGGCCCGGACCAGGTTAAGCAATTCGTGCCCATCCCTACCAGGTCGTAACTCGTCTGTGGCCCTAATTTGAACTCGACCCGGAGTACGAATAACTCTTGGTATCACATTGAACTTAAATCTTCTGTAACTACTCAGCCACAATTAATTTGCGAACCTGAATGAGGCGAGTCAAGGAGTTCTTTCTCCCCTCACTGGTGTATTTTGGGCGGTCGGGCCTTCGGCCCTCCCTTGTGCAGGGGCTGCGCCCCCGCAACGCCCCCCTACAAAAACATGCCTCACCGACCGTGTGCCTTCTTCGCAACCTGTCGGCTGGCGAGCATGGCGGCGGCTGTACACCAGTTGCGTCACCAAGAGACTGAACAGTTCCAAGGATGCCTGGCTGGTCAAGTACTGTGGCTTAGTAGTTACAATCATCTTCTAGTCAACATGCCTCGCGAGCGCAAAAGGACGGAGTCCTATGACACGTAGAATCAGAATCTCACTAGAGAAACATAACGTTTCAGCAGTGGCCGAACTGCTAGATGACGCCGCCCCACTGACCGCCGAGGCCTTCTGGAACGCATTACCCCTGTCCGGCGACGCCTACCACGCAAAATGGGCCAACAACGAAGTTTATATCCTTACGCCCCCTTTCGCCGAGAAGGACCCCGCAAAAGAGAACGCCACGGTATTCCCGATTCCCGGCGACATTCTTTACCTGCCGGTGCCTCCCGGCAGTAAGGTGCCGCCCGACATGGCGGCGCAGTGCCGAGAGACGGGGCTGATCGACCTTGCGATTTTCTACGGGAGGGACAACTACCTGCTGGGGCCGGACGGACATATGCCCGGAAATCTGTTCGCCACCATCACCGAAGGGCTTCCTGAACTGGCCGCCGCCTGCCAGGATCTGTGGCGCAACGGCGCCGGCGACGAAAGCATGACATTCAGCCGACTCGATGAATGAGCAGACTCCTGAGAGGGCGGCGGGCAACCTTCTCAGTCCTCGTACTTCTCCTTGGACATGCGATGGCGCGAGGTGAATGACTCGCCGTCGGACAGCGGCATCAACCCCCCAATCATCTCGCTGCGCCGGCCCATGTGCGCCGACTGCGGCTCGGTGATTCGTTCCAGCTCGGCATCGGTGATCGGGAGTGTATAGCGGACTTGCGGCTGGAAGCGCTGGAACTGCTCGGCGTAGGCGACCAGCGCACTGTTTCCATCTGCTCCGTCCGAAGTTTCGGCGCGCTTGCGCGCGTAAGGACCGCCATAGTACTGGCTGGCGATCTGGTCCAGAGCGCGGACCTTTTTCTCGATTACGTCGGTGATGTCGATGTACAGGTCGGCGCGTGCGGTACCGGCGTATTCGAGGCTGTTGTTGCCAATGTAGGCGGTTGGGTTCATGAAGTAGATGCAGGGGACGGGATGGCGCTCCTGGCGGCCGCGGCCCGATCCACTCGCCAGTTGCCAGGCGTAGAGCGTACACTGGCCCACGGTTCCATGCATCTTGAAACCGCCGCTCTCGTATGGGTGATGCGTAATCAGCAGGTCCGGTTTCACCGCACGAATCACATCGGCGATTGCCTCGATTTTGTCCTGTGTCACCAGGATATCGTCGTCCTCAAAGCCCAGATCGCGCACGTCGTCAAAGCCGAGAATGCGGCAGGCGCGGCGTACCTCTTCCAGCTTCTCTTCGACTGCTTGAGCCACGAATTCCTCCACATCCAACTCCGCTCCGGCCTGGCGCCGCTGCTCGCCAAGTTCCCAGTGGTGGGAGCGCACGCCTGTGGTCAGGACCGCCGCGGTCACCTGGTCTCCCTGGTCAACATGGTGGGCGAGCGTGCCGCCGGCCATGTCGAAACTGTCGGCAGGGTGGGCGGCGACCAGCAGGATGTGAATCGGTCTGCTTGCCATGGTCAGCTTCCTTTCATTTGGAATCTTGTTGCCGTTTCAGGATAGACGTCCGGCACAATAGTTAGCGGTGTCTTCACTCCTCCAGCGCTGGGAAGAAGGTGAGCTCGGCGCCGAAATTGGACATGGCCGCAACCGAATCGCCCCGAAGCTTCACCTTGATCTCACGAGTGCGGTGGTTGAGGACGATGTCCCGTTCGGTCAACTCGAATTGGATGGTCATCCAGCGGTTGATCGGCGGACGGCTAACGACGACGTAGCCGTTGTGGCAGCTAAGCGGTTCATTTGAACCGTCCACACTGACTGCTTCAGCCGCAACCCAACTGGGAAGGCGTACAAAGAGGGGACCCGGCCGCTTGGCGCGGACTCGCAGGTGGCGATGCGTATAAGGCGACTCTACCGCAACGGCATCGGTTTCGTGGTCGAAGTGCAGATTCACATAGTGGCCAGCCGCGGTCGTTTCCACGGCCTGCCTGAAGACTTCACATAGCGACCCAACCGAGCCGCCGACAATGTCCATGTTGAAACTGATGCTCTGCGCGTCCAATGTCTTATGCCCGTAAGGCGCAGGAAAGCCGAACCCGCCCAAGTGCCTGTCGGCTACATTGCGCTTTCCGTCCTCGTTTTCGGGGTTGTCCGGTTCGTGAATGAAGGAGATATCTCGCAGTTGCGAGGGAAGCATATGGCAGCGCAGGATGCGCTCGGCGTCTTCGTAGTACTGTGGATATCCCCATTTCCCCAGCAGAAGCGCGGTTTCGACGATGTCGCCGGTGTTGTTGACCTCACCGCGGTCCGGGTCCACACTGTCGCCGCTGCTTTCGATAACCCAGCCCAATGCATCGCGTATGTCGTTCAGCCCATTGTCATAGAATGCGCGCACCCGCGCCATCAGGTCCGCGTTGCGGGTCAGGTCGGCGAGTTGGGCGAGCGAAGACATGACGCAGGTGGTGGAGTGCGTATGCCCGCCGAATGTCTCTCGATCGTAGGCGCCGGACGGCAGGAAGAACTCGTCAGTGGCTTTGTCGGCGAGCCCCAGCGCCAGTTCGAGCGCGCCGGCGCAGCCGGTATGCCGGTGCATCTTCACCAGCGGACCGATCGCCCGCGCCAGGCCTATAATGAATGTGGTCGGATGAAATTCGAACTTGCTCTCGATTACCTCGGTGTCCCAGCCTCTTTGCGGATGCCACAGCTCCCGAATCGCAGTTATGCTTCGCTCTGCCAGCTCCATTGCCCGCCCGCTGTTGCGGAAACGGGCCAGTGCGTAGAGGGCGTGGAATCCCTCGCGGACGTGATGGGGATAGAAATGGACCAGTGGGCCGCCGATGCGATCCCTGTTTAGCGGTAGAGGAAATTCGCCGGAATAGGAAAAGAAAGCCGCGCGGGCGTGGCGTTCGATGCAAGCATCATCCACTTTGAAGCCCAAGACGTTCTCGGCGTTGAGGAGGGCGTTCAGATGACGGCCGGGTACATGCGATTCGGAGGCCGAGGTGCTGAAGCTGAGATATGCCTCCGGCCACACCCGCGATCCGAAAAAGGGAACGCCGTCGTCATCGGCATTGAAGACCGAACACATTGTGCGGCATCCCAGCCGGATCGCGGATGCAATATCGGTGGTGTTGACGTCTGCAAGCATAGGCTCAGCGTCCCCCGTTACTGATATCAGACCGGTAATGAAACTGGAAGCCGTAGAGGCTGCTCTCCAGCAAAGAGAAGCAGATGCGCACGGGCTTGTTCCACAAGCGGCGCAGATCCGGACTGTCTCTCCAGGTCGCCGAGTGCCATATCTGCTCGGAGGGCGCGTGAATCGGAACCGAATCTTCCAGGCTGAAGCCGGGAAAAGGCTTGAGTTCTGAATCGAGGAGGGCGACCCGGATCAGGCCGTAGGCGCAGTCGGCATTGACGCGCAGGGCATTGCCCTCGAACACAAACTGCTTCGTGATCACCTGGCCGACCTCGTATTTGGGACGGAGCGCGGCCCAGCCGTCCTCCCGCAGGACGATGGCGCCGATCCCTCTCTGCAGGGGCAGGTCGGGGCGCACGTGATCCATCATGGGGCTGCCGAATCCGTGGCGGGTCAGCTCGTCAATGTGGCGGCGGGAGGCTGCGGCGGAAGACGGCGGCGCGTGATTTGAAACGCCGGCGGGTCTTGTATCGCGCTGTTTGTGGGGGAAGGCCGAACAGGGGATAACCATCTGCCCCTTGTGGAGGAGGTAGCCGGCGACTGTGTGACAGAAGTAGCCGTAGTACTGGCTGCCGGGCGGGCCGTTGTCGGCCCAGGGGCGGTAACCGTCAGCGCGGAAGAAGCGGTGGCCGTCGCGGCTGGCATAGAGGGCGGCCTTGGTGTGGAACTGATCGCGCTGGTTGCTACCGTTGCGGTTGACAAGCCACTGGTGCTCCCCGTGCGCTTCCTCGACGATGCCGATGTAGAGGCCGCCCTCTTTGCGAACGGACATTGTGTGGAATTCGACATTGGGGCCGACGTTGGGGTCCCAGTCGCTGGAGAGGATGATCTGTTTGGGCGACCAATTGATGAAGTCTTCACTCTCCTGGCGGCCAATCGTGCGGACATGGAGATGGCTGGCGAAGGCGTGGGAAGCCTGGGAGTATCCGACCCACTTTTTGTAGGCGTCGTCCCAGATGACGCGCATCTGGTGGTGGTGTCGAAACGGGGAATTGTCGCTGATCACTTGCCAGCTGATACCGTCCGGCGAGGCTGCAACGCGTGACATGACGCGTTCCCGGCGACTGGTGGCCTGCATAGAGGGATTGTAGACGGCCAGAAACTTTCTTTGCCGGTCGGAGCGATCCGGATTGAGGACGATGGTGCCGTTGTCGAAGTCGCGCACGACGATATTGGTCTTCCTGCTGTCTTCGAAGGGCTGGCAGTCATCCCGCAGCGGTTTGCGCCAGTACAGGGCATCATCGGACTCGGCGTAGCAGAGAACAACCTCGGTGCCTTGCGACGTGTTCGTGTTTCCGCTCACCAGCGTCTTGTACCACATCTTGAAGAGCTGGTCATCGGGATCGTAGAGAGCGGCTGCGGGGACACTGGTGAAGTGGTAGCGCTCCCAGGGCAGGTTTTCGAACTCGATCAGGGGAGGCTCGGCCTTCAAGGGAGGCGGGACGGTTCGTTCGGTGTCTATCAGCTCGTCGAGAATATAGTTGTCGAGGAAGAGCTGCTTCTGCAGACCGATGTGCTTGAAAGGCAGGCGGTAGTCCGGGTTGAAATAGGGATAGGTGCGGGGGTCGACCGGTCTTTCGCCGGCCCAGGTCTCGTCCATCCTGCGCTGCACGTCGACCATTTCGGTGTCGAATCTTGCTTCCGGGGTCTCGAACTGCGTTTGTTCAGTCATTTTTGCCTGAAATCGATTGTGACAATGGGCGGGTGATGTCTTCTTTGCCGCGCCAGATGCGGTCGTAAGTTTGGCAGATATTCAACTGTTCGAGCGGGTTCGTTTTCTCAGGGGCTGCGGTCATGGGTTGGCCCGAACGGGTTCGTGAATCCGGGTACGGTAGAATGAACGTTACAGATGGGCCGGGTTACGAATACCTCGCCGTTCGGCATCGGAAGCTCCGACCTTCTCTGCGGTAATTTCCAGGTCAATGGAAGGGGGGCTCCTCAGAATTTCCTTTTTCTCGTCCAGTTTTTTTTCCGTTGACTTGGAACCTCTGCAGCTGTGAGGCCGTTATACGGGTGGGCCTATCCCATCGGGGCCCCGCCGATTCGCCTCGCTCAGGGACACTAAAATGAGGATTTCATTGGATTTCAGGCAAGTTGCTTCGAACCTTCTCGTAAAGAACCGGCGTTTCAAGCAGGTGAGCCTGGTTCTTGCGGTCTTACTGCTTGTCCTGTTGTTGTCCGCGGTTTTCTTTGTCTCCCGGGCCTACCTTGAGGGCCTGGAGATCCGGAAGTACGTTGGCGGCCCATTCGGTGCACAGTTGCTCTATTTGCAAGGGTGCGCGACGGGTACTGCAGACGGTGGAGGACAGATAAGCAGTGCGGCAACTTTGGAGGAGCAGTTTGACGCATGCCGGCGGTCGTTTGGCGGGCGTCCCGGCTACTACATTTACGACTTCAACATCAAGAGGTCGGTGGCCCTTTCAAAGGGAGACATGGAGAGCTTGAGGAAATACGAGATCTTTCGTTTCCCAGACTCTATTCTGGGCAGAGTGGAGAAGAGTCAGACCAACCCGTTTAACACCATTATTCCTCTCGACGATTTTTCGGGATTCAACTACGACTGTGCTTACGGAGAGGATGGGGATGAAGCCAGCTGCAGTCTCGCTCCTCTGAAGTGTGATGTGAGCAGTGACGCGATTCGGTGCAACGTGTTCAACCCTGACACGGGCAGATTCGACAACCACGCCATCAAGAGGGACCAAGCTCTCGATATTCTCGTTCCCCAGGGTTTTATCAGCGGACCTGACCTCTATAAGCTGCTGAAACCGCGCTTCTTCCCATCACTCGATTGACCGTAGTTTAGCAGAGTCTCGAACATTCGCTGGGATGCACATGACTACATATAGTGCTGCTGAAACGGTTCTCCGATCAGGAGCGGCTCGTTCTTGACCCGCCGGTGTTCGTAGAGTTCCTGCACGCCTTCCGGAAAGGCATCAAAAATGTGGGCGGGCACGAAGGCGCAGTTGCGTTTGCCATAGTCGACGCTGAGCCACCAGGGCGAGTAACGGGCTACGACTGAGGTCCTGATCTCGTCGGTCGAATTGGCGCCGGCGGAGTGCCAGATGCGGCTGTCGATGAGGATAACGTCGCCGGCATCGCCGCAGACTTGCTGTTCATGGGGAACTGAACGCATACCGTCGATCCCGTCACCTTCGCCGCGTGGATTGCGGGGGTCGCGGTGGGTGCGGGGCACGACCCAAGTTGCGCCATTCTCGGGCGTAAATGGGTAGAGCATCCAGATCGAAGTGATACTCATTATGGAATCGGGAAAAGGTTGATTGACCAGGCCGCAGTAGGACCTGTCTGTCAAATCGTGGGGCCAGTCGGTGTGGAAGTTGCGCCATTCAGGCGGGTTTCTGAATGGAGGCACGCTCTTGAATTCGGTCTGGGAGATACGCACTTTGGCATGGTTGAACGCGGTGCGCGCGACCTTGAGGAGACGCTGGTCGGCGAAATAGGGAGCCAGCGACAACATGTGGGTTACGGCAGACCAGTCGTGCTTGTCGTATGCTTCGAGGCCGGCCTTCATTTCATTGTCAATGTCCTGTCGAACCTGGCCCACTTTGTCGGCGGGAATGACACCTTTCAACAGGCAGTAGCCCTCCAATCGAAGTCGTGTAATCTCTTCCATATTGTCTCCTCCTTCAGGGCGGCTTCGCGGCGACAAGGATTGCGGCCTGGTGGTGGGGACCTGTCATGTGGTTCAGAATTGAGAATGACAAATGACTAAGGGGCAGGACAGGAGGAATGGGGAATTGCTCCACTTGCCCTGCCCGCTTGTTGTTTAGGTTGACCTCGCTGTGCGCCGTTTGATGCCGTTCCTCCGGTCCCGAGGAGCTGGGGCTTCTATGGTACGACGCGTGTATTCACTTAGCGCCAGTCATCGACTGAAGCCGTACCCGCATAGTTACAGCCCATGATCCGCCAGTAGCCGTTGGTCTCCCCGCCGACGACGACGACATGGATTTCGTCTGGCTTGTAAATTGGAATCAGCTCGTCGCTGGCGGCTTTGAGCTTGGTGGCGTAGGGCTCGACACCGTTGAGCGCGTGGGGGTAGACGTAGTTCTCGATCAACTGGTAGTCCCAGTAAACCCCTGCCGGCATGGTGGCGTTCTCATGCACCCACTGGATCAGCTTCTCTTTGGTATCGAAGCCGCCGCGATCGATGAACTGCTGCGCGGTGATGGGATCGAGCACAAAGGTCGGCGGGCAGTGCGGATTGAGGCCCCGCAGCATGTTGCGAACGTGGTCCTGCCAGTGGTTTGCGCGCAGGCCCAGGTTGAAAGCTGTCGAACGGCAGCCGCCAAAGACGCTGACCGCACTCTGGTCGGCCTCGAATCCTTGCTGCACATGGAAGGGCACCCACGGACTGCGCTCTTCGTTCTCGGCGAATGTAACGCTGTTGTAGGCGTAGTTGTTGCCCTGTGAGCCGAGGTAGGTCTCTGTGGGGACCGAGCCGCCCTGCAGGTTCTGCGAGAGCAGTCCGAAGGCGCGGCCGATGGTGGCATTGGCGTGGTTGTAGGGGCCCATCGCGCCGATGCCGCTGTTCATCTCGATTTCCTGGCGGACGGGACCGTTGACAACTGCCATAGACGCGGCCGAGCTTGTCGTGCTGGCGCGGGCGGAGGCGCCCGTCGCTGCCAGCGCCAGGATGACAGGGAAGTACGCCGGTCTGGCACCTGCCATCACCGCGTTGACCGCGACCTTTTCGACAGTGTATTCCCACGCTTCACGCGTGCCCGTTGGGCGCATTGTGCCTACGACCGTATCCGGGCTGCGGCTGGTGCCCTCGAGCATAGCGGCTACCCGTTCTTCAGTGGGCAGGATGATGGGCAGCATGTCGGTCCAGAGGTTTTCGACGAAGAGCTGGTTGAGATTCTCCTCGGTGTCCTCCTCGACGAAGCGGGGCGTGGAGCGATCGAAGTCGTGGGCGCGGGTCTCATCATCGGACCGCGGCCGGGTGAGCGCGGCGATCACTTCGGTCATGAAGGGACGGCCGGTGATGTCGTCGGGGCCGTCGACGTAGGCCCGCAGCTGGTCGGGGGAGCGGCCCATGACCGGCTGCGGCACATAGGCGTGGCGCAGGTAGGGAATCCCCTGCTGCAGAGTGGATGCCTTTACCAGAGGCTCAAAAATTCCGGTCTGAATCGAGGCCGTGGGGACGTTGTACTCAGTTTCCAGGATAATGCATTGGTCGGCGACCGCCGGCGCGCAAGTACTTCAATGCCCGACGGCCATGACGGCCCCTGCTCCTTTCTGCTGAATCTCATTATAGAGAGTTTCGTCCCGCTCGGTATAGACACCCGACTTGCGCCGCACTTCTACCTTGATGTCGGGCCGGTTGTCGCTAAACCAGTTGGCCATCTGCTCGACCAGAATATCCCCGTCGTCGAACCGGCAGTCCACCAGATAGACCGTCTTGCCGGCCAGGTCGTTGACCCGCGGCGCCAGATGCTTCTGGTCAATTTGGGGCGGATAGCCCATCGGGTTGTGTACCTTCAGCTTTGTACCCATGCTTGTCTCCTTTTCATTTCCAAACGATGACTGCTCAGCTACAATCAAATTGCGACCCCGTACAAGGCGAGCAAATATGTCTTCATCTCCTCAT
>MPML01000052.1 GCA_002238445.1 Caldilineaceae bacterium bin5
GCCACCTCAGCTTCTCTAAGCTTGTTAATCACCTGCTCCGGCGTATGTCTCTTCTTCGCCATCTTTCCCCCCTTTCTACGGCCCAATACTAACATTATACCTGGACCAGTTCTTGGGGGGCAGGTCACCAGGCTATTGCCAAAATGTCACTATTCGGGTAAATCCAACGAAATTGGCCAACCCTGATTGGTTCTGCTGTTGGCGTCCCGTCCGGCTCCAATATCTGGATTTCAGGAGTTATCCGTACCACCATGTACCTTCCCAACACATGGATGATATTGGGTCTGCGTTCCAAAGGAATGTGACCATTCACTTCATAGAATTCCCAAATATGCTCAGACAATCTTTCTTTTTCTATCGCGTCATAAGCGAGGATGATTTTGTAGGGTATATCAGTCCACCGTTGAAGAGGCACTCTAATCTGCGGAGGAACAATTCCCTCAGAGTCAGGCATTCTCGGAATTGCAGCGAAATTCTCTAGCGCACTGCGTAGACTTGCCCTGTCTAGCTTCGACTTGATCTCTGCGACAGCTATCGTCCCCTCCAGTGGCGCGATGCTTCGAGTCTGGTTAGACAGTTGGAAAGTAGGTGTGTTGATGGAAGTCACTATCACATCGATCTGTTTCGAGGCGTTTCCTTTCATGTCAAAGACATATCCTCCTAGGAATACATCGCACGTCTTTGGCAGATGGCGTTCCAAGAAATTTCGGTAAACTTCCTCCCTCTCCGTACCGACGCCTGTTGGGTTGGCTAGGAGCGACGCCTGTTTCGCCTCGGCAACCAGGTATTGGGCGACTTGAAAATAGTAACTCTTCAGGTCGGAGAATACGTCAGTACTCATTAGGCAAGTCCTTCCGTCAGGATATTATCATCGCCTGGCAGGGCTTGGGTGCGTCTGTCACACCTCATCCTCCTGCTCAGTCTCGTTGAAAAGCTCTAGATAACTCTGATAGATGAAAGCCCGGTTGCGGGCCTGGCCTGTGAATTCGCGCAGGATGCCGTACTCCACCAGTCGTGCAACCAAATTGTTGGCTGTCTGGTAAGTTGTGCCTATAAGCTCCTGAACGTCGTCCACCGAGACAACCGGTCGCGAAAAGATATGTTCTAGAACGCGATGTCCATTGGCGGCAGCGCGGCCGAAGTGGTCGTTGATTACATGGCGGTGACTTTCTCGCAGAGCGAGTATGCGTTGAACCGTCTCGGTCGACTGCTCGCTCACCTCTGCTACACCGCGCAGGAAGAAAGCAAGCCATTTCTCCCATGTTCCAGCATCACGCACCGCCTGCAGTTCGTCGTAGTACTGTTGGCGGTACCGCTTGAAGAAGTAGGACAAGTAGAGAACCGGCTGTGTTAATGTCCGTTGCTGGCAGAGCAGGAAAGTGATGAGCAACCGCCCGACACGGCCATTGCCGTCCCTAAACGGGTGAATCGTCTCAAATTGAGCGTGTACTAATCCGATCTTGATTAGCAGCGGGTGCTCCGTATCATAATGGATGAAGCGCTCCAGGGACGACATCGCCTCAGCCAGTTCGGAGGGTGGAGGTGGAACGAAGTTGGCCTCACGCAGCGTACAGCCCTCGGGTCCGATCCAGTTCTGCGAGGTTCGCAGTTCGCCGGGCGTTAGATGGGAACCGCGGACGCCTTTTAGAAGTTCGCCGTGGATTTCACAGATCAGTCGCGTCGATACCGGCAGCGTAGACAGCCGCTCCAGGCCGTAATTCATGGCGCTGACATAGTTGATTACTTCAGCTGCATCCTTCGGACGGTTCGGCGTCAGAATTTCCGCCTCGGCTGCCAGCAGGTCTTGCAACGAACTTTGCGTCCCCTCGATCTGGCTCGATAGCACCGCCTCATTGCGTACGTACATATAGACGAACATATCAGCGTCGGGCAGGATCTGGATCGAACCGTCCAGCCTACCCAACGCGCGGTCGGCTTCGGACAACAGTTGCTGGAGTTCGTTCGTAATGTGTACCGGCGGCTCTGGCGGCAACGCTTCTGGAATAAACGCCCTGTATCCGCTTGGCTGTCTGACGTATCTTCCGGCCCGGGTAGAGGACGCTTGATCGGTTATCATAGGAATCTATCGCTTCGGCGTAACAATCCAGCAAGTTTATATTAACGGCTACCTTTAATATAACACGTTTGCACCTCTATATTAAAGGCTGCCGTTAATATGGAAGCAATTTCCAGCCATGTTAAAGGTTACCGTTAATATGGCCGCACTCTCGCTGCCCTTCCTTCCCGCGCGCGAAGTTTCCCGCCGCCGGATTCGCCGCGCTGCATGAAGATCAACCGATATGAAACCTACTAAGTGAGTGGGGTGTCCTACTAGAGTTAAAGCCGTGAAACCTTAACATCGCGAGAATGGCGCCGCTCCGAAACCACTGTTGTCCGCCTTCACGCCAGCTCAGGCTCCGAATCCAGCAGCCGCACAACAACCTCGATCAACTCAGTCACCTTTTCGTCGCTGAATCCGTTGACATCAAAACCGTGAGCAATTGCGTTCCTATACTTCATAATGTCGGTCATATAGTCGTGGTCCTCGCGCGAAATGATGCCGTGCATGACCGCCATATCGAGGATGTATGACGCCGTGGTAACGCGCGTGATGGAGATCTCGGCGGCCTCGGTCAGATACCGGATCGCTGCCTCGCAAGCCGACCAGGCCAACAAGTAGGCGGCCTCGCCCGAACCCTTCGCAAGAACTTCCTCCGATTCGGCAAGACGCCGACGGATCTCCTCTTCGGCAAATGGCTGCGCGCCCTTGGGCGACTTCAGTTTCTCTGGTTCGCCTACGAGCAGCAGATCATAGCTCCAGCCAGGCTTTTCATACAAGATTTCCGCCAGCTCTGTCATCCTGGGTGACCTTGCCAACGAAGTCCTGGACTTGACTTCAATGACTCGGGTTTCCTCACCTTTACGCACGACCAGGTCAGCGCGGTAGCCGGGCAGGAAATCAAGCTGGCAGTTTTCCTCTACTTCATAACCCCTGCTGCGGTACTCTGCCGCCTTCTTGTCAACGAACTTTCTTTCAAGAATCGCAATGTCTTCCATTACGCTGTCACCCCCTGGCCTGACGCATCGGCATCGTTATGCATCGATAGAGACGTCCCTCTCTTGGTTCTTACATGTATTAGCACATGGTGACATCATGCGTCTTCGCTTGTCGGACGTTCAATGCTTGCTCGTAGGCTGACGATCCCTAATTCCTGCCACTTTCCCTGTCGATAACGCGTCTTGCTTCTGAGGTTGCCTATCACATTCGATGACCGCTGCATGCGTGAGGCGTCCCAACGGTGAAACTCCTTGCGACCGTCGCTGTGGGACTCTTCAAGCCACGCCTCCTTAGTGCGTAGCAATGCGTCCAGGAAGTCTGAGGAGTCCTGCGGATCCAGAGTGATCGGAAGCGTGGAGCCCTGCCCTCGCCTGCGCGGCTGCTTCGCGGCAGAAGTAGTAACTTCCTGATTTATCACCAGCCGGGGACCAACGCGCCGTGACAGAAAATGCTCAACCAACTCCGGCTCAGGCTTCATTCCGCAAATGCGCTCAGTAGTCTCCGAGATTAAGTCCACCAGAATCTCATCGGGAGTTTCGACGAGTTGGTTCCAGGCTTCGATGATGGTCTTATCGATAATCTCTGCTCGTTGCTGCGACCGCACCGAATTCTCAGCGTCACTTACCGCCCGGCCGCTAATCACTTTTTCCTGGGATAGGTACTCCACGAATCGTTGCTCAATAATGGAGGGATCTTGGGATTCGAGGTCAATGGTCAGGAACCGTCTCTGGTCCCAATTCCCCCGCTGCAAAGGCAAATAGAGCCACCATGTCCGTCCGTTGGTCAGCACAGCCAGTTCTGTCCCTTCCTGAAAGCAATACTCCAATAGCTGCTGCTGGTGGCTCTCCAGGTTTTCGCCGGGCCGTTTGACCTCTATGAATACGGCATTGGCTGTACCTGGCCGGAGCGCAAAGTCTACACGGCGGGTCCCAACCGTGTACTCTGGGACAACCTCCGAAACGTCGAAGGTATTCCATCCGGCAAGGTGGAGCAGTCTCAGAACCACCCCCTGTTTGGTGGCGGATTCGTCCAGGCTGCGCAAGAGGCCAGTGCTCTTGATTTGCTCAACCGCACGAGCAATCGTTTCGGTCATGCTCTCGTTTCTCCTGAATAGAAATAGACCGGTGTCTTCACTTCACCGCCCATTATCGGTCACGGATTGGATGGAGGTGGACCTTTACGGGAATCGCCGGAAACTGAACCGTTCCCAACGCCAGTTGGCGCCAGTCTATCCTGCTCAATTTCAAAGTAAGTTCAAATCTGAGACCAGCAGCCCCACCCCCCGAATCTCCCCCAACAACCCCTCCGCCTCCTGCTCCAGCGCCCTTACATCACCCCAGATCTCCTCCGGCGCACGCAGCGGCTGCGGCCTGAAGAAATAGCGCGTGAAGCCGATCTCACACCCTACCTTCACGCTGCCCAGATTGTCGAACTGGTGGAGGAAAAAGGAGCGCGTCCGCGTCTGTCTCGACACCTGCCACGCACTGCTCGCCGGCTACGACTTCCGCACCGAGGAGGGCTACGGGGCCATGATGGCCGAGCTCGAAGAGACCGTCGGCATCGAGAGCACCGGCTGATGCCACTAAAAACTAAAAACCGACTACCAAAAATCGCCCTTTCACCAATCCAACTCCAACAAATACAACAACTCCGCCGGCGTCGTCGTCCCCCGCACCCGCACCCGCTTCAACTGGTACGGATTGTCCGTCGAGTGCGTCGCTCCCGGATTGATCGTCACGCCTCCCCAGAAACCCGCGCTCTCAAAAATACGGATCGTGTTGTTATCAAAGTGCCCAAACGGGTACGTGATGAAACGCGGGCGTACTCCCAGCTCATACTCGATCGTCTCCGCGCTCCCCAGCGCCTGCCAGACCAGATAATCATCGTTCCGATTCCGCAAACTCGCGTGATTGCGCCCATGCGACTCGATGTACATCCCCCCGGCCTGCATCTCCCGCGCCATATCCCACGACAGATAGAACGGATTCCCCGCGTCAATATAGTCCGTCACCACAAAAAACATCGCCGTCATGTCAAACTCCTGCAACAACGGAAACGCGTTCTCGAAATTGTCGCGGTAGCCATCGTCAAAAGTGAGAATGACCGGCTTCTCCGGCAGCGGCGTGCCCTGGTTCAGGTGTTCTACAAGCTCGTACATGCTGATCGCCGTATACCCGCCGTCTTTCAGGGCTTGCAGATGGCTTCTGAACCGGTCGGGACTTACCGACAGGTCCTGCCGGTAAACATCTGAACCGGCCGGCGGAACGCTCACATAGTGGTACATCAGAATCGGCACCTGCACCTTCCGTATCCAACCGTCGGGGATGGGCGGCGGTTTACCGGGCACATTGCGTGTCGGCTGCTCGATCGGCCCATTGTGAACACTTGGCAGCATAATCACAGCCGCGTCGCTGTACACAGCCGGCAGCATGATAACGGTCGGCTCACGCTCCTCCGCCGTCTCCTCCCGGATGATCTGCGCCAAGATCCAGTCATGGTATTGGCTTACCCGCGTATACACACCGTAAAACGACGGCCGCGCGCAGCCTATGCCAAAGCTCACAAGCCCCGCCAGCTGCCAGCCGCCTTCCCCATCCGGCACCACCAGCGGGCTGCCGCTGTCGCCGTGGCAGGCATCCTTGCCCCCCTCGCTGTAGCCGGCGCACAGCATATTCTCGGTGATCATCCTGCCCATCGAGTTTGTGCACTCCTCCTCCGACACGATCGGCAGCTCCACCTGCTGCAGATCATACGAGAGCCCGCCCCCCTCACCGCTTTCCGAAAGCGCGCCCCAGCCGATCACCGTGCCCAGCGTGCCCGGCGCGGCCAGCGTCAGACTGTCATCCGCCAGCAGCGTGACCAGTTCCGCCTCTACCGGCTCTGTCAGATGCAGCAGCGCGAGGTCGTGGGCAAAGTCGTGGGCAAAATCGAATCCGTAGCGAGGATGCAAGACGATGCGGTCAACCCCTACTTCTTGCCCCTGGCCGCTGTCGAGCCTGTAGTCGCCAACTGTCGCAACAATCTGTTCCGGCGAGGCATTTACAACGCAGTGGGCGGCCGTCAGTATCCAACTTGATGCCACCAGCGACGCCCCGCAGAAAGTGTGGTAGCCTGGTTCGGTAAAGGCCTTGATGGCGACCATCCACGGCCACGCGCCCGGCGCAGCCTGCTCGCCGCCGACGATCTGTCCTTCCAGTCCTGCCGGCGTCGGTGGCGGCGGCGCCGCGCTTTTGGGCCCGTCGGTCGCCGCGGCTCCTCGCTTTCGCCCGTTTCCGCCGCCGTCGCGATCAAAGACTTGCCCGCGCCGTCTGCCCCGACCGCAACCCGCTCACCGCCCGCCGTGTTGGCGCGAACCGCCATTCTCAAGCTATTCGGGGCCAGGGAGGCGCCCTCTTCAGCCACCGGCGTCACGGCACCCGCTGCCGGGACCACCAGTTCGGGCACCACCACACGACTGCACGACATCAGAATTACAACCGGCGCCAGAATGGACAGGATGCTGAGACCGCCGTACGAGCCAAGCGTACGACGTAGCGCGTCCAATCCGCCGGTCCGCTTCGGAACCGATCCGGGCCGGGCGTCAGCATCAAACGCGCCCCTGCTCGAGAGGGGCGCGGTCGAAACAGTTTGTCGCAAAGATCGCCGGGGAGAGCGCAAATTCATGCCCGCATTCTACCAAAATCGGGAGGAGAGCGCCAAAAAAGGTTGATTATTTTGCCCCTACGCGTATAATGAACTTACACCCAAAAGACGACTGCGAACCAGGGCCGCCGAACAAGCCAGACCCGCGGCGGGCGAGGAGAGACCTAAAATGACGATCATGAAGATGTCCACCGCCCTGCAACCCGCGGAAAAGATGAAGTTCCTCTCCGAACTGATGGTCTTTCAGGACCTGACTTCCAGAGAAATGGAAGAGTTGAATCGCATTACGACGATGAGCACTGTGCGCAAAGGACGGGTATTCTACCGCCCGGAGGAGCCGGGCGAAGTCCTCTTCATATTGAAGGAAGGCCGCGTGCAGCTCTATCGCATCAGCCCTGAGGGCAAAAAACTGGTCATAACAACCCTCGGCCCCCATACTCTTTTCGGTGAAATGGCCCTGCTGGGCACGAAAATGCACAACACCTTCGCCGAAGCCATCGACGACTGCCTGATCTGTGTCATGAGCCGCAACGACCTGGAGCGACTCATTCTCAGCAAGCCACAGGTCGCCCTCCGCATCCTCGAGATCACCGGCCAGCGCCTGCAGGAGGCCGAGGAGAGCCTCGAAAACATGGCCTTCAAAGGAATCCCCGCCCGCCTGGCCAACCTGCTCCTGCGCCTTTCCGACGAACAGCAGTCCGACGAAGTAACCGGCCTCACCCACCAGGACCTGGCCGAAAGCATCGGCACCTACCGCGAAACGGCCACCCAGGTCCTCAACGACCTCAAATCCCGCGGCCTGATCGAAATCGGACGCAAGCGTATCAAACTGCTCGATCGGGAGACAATTTCCGTCATCGGCAGCAAACGCATCAAGCTGCTCGATGAGAATATCTGAACCGTAGTCGCCTTTATCAACTTGTTAGCGACCAATAACACCAGTGGACCCCGCGGTTTGCTGGCCAACGGCCGCCAGGGTCTGTTCAGCGGTCAAGCAACGGCTGTGATCCAAGGCTGCCTGCAGTAATCGCGCCCCTTCGGAAGTTTCTCCCAGCACTTGGAACTGCCCACCGGCCAGCCCGCGCCATCCTCACGCAATGTCTCCCTTCCCACCTGCTCGGCCAACCTCTTGCCAGTCTGAAAAGTAACGCGAAACTCTCCACTGTTCCCTTCGTATAGGTCATCAAAAGGAAGCGGTCAATACCCCCGCAACCGCCGCAACCATCTAACGCGCCCAAGCTTGGCCTTCGCCTGCGCCGTATCGCCAAAATAATACAGAGTCTCGGTCTATGACTGGCCCACCGCCCCTCATCGAAATTCGCAACCTGACCAGGACCTACAACATCGGCCGGACCGCGCTGCATGCTCTCAAGAATGTCTCTCTTACCATCGAACACGGAGAATACGTAGCCGTCGTAGGCACCAGCGGCTCCGGCAAGAGCACCCTTCTGAATATCCTCGGCCTGCTCGACCGGCCCACCGAGGGTACATATAACATCCGCAAGCAGGACGCCGGCGACCTGACCGACAGACAACGCACCACCCTGAGGAACAGGGAGATCGGGTTCGTCTTCCAGGAGTTCAATCTCCTGGCGCGTGCGACCGCCCGCCGCCAGGCGGAACTGCCCCTCTTCTATGCCGGTGTCTCCCGCAAAGAGTCGCGCCGCCGCGCCCTGAACGCCCTCGCACAAGTTGGCTTGGCCGATCGAGCCGACCACAGACCCGAAGAGCTCTCAGGAGGACAGCGCCAGAGAGTGGCCATCGCCCGCGCCCTCGTTAACAGCCCCTCTCTCCTTCTCGCCGACGAGCCAACCGGCGCAATCGATACGCAAACCGGTGAAGAGGTTATGGCTCTCTTCGAGCAACGGCACCTTGAAGGACTGACACTGCTGATCGTCACCCACGACCGCGAGATCGCGGCCAGGGCCCGGCGTATAATCACCCTCCGCGACGGTGCCGTCATCTCCGACGAGCGGCGGCCAGCACCCGCTGCCGCGCCGTGAAATAAATATCTCGAATGGCTGCCAGCAACCGGGCCGGAGGAAACCCGAAGTGAGGCTGCTGAAATACTTCCCGCTTGCCGTCGAAAACATCGCCGTCCGCAAATTGCGGTCCTTTCTGACAATGTTGGGCGTCATCATCGGCGTGGCCTCCGTTCTGACGACCCTGGGCATCGGCCGCGGCGCGTCGGCCGACATCATGCAGGATATCGCCAGCGAGGGCCTCACCCTTCTCATCGTCGAATCCGGCACCAATTCCGACCAGACCTGGACATCCGGTCAGCCGCTCACGATGGCTGATGTGGCGGCCCTTTCCGACCCCTCCCTCCACCCCGACATTGTCCAGGCCGTCCCTCTCTACAGACAATATATCCATCTGGGGACCGGCAACACCAGCAGGTTCATCGAGGTGGTGGGTACCACCCCCGCCTATGCCGCGATTCACAATCTGGAACTGACCCAGGGACGCTTCCTCACCGAACAAGAAATTGCGCAAAGGACCAAATCCGTTGTCATCGGCGCCGATGTGGCCCAATGGCAGTTTGCGGGCGCCGATGCCGTGGGCAAAAGCCTGCGTATCACTAACGAGCCCTATACCGTCGTCGGTGTGCTCCGGAAACGCGGCTGGGACAGGTTCGGGAACATGGATATCAGAGCAGTCATTCCTCTGGCAGTGGCACAGGATCGCCTGCGCTCCACTTCCCCCGCCCACCGCCATCGTGGTGAATACACCGTCAGCGAGATCCACGTCAACGCCGTTAGCATCGAACGCCTCGATGCCGCCGCAAGACAGGTCGAACAGACCTTGCGCCTGCGCCGCGTCCTCACTGAAGACGAGCCCAACGACTTCAACATCGACAACCAGGCCTGGCTGCTCGAAACAGCCAACTCCGTTGCCGCCACCCTGACCGCCTTCCTCGCCGGCATCGGCGCCATCAGCCTCCTGGTCGGCGGCATCGGCATTATGAACATCATGCTCGTCTCCGTAACCGAACGCACAAGCGAAATCGGCCTGCGCAAAGCCGTCGGCGCACACAACCGCGACATCCTTCTTCAATTCCTGGTCGAAGCGCTCATGTTAACACTCGTTGGCGGCCTCATCGGGATCGCCATCAGCTACGGCCTGGCAGAAATCGTCAAGAGCTTCTCAAGCCCGGACTTCCCACTGGTCGTGCTCATCGAGCCCGGCTCCCTGGCCGCCGCTCTCAGCGTCAGCGCCGTCTGCGGCCTTCTCTTCGGTCTTTACCCGGCCATACGCGCCACCCGGCTGGACCCAATCGAGGCCTTGCGCCATGAGTGACCGCAAGGCAGCCCAACCCGTGCTCGGCGCGACATGCCCGCAAATCCCAGGGCCCGCCGCCACGCAATTCGCAGTGACTTGCCCATGACCCGGCCCGCATGCAGCAGGCTGCCATACGCTTTCGGTCAATAGGAGCAGTAACTACTCAGCCGCAACTGATTCGTAAACCTGAACGAGGGGACCAAAAGTGTTTTTTTCTCCCCTCAATGTTGTATTTTGGGCGGTCGGCCGCAAGCGGCCTCCCTTGTGCAGGGGCTGCGCCCCCGCAACGCCCCCCTACAAAACCATCCCTCACCGACCGTGTGCATTCTTCGCAACGTGTCGGCTGGCGAGCATGGCCGCGGCTGTACACTAGTTGCGTCACCAAGAGCCTGAATGGTTCCAAGGATGACTGGCTGGTCAACCACTGTGGCTTAGTAGTTACTAGGAGCATCCAAATGAACCGCAGGCATCTCTTACTCACTACTATCGTCCTTATTGCTGCGGCCGCTGCCGTCGCCGCCTATCTTCGCCTCTTCCAAACCTCGGACGCGGCCCGGGCCGTGAATCTGTCCGAACTGGAAGGCAGCGCAGTAACCACCCGCATCCGGCCGGCGGACGCCTCAATTGGCCAGTTGAAGGCTGCCGGCAACATCAACCTCATCGAAGAAGCCCAGGTAGTCGCACACATCGATGGCTTCGTCAAGGAACTGCTGGTCGAAGTCGGCGACACCGTCAACGCCGGTGACCCCCTTCTGTCGCTGGACCAGGAAGACCTGAAGCGCGCAGTCGAGCAGGCCCGCATCGACCTGGCCTCCTCCCAACTCAGACTCAGGCGGCTCCTCACCAGCGCCGACGAAATCGATTTGGAACTGGGCAAACTGGGCGTCGCACAGGCGGAGCTGGACCTGCAGAAAGCGTTGCAGGACCTGGCCGCCGCCCAGATGGCCGCCCCCATCACCGGCTCCGTTCTGACCCTCAATGCCGCCCCGGGAACGAAAGTCTCGTCGGGAACCGTTGTCGCCACGCTTGCCGACCCCGGCCGCCTCGAGCTGACCGTACAAGTGGCTGAAGTCGACATCCCCAGGATCGAGAGCGGCCGCCCCGTAGAAGTCGTCATCGACGCCTTTCCCGACGAAACCTTTGCCGGTGAGATCAGCCGCATCGATCCGTTCAACAAGACCCAAAGCGGTATTATCAACTATCCGGTCACCATACGACTTCTCGATAACGATCTGGGCCCGGTATTGCCGGGCATGACAGCTGTAGCGACCCTGAGAAACGAACCGGTTGCAGACCGCTGGCTCGTCCCCACCTCCGCCCTTCAGGAGGCGAACGGCGAAACCGTTGTCACTGTCCTGCGCGGCCAGGAGCGACTGCCGACTGCCGTCACCCCGGAGGGCCTCCACGGAGAATGGACCATAGTCCACTCCGTGGACCTGAAGAACGATGACGAGGTATTGGGCGCGACCGCAACCTTCGTGGGAGAATAAGCCGTCACCCGGATGTACCTCCTGGATTAAGAGAGACGCTCTGCCTCTGTCGCAAATAAAACAGAGCGCAACAAATGACGACGATTCCTGCTCACCGGGGCCACACAGCCATGCACGACCGCTCGACCCAAGTCGACCGCAGCGCAGACAGTATCAACTTCGGCATCGGCCAGCCCGACTTCGCACTCCTGCCCCACGCCCTGATGCGCCAAGTCGCCGCCGAACGCTTCGCCGAAGGCGACACCGAGCTGCTCAACTACGGCTTCCCCCAGGGGGACGGCCGCTTCCGCTTGGCGCTCGCCGAATTCCTCAGCCGCGGCTACCGCGCCGTCGTAGATCCGCAGCAACTGATGATCACCGCCGGCGCGTCGCAGGCCCTCAACCTGGTCTGCACCCTCTTCACCCGCCCCGGCGACACCGTCTTCGTCGAAGAGCCAAGCTACTTCCTCGCCCTCCGCATCCTCCAAGAGGATCACCGCCTCAACGCCGTGCCGATCCCAACCGATGAGCACGGCCTGTCGCTGCCCGCCGTCGCAGACGCCCTCACCCGCCACCGCCCCGTCCTTCTCTACACCATCCCCACCTACCAGAACCCCACCGGCCGCACCCTTCCCCACAACCGCCGCCAGCAGTTGCTCGCCCTGGCAGAGGAGCATGACTTCCTGATCGTCGCCGACGAAGTCTATCATCTCCTCGATTTCGGATCGCCGCCGCCAGGTCCCTTCGCCGCCCATGCAGACAGCGGCAGAGTGCTCTCCCTCGGCTCATTCTCAAAGATCCTGGCGCCCGGTCTGCGCCTCGGCTGGGTGCAGACATCCGCACAGCAGGCGCGTCAATTCGCCGCCAGCGGCCTGGTCGACAGCGGCGGCGGACTCAACCACTTCACATCCAATCTGGTGCGGGTTGCGTTGGAAGGAAGAGGGCAGAAGGACTATCTGGAGGAGTTGCGCCGCGCCTACCGCCAGCGGGTCGAGGCCATGGACGCGGCCCTGCACAAACACATCGGCGACCGCGCCACCTGGACCGTGCCCGCCGGCGGCTTCTTCTTCTGGCTAACCTGCGCCGACAACATCGACACCACCGAACTGCTCAACACGGCTGCCGGCGCCAAAGTCGGCTTCCTGCCCGGTCCCCGCTGCTCCAGCGTCGGCGGCCTCGACCACTGCCTGCGCCTCTGCTTCGCCCACTACGGCATCCCGGAGATCGAAGAGGGCATCCGTCGCCTGGGCCAAGTGTTTGACACCTTCCAGAACGCCCCGTGAGTCACCGCCTTACTAGGGATCGTTGACAGTTACATCAGGTAGGGGCACCCCTTGTGGGTGCCCTCGTGATTGCCCCTCTTGTAGGCGACTCGTGAAGCTCAAGGCTTTAAACGTCTACTGTGGCGTGATTCTAAACCCGGAAGTACTCGGATATCGTCCTTCTCGAGGAAAAAGCCAACGAACCCTAGTAGCTGGCAGCGAAGTTGGGCAGGAATTGGAGAGCCTGGTCATAGTCGGCGATGGGGTTCCGGTCTTGGCCTGCGTTGAGCTTGGCAAGGACCCGATAGTGGTAGGCGCTGGCATTACCGGGCTGGAGTTGGAGAGCTTGGTCATAGTCGGTGATGGCGTCCTGGTATTGACCAAGATGGGCCTTGGCAATACCCCGCCTGAGAAAGCCAGCGGCTTCGTCAGGCTGGAGTTGGAGAGCTTGGTCATAGTCGGTGATGGCGTCCTGATATTGACCAAGCTCAACCTTGGCACGGCCCCGGAAAAAGTAGGCTCTGGCATAGTCGGGCCACAACTGGAGAGCCTGGTCATAGTTGGCGATGGCATCCTGGTATTGACCGAGGTGTGTCTTGGCATGGCCCAGACCGACGTAGGCAGCAGGATAGTCGGGCTGGAGTTGGAGAGCCTGGTCATAGTCGGCGATGGCGTCATCGTATTGACCAAGGCGAGACTTGGCACCGCCCAGAACGAGGTAGGCTCGGGCATAGTCGGGCTGGAGTTGGAGAGCCTGGTCCAAGTCGGCGATGGCGTCATCGTACTGACCAAGGTGGGTCCTGACATTGGCCCGACCAACGTAGGCTCGGGCATCGCCAGGCTGGAGTTGGATGGCCTGGTTAAAGTCCGCGACAGATTCCAGGTATTGACCTAGACAGACCTTGGCCTCGCCTCGAATGATGTAGGCGAATGCATCGTCGGGCCACAGTTGGAGAGCTTGGTCTGCGTCGGCGATAGCTTCCTGAAATTGACCAAGCTCTAACTTTGCAAAGCCCCGATAGAGGTGGGCGTTGGCATCGTCAGGCAGGAGTTGGAGGGCCTGGTCATAGTCGGCGATGGCATCCTCGAAATGACCGAGCGCTAACTTGGCAAGGCCCCTAAGGTTGTAACCGGAGGCATTGTCGGGCAGGAGTTGGAGAACCTGGTCATAGTCGGCGATGGCGTCCTGATATTGGCCGCGTTCGAACTTGGCATTGCCCCGACTGACGTAGGCATTGACATTGTCGGGCTCCAGGCGCAGACGAAGGGTCTGACGCAATTCACTGATGTAAGCGTTTGCGTTATTCGTCTGGCCAAACGTGGCGACCGCCGCGCACACCACGACAACTGCTACGATCACACCCCATTTCCTCAGAATGCGCATCATATTCGGTGTCCTGAGTCGTTGCTGCGAGAAAAGCGCATTCCCGCAACGCGCCGCCGCGGTTGATCCCACTCGGTCGTGGAGAGGGGACTGTTCAAAGTATCATACACATCCCGGCTGACGGCGTCAATCTCCTGGCCGAGGCCGGCTGCTGGTCCCCGCCAGCAGCGTGTAGAATAGTTGCGGCCGGCCGCAAGCGGCCTCCCTTGTGCAGGGGCTCCGCCCCCCCAACGCCCCCGTCCAAAACCAGTCACGTCACGGCGCCAGCGTGTGTGTGATACCGCCAAACACGCCCCGCCAGCCCATCACGCGCCGCGATCCCAGCATCACGCCGATAACGCAGATCCCGCCACCGCGCCGCGAACACCAGTTATCAGTGGTGGCCAGCGACCTGGCGGCCTTGACTGACCACTAACCACTCACCACTATCCACTGCTGTTCGCCATTGTCACCGCCACACGCACCGCCGCCAGCATACTCTCCTCGCTGGCCTTTCCCGTCCCCGCGATATCAAATGCCGTGCCGTGATCCACGGAAGTCCGAATTATCGGCAGTCCAATACTCACGTTGACGCCGCTGTCAAAGGCCAGCAGCTTCATCGGAATATGCCCCTGGTCGTGGTACATGGCCACGACGATATCGTATTCACCCCGCGTCGCCCGCAAAAAGACCGTATCCGGCGGCTGCGGATCAGAGACCGTCCAGCCCCGCGCCCGCGCCATTTCGATAGCCGGCTCGACCTGCTCCTCCTCCTGCACGCCAAACAGCCCGTTCTCACTCGCGTGAGGGTTCAGCCCCGCCACCGCGATCCGCGGCGCCTCGACCCCCAGCATCCGGCAGGAGCGGTAAGCCAGCTCGATCACCTCCAACACCCGCGCCGGCCTGACCCGGCGGATCGCCTCCTCCAGCGCCACGTGCGTACTCACATGCACCACCCGCAAATTGGGCCCCACCAGCAGCATCGACACCCGCTCAGCCCCGGTGCGCTCCGCCAGCAGCTCAGTATGACCTGGGTACAGGAAACCGGCCCGGTGCATCGCCTCCTTGTTCAGCGGCGCCGTCACCACCGCCTCCACCTGCCCCGCCATCGCAAGGTCACACGCCCGCATCACATATTCCACCGCGGCCCGCCCCGCGCCCGCGCTCACCTCCCCCACCGGCGCCTCAGCCAGCTCGACGTTTGCCAGATCCAGCAGCGGCACCGTCCCCTCTCCATAGTTGCCGCCGCCAATATCAGCAATGCGCTCATACCGCGGCCCGACATCCAGCCACGCCGCCGCCCTGTCGAGGACCCCCCGGTCGCCAATCACCAGCGGCCGGCAAGTCGCAAACACCTCCCCATGCTGCAGCGCCTTCAGAACCACCTCCGGCCCGATGCCGGCCGGGTCGCCTAACGTTATTGCCAATATTGGACGGCTGTCAGCCACAGTTCACACCTTCCTGTCATTAGAACTCTGATCTACCCGATCAGAAGACTGTCTGATTCGCTACTCTGCCTGCACGCAGTAAGACCGATGCTATCACCCCCAGCCGCGCCCGCAAAACATGCCCCTTCAGCCGTCTCCGGCACCGTCGCTATCGCGCCCCTGAACGCGCGCAACTCCCCCGCGCGATAGCGCAATGCCCACCGATCCGCTAAACTATGGAGGCGCGCCTTGAGGGCGCCCCGACCCGCTGCCGCCAACCGTCCCAACCGCTGGCCGCAGCGGCAGCCAAACACTCACCCGGAGAATCTCTTCATGGCAAACATAGCACTCGTCGGCTGCGCCCACATCCACACACCCGGCTTCGTCAAGCGCCTGCAGGCCCGCGCCGATGTCAACACCGCCGCCGTCTGGGACCGCGACCCGGCTCGCTCCAAAACCTGCAGTGACCAGCTCGGCGCGCCCGCCCTCGACAACGTCGACGCCATCTGGAACGACGCCGCCATCGACGGCGTCATCATCTGCTCCGAAACCGACCAGCACGAGCCGCTCGTCACCGCTGCCGCGGCCGCAGGCAAGCACATGTTCGTCGAAAAGCCGCTCGGCATCGCCGCGCAGGACGCCTACCGCATGGCCGCCGCCATCGAACAGGCCGGCGTCCTCTTCCAGACCGGCTACTTCAGCCGCGGCATCCCTGTCCACCAGGCCCTCAAGGATCTTGTCGCGCAGGGCGTCTTCGGCCAGATCACCCGCGCCCGTTTCATCAACTGCCATTCCGGCGCCATGCGCGATATCTTCACGCCCGACTACCTGTGGATGACCGACCTGCAGCAGGCCGGTGTCGGCGCTTTCGGCGACCTCGGCACGCACGCCCTCGATCTGATGCTGTGGATTCTGGGCGATGTCGACAGAGTCACCGCCACCCTGAATGTCGTGCTGGAAAAGTACGGCCCCGACTGTGACGAAACCGGCGAGGCGCTCTTCAATTTCAGCAGCGGCGCAATCGGTTCGCTCGCCGCCGCCTGGGTCGACGTGGCCGAACCCATCACCGCCGAAATCAGCGGCACCCAGGGCCACGCCTACATCCACAACCGCAGCGACCTCTACATCACCAGCGCCAACCTCGAGGGCGCCGACGGCAAACAGCCCTGGACCGACCTGCCCCCCGCCTGGCCCCACGCCTTCGACCTCTTCCTCGACGCCCTCAACGCCCAGGACCCGTCCGCAAGAGGCTCCGTCCCGCTCGTAGGCGCCCGCGAAGCCGCCTACCGCAGCGCCGTCATGGAGGCGATGTACAAAGCCGCAGACGAGGGGTCGTGGGTGTCTGTGCCTTGATCGTTTCGAATTCTAACTGTGGATCCCTCGTGAAACCGAGACGTTTCGCACACGATGCATCTTGGGAACACAGGCGTCATAGCCGCATCTGCACAATGAGCAATGCCGGAAGAAACGGCTTTCCACTTTGCACGTAAGTGTAATTCTTTCCACGGCTGCCGAACAGCCGCCAACGCCACCATGCCGATAGAGGTATAATCTCTAAAAAGCCATCAGGCAACACCACAATGTCCTATCCGCCGACAAGAGGATCGCCAGTCATGGAACTGTTTCGCAGGGTAGTTCTTTGGGGAAGCACAACATCTCCAAGTATGAACCGCAAACGTATACGGAGCCGATCTGTCCGCCCTCTCCTCCCCGTCGCCTGTATGCTGCTATTCCTTTCCATCTTGGCGAGCTGCGGGGCCCAGGAGTCGTTTAAGGTGTACGGGACTCCCAGGCCTCTATCTTGCGACATTTTTGCCGAGTTCCCTTGGCAAAAGCTCAATTTTGGCGTCGATTCCCCCGCTGATTTCACCACAATTGCGGTCAATTCCGGGGCAAGTGAACAGGATCAGTTTCGATTTGCAAACCAGTACGGGGACGATCTCTTGCTTGAGTGGCAGGGCAGCCACAGCCAACGCCAGGTCATATATTCAGTGCTTTTCAACGTAGAGCGGCGACTTGAAAGCGTTGACGTGACGTGGAATCCCCCCGCTACCATAACCCAGGTGCTCGACTGCTTGGGCGCCCCAAGGCTCTACAGCGCCTATTACAGCTCTGGCCACCACGAAGCCGTACTCAATCTGGAACTATGGTACCCGGACAAAGGTCTTTCCTTTCACCAGGACTTCTACACCCTCATCGCGCCCTTCCATCCTGTCGAACCTGCATTTCGGATCGATGGCTTTCGTGTAACGGCTCCAACGCCGCCAGGGCAAGCAGCCCCCGGATTCTATGCCGAAGGTCTCAGTCCACTCGGCACGGCCCTGGCACTCTGTCAAGTCAGGCCGTGGCCAGGTTCAGTAGAAGCCATCGAAGCTTGGTCACATCTCGATGATCCGCGTTGCCGGTAACCAGTCCGCCTGAGGACCGCCCCAATCTGCTCTCAGTCCTCAGAAGGCCTTGGCGCTCGCCCGAAAGCGAACGTGAGACATCCAGAAACAAAGAGAGTGATCCCCTCATGTATACAAAAGCAAAACGCCTACGTAGGATGATACGCCAGGTTTTGCGAGGGGTCGTCCCTGCCTTAGCAGTGTATAGTTCTCTTGCTGGCACGGCATACGCCCATCGCCAATCGACACCGCCCATCTTCATCTCTGCTGCGCAGCGCCCTACAGTAGAGGCCGAAAACGAGAATGGCCTCGTCGAACCGCTCTGGAGCTATGCCACCGGCGGCTCTGTTCATTCCTCACCCACAGTGTCGGGCGGCGTCCTCTATGTCGGCTCGATGGACGGGCACCTGTACGCCCTAGACGCCGCGACTGGCGAGCTCCGCTGGCGTTACGCTACCGGCCCAGGCTTCATCTCCTCCCCGGCTGTAGCCGAGGGAGTCGTCTACATCGGCTCCCATGACAGCAACGTGTATGCAATTGACGCTGCCAGCGGCGATTTGCTCTGGCGTTATGCCACCGAAGGCCCCCTCTACTCCTCGCCCACCATTGCGGATGGTGTCCTCTTTATCGGCTCAATGGATGGCCGTCTGTACGCTTTGGAAGCGGCCACCGGAGTGCTTCGCTGGCGCTACGACACGGAAGAAAGCGTCATTTCCTCACCCGCCGTTGTACAGGGAATCGCCTATGTCGGTATGGCGAAAGATGGCTTGCTCGCTTTGGACGCAGCGAGCGGTACACGAATTTGGAACTATGGAATCTATCGGGGTTGGGTGTCGTCCTTGCCTGCAGTGACGGCAGACATGGTCTACTTTGGCGCTGCCAACGGCTTCCTTTACGCCGTGTATGTTGAGACGAGTGAGCTTCGCTGGCGTTTTGCGGCCAGCACGACAAACGACGATGATTCAGTCGGTTCTTCATCTTCGGCATCCTTGACGGCCAGTCTCCATTCCTCACCTTTGGTCGCTGACGGTGTTCTCTACATCGGCTCCGGGCTGAACTACGTCTATGCCTTGGATGCTGGCAGTGGCGACGTTCGCTGGAAGTACACCACAGACGACGCCGTGAACTCCTCTCCAGCAGTCGCTGACGGCGTAGCCTATATCGGTTCCGATGACGGTCACCTGTACGCCCTCAATGCTTCCGATGGCACACTCGTCTGGCGCTACGGGACAGAAGGGAAAGTACTTTCCTCTCCGGCGGTTGCCGATGGCGTCGTCTACGTAGGCTCTGGAGACGGGAACATCTATGCCCTGCCCGCAGCCGACCCGGCCTCGCCCCAACCGGAAGCCGAGCTACCAACTGCTCCGGAGACAACTACGGTGCAGGCCCCCCAAACATCTGCCTCGGCAGTTGACCAAGCAGAGAAGGTACTTCCAAAGCTTCTTTGGACTTTCGAAAGCGAATGGTTTGGCCACGAGACGACCGCACCGGTTTTCAGCGATGGCGCTGTGTACTTCGGTTTAGACAGCTTCTTATACGCAGCGGATGCGGTCACCGGCGAGTCGCTTTGGCGCTTCGATACAGGAAACTGGGTGATTTCCACTCCGGCGGTGGCTGATGGGAAGGTCTACATCGGCACGTACTATGACAGCAACCATATCTACGCGCTCGACGCCGTCACCGGAAAGGTCAACTGGCGCTTTGAGGCAGGGGACGATGTCTTTTCCTCCCCCACGGTCGTAGATGGTATTGTCTTCATTGGCGCAAATGACGGTTATCTTTACGCGTTGAACGGCGACAGCGGGAAACTAAGCTGGCGCTACTTTACCGCCGGCCCGGTCGAATCCTCTCCAACCGTGGTTGAAGGCGTCGTCTATGTCGGCTCCGGCGATGGCCACCTGCACGCCCTGGACGCCGCCAGCGGTGAACTGCTCTGGCGGGCATGGACCGGGGGCATCATGAGATCAAACCCGGCAGTGGCTGAAGGCGTCGTCTACATCGGCTCATCGGATGGCCACCTGTACGCCCTCGACGCTGCCAGCGGTGAACTGCTCTGGCGCTTTATTGCCATCTTTGGGGTCAACTCATCTCCAGCGGTGGCAAACGGCGTTGTCTACTTCAGCCTGGTCGATGGGTACCTATACGCCCTCAACACCGCCGACGGAGAACTGCTCTGGCGTCGCGAGACCAAGTCCTACAGTCCCTACAATTACGAGATCTCCTCCCCGGTGGTGGCGGATGGCGCCGTCTACGTCGGCACCCACTATGGCGTCCTGTACGCGCTGGATGCTGTCAGCGGGAAGCGACTTTGGTACTATCGAGTGGGGCACGAACCGGTACCCACCCCGGCAGTGGCAGATGGCAGAATCTACGTCGGCTCCGATCTTGTTTACGCTCTGGAGGTCAAGCCGGTTCTCCCCCCTGCTCCTGATTCCCCGCTTCTCTGGATCTATCGACCCGACGAACCGGAATTCTCCCAGGACGGCCGACCACTTCTCCTGGCACGCGCACTCGTCGGCGGAACAGTCTACGTCGGCGCGCCGGAAGGCTACATCCACGCCCTGCATCCCGACAGCGGCGAACGCCTCTGGAGCTTCCAGGCCGGCGACAACGTGCATGCCTCCCCTGCCCAGGTCGGTGGCACCGTCTTCTTCGGCTCGGAAGACGGCAACATGTATGCACTCGACGCGGCCAGCGGTGAACTGCTCTGGCTGCATGAAACCAACTACCCCGTGTACCATGTTTTGGTCGAAAAAGGCGTCGTCTACTTTAATACGGAAGGCGGCCATATCTTTGCAGTTGAACTCTCCACCGGCAACATCATCTGGCATAAGCAATTTGATGCTTACTTTCTATATCTGGGTGAGGTGGACCAGAACGTGCTGTATTCGTATGCCGGGGCCGAACTATATGCGCTGGATCTCGCTACAGGAGAGCTGAAATGGAATTACGCGGCAGACAAACGGCTGAGGGCTCTCAGCGCCAAGGAAGGCATGGTCTATTTTACTACTAACGCCGATTACCTCTACGCGCTAGACACCGCCACCGGACAGCTTATCTGGCGGGCCGCCACAGTAGGTACGGTCACCGCCGCTCCGCTGGTCGCCGATGATGTGGTTTTTGCGGTTTCCCATGACGGTCACTACCACGCGTTTGCTGTCGACACAGGGCAAGAACTCTGGCACCGTGACGCACTGGCCTATATTTTCTCTGCCCCGCTCCTGGTCAATGGCGTTCTGTACGGCGGCTCCATTCAAGGACCCCTGTACGCACTGGATGCAAAGACCGGTGAGGACCTCTGGCGCTACGGAACGGACATTAGTGTGGTTGACACGCCCAGAATTGTCGATGGTGTCGTCTACTTTGGCACGAATAGGGGTCTCATCTTCGGTGTGGACAGCGTGACTGGAGAAAAACTGTTCCACTATGAGACGGAAAGTGGCGTAATGAGGTTCATGACCGCTGACAAGGGCGTCGTCTACGCTTTCTACGATGGCGGCGATGTGAACGCGTTCCGCCCCAATATAGAGACCCCCCAGTAGAAGACATGCGCGAAGATGCACGAGGAGTGACTGGAACTGCCTTTCCTCTCACTCCTCACCCCTAATTATCCCGGCGCATCAAACTGAAACTCTGCGCCGTCTGACCGCCGTCCGGCGCGCCGGCCAGGAACAACGCCAGCGGCGCCACCTCCTCCGGTTCCTTGAACCACTCGCCATCGAACGTGCCGGGCGCGCGCGCGTCCGCGCCGGGCATCATCGCCGTGTTTACCGGCCCCGGAACTAGCTCGTTGACGCTGATATTGTCGCCCCGCAACTCCTGTCCCAGCACACGCGTCAACATCCACAACCCGGCCTTGGAGCAGCTGTAGGCCGACGAGCCGGGCGCGCCCCGGTGCCCCATCCCCGACCCGATCGTAATGATCTTACCCCCGCCGCGCGCCTTGAGATGGGGAATGGCCGCCCTCGCGCAGTGGTAAGCGCCCGTCAGATTGATAGCGATCGTCTGGCTCCAGGCAGCCGGGTCGCTCTCGACCACCTCGCTCCGCCCCGGCGAGACGCCCGCGTTGATGACCAGGATATCCAGGCCGCCAAAGCGCGCCGCCGTCTCGTCAACCGCCCTCTGCACCGATGCCAGGTCGGCCACGTCCGTAGTCACCGCCAGCGCCTGCCCACCCGCCGCCTCGATCTCGCCGGCCACGGCCTCAATCTCCGACCGAGTGCGCGCCGCGCAACAAACCGCCGCCCCCGCGCCCGCAAAAGCAATGGCAATAGCCCGCCCAATGCCCCGCCCGCCACCGGTGATCAGAGCTACCTTCCCGGCCAGCGACTGCCCTGCATTCGTCATCTCATCTACCTCACTTAGTCTGTTGTCGTCAGCTTTCAGTTCTCAGTTGCAGCGTAACTACTCAGCCATAATCAATTCGCGACCTTGAGCGAGGCCTACCCTATCGACTATCGATACATCGACGAGGCGGACGCGGCACGCAATAAAGAGGCCATCGTGACGACGTGGCATCGTATAGCAATAACAGCCCTACACACCAGACAGTCAAACTTGGTTCTCTTCTCTGAGAAGGTCAACCAAAACGACTAGACCGCCGCTTAGTCACCGAAGAGTGAACGACGACGCTGACAGACTCCCCAACCGGAAGCTCCTGGTCCACTATTTCAATCCTGCCCCCAGGCAACACCGTCGTTCTGATGTGCAGCGTCTTTTGCATTGTCCGTCTCTCCTTTCTTGCAGTTGCGCGTGACCGCGGCGTAGTCTTCCAACTGTGGAAGGGAATTACATAGGGATTATATCGAATACTGCCATGTGGTCACTGGCTAATAAACTCCTAGCCTACAGCCCCCAGAACGCATATCGGATGCTGTTTCTTACGACAAAAACCAACAGGCTCGAAACCACGACGCTGACAATTGTTCGTCTACCTGTCAGCCCATGCTCCACCTTCGTTGCTCCATAAGTCAGGGAAAGCCAGCACACAGAAAAAATGACTGGGATGCCAACAGCAACAAAGAGATCAAACGCCTGGCGCCAAATCGGAACAATCAGTACCGAAGCACCTGGTAAGAAGGCTGCTCCGCTGGCCCCGACCAGAGGCAAAAAACCGAAAAGCGCTTTGAGAATGGTTATCGGGGCACCAAACGTGGCAACAAGGTAAGCGTAACGACCGACCTGTCCTTGCCCGCCTAGAAGGGTGGCTATGTAATGGTAAATGCCCACACTGACTAGGAAGAATACAGGGCTCAGCAAGATTCGGCTCATGAGGAGGGCCCATTCCAACATAGATACGGCCATCAGAAAACGAGTGAGGTGCCAAACTATGGTGCCAATAAAGTAATAGACGCTGCCAGAATGCTGCCATAAGTAGCTGAACCACCGTTCGACTTCCCGATCCACCATCATTCGCGTATTTACAAACTGAGCATGGGCCTCACCGATCATGCTAGTAAATCTGAATACCTCATCTTTGAATACATCAACATAGGGCCAATCCAGTTCTACCGATGGCATTACCCACATAGCTTCGAGCTTCGTCCACAACAAGCCAAGCAGTGTTGCCATCACGGAAGCCAGAAAAATCCACGCGAGTGCAGTTGATAAGGTGGCTGAGGACGTGATTCGTTCGGCGGCAAAGGTCTTTTCGCCGGTCTTAGTCAAGACATATGCCCACGTCTGAAGCATCGAAGTGGTGCTGATTCGTATTTTATGGAGTGTTGTGAGCCCAGTCGCCATCAGTAGATAGAACTGCTCGTGTTCAACCGGTTCTCGTCGGCAGGCTCGTCTCGGCTCTGATCGTAGTCTAGCCTTTCCTTTGAAGGCTGTCTGACAGGCTTGTCCCGCCTGATTGTCTCCATTTTCTCCTCCAGCGCCGCCTCGCCCTCCGTCCAAATCGGGTAGTCGTCGACCAGCGTCGAATTCTTGTTCCTTCCAAAATTTCCCAGCGAAGAAAGGTGCTCAGTGGTGAGTATACGCAAACTGTTCTGTCATGTCGATGACTTCTGTCAGCGGTCGACTACACGGGAGAATGCCAAGCTGTTGCGCGTAACGCGCAAGCAAGAACCGGCCCCCCGCATGAGAGCCCTGCGACAGCAATCCTGATTCTGACATCCTTCGTCCAACAATTTGAAACTGACCCTTCCCTACCCACCAAATTGACACATCCCAACCAATAACGCAGAATCAAACACAGCCCCCCACCCAAATCTCAGCAGCCAACTTCGGTACATTGCAGCGCCCACTAAGAACTAAAAACTGAAAACTAGAAACATGAAAAAAGTCGCACTCGAATCCACCGTCATCAGCCACGGGCTGCCCTACCCCGACAACCTCAAACTGGCCCATGAAATGGAGCTTATCATCCGCCAACATGGGGCCGAACCGGCCACCGTCGGCGTCATCGCCGGCGAACTGATCGCCGGCCTCAGCCCGCAGCAGATCGAGCGGCTGGCCGCAGCGCCCGACCGACCTGTGGGCAAAGTAAGCCGCCGCGACCTGCCAGTCGTCGTCGCCCGCAAGCTCGACGGGGCCACCACCGTCGCCGCTACCATGTGGATCGCCCACCGCGCCGGCATCGAGCTTTTCGCCACCGGCGGCATTGGCGGCGTCCACCGCAGCCGCGAGCCCGGCCCCAGCACCGACGTCAGCGCCGACCTGCAGGAACTGGCCCAGACTCCACTCATCGTCGTCTGCGCCGGCGCCAAGGCAATACTCGACCTGCCGGCCACCCTCGAATACCTCGAAACGCACGGCGTAACCGTCATCGGCTACCGCACCGAGGAGTTCCCCGCCTTTTACAGTCGCAGCAGCGGCCTGCCGGTCGATGTCTGTTGTAACTCTCCCCAGGAGGTCGCCGAAATCTGGCGGGCAAAGCGGGCGCTGGACCTGGCGGGAGGATTGCTCGTGGCGGTACCAGTACCGGAAGAGGATGAGATTCCCGCCGCACAGATTGAACCGCAGATCGAGCAGGCACTGGCAGATAGCGACGCCGCCGGCCTGCGCTCGGCCGAGGTGACGCCCTTCCTGCTGCGCCGCATCGCCGAACTGTCCGGCGACCGCAGCCTGCGTGCCAATCTGGCCCTGCTGCGCAACAACGCCCGCGTAGCCGCCGCCATCGCAGTGGCATTGGACAGTGAATAGTGGAAAACAAATAGCGGCCAGACAGGGAGCCCCCCCCGCACTAGCCGCTATTCAAAAGCAATCAGCTACTTTCCGTCAGCTACTGAAAATCAGCTTCTCAAACTCGGGCCGTTCCAGAACTTCCTGTTCCAGCAACGTTTCCGCCAGCAGCCCCAACTTGTCCTGGTTGGTCGTCAGTACTTCCCTGGCCCTCGTGTAAGCAGTCTCCACTATCCGGCGCACCTCGCGGTCAATGGCACGCGCCACATCCTCGCTGTAGGAGCGTCGCTCGCCCAGGTCCATACCCAGGAACGGGTTGGAATCAGCCTGAACCAGCTGCATCGGGCCTAACTCCTTGCTCATGCCAAAGCGCGTGACCATCGCCTTGGCCAGCTTCGTGACCCGTTCCAAATCGCTGGCAGCGCCGGTGGTGATCTCCTCGAAAGTCAACTCCTCGGCCACGCGCCCGCCCAGCAGCCCCGCCAGTTCATCCTCGTACTCCGCCTTGCTCTTGAGCAGGCGGTCCTCAGCCGGCAGAGGCATGACGTAGCCCAGCGCCTGGCCGCGGCTCACAAGACTGATCTTGCCGACCGCGTCCGTATGCTCCAACAGCGCCATCACCACCGCATGCCCTGCTTCATGGTAGGCGACCACGCGCCGCTCTTCATCGCTAAGTATCTGGCTTTTGCGCGCCGGCCCGGCCATCACCCGTTCTATCGATTCGACAAGCTCGTCCATGCCGATCGCGCGCTTGTCGCGCCGCGCCGTCAGAATCGCCGCCTCATTGAGCAGATTCTCCAGGTCCGCGCCCACCATGCCCGGCGTCTGCTTGGATATCACGTTCAGGTCGACATCCGGCCCCAACGGCTTGCCGCGCGCATGTACCTCCAGGATCGCCTCGCGCCCGCGCTGGTCCGGCGCGTCCACCACAATTTTACGGTCGAATCGGCCCGGCCGCAGCAGCGCCGGATCCAGAATATCCGGGCGGTTGGTCGCGGCAATGACGATCACCGTCGTATCGCTGTCGAATCCGTCCATCTCGACCAGTATCTGATTGAGCGTCTGCTCCCGTTCATCGTTGCCGCCGCCCATGCCCGCCCCGCGATGGCGGCCGACCGCATCGATTTCATCGATAAAAATGATACAGGGCGCGTTCTTCTTTGCCTGTTCGAACAGATCGCGCACACGGCTGGCGCCCACGCCAACGAACATCTCCACAAATTCGGAGCCGCTGATGCTGAAGAACGGCGCCCCCGCTTCGCCCGCCACCGCTTTGGCCAGCAACGTCTTGCCTGTTCCCGGCGACCCGACCATCAACACACCCTTGGGAATGCGCGCGCCCAGCGCCGCGAACTTCTCCGGCTCCTTCAGGAACTCCACAACCTCCTGCAACTCCTGTTTGGCCTCCTCCGAACCCGCCACATCCTCAAAAGTGACCGTGGGGCGGTCGGCCTCCTCCAACTTCTTGGCGCGGCTGCGTCCGAACTGCATTGCCCGGTTCTGACCGCCCCCGCCGGCCTGGCGCATTATAAAGATGAAGAAGCCGAAGATCAGGATCATCGGCAGGAGCATGATCAGCCAGTTGAAAAACGCGCCGCTGTTCGGCGCGCGCTCCACGTCGATCGGAATCGCCGCCAGCTGATCCGCGGTCACGCCGAACGTCTTGAGCGAATCAAGCAGGCTCTCGCCCGACTCTTTGCGGCTGCGCCGCCGTTCATTTTCGGAAATTTCGACGATGATGTCGTCGCCCTGCACCACCAGCCGTTGGACAGAGCCGTTGCGCACGTAGTCAGCAACCTGGTTCAAACCAAGCAGGTTGCTGGTAGCGCTTGGCGGGTTGATAAAAAGGCGGTAAGCAAAAAAGATCAGGACTGCCAGCAAAATCCAGATCCAGCTGCGTTTGAACAGCTGCCGGTAACGCTCGTTTGGGTCTTCTTCCGGTGGTCGTTCGCCATCCGGTCTTTTTTCGTTATTCATCATACTGAAATACCCCCGAGTCAGACGCCCTGCACAAAAACAGAGCGACACGGGTACACGTCATTCGATACAGGTCAACGAACCTAGTATAACAGAAGAGGAGGCCCGAGTCAGTAAGCCCGCAACCAGTGCGCGAAAGTTACCGGCAACGCATCACCGTGCGTTACAGATTGCGCAACTGGTCTGCGATGCTGACGCCGGTGGCGTGGGTTTTTGCCGTATGAATCGGCGGTTTGCCTCGGTGCCGGGTACGGTGAGGAATCGAAGATTCGTCCGGCTTGTCGCTGAAGCTGATTATCAGACAGCCGCGCTCCTTTAGCCAAAGAACGGTCTCGCGCACCTCCTGCGTGATGCAGATCTCCTGGGCGAGTCGTTCCGCTGCCGGCACATCATCTGCCAAATTGTTCATATGCTCCAACGTTGCCAGAAACTCCTCGCGCCGGAACTGTTTGAACGGGGTAGGATCGCCCTGCGAAACAGCAGTGTTGACCGCTTCGTGGGCCTGTCGCATCGCCTCGCCCACTCGCCCGCCGCCGGCAATACAGACCTCGGCGTAGCGCACAAACTGCTCGAATGTCTGGACCGCGCCCTCTTCAATGCGTTCAAGCAGATCGGCGCAGTCGAGGCCGTCGTTATTCAGAACAAGGCAGATATACGCCAGATAGTCCTGGTTGTCCCCGGTCAGATGATGGTAATGGGCGCGGTTCAGTTGCTCATAATGTTGCGTGAACAGCGCGGCGTTGAACTTGTCGCCCAGCAGCATGCCCACGGTCCGGTACAGTCCCTTCAGACGCGCCACATCAATGGCGCGGTTGTTGCGCCCGCGGGCGCCGATCGCCGTCTTGTCCAGATCGAGAACCACCGCCGTACTTTCGTTTAACCGTAAACCGTTCCGCTGCGCCCAGCTGACCCAATCCACCAAGTGGCTCCAGCGGTTCGCCTCAAACAAACCAGTGTCGTCATTGGCGACAAAATGCTCCGCTTCACCGGCCTTTTCGTTGCCAATAAAGCAGGCGCTGGGCAACACTTCCCTCTCCCCAAGCCCGATCAACGCCCCGTTGTCGAGCGGTCGTTCCTCCGTGGAGCGCAATGAACGCATCACCTGAAAAGTATGTCCATCACCGGAGAGCGTATCGCCGATGAAGAGCAGTTCTGCAACCGCGGCGTTACGCTGCTGTTGGGCCTGCTCCAGGATCCATAAAGCGACCTGGGCATACGACTTCTCTTGTTTGCGGGGCACGGAAGGTGTTGCCAACCCGAGCTGGTGGCGAGCAGATTTCAGCCCGGGGACTTTACGTGTGATCGGTTCCAGGTTGCGATAGACGATAAGATCGCCGACAAGCTCATCCAGGGATGCCACCCCAAAGTTGTCAACGGCAATCGGATAGGCTTCTCTTGTCTGTGTGTTGGCCAATTCTGCACCTTCCATTTCAATTCCCGGTCCTGTCTCTGCCTTCAAGTAAACCCGCTCTACTCTAAAGTGCGACGCTACCAGGATTCAAGAGCTGACTACGCTTAACTGCCGTTATACCTCACACGATTCTACCTTATGGCAGGCCGATCTGTAAAATTTTCAGGTTGTTGCGCAAGACTGCCCCAGCTAGGGAACAGTGGCCAGAACCGGTTCCGTTACCGGCAACTGATCGCTGTCAGCCTGTTTTTGACCGCCCAGATATCCCTGTGCCGCCAGCAACTCGGCGTTGAGCAGACTGCCGCCGGCCGCGCCCCGAATCGTGTTATGGCCCAATGTCAGGAACTTTACGTGCAAAAGCGGGTCGGCCCGCAGCCGCCCCACCACCGTCGTCATGCCGGGAACGCTCCCCGCCAGCCGGTCCATGCGCGGCTGCGGCCGGTCCGCCTCCTCCCGGTAGAGAATCGCCTCGTCAGGCGCGCTGGGGAGGCCCATGCGCTGCGGCAGCGGTTCGTACTCCGCCCACGCCCGCCGCACATCCTCCAGGCTGGGCCGGCGCGCGAACTCCACGCTGACCGCCGCCAGATGACCGTTGCGCACCGGCACGCGGTTGCAGTGGGCGCTAACAACGAAATCGGCCATCTGCACAGCCTGCCCATCAAACTGCCCCAGCAGCTTCTGCGGCTCGCGGCTCTCCATCTTCTCCTCTTCAGCACCGATGTACGGTATCACGTTGTCGATAACATCCATCGATGGCACGCCCGTGTAGCCACCGCCGCTGACCGCCTGCATCGTCACCACAAAAATCTTCGTGACGCCAAAAGCTTCGTGTAGCGGATGGATCGCGCTCACCAGGTGGGTTGTGGAACAGTTGGGATTGGTGGCAATAAAACCCTCCCAGCCCCGCTGACGCCGTTGTAAATCGATCAGCCCAATATGCTCCGGGTTGACCTCCGGGATGAGCAGCGGTACGTCCGGCTCATAGCGGTAGGCGCTCGCATTGCTGCACACGACGTAGCCCGCCGCCGCCAGTTCCGCCTCTACCGTCCGCGCCGGCCCGCTCGGCAGCGCGCTGAACACCAGCTGGCAGTCGATGCCAGGCGCCATCTCCTCCAGGACCCAGTCGCGCAGATGGGCCGGCATATCCCCGCGCAGCAGCCAGTTGCAGGCGTCCCCATAGCGTTTGCCCGTGTTGCGCGGCGACGCGCACAGCACGCTCAATTCAAACCAGGGATGCCCCTGCAACATCTGCACAAACCGCTGCCCCACCGCGCCCGTAGCGCCCAACACGCCCACGCGAATCTTTGCTTGACTGTTCATCGAAATCCTCTATCCAAACTGTGACCTACCTGATTCGTAACGACTCCGCCCCTGTAAATGCCCCTGTAAACTCGCCCCTCTTCACATCCGCCGCAGTCACTGACCACTGATCACCGATCACTAACCACTGCAGTTGTGCGGTCGGCCGCAAGCGGCCTCCCTTGTGCAGGGGCTGCGCCCCCGCAACGCCCCCCTACAAAACCATGCCTCACCGACCGTGTGTCTTCATTTCAGCGTGTCGGCTTGCCAGCATGGCGGCGCCTGTCCACCAGTTGCATCACCACAAGCCCGAATGGTGTCAGTGACGAAGGTCTGAGCTCGCATCCTGGATTTGGCTCCGCAGTTTACTAAAAACTAGAAACTGAAAACCAAAAACTGCCGTTCAACGACAGAAATGCAAATCAACAATATCGCTCAATACGCCGGCCGCAGTTGCCTCCACCCCCGCGCCGCGACCCTGAATAACCAGCGGGTTGGGGCTATACCAGCGGCTGTACAGTTCAACCAGATTGTCGGTGCCCGTCAGACGCCCCAGCGGGCTGTCCTTAGCCACCGCTGTCGGGCCTACACTGCACGCGCCCTCTGAAAGCGTAGCCGCATAGCGCAGAACTTTGCCCTCGGCAGCCGCGCCCTCAACCTGCGCGCGGTACTGCTCGTCCAACGACGGCAACTCCGTCAGAAAATCCTCCACGCTCAGGCCGGCCATCCGCTCCGGATAGAGACCGGTGATTTCAACCTGTTCCATATCCATGCGCCAGCCGATCCCCCGCGCCAGAATTAGCGCCTTGCGCGCCACATCAACGCCCCCCAGGTCATCGCGCGGGTCCGGCTCGGTATAGCCCAGCCGGTAGGCCTCGGCCACCGTCCCGCTGTACGAGCGGCCCTCTTCCAGTCCGGTCATCAGATAGCCAAGCGTGCCGCTGAAAGAGCCGGCGATGCGCTCGATCTCGTCGCCGCTCGCCACCAACCGGTTGAGTGTAGCGATAACCGGCAAACCCGCGCCCACCGTAGTCTCCCAGCGGGCATTGCCCAAAGTACCGCTGATCCCGTCATACACATCTTGGACGACGGTCAACGGCTTCTTGTTCGCCAGCACCACCTGATAACCCAGCTCCAATGCCCGCAAAAGTGCGCCCACCGTTTCATCCGACGCGGTGCAGTCCACCACAACCGTCCCCGGCTTGCCAACCGCGTCAACTACTGCTTCCGGGCTTTCGTAAGGCTGACCCAGCGCATGCGACGCAAGCGCGCCGCCCTCCTCCTTGTGCTGCAAGATCTCGGCCAGAAGCTCGTCCGTAAAGCCGTCTTGCGGCTCTGAAATCGCGCCGCTGCTGTCGCACAAAGCCAGATAGCGGATGCGCAGATCGTACCTCTCCCGATGAAGAGAGCGCTGTTCCCCAATCTGTTGCATCAAGGCGCGGCCAACGCCGCCCAGCCCGAAAAGGATGAGCGGCTTCTCCCGCTCCCCAGAAATGCCGGCAACATTGTCCATCAAGCAACTCCGTTTCCAAGTTCGAATGTGTCGTGAATTGCCCGAATCGCCTCATCCGCCTCGGCCTGCAGAACGACGAGGCTGATATTGGCCTCGCTCGAGCCCTGGGCAATCGCAATTACATTGATATCCCGTGCGCCCAACGCATTGAATACCCGCGCAGCAATGCCGGGCGTGCCCTTCATGCCCGCGCCAATCACCGCCACGATCACGATATCCGGCTGGTTGGAAATCTCTTCGATCATGTGCTGGGCCAGCTCGCGTGCGAACTCGGCCTCAAGCGCCGCCATCACCGCATCGCCCTCCGGCTCAGGCACCACAAAGCAGATGCTCTGTTCGCTGCTGCCCTGGCTGATCATCAGCACATTGGCGCGCTCCCGGGCCACCGCCGCAAAAGTACGCGCGGCAATGCCGGGCACGCCAATCATCCCCCGCCCCGCCACCGTAATCAGCCGCAATTCCCGCACCGCGGTGATCGCCTTGACGCCCTGCCGCAGTTGCCGCGTCTTTTCGACGATGCTGGTTCCCGGGTGCTCAGGATTGAATGTGTTGAGTACGCGCAGCGGTATCTTGCTCTCGACCGCCGGCGTGACCGTTTTCGGGTGCAGCACCTTGGCGCCGTAATAAGCCAATTCAGCCACCTCCTCGTAGGAAAGCTCATCCATCGAGCGGGCGTTGTCAACGATGCGCGGGTCGGCTGTCATGACCCCGTCCACATCCGTCCAGATCTGAATCTCGTCAGCATCGAGCGCCGCGCCCAGTATCGCCGCCGAATAGTCGGAGCCGCCCCGCCCCAGCGTCGTGGGCACACCGTTTTCAGTCGCGCCGACAAAACCGGTCACAACCGGCACCACCCCGCTCTGCAACATCGGCAGCAGCCTGTCCTTGCACCGGCTCGGCGTGGCCTCCATCAGCGGATTGGCGCTGCCGAACTCGTCATCGGTAATAATAAGTTCACCCGCGTCCACAAATTGCGCCTTGACGCCGTTCGCCCGCAGCACAGCCGCCAGCAGCGGCGCGCTTAGCCGCTCGCCCACGCCGCTCACCACATCCAGCCCCCGCTGCGTGAGCTCCCCGAGCACCGTGATGCTGCGGCACAGGCGCTCGAACTCGCGCAGGCGATTGTCGAACAGCCTGCCCAGCCCGGCGCGCTCGACCCCGTCCTCGATCAGCTGCCCCGCCACCACCTGATGCCGCACCAGTAACTGGCTGCGCGCGTCGCGGTAGGGCGTCTCGTCGCCCGCCGCGGCTGCCTGCGCGGCGTCGATCAGCGTGTTCGTCACCCCGCCCATCGCGCTGACGACGACCAGCACGCCGGGGCTCTCCGGGCCGTGATCAGGGCGCTCCAGGGGCCCCTCGCATTGGGCCTGCTTCTCGACCGCGGCACCCACAATCTTGGCCGCACTGTCGATCGAATCAGTCGTGCCAACCGAAGTCCCGCCGAATTTCATTACGATCATACGCGTTCAACTCGCCCTATAAGGAAGTACAATAAAGTAAAAAAATACCCCACGTCGCGCAGACGAGAGGTAGCCGACTACTCTACTGCCTCTCATCTTCCAGAATCTACCTGCCGGAATTGGCACCTACGTCACAGAAGACCTTTCATCTTCCGCTACCGGGTTGCCGAGGCTTCACAGGGCCGGTCCCTCCGCCTCTCTGGATAAGAGCTCAGCTATTCAAATGTTCGGGGCAATGTAGCAGACGCCGGGGGCTATGTCAAATCTTGGGGGTTGCTGTGTGTCCCAGGTCTTGGGGTGATGCCAATAGGATCCGCGGCGCAGCAGGGCGAGACAGTATTGGGTTGCGAGGATACTCTTCGCTGCTGTTGACGCGCTGGAAGTCGTTTTGGTTCAACTAAATCCAAGTGCCCCCAAGGCAACTATCCACCTTAACTGCCTGTCCTCAGTCTGCGGCGAGTCTGTGGAGGCAACGAGTACTCACACTAGGATCTCTATCAATGCAGACAGACCAAGCCGCATAGACCGGCCGGCATCTCTCAGACTCCCACGCTATTTTTTGACCGTTCTCCGAACACTCCACAAACCATGTTTCAAGACACAGTTAGCTGATTCAATTGATAGGGCTGTCCCTTGAAACGAATCTCAGGTCAAATGGTCCGAGACCCTTCATTGGCTAACCTGTAGAAATGTGGCTGGCGCAAATCTTGCAGGAGCAACCTGGGCCTGTGAAATGTCTTACGCCGACCGACGTTGCCCCTACCCTGTCGGCCCTTTGGAAGACCAAGTCAAAGAGTGTTTCCTCAGAATTTTCGAGGTATCGCCTTATCGCATACGCACAAAGGTCAGCCAATTGAACCATACTGGTCAACTGACTGTCGACGAACATCGGGGTCTCTATAACGTGCTCCACCCTTGTCCAAAGCGTACCCTTTTTCAAGAATTCCTTCATCAACTCGGTATGTTTTTTCGCCACAGTCTGGTTATTGTCGTGAATGAGAAGCCCATAGTCTGACTGACGGTTCTGCAGATAGCGTTCGAACCGAGATACGACTTGCTCGAAGGCTTGCTCGTGAACTGTTGTGTTCGTTATGGTTGGATCAAAATGCAACTTATCTATGCATTCCGCGAACAGCCGGACGACACCCCAACCTGATACAAGCTGCGCAATGTCTGTTACAGCTTGCCTCCTCTCATCTAGCGTGAGATGCACATAGGCTTCTGTCTTCTTGTAATTCTTACGAGTTTGCTTATATCCTTTTCTGTTCACCCTTTGCAGCCGAAGTAATTCAGCATTTCGCCGCTTCCTTACTTCTGAACGTCGTCTTTCGTAAGCCATCGACTCGAAGCTAGGAATAGATCGCTGTTCAACGTAGGGCCTCATCATCCAGGCGACATGAATCTCGGCATCTTCCAGTACATAGAGGGATTTGATTCTCTCCAACTGTGAATGGTGCTGTTTCCAGAATTGATCAGGGACTGATAGCCCAGCTAAAACGTAGTGAGACGTGTTGCCTGGTACGTCTGGCGTTCCTGATTCGTCAATGTAGCAAAGTTGCATTAAGGATTCCCATAAAAAAAAGCGACTAGGTTCGGGGCTTAGGCCCCGAGCAGAGACGCTTGGCGACTCTTCCTAGACGCGACGATATTGTACCACCGAGTCTTAAGTTGTCAAACTTGAATGTCTGCGTTGAATTTCAGATCGCGGATTTGTATTGCTTAGGTTGTAATGGATGAAATCAGGGAATGGGCTGTCGATCGGATACACACGGACGTGCCGACCATTTCGAGATGCGCCAGTCGTCATCGTAGTCTCTGGCGAAATCAGGAACGGAGCGTGAAGGCGTTGTGGACGGGCACTAGCTCGCGGCCCACCGCGCCAGCGCCTTATCCGCCGCCCCAATCTCCTCCACCGACCTGTAATAGTGCCGCTCCCACTCCTCCTGCGGCATCCCCGTAAACAGCATCAGATTCAACGGATACTCATCAGTATCGGCAACGCTCCGGAAGTCGTCCCGAAACAAAAACGTCGGCTTGCCCAGCGCGATCGCCATCCCCAACTCAACCATCACGCCCTCATCCGGCGGCACACCGTTGACCACGGCGAAAATGGCGTCCTTCTCTCTTACATCCCGGTAGCAGAGTTGACCGATACGATGGGCCCAGCCCGGCACACGTCTATCTACCTTCTCACCGGAGCTCGTGAACGGCTCCCACACATCCAGCCCCAGCGCTGCCACAGCCTCGATGAGCGGCGGCAGCAACAGCGCCTGCTGCTGCGCCGAAAAGCCGTATGGGTTCGCCAGATATACGCTCTTCTGTACTTTTTCAGTTTGTGTCATGGCTGTCTCTATCGTGCAAAGTATGATAGTAACTACGCAGCCGCAGCTGATTCGCAACCCTGAACGAAGCGAGCAAAGGTGCTCTCTCCCCTCACTGTCTTATTATGGGCGGTCGGGCCTTCGGCCCTCCC
>MPML01000053.1 GCA_002238445.1 Caldilineaceae bacterium bin5
GCGCTACAAGGTGAAGCTACGCGCCCGCTACGACGAGGGCGGACCCGGAGGGTGGAGCGAACAGGTTGAGGCCGTGGTTGCGTCTGCGCCAACGGCAACATCGACTGCAACGTCCACCGCGACCCCCGCTGCGACTGCTACCTCGACGCCAACCGTTACGCATACGTCTACACCTGAGAATACGGCCACGGCAACGCCGACAGTTGCAGCGCCTGCGCAACCCCAGAACCTGCAGGCAGAAACAACGCACAGTTCGGTAACGTTGACCTGGAACGACCCCGCCGACAGCAGCATCACGGGTTACCAGATCCTGCGGCGCGACCGTGCAGTGGATGCGGTGGGAGAGTTCACGATCATCGCCGATGACACCGGCAGCACGGCTACACAGTATGTCGACGAAACGGTTTCGTCCGAAACGCGCTACGTTTATCGGGTTAAGGCGAGGAACGCAGGGAGCCTGAGCGAGTGGTCCGACTACGTCAGAGCCAATGTTCCGACAGCGCCGCCCACGGCAACATCTACTGCAACGTCGACCTCGACGCCAACCGTTACGCACACGTCTACACCTGAGCATACAGCCACGGCAACACCGACAGTTGCGGCGCCGGCCGCGCCACAGAACCTGCAGACAGCGGCAACGCACAGTTCGGTAACGCTGACCTGGGACGATCCGGCCGACAGCAGCATCACAGGTTATCAGATCCTGCGGCGCAATCCTGCTGTGGACGAGCAGGGCCAGTTCACGATCATAGCCGATGACACCGGCAGCACGGCTACACAGTATGTCGACGACACGGTTTCGTCCGAAACACGCTACTTCTATCGCGTCAAGGCGAGAAACGCTGGTGGACTGAGCGAGCAGTCAAATTTCGCCAGAGCCGACGTTCCAACACAGCCGCATACACCAACGCCTACTTCAACTGCAACTTCTACCGCAACATCCACGCCAACCGTTACGCACACGTCTACACCTGAGCATACAGCCACGGTAACCCCGACAGTTGCCGCGCCGGCCGCGCCACAGAACCTGCAAGCAGAGGCAACACACAGTTCGGTAACGCTGACCTGGAACGACCCCAGTGACAGCAGCATTACGGGTTACCAGATCCTGCGGCGCAATCCTGCTGTGGACGAGCAGGGCCAGTTCACCATCATAGCCGATGACACCGGCAGCACAGCTACACAGTATCTCGACGACACGGTTTCGTCCGAAACGCGCTACGTTTATCGGGTTAAGGCGAGGAATGCAGGAGGCCTGAGCGAGCAGTCAAATTTCGTCAGGGCCGATGTTCCAACACAGCCGCATACAGCAACGCCCACGGCAACACCAACAGCAACGCTGCGTGTGCAACAACAGCAGGTACAACAGCAACAGGTACAACAGCAGCAAGCGCCTGCTGAGACTGCGACGCCGACTGCAACAGCCACACCGACGCCAACTGCCACGCATACCGTTACACCGGCGTTTACGGCTACCGCCACAGCCACTGCAACGGTGGACGCTTCAGCTGTTAACTCTGCAATCATAGCGGAAAGGGCCGCACTGGTCGCCCTCTATAACGCAACCGGCGGCGACAACTGGATAGCGAATGGCAACTGGCTGAGCGAAAATCCCGTTGGCCACTGGCATGGCGTCGACACCGACGACGATGGCTTCGTAGTTCGTATCAATCTCAGAGGCACTGATCCGGACAGAGGAAACAATCTGCATGGTTCAATTCCTCCCGAGATCGGTCAACTCTCCAGGCTCGTCTATCTGAGCTTCAGAGGTAACAGGCTGAACGGTTCAATTCCTTCAGAACTTGGTCAACTCTCCAAACTCGAGGAACTGCACCTCTTGAGGAATGACCTCAGCGGATCGATACCGTCAACGCTGGGCAACCTTTCCAGTCTGGAAAGCCTCTACCTGGACAGGAACCAACTGACCGGATCAATACCATCATCGCTGGGAGATCTCACTAATCTCGAACACTTTTTCCTGAACAACAACAAGCTGAACGGTTCGATACCTTCCACCCTGGGCAACCTCACTAAACTGAAAAGGCTGTACATCTCACGCAACGAGTTGACTGGATCGATCCCATCCGAGTTGGGCAACCTCGACAGCCTTGAGGCATTGCATCTCAACAGCAACATGCTTACTGGGGCGATACCGTCACAACTGGGCAACCTTTCCAACCTGAAGTTTCTGAATCTTGAGGCCAACCGATTGAGCGGATCAATCCCATCAGCGCTGGGCAGCCTGTCCAATCTGCAGAATCTGGACCTCGGCATAAATCGGCTGACCGGGTCAATCCCATCAGAGCTGGGTAGCCTGTCCAGTCTGCAGTCTCTGTACCTCTATTACAACATTCTTAGCGGGTCAATCCCCTCAGCCATATCCGACCTCCCCAGTCTGACGCATCTGGTCCTCACGAACAACCGGTTGAGCGGGACGATTCCTTCGCATCTGAGCGGCCTCTCCACCCTGAAGCACCTGTTCCTTGACGACAATCGGTTTACTGGGGCCATCCCTTCAGAGCTCGGTGACCTCTCCTCACTCGTCTGGCTGGCTCTTTCCAACAACCAGCTCACCGGCTCTATCCCCTCATCGCTCGGTGACCTCTCCTCACTCGTCGTGCTGCATCTTGACAACAATCAGCTGAGTGGAGAGGTGCCGTCAACGCTGGAAGACCTGACCAACCTGAGTGGCCTGAAGCTCGCAGGCAACGCGCTGACTGGATGCCTGCCTGCCGGTCTCAGAGACATTCCCATAGATGACCTGGCTGAAACGGGTCTCATATACTGCGGAGATCCTACGCATACGCCTACCGCGACCCCAACGGCAACCGCTACACCGACTTCCACCGCGACCCCAACGATTACCCCGACGCTTGTTCCCAACGCGACCGCGACGCCCACACCTACGGTGACAGCCACGCCTGTACCAGGTTCCGTCAGTGCCGACAGGGCGGCGCTTGTCGCGCTTTACAACGCCACAGGCGGGATCAGCTGGACCCGAGAATTCAACTGGCTGAGCAACGAGCCCCTCAGTGAATGGTATGGCGTTACCACCAACGATCAAGGCCGTGTCATAAAGCTCATCCTCACCGTCAATAATCTGACTGGAACAATTCCAACCGAACTGGGTCAACTCGCAAGCCTGGAGACTCTCACTCTGGGCGCTAACAGTCTGAGTGGATCCATTCCTTCCCAGCTGGGGAATCTCTCCAGCCTCAAAAACATCAATCTCGGCGGCAATGACCTCAGCGGGACGATCCCAACACAGCTGGGGAATCTCTCTGCATTGCAACATCTGGATTTCTCACACAACGACCTGACAGGAGCAGTCCCGTCTCAGCTGGGCAGCCTGACAAATCTGCAGACGCTTTCCCTTGGTCAAAACAAGCTGACCGGTACCATCCCGACCCAGCTGGGCAGCCTTACCAACCTGGAAGACCTGTCCCTTCTGAACAACGACCTGACCGGTGGCATCCCATCGCAGTTGACCAGCCTGATAAACCTGAAGCATCTTTCCCTGAGTGGAAACGAGCTGGACGGTACCATCCCGACCCAGCTGGGGAGCCTTACCAACCTGGAATCCCTGTACCTTTCAAACAACGATCTGACCGGGAGCATCCCGTCGCAGCTGGGCAGTCTCACAAAACTGACGGGGCTTTTCCTTCAGGCAAATGATCTGAGCGGTAGCATTCCGTCACAGCTGGGCAGCCTTTCCAACCTGAAACACCTGTTCCTTTCAAGAAATGATTTGACAGGAACAATCCCGTCGGAGTTGGGCAATCTCACAGACCTGACGAACTTTTTCCTTGACTTAAACGAGCTGAGCGGAAGTATCCCGTCACAGCTGGCCAATCTGACCAATCTCAACTGGCTGCGACTGTCAGGTAATCAGCTGACCGGCTGTGTGCCGCCAACCCTGCACGACGTGCCGAATAACGACATGGACAGTCTTGGCCTGTCCAACTGCCAGTAGCCAGAACACCGGCGCCAGACAGGAGCCGCCCAGTCCCGGATGTGTCGGGGCTGGGTGGTTCTTCTTTGGAGGCAAATATGGTTAAGCAGCCCGCTCAATCTGTCCCTCCTCCGGCAGGGGGCCTGCACAACATGGATAGGTCTCCATACCAAGACCTCTCTTCAATTCACTTCTTAGGAGAAAAAATGCACATCCCAAGACCCTCTAAACTCACTCTACTGGTAATAGCGCTTTTCTTCTGTTTTGGGGGAATTGCTCTTGCGCAAGACGAACTTACCTTGGAATCCCTTCGCGATCGCCTTGTCGAACTCGAAGATCGCTTTACTGGCTACGAGAATCGTCTAACCAATATCGAGGACCAGTACGCTGACCCATGGTCGCCAGACGTGATCTACAAAGACGATGGAATCTGCCAGAGTCCTCTGCATGCCTCGCATGAATGGGTCAACGTAATTCTGGCAGATATCCATCAACAGACAGCAGACGCTTACAGGAGTTCATATGGCGTCTCCATAGATCCTTCTGATGCAGAACTCATCAGTATTTCTTTTGGGGTAGGCAGTAGCAACGTATACCTTGAGTACGCCATATCGGGCCGAATAGTTGTCGAAAAGTGGTCGCACTGTGAGTATCTGGGCCACTCCGAATGGAGCGACGACAACTGATACGATTTCACCGCCGTTCGATAACCCCTGAATGAAAGAGTCGCAATACGGCGGCGGTGGCTCTTCCATCGGAAGAACAGCTAGCCGAATGCGTGCCTCAACATCTGCGGTGCGTCGAACACGGTGATGTAGACACACCTGTGCTTCCCCACTTCCAATAGCCAGGTCACCGGCGCCAGACAGTACCCGCCCAGTCCCGGATGCAACGGGGCTGGGCGGTTCTTCGTTCTGGGTGGGGATTCGGGAACTGTGTACCTGGAACGCATCGGAGAATGGGGCAATTTGGGAGGTGAACAGGCGGCTGGGCTTTGTGCGGAGGCCGGCGCAGTAGGGACCGATGGGGCTGCGAACAGGGATAGAATTGACGGTGGGTAAGAGCGATTACGTAGACCGGCTGGGCGAATCTGGAGTAAGTCAGCGTGAGAAATTATCTATACTTTAATCTAGAGGTGGTTAGGGCTTCCTTGGCGCTAATCTGTCTTCCCAGATACTCGGGGAAGTGCACCATTAAACACCTTGGCTCGTGGTCCAGTTTTTGGGGTTCACTTCAGACCTCAGACAATCAGCGGATAGCATAATTTACTTTTCCCTACCATTTCGGTAGTATACAATTAGATTCAGCGTGTCTTCCAACTCCAAGAAATTGAGGGGCCCCGAATGCCATTTTTTGAGCGTCCAGCAGTCGAAGTCATTCAAGGTAATCTCACGCTATACCTCACATACGTCACACCAGATGACTTATTCGGCTCCGACTTTTACGCGGTAGAAGCACTTGAGCCACGCGCTCGAGAAGGATTCCAACGTATCCTTGACAAGAGTCGCGCAAATCGGCTGACCAGACACCTGATGGAAGCCTACGGAAAAGGCTATGCACACTTGCCTACCACTATTTTCTTGGCGACAGACAAGGAACTAGATTATGATCAGGCGTCGAAGACCTTACGATTCGATAAGGATGAAGTCTGCCCATTTAGCGTCGTTGATGGCCAGCACAGAATTGAAGGGCTACGGCAAGCAATGTACAAGGAAGCTAACATCCGCGACTTTCGTCTTCCGGTCACTATAGGTTCAAACCTCGACAACACCCATCAGATGTATCATTTTTTTGTTGTAAACACTACTCAAGTTCCAGTTGCACCAGACTTAAGGCAGCAAATAACAAGACGATTCACCGAAATGAAAGGAGTCGAGAATCTGCCATACATCCCTCACTGGCTCAAGAAACAGATCGATAGGGGAAGTGACCTTAAAGCCTTACGAATGGTCGAGTTCCTAAACGAGGACCCTGACTCTCCCTTGTACGGCCGTATCCAAATGGCGAACGATCCTAAGGGACGAAACAAAATCAAGCAGTCTTCTATTGTAAATGTGTTTAAGTCGCAGGTATTTGTCGGGTCTAACCCTTTAGCAGTGCAAGAAACTGACCTAGAAAGATGTGCGAAGATAATCTTAAACTATTTCCGTGCCATAGATTCCTTATTTGTCAATGGTCGCGATAGAGCCCGAACCGTTGTGTACAAGAGCAATGGCATATTCTTCTTCCTTGGTGTATCAAAGTGGGTTTTCAATCTGATTTATTCCACAGACAAGAACTTTACTATTGGAGCCATTTCACACATCTTTGAGCAGGCTTTGGAGGAACTTGATGAGGAATTTCGAGATATTGAGTCTCCAGACTGGTGGATGCCCGGGCATGGGGCCAGCAGTCTAAACAGGGCAAGTGCTGGGAGATACATAGAAGCGTTTCAACAGGCACTCGCAGACTCACAACACTCTGAAATCCTACTATGATGATTTCAGACTTGAATCCAAAGCTACCTTTTAGAGTTCAGTTCCGATTCTCCGAAGCTTTGAGGGTACCCGAAAGTTCGGGATGTTATGTCTTGGCAAGCATTCATGACGAGGTAATCTACATCGGACAGAGCGTAAACCTGAACAAGCGCATGCAGCAACATCTTGACACATCTAGAATGACTCAAGCTACCTCAGCAGGTTTAGCTGTCTGGTTCTATTACGGTTTCTTGCCACCCGAAGAACTGAATAGAATTGAATCGCAACTTCTATTCAATTTCAAAGCCGTCGAGGGAAGTCTCCCTCCTCTAAATCGGAAAGGCCCTTAATTTTTTATTGTTCATTCGGAGGGGATTGTGCAGGGCTCGCAAGCGACCCGCCAGCGCACTCGCCGCCTCCTCGATGGTTCCAACACGTCTTCACCTATTCATTTTGCAACTGAGTGTTCACATAAATCTGGCCCACACTACGAAATTTTGGGTGGCAGCTTGGCCGTTCCCTCCTTTTTCTTTTCACAGAATTTCCCATCCCCATCGGGATCTCGCGTGCGCACATACGCCGGACACGCACGCGCATCCCGGCTCAGTTGATCATCCCGCGGCGCGGCTCCAATTTGGATACTCCCGGCTCATGGAAACGAAATGGACGCATCCCAGATTTGGGGTGGGAACAGTTTGGCGGGGAGATTATGCCGGCGGTGGCTGGAAATGTTTACCGGCACTTGGAGAGAAACAGGGCAGGCACAAGGCCTGCCCCTACAGGACCGGTTGGGGGGAATACTGTTGGCTAGACACCTTGCTGGGGAAGATTGAGCAAGGTGGCGAGACAGGGCGGGGCGTTGCGGGGGCGCAGCCCCTGGACAAGGGAGGGCCGAAGGCCCGACCGCCCAAATGCGAGGAGAGAGGAGTGATTGAAACCGATTAGTCTGCCGGAGCTTGGGACTGCTCGCGGCTTGATTGCAGCAAGAGGTATGCGATAGTTCACCCCAAATCTGGGATGCCCCCGGCGAAATGATCCCCTTGACACAGCCGACCGCCTGTGGTTAACTCCCCCAAAGATGCTGCTTGTCTTTTGTCTTTAATTTCCCTCCTCTTCGTTAAGAATTCCACAACAGACTCTCTCCCAAGGTAATACGCAACTCCCGTTGGTCAGGCCGGGGTGGAGAACATGGCAACAGCCGGGACAGATGTACGATCGGGCGATAACCTAAGCGAAAGTCCCTCCGCGCGCAATCTGGGGCCCGATAGCCGGCGCCGGCACTTCCGACGCGAGTTGGGACGCGCCTGGAAATACCGCGAACTCTACCTCCTGCTCCTCCCCGCGATCCTCTTCTTTGTCATATTCCGCTATATCCCCATGGGCGGGCTCGTGATGGGATTCCAGAACTATTCACCGGTGCGCGGATTTCTGGGCAGCCCCTGGGTCGGCTTCCAGCACTTCGAGACCCTGTTCGCCCTGCCCAAATTCCTCGAAGTCTTCCGCAACACCGTCATCATCAGCCTCTATAAACTCTTCATCGGCTTCCCTGTCCCCATTATCTTCGCGCTGCTCCTGAACGAAGTGCGCCATCTGCTCTTCAAACGCGCGATTCAGACCGTCACCTATTTCCCGCATTTCCTGTCCTGGGTCGTGTACGGCGGTATCATGGTGCTATTCATCGGGCCGGGCGGCGCCGTGCCGGAGGGGCTGGAAGCGATCGGGCTGAAAATGCCGGCCCTGCTGGTCAATCCCAAATACTTCCGCACCATCCTCGTCATCACCAACATCATGAAGGAGTTCGGCTGGGCCGCGATCGTCTACCTGGCCGCGATTGCTTCCATCGATCCGTCGATCTATGAAGCCGCCATGGTCGACGGGGCAAACCGCCTTCAGCAGACGAGATATATCACGCTGCCCGGCCTGCGCGGGATCATGGGAATCGTCTTTATCCTCAGCATGGGCAACATTCTCGAGGCCGGTTTCGAGCAGGTCTTTGTGATGTACAATCCGGCTGTCTACGCCGTGGGCGACATTCTCGATACCTATATCTATCGCATCGGGCTGGTGGACGGCCGTTTCAGCCTGGCGACCGCGGTGGGCCTGTTCCGCTCCGTGATCGCGGCGATAATGATTGTGATGACCAACCATATTCTCAAACGCGCCGACCAACCGACACTCTGGTAACACAGACCGATGAGCGCGCACATCGACACCACAGACTACGAAGAACAGCCGTTGCGGGCCAGATGGCACAGCAACCGTCTGGCCGAAACCACTATCTACGGCGTGCTGCTTCTGCTCGGCATCATTAGTATGCTGCCGATCTGGCACACGCTCAACGCCTCGCTGAGCAGCCCCGAAAAAGTCGCGCAGGCGGTGCTGCTGTTGTGGCCGCACGATTTCACGCTGGACTCCTACATCTTCATCTTCAAAGGCAAAGCGCTGATACGTTCCTTTGGCGTCACCGTCTTCATTACCGTGGTGGGCACCGCGCTCAACCTTCTGGTGACGTCAGCCGCAGCCTACCCGCTCTCGCGGCGGGACCTGCCGGGGCGGCAGTTCATCATGCTCTTCATCATGGTTACCTTCGTCTTCAGCGCGGGCATCGTACCCGGCTTCATGCTGGTGCGCAGCCTGGGCCTGATCAACAGCCTCTGGGCGATGATCTGGCCGACCCTGGTCAACGTGTTCTTTCTGATTCTGTTGCGCAATTTCTTCGAGAACCTGCCGGACGCGGTGATCGAGTCGGCGCGCATGGACGGCTCCAGCGAGATGCGCATCCTCTTTCAGATTGTGATCCCGATGTCACTGCCGGCGATTGCGACGATGGGGCTGTTTTACGCCGTCTCCCACTGGAATGAGTTCTTTCGCGGCATCTTCTATATCTACGACCCGGCCAAATGGCCGTTGCAGGTGCTGCTGCGCTCGGTTGTGATCCAGGCCAACCTCAACGAGATCGGCTTCAGCAACCAGGACATGTACGGCAACGCCCAGGTCAGCCAGCTTACGATCCGTGCAGCGACGGTGACCGCTGCCATCGTGCCCATGGCCCTCCTTTACCCCTTTGTGCAACGTTTCTTCGTGCAGGGTATCGTGTTGGGCGCCGAGAAAGGGTAGTTGCAACGAGAACGAAGGAGGTGATAACGCGACGATATCTGATTTCCTTATTGACTGTCCCTCCAGAAGCAATACGCCGTCTGGATTTTCGCGTGACCGAACCAAAGTACAGACAAGGAGGAAGTTCTGTGAAACGCGCTAAGTTATGTCTGCCGCTTATCATTGTGTCCTTGGTCCTGCTGAGCGCTTGCGCGCCCGCGCCGGCCGCAACCACCGAGGAGGAGATGGCAGAGGACGTTACCGTCGTCTATCTCGGCATCGGCGACAGCTGGGTGTCGGATAACGAGTGGGTGGGGTTGATCGAAGAGGGGTCCGGCGTGGACATGGACTATCAGTTCGTGCCCAGTCCCGAATACGATGAGAAGCGCAACGTACTGATGGCCGCCGGCGACTACCCCGACGTCATCCGCATCAACCCGACTACGCGGCAGTTCAAACAGTATCTCAACGATGGCCTGCTGATCCCGATCGATGAGTATCTGGACAGGTACCCGACCGTACGCGACGCCTTCCCGGCCGAAGTCTGGGAGAACAACCGCCAGGCCGACGGGATGATCTACCACATTCCCCGACTCACAGGCAATCTGCCGCGCTGCCTGCACTATCGCACAGACTGGCTGGAAAAGTTGGGGATGGAGGAGCCGACAACGCTGGCCGAGTTCCGCACTTTCCTCGAGCGGGTTCGCGACGAGGACCCCGGCAACATCGGCGACCCGTTGATCCCCTTCGTGCCCAACCGTCTGGACAATGTTACCTGGTCGATGGAGCATTTCCTGGGCGCCTTTGGCGTCGATCACCTGGCGTGGGTACCTTCACCGGATGATCCTGATCAGCTCGTTTTCGCCAATACGCTGCCGGCCCTGAAAGATGGACTGCAGTGGGTGCGAGAACTCTTTGCCGATGGGCTGATGGACCCCACCTTCATGGTCGCCACCGACCGCGGGCTGTTCAAATTCTACGCCGGCAATACAGCTGTCACCTCCGACTGGCCGCGTTTCCAGCATTTCCGCCTGGAGGCCATCCGCAACGCCCATCCTGATGCCAATGCCGACACCGGTTACATCTGCAGCCTGACCGGTCCAACCGGTATCTCGAGCGGACCGATGGTCGTGCCCAACGCGCAGAGCACCGGAACCGCTCTGACGATCGCGGCCACCGCCGCCGAGGCCGATGCCTTCTTCCGCGTCGTCAACTGGCAATATACCGAAGGCTGGGAGCTGATGACGGTGGGTGTCGAGGGCATCACCTATGACCTGGTCGACGGCGTCCCCGTGACGCGCGGCCGCGATGCGATCCTGAACGACAATCCGCAATACGACCTGTACTCGCGCGACTATCTGTTCAAGAATGAGCCGCCGGCCTACTTCGATTACCAGCGCGACAATGTGAAGTGGATCGATGTCTCCGACGAAATGATGGGCTATGTGCAGGGCGTTCTGAAGGAAGCCCTGGAGGAAAAACGGCATATCAACTATCTGGTCAATCGCGATGACCCCACCATTCTGAACGACCTGGGGGCGCTGCAAAGTCTGGCCAATGAGTTCGCAGCCAGGGTCGTCCTGAACCCGGATCTGGATATCGATGAGGAGTTTGAAAGTTTCCTGGCCGCGTTGGAGGCAAACAACCTGGCTGGGGTGACCGAAGCTGTCAATGCCCTCAACGATATCGACACGATCAACGCGATGGCCGCGGCCATCATGAGCCCGGATGATGGGCTGGAGTAGACTGCAGAGGACAGTGGGTTAGTGCAAAGTGGGTAGTAGATAGTAACCAGTGGCCTGTGAAATACCAGGCCACTGGTCATTGGCAACTGGGGACTGACATGATAGAGACTGATATTCTGATAGTAGGCGGCGGTTCGGGCGGCTTTGGCGCCGCGATACGCGCCGCGCGCGCCGACCCAAACGCACGCATTCTCCTGCTCGACAGCATGGCGCAACTGGGCGGCACCTCCACCGTGGGCGGCGTCAACAACTGGGAGCCGGGGATCGGCGGGCCGGGCGTGCATTACGAGCTGGCTGCGCGCCTGAGCCCGAACGCGATCGGCGTGGGCAGGACGGTCCACCTTTCGAGCAAGGAGGAGCCCTACGGCTTCTCGCGCATCGACCCGGACAGCCCCTATGAAAGCTCGCTGCGCCGCGCCGGACTGCCCAAACCGCAGGTGCGCCGCGTCCACTTCGAGCCGGACGTCATGGCCGAGGCCATGGACGCGATGCTGCGCGAAGCCGGCGTCGATATCCGCTACCGCACCCGCTTTACCGATGTCAGCGTGCAGGGCAACCGGATCGTCTCCATCACCGCCCAACCGCTCGACGGCTCCCGCCCCTATACGGTACGCAGCAAGCTCTTTATCGACTGCTCCGGCGGCTGCCACCTGGCGCGGGCGGCCGAGTGCGGTATGGCTTTTGGCGAAGAAGAGCATGATCGCTACCAGGAGCCGTCGGCCCCCGACAGCGCGTCCCCGATTGTCAATGGTATCTCGCAGGTTTTTCGGGTGACGCCGGCCGACGAAGCGGGAGTGGATGAGCTGCCGCCCGCGGCCCGCGCGCCCGCGATCCAGGAATGGCTGGCTACGCACAGGCCGGCCGCCCATGTTACCGAGTATCCCAATGGCGATCTGTGCATCAACGTGCTGCCCACCATGGAAGGCGCGGAGTTCCACAGTATGCCCTACCCCCAGGCACAGGCGATCGGCCAGGCGCGCATGCATGCGCACTGGCGGCGCATGCAGACCGACTACGGCTTTGATCGCTACCGTTTCAAGAGCATGTTTCCGCTGGTGGGCATCCGCGAATCGCACCGGCTGGTTGGCCGCTATGTGCTGCGTGAACAGGACGTGCGCGCCGGTCTTCTGCGCCAGTCGCGGCAGGAGGAGATCATTGCCGTGGCCGACCATCCGCTGGATACGCACGGCGAGCGCAATGTCAGAGGGTCCAATCTCAAGGAGTTGGAGCAGCCCTATGGCATCCCCTACAGCTGTCTTCTGCCCAATGAGTATGACAATCTGATCGCTGCGTCGCGCGGGGCATCCTTCTCACACATTGCCGCCTCTTCATGCCGGCTGTCGCGCACGATGATGGCACTGGGGGAGGCTGCGGGTGTGGCCTCCGCGCTGGCGTTGCGGGATGGGGCGGTCTACGCTGATGTGGATGTCGACGAGATACGGCAACAGATTGGAATTCCAGCCTTCGTTGAGAAGGCGATCAGTGTCTGGGGTATGCGCAGTTGATACGCTGAGTCAGCCCACGCTGGCGCGATAGTCGGCGGTGAAGCTGTGGCCGTCAAAACCGGGCGCGTCCGCGGCGAGCTCGTCGATGCGAACAGGAGCGAGCCGCCCGCGGCGCATGCTCTCGCGACCGGCCAGCAGGACCATCACCGCCTCGCACAGCATGTCGATGCCGGCGGGGAAAGGACTCTCGCCGCGGAAGTGGGCGACCACGTTCTGCAGGAGCGCGCGGTAGAAGTCGCTCTGGACGGTCGCCGACCAGTGGCCGTTGGCGGCGCTGACGGCAAGAGAAAAACCGGCAGCGGCTTGCAGTTCGAGCACCGCCTGCAGGCCGTCCTGGTAATCGACGAGAAGCCGCACTGAGTCGCGGCTCCCGAGATACGTGACCGCGACGGCAGGCGTGCTGCGGGTCAGCCCGATTGCGCCCTGGACCATCTCGATTACGTGGATGCCGTAGTTGAAAAAGTCGTTCGGCCCGCTGGCAAAAATGGTGTAGAGGTCGCTCCCCTGGGTCTGCCCATGGATCCGCTTGACCTCCTCACAGCAGCGCAGCGAGGAACCGCCGATGATGTCCGCGCCCTGCGCCGCCCACGCCTTCAGTTGTAGCAGATCAGCCGCGTTCCCGGCCAGAGGCTTGTCGATATAGACACCCTTGCCGGCCTCGACAAACGGCCTGACGCGTTCCGCGTGCAGGTCCCAGTTGCAACTCTGAACAAAGACCACATCCACCAGCGGGATCAAGTCCGCCAGCGCGGGCACGACTTCCGGGATGTTGTGCTCGGCCGCGAACTGCTCGGCATAGCCCGACGGACGCACGCTGCCGCCGTCCCAGCAGGCCACAACCGCCACATTGTCCCACTCCTGCAGAATCGGAACCCAGCGGCCCGGGTGCGAGGTATCGAGGTCGGCGATTCCGATTTTCAGCATGGGTTAGTTTCCAGTTTTCGGTGGCGGCCAGGGTGCGGAATAGGATGGAGTGAATGAAGGCTGAGCGTTGGTGCGGTCAACGCATCCATTCGTCGAGGTTTTCGGCCACGAATTCGTCGTCGGTCAGGTGGGGATAGGCGCGGCAGACGCGGTCCAACTCCTCGCACTGGCCGGGAGAGAGGCTCTCCTGCGGGTTGAAGCACCAGGTCCCCTGCATCAACCCCTGCCGCCGCAGCACCTCATGCACGCCCGAAATACACCCATGGAAGTCGTGGGCGCTGTCAAACACCGCCGCGTTGGCGTCCGTCATCTGCGCGTTGTAGGTGAGCCAGTGCCCGTAGTCGAGCCTGCCGGCTGTGCTCTGGTCGCGGACCGCCTGCAACATGGCGACCGCCTCCCGCGTCCACACAGCCCACTGCCCGAGCAGCCCGCCGACGATACGCAACGGCGGCGCATCCGTCTCTTGCCCGCCAAAGCTGAACTCGGTGAGCAGGTCCGCGACGATATTGTCGTCGTTGCCTGTGTAAAGGGCGATCTCTCCGCTCCGGCATGACTCCGCCACCGCGCGCACCACATCCAGCGTCTTGTACCGGTCAAACGGCGCGACCTTGATGGCGACGACGTACTCAATCTCCACGAACTCGCGCCAGAAGCGGTAGGGCAGCACCTGACCGCCCACCGCGGTCTGCAAATAAAAGCCGAATACCGGGATCACCTCCGCCACGCAACGGCAGTGTTCGATAAGCTCCGATGGCGATGCCTCTGCTAGCGCTCGCAGGCTCAGCAGTCCCGCGTCGTAGCCGTGCGCCAGGGCAGTCTCGGCTTCGCGCACCGCCTGCTGTGTGTCGCCCAGGATACCCGCTACCTTGACGAAGGGGCGGGGGTCCTGCTGCAACTGCTCGTCCACAGTCTCGGACGCTAGCTCCAACACCGGCTCCAGCAGACCGTACTCCGGCTGATGCAGCTCGAACTGGGTCGTATGCACGCCCACCGCCACGCCGCCGGCGCCGGCCGCGCAGTAGTAGCGGGTCAGCGCGCGCTGGCGCCGCTCATCCAGCTTGAGGTCGGCAGTCAGGGCGAGCGGGTGGGCCGGGATCACCTGCCCGTTGGCCAGATGTTGTCTCAGCTCAGCCAGAGTCTGGGCCATCAGAAGCTCCCGTCGCGCGTCTCGAAATGGGTCGGTTTATCCAGCGATGCGCCGTCGTTCTGCACCCAATCGGCGATCCACTGCAGCATCTGGTGCAGCGAGACGCGCGGGTAGCCGAAAAGCCGCGCCGACTTGGCCGCGTTGTTGAGCAGCGCCGTCGGCGCCTCCTCGCCGCTGAAACATGGTTCCTTGCCGAACATGCCGCCCAGAATCTGCGCCACGCGTCGCACCGAGACCGTCTCCGGCCCGGTGACGTTGAGCACAAAGGGCGGCGCGGCGCAGTGGTCGAGCAGGGCGATGGCCTGGGCGTTGGCGTCCCCTTGCCAGATTACATTGGCGGCGCCCATGTCGAGGCCAACGGGCTGCTCCGCATACACGCTGCGAGCAATGTCCACGAGAACGCCGTAGCGCATTTCGACCGCATAGTTGAGGCGGACGATGGCGCAGCGCAGGCCGTGCCGCCGCGAAAAATAGTCGAAGATGCGCTCGCGCCCCAGGCAGGACATGGCGTACTCCCCGACCGGATCCAAAGGGTCGTCTTCAAGGGGGCCGCCTTCGACGACGGGCACGAGCGGATAGACATTGCCGGTGGAGAAGGCGACGATGCGGGCGTTCAGATACCGCTCGCAGGCCAGCGCCGGCAGGTAGGTGTTGATGCCCCAGGTCATGTGCTGGTTGCCGGTCGTGCCGAACTTCTGACCGGCCATATAGATCACGCTGCCGCTGTCGGGCAGCGAAGCCAGCTGCGACCGGTCCAGCAGGTCGCACGTGATCGTTTGCACGCCCCACTCCTCCAACTGGTCGCGCGTCCCAGGCTGGCTGAAGCGGGCCACGCCATAGACGCGATGGGGCGAGTTGAGCTGATCGAGGGCGCGCACGGCCATCCGCGCCAGCGTGGGGCCCATCTTGCCGCTGACGCCGAGGATGACCAGGTCCGAGTCCAGCTTGTCGAGGGCGGCAAGAGCGGCGGGGGAGGGTTCCGAGAGCAGCAGGTCGAGCTCCTCCACCGTGCGGGGTCCGGGGGTGGTGGCCTGCCTCTCGATACTGCTTGCCAATGTTGCTGCGCTCATCGTTTCTCTCTTTCGCTGACAAGCCGTCTGCACTGAAATTGGGGTGGTCGGAAACCTGTCATGAGCCGCTGACGGGCATTTGTGACTGTAATATAGAACAGAATGGGTGTCAATGCTATTGGAGATCGGGAGCGCCCCAGTGATTTCTATTTGGAAATGATGCATTCGAAGCGTGTAAAGGGCCGACAGAGTCCACCCGCGTGACCCTCACAGGGCACATAAGGTATAGGTTTTTTTCTTTGACAGTCCAATGATACTTTGATACACTGCCGGCAACTTCAGCACAGATGCCTCCCCATTGACGAACCGTTTCACCCGAACGACTGGGCTGGCCGATGTTCGTAAGCAGCAACTTTGTCAGTCTCAGCGTTCCCACTGTCTACATAGCAACGTAGAGGATTTCGATTTTTGCTCGCCAACAGCAGGAGATTTCTGGTTTTCCATTCAAAAGGAGAAAGGCATGAAAGAGCTAAGAAGTCGGGTAAGTCGGCGTGATTTTCTGAGGCTGTCTGCAGTTACAGCCCTTTCCGGAATCGGCGCAAGCGCGTTGGCGGCGTGTGGACCGGCGCCGGCGGCATCCGGGGATATGGCAGGGGATGAACCCTCCATGGCCCAACAGACGATTACCTATTGGGACTGGTGGGGCCCGGCCGCCAATGAGACCAGCAAAGCGCTGTTCGACCGCTTGCCGGTTGCCCTGGGAGAGTCGAATCCAGAACTGGAACTGAACTATCAGAACGTTCCTTTCGGCGAGTATTTCGTAAAATTCCTGGCGGCCCATGCGGCCGACGACACACCCGATGTCATGCACAGCTCGGTATACTGGGGGCGTGACTTCTATGACAGGGGTGCGCTGCTGGATCTGACACCCTCGATCGAAATAACGCCGGACCTGGCGCCCGAAAACTTCCTGGACGGCGCCTTGCTGCAGGCGACAAAGGGCCCTGCGCAGTACGGCGTACTGGGCGAAGGCCCGGACAGCAACCAGATCTTCTTCAACACCGATCTCTTTGACGAGGCCGGCGTTACAACCGACCCCGACGAGATCGCTACATGGGACTGGGCGGACTTCACCGACGCTGCCAAGGAGTTGACCAAGCGTGACGGCGATGAAGTTGTTCAGTCGGGTTTCCTCGTCGGCACACCGACCGCCCAAACCCTGAGCGTGTGGGCCAGTACCCACAACGTCGGCTTCTATTCCAAGAACGACGCCGGCATCGAAAATGGCGTTGGGTTCAATGAGAAAAATGCGGCGGTGAACGGGTTGAAATGGTTCCTGGACATGTTGCACGTACACCAGGTCTCCCAGCCGATCGCGCCTGAACGCCAGGACTGGGCGCAGTTCCAGCAGGGAAAGACTGCGATGGCGAGTTCCGGCCCCTGGAAATATGGGCCCCTGACCAATGATCTGCCGGAATTGAACTGGTTCACGATGCTGTGGCCGTCGGCGCCGGTGGACGGCGGAAAGCAGGGCACGGCCCACTGGAACAACATGCTGGTTGTGCCGACCAAGTCGCCCAATAAGGATGCCGGTTGGGCCTTCCTGGAGTTCTGGTGCGGGCTGGGCTGGATGTTGGAGCGCTTCGCGATCGGCAGCTGGCTGGCCCCGCGCAAGGACTTCTACGAAACACCGGAATACCAGGCCGCGCTGCAGGAGCTTCCAGTTCTGAACATGGTCCCGCATGCGTCAGCGTCGGGCACGCCGCTGGTATACATCCAGCAGAGCGCCTTGGACGCCGTGATCAAGCCAATCCTGGAGGCGGCAATTCTGCAGGAGCTGGAGCCGGAGGAAGCGGTTGAACAGATGATTGAAGAGTGCAACACGATTATGGTAGAGGCCGGTTACACTTCATAGACCTATGGCTCGCGGCCAGTTGCTGCTAACTGGCCGCGAGCCGGTGTATTGCAGACCACGGTGAAAAATGACGACTCTGGCACAACCTTCCCAGCCGCTTCAGTCGCGTGCAAGCAGAAATAGAGAACTGTGGAGACGCTTAAGGAAGACCTGGCCGGGCTACCTGTTCATCAGCCCGGCAGGCCTGCTGATCACGGTCTTTTCCTACGTCGCGATCATCTTCTCTCTCTACATCAGCTTTCACCAATATGACATCATCTCTGAAGCGCGGCCTTTCGAGGGCCTGGAGAACTACGCCCGCGCGTTGAACGATAAGCTGGTGCGAATCAGTTTCCGCAACACGTTTGTCTATGTAGCTGTCATTGTGCCATCGATTACGGTCATCTCCTTGCTGCTGGCGGTCCTTGGCAACCAGGTCCGACGCGGCCGTGCGCTCTTCCGCACCGTCTTCTTCATCCCCACAATTACACCCATCGTGGTGACTTCAATGCTGTGGGTGTGGCTGTACGAACCCACCGGCGGGATAAATAGACTGCTGCAAATGATAAACATTGAGGGTCCCAACTGGCTCTTCGATCCATCGACCGCGTTGCCGGCGATTATGATCATGACCATTTGGGGTGCGGTTGGCTACTACATGATCATCTTCCTGGCCGGTCTGGCCGAAATCCCGGAGGTCTTCTATGAAGCAGCCAAGGTGGACGGCGCCGGCCGCTGGCACACCTTCTGGAAAATCACCATTCCCCTGTTGCGCAATTCGCTCATCTTCGCCTTCGTGACCTTGACGATCGCGGCCTTCCAGGTCTTTACCCAGGCATTTATCATGACGCAGGGCGGCCCGATGAACTCGACACAGACAGTTCAGATGGTCGTCTACCACTACGCATTCCAACGGTTCCAAATGGGCTATGCATCGGCGATCTCCTGGTTGCTGTTCGGTGTAATCTTCTTCTTTTCAGCGCTGCAGCTGAAGTTGTTCATGTCGCGGGAGTTGTACTGAGTCATGGCGCGTACACTATCCAGCCCCGGCAACGGGGTGAAAGAACGGGACAAAAAACTGCTTCTGGCTGCAACCAGGCGTAGCTTTACCATCATCGTTTATGCGCTGCTGATTGCCCTCGCGTTCAGCATGATCTTCCCCTACCTCTGGATGCTGGCCAACTCCTTCAAGAGCCGGACCGACTTTTTCACCAATCCCTATTCGGTCATTCCGATGCCGCCTACGTTGAGCACATATTATGATGCTCTGACGATCGGCCGGATGGGGGTATATCTGGGCAACAGCATTTTGTATGCGGCGGCGGTATTGGTTGTCCAGCTTTTCATCGACTCACTGGCGGCCTATTCGTTCGCGCGCGTCGAATTTCCCGGCCGGGAGACCCTCTTCCTGGCGGTACTGGCGACGCTGATGCTGCCCGGCTCGGTTACACTGATCCCGACCTTTCTGATCGCGCATGGGTTGGGGCTGACAAATACATTCACGGGGGTGGTGCTGCCGGGTTTTGCCGGCGCGTTCGGTATATTCCTGCTGCGCCAATTTTTCCTCAATATCCCGCGCGAGTTGGAGGATGCCGCCCGCATTGACGGCTCCGGCTTCTTCGGCACCTATTGGCGTATCATGTTGCCTTTGGCCAAACCGGCGATGGTAACGCTGGGCGTCTTCATCTTCCTCAACGAGTGGAGCTCCTTCGTCTGGCCCCTGATCATCCTCTCCGACTGGAAGAAGTATCCGGTCACCGTCGGGATCGCGCTCTTCCGCGACGTCAATCAGATCAACTGGCCCGCCGTATTTGCCGGCTCCACTATCGTCTCCTTCCCCATCATCATTCTCTTCATCATCGCGCAGGAATACATCATCGGCGGCATCAGCCTCTCCGGGTTGAAGGGGTAGAATGCCCCGGCTGGCACACCTGAACGAATCTGAGAGTTACTCTCGATTTTCATTGGAATCGGGATCGATGCGGGACACAAAAAAGTCATCGGGCGCAGTTACGACCACGCCCGATGACTCTTCATTTACAGTGTAATTTTGCGAAGTGGCGACGGGTGGACTTGAACCACCGACCTAGGGATTATGAAGCCCTCGCTCTAACCGCCTGAGCTACGTCGCCGGGCTGGAAACGGTTGTGAATCGTCCGAATCAGAGTCAAAAATGAACCGCCGACCGATTTCGGTTCGGCGGTCATATGAAACTGAGGTAGCGGGGGCAGGATTCGAACCTGCGACCTTCGGGTTATGAGCCCGACGAGCTGCCACTGCTCCACCCCGCAACAGTAAAGAATAGTGTAACACACCGACCGCGTGTCGTCAAATTTCAGCGTTTTGCGTTGTCAACAGCTTGCGCAGTGCGAGCAGGGGCAGATTCAGCTTATTCGCGGCTCTGTTGAAACAAGGACTGCCACCAACTCCAATCGAGAGGGCGGAAGGAGTCGTGCTCCACGTCTGCGGGCAGTGTTGTGGGCGTGTTCTCCACCTGGGCGGCGGGTTTTTCCAACAGAATATAGACTTCGTCGCCTTCCTTGATGTAACCCAATTCGCCGCGGGCCATGTGAACTACATATTCGTCGCTCGTCGCGTAGCGCAACTCAGCTTCCAGATCCAGCGTGTTCTGGTGCCCCAGCGCGATGTTCTGGCGCATTTCGGCGACCTGCGCGTGCACGGCGCTTAGCTCGCGCAACTGCTCTACATGCTGGAAGAGGAAATAGAGGCCAACGACAACCGCAAGCAGGAGTAGAGCCGGGTAAGCCGGGTGACGCTGGCGTCTTACATCGTGCGGATTTGGGCTGATAGGGACGCGGACAAGTCCCATAGGTTTTTCTCGGCGGATAGCGTCGCGCAAAGATTGACTGTACCCCTGCCTGAATGGGGCGCTGTCCGAGGGAACCCTGAACACGACAGGATAAGAACAAAAGGAACCCGGACAGATAGACGGGTCCCTGATATGCCGCAGGAGGGATTTGAACCCCCACGAGCTAATGCCCACTACGCCCTGAACGTAGCGCGTCTTCCTATTCCGCCACTGCGGCGCGGCAAACTTTTTTATATCATGGGGGTGTGTTTTCTGTCAAATTGCTTTCAGCGCATGCACTGTCTGCGCTACTGTTTCCCCTTTTTGCGCGAGGGCGAAAATCGGACGAATTCAGGTAAACGAGTGAAAGGCTGTTCAGCCAGCCAAGGGGGGAGCAAGGCTCAATTCTCACTCAACGGCTGATTTGCGGGGACGCGGCGGGTGAGAATATACCAGTCGGGGAATGTGGTGAACCGGTCGGCCGGCGTGTTCAAAGGCCCAATCTGGACCGCCTTGACGCGCTCGCTGACACCATATGTATATACAGGGTAGTAGAGAGGGATGGCCGGCACATCGGCGGCAAAGATATGCTGAAACTGGGCGTACAGGGCCCTTCGCTTCTCCGGGTCGACCGTGCTTCTAGCTTCGATCACCAGGGCATCGGCCTCTTGATTGGACCATCCGCCGTAGTTTTGGCCCGTAGTGATCTGGCTGCTGTGATATAGGGGAAAGGGATCGGGGTCGCCGGTGATATCCCAGCTGAGGAGGGCTGCATCGAAACGCCGCGGTGTCAGGAAATCTCTTACGAAACCGGCGAAGCTGACGCTCTCCACCACTGCATTGACGCCGACGGCCCGCCAATCGGCGGCGATCTGTTCGATGAGCGCGATACGGTTTGGCCCGTCGTTTGTGAGGAGAATGAGCTGCATTGGCAGACCATCTTTATCGCGCGTGCCGTCGCCATCGGTGTCTACCCAGCCGCTCTCATTCAGAAGGCGTTGCGCCTCATCCGGGTCATAGCTATAGGAGGGGGTATCCGGCGCGTGGCCCCAGTTGTTCGACGGGATGGGAGATGAGGCAAGCACACCGTGCCCGCCGACCACATCATCGAGAAGCTGCTCGCGGTCGAGGGCGTGATAGAGCGCACGGCGCACGGTGGCATCCTGTAAGAATGGGACATCCGGATTCTGCAGGTTAAAGATAACGCCGACATAGGTCGATAGCGGTGCGGAAAAGAGCTGCATATCGGTACGGGCTTGCGCCAGGGAAATGTCCGACTGCATTACCTGGCTCACGCCGTCCAATTCGCCTTCGGTGTAAGCCGCGTAAATTGAAGGATAGTCGGGATAGAAATGGAACTCGAGGGCGGAAACCATGGGAATGTCTTTACCGGAATACGGATTGCGCTCCAGGCGGATGAACTGCGCGGATGTCAGGGTTACCTGCATGGGGCCGTTGCCAACCGGGCGTGAATTGAGGGGAGTGGTGAGCAGTTCAGACGGAGGCACGTCCTGCCAGATATGTTTTGGCAGCAGTCCTATCGTGGTGAAGTCGAGGAACGGGGCAAAGGGTTCGTCGAGCAGAAGGCGCACGGTGTGTTCATCAACCTGTTCTACAGTGACTGAGCGCCACAATTCCGCCAGGTCGGGCAGGATCGGTGAATCCGGGCTTTGCATCATCTCGATCGTAAACAGCACATCATCGATGGTTACGGCCTTGCCGTCGTGCCAGAACTGATTTTCACGCAGAGTAAAGGTATAGACAAGACCATCCGGAGCCGTCCAGCGCTCGGCCAGGTCTGGCACGACCCGTCCCTGTTGATCGAGGCGGGTCAGACCGCGAAAGAGAAGGCTGCAGAGATCACGGTCGATATCGTGGGTGTGGCACAGCAGTGGATTGATGTATTGGGGATTGCCGGCAACGCCTTCCCGGAAGACGCCGCCCCGCTCCGGCACCAGAACGGTAGAGACGTTATAGGCCGTTGCGCCCATGAGAAGGGTCAGAAGAATAATACCCACGACGGCCAACAGCATCTGCCAGCGAATATATCGGCCCAGAGGCGCGGGGGACGCGGTCAGTCCCGGCAGATAGCCGGATGGGGTTGTATGCGACTGATGCGCCTGGGGCGGTGTCTGGGCCCCCGGATTGGCCGGCCTTCTGAATGGCTGTTGTTCCGACATGGGAGAAACCACAGTGGCCAGTGACCAGCGGCCACTATTTTTCTAGCGAAGGGCGACTGTCACGAGACTGAGCAGGAGAAAAAGGGACGCCAAGGTAAGCGTCAGATTGAACATGGTTTTCTCCACGCCGCGACGGGTGCGCTGGACGCCGGCATCGCCGCCAAAGGCGGAACCCAAGCCACTACCCTGACCTTGCAACAGGACGATGCCGATCAAGGTGAGGGCAATGATAACCGTTGCGATCATAAAGAAAACATCCATCGTTCACCTCGGAATATTGACGTGTTGCGCTATGCACGCATAGACAAAAATACCCAAACACCAAGTTGTTTGATTGCCTGCCTGAACAGCTGGGGTCAGCGACAATCAAACAGATGCTGGGCAACTAAGCAGGAAGATTCGGATGCAAGGTGCTGACAGAAACGAGAAGGCCGACACGGCCTTCTCGTTGATTGCCAGTCTGCCCGTTGCTACATGCCAAAGCCTTGGCGTAAACGACACGCAAAGCGGACGTTAGACCTTCTCAGGTGGATTCGGCTCAGAAGTCACCTCAGGCGCAGCGCTCTCCGCAACGGGTGAGGCGTCCATTGTCTCTGAATCATCCTCATCACTTCCATCCTTGGCAGCCCGGCGAAACTCGCGGATACCTTTGCCCAGTCCACCGAATACTTCCGGCAGCCGACCGACGCCAAAGAAGATAATGACGATTACCAGAATCAGAATCAGTTCGGTTGGGCCTAGGGTTGGACCCAGCAGAAAGAACGGCGCTGTATTTCCTAGAAAAGGCATTTGCTAAGCTCCTTAGCTCACAGTATGCGGAGCGCATTGTCGATGTTGGTCTTAATCCTTCAATCGTTGCATTATATCATGAATCCACCTAGCGACAAATATGGATCTTGAAGAAGGGTGCATCCCAAAATAGGGGTAAGTTTCCGTCTACCTCTGGAGAATTACACTGGGAGAGGTAGTCCGCTTGGCTGGGCGACTCCCAATCTGGGATGCACCCCTTGGGACACCTCTTCCATCCCCCCGTCCAAATGTGCTAGAATGAGAGCCATAGTGCATTGGGTCTGATACGATAAGGACGCGCCCTGAATCCATGACTGCGCAACCACGCCGCGCCTCCTCTGAAGAGGGAGGCATGCAACAATCTCTCCTGGCCGAAGTTGGCAACCGGATCGAACCTGCCGTCACACTGACGGAGCTTCGGATGCGCGACTTCGCAATCATCGACCGGCTGCATCTTCGGTTCCACAATGGACTGAACATTCTGACCGGAGAAACCGGCGCGGGCAAATCGATCATTATCGACGCGATCGGACTGCTGTTGGGCGACAGGGCAACGGCGGACTTGGTGCGGGCAGGCACAGATCGGGCGGAGGTCGAAGCTGTTTTCCAACTGGGAGCCGGGGCGCTGACGAGCGAACGCGAAAGCCCGGAGAGCGCACCCGACGACTCCCCCGCAGCAGACGCCATCCGCTGTCTGATGGAGGCCGAAGGGCTGGACGATCCCGACGCGCCGGAGAGGCTCATCATCAGCCGGGAGGTGCGGCGCAGCGGACGAAATTTCTGCCGTATCAACGGGCGCACGGTCTCGCGTCAGCTTCTGAGTGAGATGGCGGCCCTGCTCGTCGACATTCACGGACAGGGGGAGCATTTGAATCTGCTGCGTCCCCGCACACACGTGGATCTGTTGGACCGGTACGGCGGCCTGCTGCCCCTGCGCGGCCAGGCGGGGCGCAAGGCGCAAGCGGTTCAGCAGACGCGCAGAGAGCTGGAGCGGCTGCGCAGCGATGCGCGCACCATCGCGCAACGGCTCGACATCCTCAGCTTTCAGGTTGAGGAAATCGCGGAGGCGGCGCTGGAAGCCGGCGAAGAGAGCGAACTGGAGGCGGAGCGCAAGCGGCTGGGAAATGCCGAAACACTCCTGCAGCTGGCGAACGGGGCGGCAACTCTGCTGAACGAGGGCGAGGGCGGAATGCCAGGGATCATCGACGGTTTGGCTGAGGCCGCCGGCCGTGTCGAACGCCTGGCCCGGATCGACGATGGGATGGCAGCCGCAGCCACGACCGGGCAGGGACTGCTGGAGGAGCTGTCCGATCTGGCGCGGGATTTGCAGGGCTACGCCGACGGGCTGGAGTTCAATCCGCAACGACTGATCGAAGTCGAAGAGCGGCTGGCCCTGATCAGCAATCTCAAACGCAAGTACGGCGACACGACGACCGAAATCCTGGCGTTTGCAGCCGCGGCGCAGGCGGAGTTGGAAGAGTTGAGCAACTGGGAGGCGCAGACGGCCGCGTTGGAGGAAGAGGAAGAGAAGCTTTTGCACGAGATCGGCGCGCTGGGCGCAGAGCTGAGTGAGGCGCGGGCAGCGGTCGGCGAGCAGATGGCCCGGCAGGTGGAGACGGAGTTGGGGCAGTTAAGTATGCAACACGCCCGTTTCGCGGTCGCGGTGGAGATGGAAGAGCAGGAGGATGGCGCCTACCTGCCGGACGGCCGGCGCGTCGCCTTCGGCAGCAGCGGCGTCGACCGGGTTGAATTCTTGATCAGCGCCAATCCGGGTGAGCCGGTCAAGCCCATGGCCAAGGTGGCCTCGGGCGGCGAGACTGCGCGCCTGATGCTGGCGTTGAAGGGGGCGCTTGCGCAGGCCGATCAGACGCCGATTCTGATTTTCGACGAGATCGACCAGGGTATCGGCGGCCGGGTGGGCGGGGTCGTAGGAGAAAAGTTATGGAATCTGACCGGTCAGCGGCCGTTGACCGCCGCCGTCTCCAACCATGCCAAGGCAGACGGGCCGGAGGATGGTAGTGCGCCGCGCCATCAGGTGTTGTGTATCACCCATCTGCCCCAATTGGCTGCGTTTGCCGACCTCCACCTGACCGTGCGCAAACGGACTTTCGAGAGTGATGGCGAACTGCGCACCGGCACGGATGTGCAGCCGGTCGAGGGGCCGGCGCGTATTGAGGAGTTGACGCAGATGTTGGGGGCCGTCAGTGATGCCGGGCGGCAGTCGGTTGTGGAGATGCTGGCCGTTGTCGATCAGTTGCACAGCGGCGGCCAGTGACCTGCGGCTGGCGACAAGTGCCGTAGGCTAGGGGAGGATGACAGGAAGGCTACAGATGTTCAGACGCCGCGGGAAAAACGTGAATGGGGCAGGCGGGCCGCTTCTGATAAGGCTCTATCGCACTTTCTATCTATCGTGCCTGCTGTTGGGGATGTTCCTGACCGTGATAGACGGTGTACAGGCGGCCAACCCTGCCGGGGTGCGCCGCGCAGATCTCGCTGGTCAAGGGCAGGCGATCTCTGGGCAGGCGGGGTCCTCTTTTGTCTTGGTTTTAACGTTTCGCGGGGCGGTGACACCGGTGCTGCGACAGTATCTCAGCGGCGCGATTGAGGAGGCGCAGCTGGATGGGGCCGAGGCGGTGGTCCTGCGCCTGGACACCCCCGGCGGCAGCGTCGAAGTGACCAAGCAGATTGTGCAGGACATGTTGGCTTCACCTGTGCCGGTGGTGGTATATGTCGCGCCGTCGGCCGCGCAAGCCGGCAGCGCGGGCACGTTTATCACGCTGGCCGGGCACGTTGCGGCGATGGCGCCCGGCAGCAGCATCGGCGCGGCCAGCCCCGTCGGCGGTCAGGGGGAAGATATCGGCGACACGATGGAGGCGAAGGTCGTCAATATCCTCAGCGCCGACATCGAGAACCTGGCCGCGCGTCGCGGCGAGGATGCGGTCGAATGGGCTGTGGCGGCGGTGCAGGAGGCAGCGGCGGCGACAGACACGCGTGCGCTGGAGCTGGGCGTGATCGACTTCATCGCGACAAATGTGCCGGATCTGCTGGATCAGATGGACGGTTTCGTCGTCACGGTGCTGGGCGAAGAGCGAACGCTGCGCACTGAGGATGCGCTGATCATGCCGCGCGAGCTGTCGCCGTTGCAGGAGTTTCTGAACTTCATCAGCAACCCCAGCGTGGCCACCATTCTGCTGACGCTCGGCTCGATTGGACTGATCGCGGAAATCTACAATCCGGGGACATTCATTCCGGGCATGATCGGCCTGATCAGCCTGCTGTTGGGGTTGTACTCATTGGGTCAGTTGGAGGCGAATTTCGCCGGTTTGGCGCTGATTGGTTTGGCGCTGATCCTGCTGGTGGCCGAGGCATTCACGCCGGCGTTTGGCGCGCTCGCCTTGGGCGGTACGGTCGCGTTCATTTTTGGCAGCGCGTTGCTTTTCGACGCGCCGGGGTTGGCTGTGCCGTGGGTGACGATCATCTCGCTGGGGGTGGCGATGGGCGCGTTCGCCCTGTTTGTGGGCGGCAAGGTTGTGGCGGCCCAACGGCTGGGTACGGCCACCGGCAGCGAAGGTGTGATTGGCTCGTTGGCGACCGTGCGGGTTCCCTTTGCGGAGAACGGGCGGGGCAAGGTTCTGCTGGCAGGCGAGCTATGGAACGCGCAGTTGCGCAGCGCATCCTCCGATGAAGCGGCGCCCGCCGATGTCGGCGATCAGGTCGAGGTGGAGGCGAGGGAGGGCTACACGCTTGTCGTCAGTCCCCGCGAGGAGGATGAAGAGAATTGACCTTCGGCGGACTGAGCGCGGTAAGGTAAGGGTAGGTTGACCTACTCCGCTTCATGCCAATCGTCCCAACGTGCGCCCATATCAGGTGTGACCAATCAACTCCCTGAGCGCATCTCGAAAACACTGGAAACTATGTGAGCGATTGTTTTCCGGGTCAAGGAATGGGCCGATCGATTGTGCGGCTTCAATTTTGCGCAGACGGTTCTTGTAGTACCCGGCCCGTTGCAGGATTCTCTCGAAGTGCTCCCAGGTCCCGCCCTGAATCGCGTCGGGGTTTCGGTATCGTTGTTGTCTAGGGATTGCCGGTGAAACTCTGGGGTAGGCGTTCTGCACTGCCTGCCAGTCGCCGAAGTACCAGGCCTCCAGTTCTTCGATAACGATGCGATTTATAACGGTGAATTGGCCGCCAGCAGGCCAACTGCGGGTGGCAAGACCGGCATTTAGAGCAATCTGTTCGAGTTGTGCCTTTAGTCTTTCGCAATCCTCGTTATCACGGTCTACAAGTACAACGATTTTATGGTTTGCGGGAATCCACCGTGCATACCCCTGCAGGCGAGAAGGAAGGTTCTTCAAGAGTTGATCTTTACTCTGAAACGGGCGTATTTTGAACTCTGTACGGCCCAATATCATTGGAAGTACAACGCGCAAAAAGGCTTCCATTGACGGTTCTTCGACGATGAAATCAATGGATGTTGCAGTCACGAATTAAGCCGCTCATCCTCGGGCGCGCCCGCGTTCACCAGAGGATCGCCCATGCCGAAATAGCCTTCCAGCCAGAGATGCCCCAACGATGCGCCAGCATCCATGAATTCAGGGATGCCTTTAATTTCAGAGCAGCGGGTCGCGTGCGTGTACCCTTCATCGTCCCGGTGTAGTACGCGTACCTCGTCTTGCCGCACGCCGTTGAGAAAGTCCGGGGAATGGGTGGTGATCATCAGTTGCGCGCGTTCACTGGCTGCCCTGAATTCCTCGCAGAGACCTGGCAACAGGCGAGGATGCAGGAAGTTTTCCGGCTCCTCGATGCCGATAAAGCGCGGCGGCTGGGGGTCGTTGAGAAGAACGAGATAGGCCAACATCTTCAGGGTCCCGTCGGAGGCGAAACGGGAGAGTACCGGTTGTTCGAACGGCGCATCCTTGACGAGCAAAAGCAGACGGCCATCCGGCATCGGCTCTGTTTCCACCCGCTCCAGCCTGGGCACCCGCCTGCGCAACTGGGCGAAAATCTCTTCCAGCCTCTGCGGGTGTTGTTCATTCAGATATTGAATGACATTCGCAAGATTGTCTCCTGTGCGCGAGAGTTTTTCCTGGGGTCCGGCCTCCGGCTGGCTGCGGGCGTCGTCGATTGAAAGGTAGGAAACGTGCCAGTCGGTGATGAACTCGCGCAGGGCAGCTACCCGGGGGTGATCTGCGAACTGCCCTAGTGTGTTGACCGCCAGCACGTCCGACGAGCGCAATGAAATCGCTATTCGGCGATCCTGCGCGTCTGGCATTTCCCCGCTGACCGCCTGACCTTGACCTTTCTGAAAATGCAGGAAGCGGACGGGCGTTCCACGCGAGCCGCGTCGCCATTGCAACCACTCTTCCACGACGATGGGGCCGCGCGCGTCTTCGTCGATAGCCAAGCGGTAGGTGATAAGCGGTTGCTGCGGTCGTTCTCGATATTTCAGCTCGAAGATAATCGGCCCCGCTGCGCCGCGGCTTCGTAGCTCCCTGGCGCGGCCTCTGCGATCCCAAGCCGCGCGCAGTCCTTGCTGGAAACATTCGGAGAGAAAGCTGAAAACATCAAAAAGCGTCGACTTCCCGCTGCCATTCGGCCCAATCAGGACGGTGAACGGGGTGATCCTTCTGAGTTCCACCTGTTTGAGCGCCCGATAGTTTTCAACGCGCAGTTGCTCGACACGTGGCGGTGATTTGTCCTCCGTCACATAGACCTCCTGAACGATTGAGGGAGTGGTGGAACGGTGTGGAGCACTCTCTAAACCTCGGCCGACGGGCACAGTTCGGCCAGGGTGCAGTTGCCGCAGTCCGGCTTGCGGGCGTCACAGACGCGGCGCCCGTGGAAGATCAACAGGTGGGAGATGTCGATCCAATCTTCGGCGGGTATGAGCGCCATCAGATCCCTTTCGATCTTCTCCGGGGTTTTCTGCTTGGTCAGGCCCAGCCGCTGGGAGAGCCGCTTGACATGCGTGTCGACGACGACGCCGTCGGCCAGGCCAAAACAGACGCCGCGCACGACGTTGGCGGTTTTGCGGGCCACGCCGGGCAGCCGGATCAGTTCATCCATCTCGCGCGGCACTTCGCCGCCGAACTCCTGGCAGATCAGTGCGCTTGCGCCCTGTAGACTCTTGGCCTTGTTGCGAAAGAAACCGGTGGAGCGAATCAACTCCTCCACTTCCGCGCGGTCGGCGGCGGCCATGGCCGCAGGTGTCGGGAAGCGGGCGAACAGGGTCGGTGTCACCTGGTTGACCCGCTCGTCAGTGCATTGAGCTGAAAGAATCGTCGCCACCAGCAGTTGAAACGGGTTCTGGTGGTCTAAGGCGCAGTGTGCATCGGGATGCGCGGCTCGCAAACGACGTATCAGTTCTGACATCAAGAGAGCTCCGGCGCGGGTCGGCGGACCGATACCAGGTCGTCTGAATCGTCGATACGCTGCCAGGGGTAGTAGATCCAGTCCTCGGTCAGTTCGGCGTAGTAATCCGGTTTCTCGTTCTTAAAGAGATTCTGCCGTTGCTTCCAGTGGAGCACTGCCGTCTCGGCGGTGGCGCCGGTGCCCTGCACACGGCTCTTGACGGTGACGATCGTGCGCCCCCGATCCCAGATATTATCGACGATCAGGATCTTTTTTCCGTTCAGGATCGCATTTGCAGGGAACTGTTGGAAGCGGGGCCAACTCATCTCCGCGCGAACGCCGGGCCCGCTCTGAAACACGACCGAAGCGGTCAGGACATCTTTCATCTTCAGCGCCTCGGCGATCATACCGCCGGGTACGATGCCGCCGCGGGTGATCAGGAGGAGCGCGTCATAGGGGGTATTAAGCTGCATCACGACTTTGGTGATCAATTCTTCCACGTCATGCCAAGTCAGGTAAAGTCTTTCCATCTGTGTCTCCATTGTTTGCCCGCCGCCCAGTGATCAGGTTGCTGTCAAGTTTCCAAACTTCTGGAGCCGGCGGCAGTCTCAGCGCCGCATGCGGGCAGGGGCGTCTGCAACAGTTTTTTCATCAACGATCCGAAGTATTTGCCTGTTCAGCGGATTCGATTCCGTAAAATATGCTGAGTAACGCGCTGGCGGCGCCGGCGCGAGGATCGCGCGCGGTCAGTTCTACGACAGTAGGCTGGCCCGGCTCGACCTCTACCTGAATCACCGCGGCCGAGGACCCATTAGAGGTGCCCGCCGGCTGCTGGTCCGCTAAGGCGAACGTTGACGTCCGCAGCGTGATGTGCGCGGGCAGCGCGAAATGCAGACTGTAGGCGCCGGGCCGCAGATCGAAGAAGCGGAATTCCCCGAGCGCGTCGGTCTCCGTCCGGGCGATCACCGTGCCGGCCCTGTCGGTGAGCTCAACCGGCGTATTGGGAATCTGCGCACTGCCGGCGATCCACGCGCCGCCGCCGGGCCGCACTGTCAACACGAGCGGGTCGTGGTCGCTGGAACCATATACGGGCGCGCTGGCGGGCGCATGCTCTGCGCTCTCAGGTGGCGCGATGGGATAGTCGGCGTTGATATGCGCGATGTCGAACCCGCTGAAATCGGGCATCATGCCCGCTGTCAGCAGCAGATGATCCAGCGTCTGACTGGCCCCATTGAAGATGTAGGTGTAACGGTCCTGTAGCGGCAGGGCGTCAAAGGCGTGCCAAAGTAGAATGTGCCCCTGCTCGCGAGCCGCGCCATCAGCGGGTTGGGCGCCATGTTGCAGGGTCTCCACCGGTTTGCTGGCCTGGAAATCATTCAGGTCGCCCAGTACGACGACGTGGGCGTCGGGGTCCGTGTCCAGACGGGCCTGTACAATCGAGGCTACGTGCTCCGCCTGTAGTGTCCGATGCACGACGTTCACCGACTCATCGCCGCGCTTGCTGCGCCAGTGATTGACCACCACCGTCAGCGGGTAGTCTTCGCCCCAGGGGCCGCGCACAAGCAGATCTGCGACCAGAGGCGGCCGGTTGAAGAGCGGCAGGCGCCGGGCAGGGCACTGGCCCGGGATCAGTCGTACGCTGAAGCTGAAGCGGGTACATGCCTGTTCGTTCTGCGCGTTGAGAACTGTCACCCGGTCGTTGCGTACCAGCAGACTGTTGGTAAGCGGGAAAGCGGGATTGACCGTTCCGGGGCCGGCAAATGCGATCGCGCTGTAGTCCAGCCCGCTGACATCTGCCAGAACTCGCGCCAGATTTTCGGCGTCTTCGGGCTTGCCGGTCTCCTGCAGGCCGATGATTTCACAGTTTTGCAGGCCGCCGGCAATGACAGCCGCGCGCTGGTGCAGCGCGGCCTCGTAGTCGGCCGCGTCGGGCAACTGATCGTGGCCCCGGCCCAGCCCCAAAACGTTGAAGGAGCAGATCCGGAAGGCGCCCGCGTCCGGCAGGGCCGCCTGCTCGGTCGATTCATGGCGGGAGAGAACCCGGATCTCCTCTCCCGGCAGCGGCAGCAGCAGATATTTGCCGAAACTGTAGTCGATAACCGCCAGCATCGCCAACCCCGGCTCGGCCGCGCGGACCTGCACGCGATCCCCCCAGGCCACCGGCGGCAGGTCCGCGCCCAGCCCGTTGCCCAGGAAGATCAGCCCGGCGGCATCGGCGGGGTTGGATTGGAAGACCCGTCCGCCTTGTACGAAGGGCAGGGCCTGATCGGCGATGAGCGCAATCTCGACATTGCCGTTGCTGAACCGCTTGGTCGGACCCTGGACCACGCCCTGCAGGTCTTCGAATGCGACGAGCATGCCTTCGAATGGCTCCAGCAATGACTCCGGGTCGACGTTGGGTGTCGGCAGGGGCGGCAGTGGAACTGCCAAGCCGCTCCCGCACAGTTCGGTGGGGAGTTTCTCAAGCGAGCGCGGCGTGGTCAGCTCTGTCTTTTCGTAGTATTCGGTCGCTTCAGCGCCGCGCACGAGGATGCATTCCCATGCTTCCACCCTGGGCGCGGACGAGGTGTAGACGAAGATACCGTCGCTCGTCTCTGGGTTGCCGTCACCGGTCGGGTCTTGCAAATAAAATCCGTTCGACTGCACGCCGATCACCAGGCCGAAAGTGGAAACACGTTGCCGCGACATGGGCGTACTCGGCCCGTCGCCCTGAATGAGGTAGATCGGCGTCAAATCCTCCGGCAATTCAGCGTGCGCGGGCGCAGCCGCGGCCGGATGGACAGCCAGCCCCAGCACACTCACCAGCAGCATTCGGATGACCAGCGGCAACGGCGGAGACAAGCGAAATTTCATAGGATTGATGTTTAGGGGTAAGTCGAACAGTTGGAGGAACCTTTCTCTGTATCTTTACCTCAATTATAGCACACAGCAGAAACACCAGCCGCCGGAGCGTGTGTTCTGCTGCGGCCATTATCTACTGTCCATCACAGCTTTTTATTGTCAGCGGCCAAGCCGGGGGCGTATAATGTTTCTGCATGCACTGTTGCCACGCTAACTGCGGTGGCTGGCCGCGGGTATTTCCAGAACGCAAGGTCCGGATGAGTACTGAATTTGAACTGCTGGCAGACGGTCTTGGCATCGGCCGACCTCCCCCTGGCTGGGTCGCAATCGTCGATATGCCGGTGCTGATCCTCGTCGGCGTGACGGGCGTGGGCAAAAGTACAACTGTCGACGCGCTGCGCGCCCGCTGGGGCGAAATTTCGCTCCTGCCCAACAGGCGCAAGATAGCCGATCTGCTTGTAATCCCGACGGTTCAGGGCTGGGACGGGGACCCGCCCACTGCGGTTACGGACCGGCGGCGGCGCTTCGACTACACGGGGCGCTACCGGCAGCGGCATTCCGGTGGGCTGGCGCACGCGTTCAGCCGGCTGGTGTTGCAGCGCCAGACCGCTGGGCCGGACAGGGGCGCACTGACCGTATTCGACGGGCTGCGGGGCGCGGACGAAGTCACGTTCGCGGCGCAGAGCCTGCCGCTGGCCCGCTTCGCCGTCCTCAACGCGCCCGATGTGGTGCGGGTGGAGCGGCTGTTGCAGCGCCAGGATGCTTTCGACCAGGTAAGTGCAAACGCCGGCGGCCAGCGAGCAGGTTCCAGTGACGGCACGCCGCATGCCACACGCCACAGCGCTGCCGATTCTGGCGTGGGATTCCGCTGGGAGGAAGTGGCGGAGGGAGGCGAGCTCTTCACAGACGAGGAGCAGGCCCATCTGGCTGCGCTGGTGACCCGGGGCGAAGTGGACGGCGCCGAGCTCGCGGCCAAGATCGCCATCGTCGCGGCCGAACGCCGCAACTACGACCCACATGCCGCCGTCGAAATCCTGCGCGCCGCGGCCCCCGACCGCACCGTAGTCGTCGATACGACGGCCCACTCTCCTGTCGAGGTTGCCGCAAAGCTGGAGCGGATCGCGGCCAACTGACATCGGGACCTTCCATGTCTACCACCATTGAAACCATCGAACCGATTCCTTTCCGCCTGCCGTTGCGGGAACCGCTGCGCTGGGGCGCGGCCAGCGTCATGCCGGAGGCGCGTCACGTCCTTGTACAGGTGCGGCTGAGCGATGGCGCTGTAGGTTGGGGGGAGGCGCCGCCCCGGCCCACAATCTACGGGGAGACGGTAACCAGCATCTGCAGTGTGATTCGCCACGAGATGGCGCCCCGGCTGGTGGGCGAGCTGCTCGACGATTCCACACTGTCCTCTCTCTACGGACGCCTGCAGACGGTCAAAAATAATCAGACCGCCCGCGGCGCTCTCGATATGGCCCTCCACCATGCCCTTGCCAACAGCCGTCGCCGTACTCTCTACGAGCATCTGGGCGCGAGCCGTTCGCAGGTGCGAGTGAGCTATATTCTGGGCCTGGGCGACTTGGATGACAGCCTGGCCGAGGCCGAACGCATCGTCGCGCAGGGCGTGCGGGTGTTGAAAGTGAAGGTCGGGCAGAAATGGGGCGAGGATCTACAAAGACTGCGACTCCTGCGGGATCAGTTCGGGGAACAGGTCGATCTGTACGTTGACGCCAATGAGTGCTTCCAGCCGCAGAATGTACGCCAGCGCCTGGAAAAGATGGCCGAACTGAATGTACTCTACTGTGAAGAACCGCTGCCGGTGGAGTCGATCCTGGCCCGCGCCGCGGTGCGCAAGGCCTGTACGCTCGCGGCCGGCTCTGCCCTGCCCCTGCTCATCGCCGACGACAGTGTGTTCAGCGCCCGCGACCTGCGCCGGGAGTTGAGCATGGACACCTTTCACATTCTCAATATCAAGACGGCGCGCACGGGGTTCACCGAATCGGCGCAAATGCTGAACCAGGCGCTGGTTGGCGGCAAGGCGGTCATGGTCGGTTCCCAGGCCAGCACCGGCTGGGGGACAGTGCAGGCGGCGCTCTTTGCCGCCAGGCCTGGTATCGACCTGCCGTGCGAGCTGAGTTTCTTCCTCAAGCTGCAGGAGGACTTGCTGACCCGGCCGCCCATGCTGCGCGACGGCTATATGGATGTGAGCGCGCTGGCCCAAGCTGAGATTGACGAGGACCGGCTGCGGGATACGCGGGTGAATGAATGAGTCAGTTCTTTGTCTCTGAACATCTACGCAGCCGCAACTGATTCGCAACCCTGAACGAGGCGAGCAAAGGTGTTCTTTCTCCGCTCATTGTTGTATTTTGGGCGGTCGGGCCTTCGGCCCTCCCTTGTGCAGGGGCTG
>MPML01000054.1 GCA_002238445.1 Caldilineaceae bacterium bin5
TGTTTGTATTATGGGCGGTCGGGCCTTCGGCCCTCCCTTGTGCAGGGGCTGCGCCCCCGCAACGCCCCCCTACAAAACCATCCCTCACCGACCGTGTTTACTCTTCCCCAGCATCGTGTCTGGCGAACGGAGTCTACTCACCCACTTGCCGCTTCAACCCACCGCCCACCGACCTCCAACCGCAGAAGTTACTGACCACTGACCACTGACCACTGACCACTGCAGTTCCGCGCCCCCGCAACGCCCCCCTACAAAAACATGCCTCATCGACCGTGCGGCCTGATTACATCTGTGCGGCTCATCAAAGATGACTGCTGCCAACAAATTCACGATGAGATAGTCTGAATGGCGGCGGGCATGCAATGCTGGTCCAGTCAGGCGCCGTCAATGTCTTTATGGCCACTGTATAAGCGATAACGCCTTCCTGCGCTCATTCTGTCATGGAATCGAAAAACTGAAAAGCGTAGATGCTGGCTTCGTGCAGGGTAAAGCGGATGCGCACCGGCTTATTCCACAGCGCGCGCAGGTCGCTCTTTCCTTGCCAGTTGATGGTGTGCCAGATTTGGCCGGGCGCGCCGATTACCGGGTCACATAGCTCAGCCGAAAATCCCTCGTATGGCGTGAACGTTGGGTCGAGGAGTTCGACCTGCAGATACCCATAATGGCAGTCGGTATTAACGCGCAGAGCATCACCTTCAAATACGAACTGCTTCGTGTAAACCTGGCCGGTTTCGTACTCGGGCAGAAGCCTGGCCCAGCCGTCCTCGCGCAGAATCAGGCCGCCAACCGCCCTCTTTGTTCGCGGATCGCCCTGCAGCGCCTGGCGGGCGCGCCACGCTTTCTGACGCCGCTCGAACGCATCCTGCGGATACATTGGCCTGGGGGGCGTCCCACCCAGCCAGCTCTGCTTCTGAGGATTTGCGCAGTAGGGGACCACTAGCTTCCCGTTATGGACCAACTCGCCTGCCGGGGTAAAGCAGGCGAAGCCATAGTCCTGATCGCCCGGCGAACCGGTGTCGACCCAGGACTCGGGGCCGCCGACCCGGTGCCAGCGCTTGCCGTCGCGGCTCGTGTAAAGTCCGAGGCGGCAGAAGGCCTGATCGCGCCAGTTGTGGCCTTCGCGCTCCTGCCAGATGGGTTCGGCCAGGAACTCGCCGGCAATGCCGATGTAAAGACCCCCGACTTTTCGAACCGACATATCGTGCATCTCAAGATCGGGCGGCAGGTTCGGGTCCCAGTCGGCGGTCAGGACTACCTCTTTGGGCGACCAATTGATGAAATCGGGACTCTCCTGGCGGCCTATTTGGCGCTTGCGGTAGAGGAAGTCCTGGTGGTGGGAGTACTGGCTATAGCCTATATAGCGCTGGATGCTTTCGTCCCAAATTATTTTCTGCTCGTGGTGATGGGGCAGGGGGGACTCTTCGCTGATGGTTTGCCAGCGGATGCCGTCGGGCGAGGCGTCGACGCTGGAGAGGCGGGGGCTGCCGGGTGGCCTCTTGGCGGCAGTCTCGGGGGGCCAGTTTACGAGCAGGTATTTTCGCTCGCTGTCTGCGCGGTCGTGGTTCAGAGCTAACCCTGACTGTGAGACATCAGGGTGAACGATGTTGGTTGCGGTGTGGCCCTGGAAAGGTAGGCAGTCGTCGCGCAGCGGCTTCTCCCAGTGGAGGGCGTCTTTCGACTCTGCGTAACAGAGAACCTGGCCCGTGTTGAAGGGGTCGTTGGCTAACCCTTGCCAGTACCACATTTTGAATAAACCGTCATCCGGATCGTGAACGACGCCCGCGGTTCCCGGGTTGAACTGCACCTGCTCCCACGGGAGGTCCGACCAGGACAGCAGCGGCTCGGGGCTCTTGGTTGGTGTGCATATCTCCCTGCGCACGCCGTCCAGGTGGTCGAGAATGTAGTTGTCCAGGAAGAGCTGTCTGTCTGTGCCAATGTGAGGGAAGGGGACCTCGTAATCGGGGGGAATATAGGGATAAACCCTGTCGACGGGGCGGCTGCCACTTAAGAGGGCCTCAGTCTTCTGTTGAATGTCTAGTGGTTCGGTGGGGCTCTTCGGCTCAGGATGCGACATAGCAGATTGGGATCCCTGTTGTGTGCGTTGCTGTTGCTGCTGCCGGCGGACTCAGATTCCCCACTTTTCCCGCATCTCAGCCATCGTCTTGCGATTTTCGGCCTTGGGAATCTGGTCCGGGTGCGGGCCCATGTGGCGTTCGTCGACCGGTTCGGAGGCCAACTGATAGCGGTTGTCGGTGCTGAGGCGGTAGCGGTTGGAGACGTTGTCGAGCGAGCCGTGCAGAAAGTACATGCCGAAAATCATGACATCGCCGGCGCGAAACGGTGTGGATGACCACTTGACGTCCAAAATGTCGATCAGTTCAAGCGGGTTGCGGCTAAGATGGCCCTCTGTCATATCATTATGCGCGTCAGCCGCGCCGTAGGTACGCCGCAAGGCATCCAGCTTGTTCGAACCGGGGCAAAAGGCCAGCGTGCCCATCTCCAGCGAGAGGTCGTCAAGCGGCGTCCAGACGGTGTAGAGTTCCTTGGTCCCCGCGCCCATGAAGACGACGTCGTAGTGCGCGCCCGTACTTTGTCCCCGCCGGACCGCACGCGGCCATTTGTGGTCCAGGGTCAGGGCCGGGCCGCCCAGGAACTGTTCGAAGAAGGCCATAATACGCTCGGAGTTGACTACGCGCAAATAGGCCTGCATGTTCACGACAACCTCGTTGCGAAGGACCGCGCCTTCGTTTTCGGGACCAATCACGCCCTCCTCAGGCGGGGCGTCGGGATCCAGCAAGCCCTCTGCAGACAGGAAGGAAAGTATGTCGGCGCGGGCGGCCATGATGGCATCGCGATCGTAGAAATCGCGAATCAACAAGTAGCCATCCTCTTCGATTCTGGCATGGAGGGCCGTCATATCGCCGGCAATGTCGTTGGCGTCGCGAGGCATGAAGATGTTCTGGCCGAAGACTAGCTCGTGACCGGCCATGGTGACTCTGGTTCCGTCTGCTACGGTCGTGGATTGCATGGTTGTTCATTCCCTTACTTTTTCACAATAGCGCAAATCGGTCGGTGTCAATCGATGTCAATCTTACCTGCGAAGACCGTCCCGAATGTGTTGCTCCGTACCTTGTCACGCGTCTCGTTGCCGACCAGAAATACTCGATCCTTCCAGACGGCAACCCGGTGTGACGCGATACCGTAGGGCAATGGATCGAGAGCCAGCCAGCTTCCTTCCTGCGTGTCATAGGCCCAGACCTCGTGCGAAAGGCAGATCAGGTCCAGTTCCGGCACATGACCCATGATGAGGACTGACGTCCCATCAGGATTGACAACCCAGCTCTGGCCGCCGGTCAGCACGATCCAGCGATCCGCCACCGTGAAAGCGTCGGCGACGAACGCCCGCGGCGGACGCGGCAGCTCTCGCCATTCCTCTGTTGCCAGGTCACATTCCCACACTTCACCAAACGTTACATGGCTTATCTTGCCGCCATGCGCTGCAGGGTCGGCAAACAGGCGGAAGGCGTTGTGAGGCTTGGGATCAACGACACCGCCGACGGGGATATCGTGGCCGCCGACGACGTAGAGCTTGCCGCCACAAATGCCCATTCCGCACATCCAGCGCGGCTCGCCGGGAAAGCGGGCCACGATCTCCCAACCGCTGTTGGCGCGTACATCGAGCCGGTAGATGTTGGGGTCGCCGGTAGCATGTTCGTGCGGGTGCCAGTCAGTGCCGAAGGCGGTGTAGAGCTGGTCGTCGTGGGCAAAGGTGGTCGCCACCATGGCAGTAGTGGGGCGGTCCGGCAGCTTCTCCCAATCTGGTGCCCCGGCCTGAACGTCGAGGAACCATACATCCGCGGTTGCGCGATTGCCGACCGCGCGGCGTCTTCCTCCCACAACAGCCAGGCCGCCGGCAACAGCCGTTCCGGATGTCCAGCCCGGACCTATCGGGATGGGAGGCAGGGGATACCACTCGCCGATCGGTGTTGCTCCACCCTGCCCGTCGTCGGCATCATCAACGATCGGCGCGCCGAAACCGTACTCCGCTTCACGCCAGGGGTAGGCCATGCCGCCGGCGACAAGGAGGCTGCCGTCGACAATGCCGACAGAGGGGCCTTTGATTAGTGCGGGATAGACAGGAGCTTCCTGCCATGTTATTTGCAGAGTCATGTTCCAGGTACGCTGTGATCCTACGGAAGTGTATACAATCTGAGATAAGGGGTCAAGCATGCCGCTCGGGCACCTGGAAACGCACTGGCACCAGTCCCTCGCCCTACTTAGATCATACAGAACTTGCAGCAACTAGGCCATAAACAGTGCCTATGTGGACCAGACCTTCAGTCACGCCGCCATTCGGGCTATCTCATCGTGTACTCGTTGGCCGCAACGTTTGACGAGACGCACAGCTGGAAACAGTACGTACGGTCGATGAGGCATGTTTTTGTAGGGGGGCGTTGCGGGGGCGCAGCCCCTGCACAAGGGAGGGCCGAAGGCCCGACCGCCCAAAAAACAGAGAAGGAGGAGAGAGCAAACGCCTTCACTCGCCTCCTTCAGGTTCGCAAATCAGTTATGGCTGAGTAGTAACCGGAACTTCAGGAACGACACCTGGAATCCCGCTGAGACGTTACTCGGTTTGTTCTGGGCGTTGGCTGTCGATTCAGAATCGAATTGCGTACAGATCAGCCTTGTACAGGTCGAACCTGAGGCGGACCGTCTGACCCCGCAGATGGCTCAGATCAGCGCTGCCGTTCCAGGTGAGAGGCGTGTCAATGTGATCCCCGACAATCGGCTGGCAGTCGTCAAGCGTGTAGCCCTCCATATCGCGGATGAAGCGCGTGTCGCTGCCCACGTCGCCGGGGCTGGAGGACAGAATCTGGCAGCGCAGGAAGCCCGAGTATAGGGTACGCGCATTGATGCTGATTGAATCCGAGTTCAGCTCGAAGGGAACCGTCCAGAAGCCGCCGCGTCCGCGGCTTGAAACTGAGACAAACCCGTCCTCGCGTACCGCGGCGCGCACCAGCCCCGACACGCCTAGCTCGCTCGTTTTGCGGTCGACCGGCTCGTTGTGCAACAGTCGGTTGACGCCAACATAGGTGGACCACTCCCCAGTGCCCGTAGAAACAACCCCGGCGCAAGCGTAGACGGTTTCGTATTTCCCCGTGGCAGATGGTACGGTCTCGATCCAGGCATTTTGACCCAGCGGCCTGTGCCAGACCATGCCGTCGCGGCTGGTTGCCAGATGTACATTCATCGTATCGGGCGTACGCTCGTACATGGAAAGCCGCATCAGATGCGCGTCGGTCGCGCCGGGCCAGGGGGAATAGCCGTTGCAGTAGATATCAAGATCGGGTGCATCGAGAGGATTGTTCTCCATGACCGGCTCGGAGTCGGGAAAGTGCCGAAAACTGTCCGATACAGCCCGGTTGATACCGCGGCGGTTCGACACCCCATCCATTTGGCGCGTGTAGAGTACATACTTGCCCTGAGTCGCATCATAGAGGGCGATGTTCTGGGTGTCAGCATGCTGGTGCTCCATCAGAGGCCGGGGCAGAGGTGTCCAGTGGAGGCCGTCCGCGGAAACGGCGCCTAGAACTTTGCGTTCGGTCTCTGTCCAGTGACAGCTGACCATTTTGTACCTTTCGGATTCGACGGCCACTGGATCGATGAAGATTCCGTGGCCATGACGGTTGATGTCGACCAGGTTGTTTTCAGTCGATCCATTCCACTCTTGAAGGCCCAGATTGGGTTTCTTCCAGTCGACGCCATCGTGCGATTCGGCATAGCCGATTCCGCCGCCGTTTTCGTACCAGCAGCGCAGCGTCCCGCCATCCTCGAGAAACGTCGAATACGCTGATATGTAGCCCTGCTCCCAAGGCTGATCGGCAGCGATCACCAATGTAGGGTCTACTGTGGGCTCGTGGACTTTGAGCGTAATTCCATGCGGAACGCTCCAGCCTTCGGTAACGGCGCCACCCCATTGCGTGCCATAGCCTGGTTCTACGCCCATCCAATCGACAAACACCCATTTTCCCTGGCCAATCCCCCAGTTTCTCACGATTCATCTCCTGTTTGGACCGAAAATGCCAACCGAAATGGTCAGTACCTCTTGATAGACGAGATGCGGATCTCGCCGATTTGGCCGAAAAAGTGGCCCTCGCCCAGAAAGTCAAACGCGCCCCCGTACCGAGCGTATCCCTTCAGGCGCGTGGAGACGCTGAATTGGGCACTGTGCCTGCGGTTGTTGACCAGTCTGCGGCCGTCGGGGCTGTGCATCTGCCAGATCAGGAACCCGTCCAGAAACAGTTGATGAAGATCCCCGCTGGCCCCGTACTGCCATGCCACATGGTGCCATTCAGTATCGCTGATGCCCGCATCGGCCGTGCCCACAACAAGCCCGCCCGGACGCGTCCAGGGATGCAGATCCATCAGTTCCTGCCCAGGCTCGGCTCCCAGAAAGTGAACGCCGGGCGCCATGCTACCGTCGGGCGAATTGCGGGAGGAGAGATAGAGTTCCCAGACCCCCTGTTCCGTCTTGTCGTATGTACCGCAGATGTGCCCGAACGTGAAGGGCTGGTGGTGATCGTCGGCCTTTTCTCCATGCGCCTGCAGGGGGCCGCCCCGTCTGACCCAGGCTTCCACGGTCCAGGCCTCGACGTTTCTCAATTAGGGGTTTGGTTCTTTGCAATGAGGGCAATTCCGCAGTCTGATCCGGACCTTTCGCCCACACTTTATACAGTTAGAGAAGCTGCCAGTCCCAATGAGCATGGTGGTCTATGGTGCGGTGGATACGATCCCACAGTGTAGCACGAGGGGGAGTGGCAGATGAGAGGAAGGCGGTGCACCACTACACCACTTCTCCCCCCCTTGCAATTCGTCGCCAGGAAAGGACCTTACCTAGCGACAGCTTAAACCTGCCACGACGTGGTAGGCATTTGCTATTGGGGGGTGCCATTTCTAAATTTCTTGGGAACTATTTACTTAACCTGAATTCGGAATTAGAAAAGGGCCGGCAAGAGAGCCAAATCTTTGTTAGAGAGAGATTGTTTCTTGGCTTGCCAGGTGTAGGCAATCAGACAGGCAATGAGATTGACGATTGAGTTGGTTGTGCTCCGATGACGGGTGTGTTCAATCTCTGTCGCTTTTCGAACCCTACATTCGAATCCAGGGCCGTCAGCTATCACCACCGTTTTTCTCTTGGCTCTCGACGTGTTGACGTAGAGCACGATTGATGTCAGTCTGGTAGCCGCGGCCATTCTTGGCGCGGGCCCTGAACCATCCGATGACGTCCGCGTCGAGACGCAGAGTGATCTGCTTTTTTACAGGCCGGTAAAATACGCCGCGGCGAGCGTTGGTCCAGTCGAGCAGTTCGGGGATATCAGTAGTGTCGATCTGGTCATCGGGAAGTTCTTCAAGGGCCTGCAGCTCGGCGCGTTGCTCGGTGGTCAGTTCAGAACTCTCCCTCTTCATAAGCCCTCCTCTCTTGCTTGGTAGCTTAGAGGGCGCTGATTATGCGTCCCAAAACTTCCCCTGTTTCCGGCTCGAATTCGGGAGCTATGTGGATGACAAGGATTATATTGCCAATTCTTCCAATCGTGCGTAGTCGCTCCTCGCCAGCGTAAGGATCTTGGACCGTCAAGGCAAGCGGATCGTTGAAGATAAGTAGAGCCGTTTCGAACCTATACCGTGCTTCTGTAAGTTGCCCTTGCTCTTGGCCGGGTCCCATCGCCAAACCACCATATGACGCCCTTTGTAGTTACAGTTTTGTAGTTACAATTCTTGTTGGCGTCAAGTCTGTCGCGGCTCCTTGACTATTGGAGCGTTTGGCCGGTATCGATAGGACAATCAGACTCGCCCAGTATGCTTCCGCCCTGCGATTGCCGCCGCCTCGTCTCCGGCGGGGAATGTAATCCCCTCGTCGATCTTCTCAGCGACATTCCCTGCATCGACGCCATCCAGAAAACCAATGTTAGCCGCGTTGCAGGCGGCGAAGACGCGATCGCGCGCCGCCTTAAGATCACCCTCTTCAGTATTCTCAGGCGTGCGTACCGTGTCGTAGCCAAATGTCATACGCATATCGGACGGCCCCCACTCGGCGAATGCGATACCCGGCACGCTCGTGCTGGCCTCGGCATTGGCCAGCGCGCGAATGTTCTCAATCTTGATGCCGAGGATCAGCTCACCATCCGGGTTGAGCGGCCACACGTCCGCCTTGCGCAGGTACTCCTGTGTGGGAACGCCCCAGACATGAGCCGCGTTGTCCTGACCGCCGGAGCCGCGCCGGCCCATATCGAGCCCCTCGCCCACCCCTGGCGTGTGGAAAGGAAAACGCACCCACTCCACGAACTCCTTGACCGCGCCGGGCGATTCGACATGGCATAGCAAAATGCCGTGAATGCCCGTCGCCAGGACCTGCTTGATCATCCAGGCGTTGTTGCGCACAACATACTCGTCGACGCCGTCAAAGGGCAGTGTCACCAGCACCGGCGGGGTGCGATGACCGGTCCGGGTCGGCCCGCCTGCCACCAGCCCCCGCATGAACGCGTCCAGCCCCGCCACGTCGAAAGGCTGATGCTCAATGCCGATCACAAGCCAGTCCGCGTGGGTCTGTGCCGACTGCACGCCGCCTTCAAAAGTCAATGTGCGGCCGCCGTCCCAATAGACCGGCTGTCCTGCTTCCAAGAGCTCGATAATCTGATTGATTCGTTTCATTGTGCCTTTTCCGTTGAGGTGGGACTTGTCGGATTCTGTCTACCAGTATTTGAACGGCAATACCCCGAAATGGTCGCTCTTTCCGAGACGCGCAGGCCGCGCGACTCAGACCCAGTCCCGCAGTGGGTGTTCACGATCTGCCAGAGGAAAGGTCGTCCGCCCATGCCGATGTGCGGTGTAGACGCCAAGAATCATCTCCAGCGACCAGCGGGCGTCGCGTCCGCTTGAGATGGGCTCGCGGCCTTCCTCGAACGCGGCGATCAGATCGCGCACCATGTAGGCATTTAAGGTGTCGAAGCCGGGATTATCCGGTTTGAGTACAACCTTCCATGCCGGCTCGACCAAGGCAGGGTTGAAGTTAGGATGGGGGCAGTGCAACAGGTATCCGTCCCAGTTGAGCAGAATGCCCTCAGTTCCGTGGATTGCCAGTCCGCCGGGACGGGGACCGGGACGGACTTCACGGCGGTGCGAGTGGAAGGTGGCCATGATGCCGTTATCGAATGCGTAAGTGGCTTCAAGGTGATTGCCGAGGATGGGGCCGATCTCTTCGTCGCCCTGACGTGCATGTTCCGGTCCGGCGTCCTCTCCGTCCTGGAGGACATAGGCCTGCACCCAGCGAGGATGGCCGAAAAGAAAACAGAGCATGTCGAGTGAGTGTGTGCCGAGGACCATCAGGTCCTGGCCGCCGCCGCGATGGTCCTGTTTGCCGGCGCTGTAGACTTCCTTGACTTCGCCTATGGCTCCGGCCGCGATCATTTCCCTAATTTTGTGCGAATACTGACTGACGCGGCCCTGGTGGGAGACCGCGACTTTGACGCCGGCGCGGTCGCAGGCCTCGATCATTGCGTCCGCTTTCGCCAGCGTTTGTGTGAAGGGCTTCTCACAGAAGATGCCGCGCACGCCGGCCTCGGCTGCAGCGATGACCATGTCATGCTTCTGGTCCATCCAGCGAGGGGCGACACTGACGATGTCCAACTCCTCCTGTTCCAACATCTGCCTGTAATCGGCGTAGAGGTTTTCGCCGCCGACGCCCAGCCGGTCGCCCGCGGCCGCTCTGCCATCGTCGTCGGCATCGGCGACGGCGACCAGGTCGATCTCTTCCATTCCCAGGTATACGGTGTCCAGGCTGTGGCCGTAGTTGCCGCGGCCGGTATGACCGATGACACCTGCTCGGTATCTTGTCATGTCAACTCCTCTTCACTGACGATGTATGCCTTGATTATCGGCTGTGCGGCCGACTTCCAGTTGGCGTCTCTGAATTGGTCGTTTGTGTAGTCTGCGATGACGACCGTGCCATCCTCCATCTGATCCCAGTTGCTATAGCCGGAGTCGGCGGTGGCGTCGAGGCGGACCATGCGCTCACGCCGGAACTGGTCGGGGTAGGTCCCGGAGTCCGCCCGCCAGGACCTGTCGACGCTATGGCTGCCTGGATTCTCGACCGATACGCTCACCGATCGCCAGAGAGAGACGCCTGGCAGATTGCTACCGAAACGGACGAGCCGGGCCCCGGATATGTTTGCCGCTTCTTGCAGAAGGAGGCGACCGTCGACGTGGACGGCAATCTCGCCTTTCGAACGCACGATCTTGTATCTGTGCCACTGCGTCGCATCCAACGGAAAGTGGTAGGCCGGCAGCGACGGTGACTCGTTTCCATTCCCGGGAGAGCCTGTCGTGCTGTGGAATGCGGCTTCTTCCTGGCTGCTTTGGGTTAAGCAGATTCCCTGAGGGGAAATGCGAACGCGACAGCCCGCGAAGAGATCGCAGCCCCCGCTGGATTGATCGGCGAGACGGAGTTCCGCCTCCATTTCCACGCGTGCGCCGCTTGTAAGCGCCGGATACAACGAGAAGAATACCTGATCCTCCGGACCGCAGTCGGTTGTCAGCGTAAGGTGACCGCTGTCAAGAAAGCAGCGAGACTCGTCCCAGATGAACGATGCCGGCTCGTACCCAAGCTTTTCAGCCGGATCCCAGATGAAGGCATAGCTCGCAAACGTGCCCCAGCGATTGCGGTATGTGACCAACAGTTTGCCGGACCTCAGTTTGTGGACAGCCGTACGCTGGCCGTAGAAAGGAGCGAGTATGGGCTCCTCCCATGTTCTGCCATTGTCATAGCTGTGAATGAAGCGGCTGGGCTGGCCGAAGCAACCGTTGCCGAATCCGATTCTGGTGACGGCCAGCAGATGGCCCGGTTCCAACTCGACAATGCCTACTTCCGAGTCACCGTGGTAGGGGTCGTCCGCGACCGTTGCGGTACGACGCCAGGACTTGCCTCCATCATCGGAAAACACAGCTGTGTTGCGGTAGTAAAGGCTGTAGCCTGGAGGGGGCGGGCTCTCGAACACATCAGTCTCGACCGGCTCGGTTCGTGTGTAGACCAGTGTCCCGTCTGAAAGATCTACGACATATCCTGGCTCTCCGCCGACGTCGTCGCACTGAACTGGTTCACTCCAGCTACGGCCATGGTCGTCGCTCCAGAGCAAGTAGTTGGCCATACCTCTGGGGGGCCGCTGCCAGAATGCCAAACGCGGCCAGTCGTCTCCTGAGGTTCGATGGCCCTGGTCGCAGATAATGACGAGCCGCCCGTCCTGCAGGCGGCTCAACTGCGGCGCGACCCAGACGCTCTGGTGCTGCCACACGTTTCGATGCGAAATCGAACGGTGGCCATACCAGGTGCGTCCCCCACTGCTGGAGTAGGCAACCATAATGTGTGTGCTGACAGCAGAGTGCGAGTCGGAAAGCCGGTAGACGGCGACCAGTCCTTCGGGCGTCGCGACGACGTTGGCAACCGAGCAGTACCAACCGCGCGGATTGGGGCAGACCAGATCTTCCGGGTGGTTGCTCTGGTTGGCAATGACGAACTTCCTGTCGTCGGGAACGGCTCGCATCGACCTCAATGTCCCGGAGGCAGCGGCAGGTCGACGCGCACATTGCCGCGCGCGTGCGACTGGAGGAAGCCGACCAGAATCTCTACCGTCTTCTTGGCCTCTCTTGCCGGGCTGAGCAAGTCGCTGCCGTTTTCGATGGCATCGATCAGATCGGCAACGCAGGCCGGGATCCTGGTATACAGGTGGGCTTCGAAGGGAAGGAATTCGGAGTTATTCCTGTCGCGGCGGATGACGCGGCTGTTGTGGACGTCGAGCATGCCGGTTTCGCCGTAGACCTGGAAGGTGAAGCTGGCTGCAAACTGCGACTTGTTGGCATTCACAAAGGCGCGCACCCCGTTACGGAAATGGACGTAGCCGGAGACTGCCGGGTCGGTTGCCGGATCTCTGCCGCCGTCCCCGAGATACCTGTCATAGTGATCGTAGCCGGGTTCCAGTTCGGCGAAGACCCATTCCGGCTCCGAATCGGCAAAGAAGCAGACGCCGTCGACTAGATGTGTGCCGTTGCGGAACATCATCGCACGCGGTCCGCCCAGCGTGGCGACAATGCGCTGCACTTCGCCGATCGACCCGCTGCGGACCGCTTCTCTTGCGACATCGTAGTGGGGTCCCCAACGATTTGTGTGGTCCACGACAAGAAGGGTTCCGCTCGCCTCGCAGGCTTCGATCATGCGCGTGCATTCGTCCACCGTTGTCGCAAACGGCTTTTCGCAGATGATTCCCTTTGCGCCGGCGTTCGCAGCTTCCACAACGATATCGGTGTGGCGGTGGTCTGAGGTGACGACACTGACGATATCGAGATTCTCGCGTTCGATCATTTCGCGGTAGTCAGTGTAGGTTTCCAACTCGCCGAACTCCTGCCCCCAGGTATCTGCTACCTTTTCAAACAGCTCCGTCTTCAGTTCACAGACGGCAACCACGTCGGTTTGGGGGATGAGATGGTAGGCCCCGAGATGAGAGCTGGGGCTGGGCGTCTTCAAGATGTTGCCTGGTTCGGCGGCCGGGCGGTTGGCCGCGATTCCCGACAGACCGACAACGCCTACGCGATATTTCTCTGGCATCTGACTGCTCCTCCTATCCTTCCTCGGTTAGTGATACGTTCAGCTTGTCGGCCCATGCTTCGATCTTTTCAAATGTCTCCGCCGGCACGTCAATCCCCTCGGCCAGGCGCTGCACCCGTGACCTGTGCTCGAAATCGCCCGGAACCAGAACCTCGTCGAATCCTGGCGCCGGCGGTATCGACTTCATGGCATCCAGAACTGCGCGCACATTGCCCTGATAGCCCTCCAACGGCGTAAACGCAGCTACGTCATAGACCTGCATGAACAGACCGGCCATCGACGTCAACTCCGAATTGAAGTCGCCGGCCAACCCGCCCATCAGACTGAAAAACAGCGAAAGCGCATAACCTTTGTGGCCCCCAAACGGCAGCAGAAAGCCGCCGTCAGCGAAATCCTGCGGCTGAGTGCTGGGATGGCCATCTTTATCAACGATTGCGCCCTCCGGCAGCTCAACCCCTTTGCTGCGCGCCACCAATATCTTCCCGCCTGCAATCACGCTCGTGGCAAAGTCAATGACGAAAGGCGAGTCGTCTCCCGTGGGAATGCCGACTGCAATCGGATTTGTGCCCAGGGCGCCGCGCGCGCCGCCAAAGGGAACCACTTGTGAACCCGCCGCCGAAGCGCCCCCCAACGTTATCAGCGTGATACAGCCGGCCCGTGCAGCCTGCTCTGCGTACTCGCCAACACGGCCAATATGGGTCGTACTCTGGAAGGTGACGCAGCAGACCGCCGACTGCCTAGCCCTTTCGATGGCCCACTCCATCGCCCGGCGACTCATATTGTGGCCAAATCCACTGTGCCCGTCAACGTGCATCGTGTTTGCGCTCTCACGGACGATTTCAGGGTAGGCGTCGCTTACAATGTGCCCATCCTCAATGCGGTCCAGGTACATCGGCACAAACTGCACGCCGTGGGAATCGTGGCCGGCGAGATTGGCATTAACCAGGATTTCCGCAACCGTCGCGGCGATATCATCGGGGGCTCCCGATGCCGCAAAAAGTCTCCGGCTGACTCCTCGCAGATATTCGGCTGTGTAGCGTTTCGAAGTTGTCATCAGACTCCCCTGAATTTGAAGCGGATTCGCAACAGTTTCTGTTTCAAGTACAGTTTGAACTCTTGCAGTGTGGCTTTTTGTAACCTGAACTCTTGTTTCGACTGCAGTCGGGCCGTTGTGCCCCGCGTGGGTTCTCAATCGCGAGCCAGCGGCATCTCAACGACCCGCCCTTCGGCGGCGGATTTATACCCTGCCAGCAGAATTTCGGTAAGCAATGCAGCCTGTCGCGCGTTCATCTCGCTCTCGCGCTCCTCGAAGATGCAGTCGACAAAGTAGCTGGCATCGGTGCGACTATCCAGTGCTGAGGAAAGGGATGCGATCGTGCGTTTGGGTTGGGCGTTGACCTCTTCCTGGGTTGTACGCCAAAAACCCATCGGATCGCGGGGATTGATTTCTGGTGGCGTCCAGGGTTGATCATTTGCAAAGACTTCCAACCGCGGTCGATTGGCATCGAGAATCATTGAGCCTTCGGTTCCGATCAGGTGGATCTGGTTGGCGCCTCCGGCCGAATGACTCGCCCATCCGATGCGCCCGCCGGTAATTGTGGCGGTTGCCCCGCCCTCCAGCGTCATTGAAAGGAAGCCGAAATCTTCCATATTCCGGTCCTGGTGTTCAGCGAAAAAGTAGTTGGCTGTGCTGCCGAAGACGGTCTCGACCGCGCGTCCGGATATCATGCAGACCATCCCGAGCGCGTATACGCCGATGGCATACAGCTCGGCCTTTGCATCAACGAAATTGGAGATGACCGGCGGGTAGACTGCCTGTCGCGGCGCGCCCAACCTGGCGGTACCGTTGGGTCCCTTTGAGAACAGGTTATCGACGTGAATTGCTGTCAATTCACCCAGAATACCTGACTCGACGACTCGGCGGGCCTCCTGCACCCAGGCCTGGAGGTTGGAACTGAACATCTGGCTGCGCACGCCCGCCCGTTCGACCGCGGCAACGGCCGCGTCGGCATGTGACAGGTAGGGCGTCATGGGTTTGTCGACATAGACGTGCTTGCCCGCGTCGGCGCAGCGGGCAGCGATGCGTCCGCGGCGTTCAGGGTCGGCGCATACGGAGACGAGGTGCACGTCATCGCGGGCCAGGGCATCATCCAGATTGGGCCAGTAGGGGATGTCCAGGTCCTCTGCGAACTGTTTGTTCAGTTGGGCGCGTTCGGGGGGAACGTCAACTTCGTCGCTCAGGCCAACGAGTCTGCAGCGGGGATCGGCCCGCAGGTTTAGCGCGTAGTTTTCCTGGTGCGTCAGCCTGCCCGAAATCAGAAGGACGCCCAGTTGCTGGCTGCTCATGTCTGGTCTCCTTCGAGAGACAGAGATACCGGTTTTTTGGCGAGGAGTGACCTATCGATGGCTGCCACCATGTTTGAGGTGGACAAGACTGTGGAATGCTGCAATCTTTCGTCCTTGCCACTGACAGAGTTTTCTGTCGGCGCGGGTGCTTGGGCATCCGTGTGAAAGATCGAGCCGCGTGCGCCGAGAATGGCCAGGTTCATCGAGGGGTGATCGTGAGCCAGGGTTATTGCCAGAACGGCCGACTCCCCGTTCTCGTATTCCAGTGCGACTGAGAGATGGCCTTTGTCAGCCGAGCCCGTTGCATAGATCCGGCGCGGGTTGGCCGACAGCCAGATTTCGGCGTAGGCACTCATTTCGGCCAGCAGCGGTTTGAGATCGGCAGTCTGTTGTGCCGCAGCCGCGGTCCAGCGGACAAATAGGGGGGCGCCAACACGGCCGCCGGCAATTGTCTCGCTAACGGTCTGATTCAACACAGTCCAATCGTACATGAGTAACTCCTCGAATTCTGCAGCAATGCTCAACTTTGGACTGTGGATATTTGAAGTGGGAATTCCAAGGGCAGGGGGTTAAGAATCTGCTTGGCGCGGGTTGAGAGCATCATTCAGCCCGTCGCCCAGGAAGTTGATCCCGAGAGAGACGATAGCAATCGTCAGGCCGGGCACGGCCACAAGCCAGGGACGGTAGCGCCAGCTCAGTTGATTGTCATTGATCATTGCCCCCCAGCTGGCTTGCGGAGGCTGGACGCCCACACCCAGAAAACTCAAGCCTGACTCGGCCACGATCGCACCGGCAAAGCCAAACGTGACCATTACAATCAGCGGGCCGAGCGCGTTCGGGATCAAATGCTTCATCAGTATTTTGGCCTGGCTGACTCCAATCGCGCGCGCGGCCTCAACAAACTCCTTTTCGCGCAGCGACAGGATCTGGCCCCGGATCAGACGCGCGTATCCGGGCCACTGAATCACCGAAAGCGCCCCAAAGACTACGATTAAGTCCACATACGTAGGCGTTGCAAAAAACTCCAGGCCTGTCCGCTCATGCATCATATCGACCCAGTCGGCCACCGGCTTGCGGAACGTCGCCGCAATCAGTGAAGCGAAAAGGAGCTGCGGAATCGACATCGTCACGTCGACCGCGCGCCCGATCAACCAGTCCGCCCAACTCCCCAAATAGGCGGCAATGCCCCCCAGAACAATCCCCAAAATGAGGCTGAACGTCGTAGAGATGATGGCGACGATGCCCGCCGTGCGCGCGCCCCACATGATCCGGCTCAACATGTCCCGCCCCAGGTCATCGGTCCCCAAGAGATAATCCACACTTGGGCCTTCAGCAATCCGGTCCAGGTTTTGAAGCATGTAGGGGTAGGGCGCCAGATAGGGACCAAAAATTGCTGCGATAAAGAGCAGCAGAAAAATGAATAGTCCTACCATCGACAGTCTGTTACGCACCAGGCGACGAAAGGCGTCGCTCCACAGACCGCGAGCCTTCAATTCCTGCGCCTCAAGTTGCAGCGACAGGTCCGCTACATTAGCGGCATCCGTCTGAGCCATCCAGTATTCCTCTCAGCTAGGGCTTTCCGCTTTCTCTAGCTGGTGCCCAGGGCATTCGTCACCGTGTTTTCGGAACTACCTCGCCTTCAACTCTCCTAGTCGTAGGCGACCCGGGGATCCAAAACAGGATAGACAAGGTCCACGATGAGGTTTATCGCCATTGTCAGACCGGCTGTGAAGAGAACCACACCGTTGATCATGTTGAAATCCCGGCCCGACAACCCTTGCTGGAACAGTCGGCCCAGCCCCGGCAAGTTGAACGCAAGGTCAACAAACACCGCCCCCCACATAAAGTCGTCCACCAACAGTCCAAGCGAGGTAACCACAGGAATAAGTGCATTGCGGGCCACGTGGCGCGTCATAACCAGGACTTCATTCAATCCCTTAGCACGCGCGGTTCGAACATAGTCATTCTGCAGTACTTCGAGGATCCCACCGCGCGTCTGGCGGATAATGCCCGCAAGTGAACGCGTCGAGATGATCGCAGCCGCGACAAAATAGGATGGATGCATGATGCCCTTCCATCCACGCGGTACGTTCATCAGGTCCAACCACAGTACCGTGACGATCAGCATGATCGGCACAAGAACATACGGCGGTATCGACCAGAAAAACAGGCTCCCGCTAACGATCGAATAGTCCAGCCATGTGTTGTGGAATCGGGCCGCTAATATCCCTAAGGGAATCCCCACAAATGCCATAATCGCAATCACGCCCAGCGCTAATGCACCGGAAACAGGTAGCGCACGTTTGATACGCGGCCAGATCGGCGCCGCGTCCAGGAACGAATATCCGAACTTGCCCTGGAGCAGGTTGCCCATATAGGTGCCGAACTGCTCGTGGAAGGGTCTGTCCAAACCGTACTGACTACGCAGTTCGGCCACTTCCTCTTCATTCAGATAGACACCCTGTGCAGCCCACTGTGAACGCAGAATCGTGACCGGATCGATCGGCCCGAGATAGCCCAAAAGGAAAACGATCATCAGAGTCGCAAAAAGCGTTGGGATGATGATCAGCAGCCGAATCGACATGTAGCGGGTCACGTCTCAATCCCCTGTGGCACGTGTTTCGTGGTGAAATAGAAGCAGGTGTTGGTCAGCGGCAAGCGGCTCAAGGGCAGCCGGCCGCTGACCAACAGGCGTTACAGTTTACCGTTCTTTGCGATAGGTCTCCGTCATCGTGTGCCAGAAGCTGATGCGGCTCTGGCCATAGCCACCGACCCAGGGCTGTACCTGATACCAGCCGCGGATGTAGCCCGTGGGAATCACGAGCGCGGCATCGGTGAACTTCTTCAGCATAGCCTGTGAGCGCTCGCAGTACTCGGCGCTGTTGGGATCCATGGAGAGAAGCGCATCGATTTCCTCGTCCCACCCCTCTTCGGTGTAGTTGGTCCAGGACTGGTAGGAGCCGCCACGCGTGTGGGCGATTGCCTCAAGCAGATAGCCCGGACGCGGCAGGAAGGAGCCGCCACTTGTTACCTGCATGGAGACAAGTCCTTCACCGTCGACAAACTCGGACTCGGCGTTCTTGATCTCGACATCTTCGATGCCGAGGTTAACGCGCCACATCTCCTGGATGATCTGGGCAGCGCGGATACGGGGCGGATCGCTCCCGCCGGTCATAATCCGGATCTTTGGCACGGTCTCGCCTGTCGGGCCATACTTGGACTCCGCCAGGAACTCCATGGCCCTTTCCGGATTGAAGGGATAGGGTTGGAAGTTGGGGTCAAAGCATTGGTAGGCCGGCGCCATCGGGCTGCCGGAATTGCTGGGGGCCTGCTCGCCTTCCCAGGCTATATTCGCAACTTTGTCCCACTCGATCGCCGACATAAGCGCGCGGCGCAGATTCACGTCGTCCACCGGTTCCTGCTCGGTGAGGAAGTACATAGCCCAGAATGCAGAAATCGGTACCTCACGGAAAGCGTCCGGCTGATTCTGGCGCAGGAGCACAGCTGACGGGCCGGCAAGATTCAGAGCCAGGTCAATCTCCTCGTTCTCAAACATGAGGAGCATTGTCTGGAAGTCACGGATGGTTGTTGCTTCGATGCCGTCCAGCAGAGTCGGTTCACCCCACCAGTTCGGATTGCGTTCGAAACGGTAGATTGCGTCCGGCTCAGGCGACAGATGCACCGGCTTGAAGGGGCCGCTGACGATCAGGTCGGCCGCATTTTCACCCTGGAAGAAGCGTTCCGCCATCGCACCGCGCCATTCTGTGGCGTCATTGAATTCGTCAGCTCTTTCCAACAGATCGGCGTACTGGTCAAAACGGGCCGGGGCCGCTTCACGGAAACCCCACAACTGAGGCAGCGAGCCTTCGGACCGCCAGAGCTCGACCTTCAGTGTTTTGTCGTCCAGGGCCGTAAGACCGGCAATAGTCTCAGTTTCGCCGTCTGCGAACTCATCGATGCCCACTACCGCGCCCATCACGAAGTTGCGGGGCCATGAGTTGCGGTCGGAGTGGAAGATGTAGTTCCACCAGTCGATCGCATCCTGGGCGGTGATCGACTTGCCGTCGGACCAGACCGCCTCTTCCTGGATGTGGAAGATGTACTCGGTGAGGTCTTCGTTCACTTCCCAGTCTGTGGTGAAGAGGCCGGGCATTACATTGCCGTCGATGTCCACCAGGAAGGGCGGCATGAACATATGACCGAAGTTACAGGGGCTGCCGTAGTCGATGCCGGGGAAGGGACCGGACCCGCAGCCGCCTTCATGCACGACGTTGAGTATCTGGTCTTCGGCCGCATCGTCGGGCAACATTACTTCCGGCATCATGGCATCCGAGTCGCCTGAATCTGCCATGCCGTCTCCTGCCGGTGCGGCCGGTGCGACACATGCAGTCAGGGAGATGCCAAGGACCAGAATGAGGCCCACCATCATTTGCCATCGAAATCTCGACATGCTTTTCACTCCTTAGCTTTATGATTGCGCCCCAGAACGGCGCGCAGTGAAATCCTGCCTGATTCTGATGAATTGGCGGCGTCAAACTGAAGCCGCCGCAACAAGAACAGTTCTTTCGTCTCCTTCTCATCACCTCCTTTCACCTTAAGACTTTCGCCAACACAACTATAGCTAGGGGTAACTGCGCAGCTGCAAGAAATTTGCAACCCTGAACGAGGCCAGCAAACCTGTTCTCGATCTCCGCACCCCTCGCCTCTTGCCCTTGTATTTTGGGCGGTCGGGCCTGCGGCCCTCCCTTGTGCAGGGGCTGCGCCCCCGCAACGCCCCCCTCCAAAACCACGCCTCACCGGCCGTGCGTCCTCATTCCAGCCATGCGGCTCCATCAACCTGACGGCCGCCAACCTGATACGCAACCAGACCGGCTGTATGCCTGCGGCGATGAAGCGCTGGTCAACACAGACACTTTAGTTGTGACAGACACTGTAATTGGCCTGGCGGTTACGGCTAGCGAATATAAGCCTGTCCAACTGCCCCGATCAGAACCCTGGCTTTCGCGCACCAAAACCGTCCAACCATTTCGTGGGAGCGCCAAGGCATTGCCCGGCAAAAAGAGAAACTGTTTGGCCTGATGTCCAATCCCATTCCAGGTAACTCTAAGGGCAACGTCTTAAGAATGGAATCTACCACTGGCAAATTCGTTGATACGGTTGTTCAGAAACTTGGGAGCTGATTGTCTCGAGCCGAACGATAGATCAATTGGAGAGCAGTGCAGCTGAGCGCGGCAATTTCGCATATGAAATCCGGCCGGGGAATTGACGTCATTATGCAAATCTGCACCTTTTCGTCAGTCAGCAGCCATGATACTGGATCTGATACACCGTGTCAAAGGCCTGAAATTTACCAGAAAATGCACAGATCCCACCGCCATTGGTCGAGCCGCTCGCGCCGCCGGCACATCTGCCAGTACTCTTTGCTATGCGAAAATGGGCCCTGCCACAGGCTTTGTACATAATTTGGAGTAAGCATTGCCCAATATGAACGAAATGCTTCCACCTCCGCAAAGTGCGCTTCGATTCTCACGTACGGCCAGATCGGACAAAGACCGTTCTCTTATGGCATAATTGCTGCCATAGGAGCATTCTAACTACATTCAGTAACTTCCAATTCCCAAAGGAGGTCGGCGTGCAACCTGAGACTTACAAACACTATTGGGAGAAGGGCTGGGCAGTCGAGGAGGGAGTCTTCAGCCGCGAAGAAGCCGACCGTATTGCCCAGGTCGCGCTCGAGATTAGCCAGGAAGAGCTGAGCAAAGACAACGACGATTACGTCGTCGACAAGTCGAATGACGGCGAGATTGCACCCCGGAAGATCGACCGCCCCTTTCTCAAAAGCCGCCAGTTCCAGTCCTTCGTAATGGACAAACGATTAACCAAATTGGTGGCGGAACTGCTTGGCGCGCCGCCCTTGCTGTCAGGCGATCAAATCTTCATGAAGCCCCCACAGTTCGGCTCGGCCAAACCCTACCACCAGGACAACTTCTACTTCCAGTGCGACCCCGGCGACCACGTAATCACCGCCTGGATCGCTCTCGATGACGTCGCCAAGGAAAATGGCTGCCTGCGCTACATCGACGGCTCGCATAAAGGTCCTATCTTGCCGCACGAAGCAGTACCCGGCGAACCGTACAACCTCGTGCCCCCGCCCGAACTGATCGATCTGCAAAAAGAATCGCTGGCCCTCGTCAAAAAGGGCGGCGTCGTTTTCCACCACAGCCAGGCCCTGCACACCTCCCATCGCAACGAATCAGACCGCTGGCGCCGCGGCTACGCTACACATTGGGTTACCGCCGACGTAACCTCAACAAAAGGAACGCTCGACAGAGCCTATTTCCGCCGCGAAGACTATCCCGCCTGATTCCAAAGCGCCGGTCGCCTTCCGGCCCCGAATTGTCCCAATTTCCGATAACGATGTCGTTACATAACATTTGGTCGTTACATAACAATCAATCGAGCTTGTAGCCCCATCTAAAGGAGACTTAGTACATGAACCGTTCCAAATTGTCCATCCTATTATTTGTCGTCCTTGCCCTCATGCTGAGCGCTTGTGTGGCGCAAGCTCCCGCCCCTGCTGCCGAAGAAGAGTCGATGGCCGCTGACGAAGAGCCAATGGCGGAAGAGGCCGAATCCGACAGCGAGGCCGAGTTTGAACGCATCCTGGCTTGCGTCGAGGAAAACTTCCCGGCGGAGAGCTACTTCACCAATGACCTGCTGCCAGCTGCCGATGCAACCTGGGAAGCGATGGACTGCACCAGCGTCGATTCCATCAAGGTCGGCATGCCATGGGTGCTCAACGACGAAGAAGCGCCCTGGTACAACGCCATCGAACTGGGTTACTTCGCCGACGTTTGCCTGGAAGTTGAGCTGGTAGCCGGTGGACCTGGCGTCGACCATCTGCAGACGCTCGCCGGCGGCGCCGTCGACATCGCCGTCGTAGCCGGTGGCAGCCGCGTACCCTCCATCGTATCCAGCCCTACCCCAGCTGACGTAGTGGCAGTCGGTACATTCCTCAAGCACAGCCCTTATGTCTGGCTGGGCCTGGATCCGGACACGCCCCAGGATCAGCGCTCCGACAAGGTACTGACACCCCAGGACTTTATCGGCAAAAAGGTGGGGCTCCAGGGCAGTGACGACTACCTGTTTAATTTCATGTCCAACAAGCACGGCATCCCGGCCGACGAGGTTGAGCTGATGGAAGCAGGCTTTACGCCTGACCCGGTCCTGGTAGGCGCTATGGACTACATCGGCGCCTGGATCGTTAACCAGCCGCGTCTCCTGGAAGAAAAAGGTTTTATGAACTGGGTCGCCTTCCGCTTCAGTGATTGGGGTTGGGACGGCTACGGTGACGTCACCGTTGTACGGCGAGAAACTTTTGAAGAGAATCCCGATCTGGTGCGCCGCTTCCTGGCCGCCCAAACCCGGGGCCTGAACTATCTGCTCGAAAATCCCGACGAGTCCGCTGAAATCGCAGTCGTGTACGGCGTCGATGCCCAACTGACAAAGGAACAGGCCCTTCGTCGCTTCGAGCTGCAGGAAGCCCTTGTCCTCGGTAGCGACGACCTGCCCGTTTCCCACATGTCGGCCGATCGTTGGAATACGCAGGTTGCATCCATGATCCAGTATGACCAACTGGAACTGGACGCCTGCCAGTAGTCAGTGCGGCAGGCGGTGTTCCTAGCGACGCGCAGGGGCGTGGAAACACGCAACGGTCTCGCTTCCGCAGGGCACGCCGCCATGAGCCTTGCCTACCATAACCCGCCAAGGACAAGAGCTGACGCTCTTGTCCTTGGCCTGCTTTCGCGTCGAAGTCAAGGCAAAATAGTAAAGAATTTCCTTAACCCTGTTGAATGATAATCGCACCAATTCCTGAAGACTATAGTCTTAATCATTTCAGGAGGAACTGGACAATGAACAGTCCCCTACTTCCCGTTTGGATGCTGGCCGGCCTGACCCTCTTGTTAACCGCCTGCGTAGCGCCTGTCGCCATCCCCGCCATTGAAAGTGAGAAAGGCGAGGCCGCGGCGGAGGCCAATGATAGTGACACTGAATTCCAAAGCATCCTTGCCTGTGTCGAGGAAAACTTCCCAGCCGAAAACTACTTCACCAACGATCTATTGCCCGACCCCGATGCTGACTGGGTTCCCATGGATTGCGAAAGCATGGATCATGTCAAAGTTGGCATGTCCTGGATACTTAACGACGGTGGCGCACCTTGGTACAACGCAGTTGAGTTGGGATTCTTCAGCGATCTTTGTCTCGAAGTCGAGCTGGTGCGAGGATTGACGGGCATGGGCCACTTGCCAACATTGGTTGACGGCGGCGTGGACTTCGCTGTCAGCGCCGGTGGTAGCATTGTACCTGCCTTTATTACCAGCCCCGATGGAGGGGACATCGTAGCGGTTGGCTCCCTGATCAAGCATAGCCCATACATCTGGCTGGGTCTGGATCCCGACACCCCTACGGACCAGCGCTCCCAAAAGGAAATAACGCCCCAGGACTTCATCGGCAAGACAGTCGGCATCCATGCAGGCGAGGACTACTACTTTGACTTCATAACCACCAAGTACGGCATCTCTCCCGACGAGGTGGACCTTGTCGAAACCGGCTTTACCCCGGATCCTGTACTTGCCGGCGAGATGGACTACACCGGGGCCTGGCTCATCAACGAAACTCGCCTGATGGAGGAGCAGGGCTACATGAACTGGGTCGCTTTTCAGTTCAGCGAGTGGGGTTGGGACGACTATTCGGAAGTCATAACCGTGCGCCGGTCCACCCTGGAGGATAGCCCCGACCTTGTGCGACGTTATCTGGCCGCAGTCATTCGCGGCCTTTCGCATGTTCAGCAGTACCCGGAAGAATCAGCCGAGATCGCCGTAAGGTATGCGATAGACGCAGAATTGACCAAGGATCAAGCTGTACGCCGCTTCCAGCTCCAGGAAACACTCATCGCCGACGCTGACGGGCTTCCCATCGGGCACATGTCCAGCGGTCGCTGGAATGAACAGGTTGCTTCGATGCTACAGTATGATCAGATGGATCTGCCTGCGTGCGAATAGGCGCCCAAGGGGGACGGAAACAAATTGACTATTGAGTTTTCGCATATCAGCAAACGGTTTGGCGACGTTGAAGCGTTACAGGACGTCAGCCTGACCATACCGGACGGCGAGTTCGTCACTCTCATCGGTCCGTCCGGCTGCGGCAAAACCACCATGCTGCGTATTGCCGCCGGGCTGGAGGTTCCTTCCGGCGGTAACGTCTCGGTAAATGGCGACACGCCCAGCAACGCCTGCCGCCAGCATCAGATAGGTGTAGCCTTCCAGCGTCCGGCCCTGCTGGCATCCCGCTCTGCTCTGAGCAATGTGCAGATGACGTTGGAAATCACAGGTCCGGAAGGCGCGCTGTCGCCAGATGATCTGCTCACCGACTTCGGCCTGGGCGATTTCCACCATCATTACCCCCACCAGCTCTCCGGGGGAATGCAGCAACGCGTCAACATTGCCGCCGCCCTTGTTCACAATCCACCCATTCTGCTGCTCGACGAACCGTTCGGCGCCCTCGACGAGTTGACACGCGAATCGATGGGCGAATGGCTCGGCGATGTCCTGAATCGTTCTTCCAAGACCGTCATCTTCGTCACCCATAGCGTAGAGGAGGCCACCATCCTGTCCGACCGCGTGGTTGTCCTCTCGGCCCGTCCCGGCCGCATCGCCGAAACCATCGATATCGCGTTGCCGCGTCCCCGGTCGCGGGCCTTTCGCACCGACGAAAACTTCCTGCGCGAAGTGGCGCGTGTGCGCTCATCGCTATACCGCGCTGTCGAAATGAGCAACTGACAGTCCGAACGCTCTCGACCGGCCGCCGCGCTCGTGTAAATTTCAGCTAGTTTCTGCCTACTCATCTTCTTCCGTCACGCCAGGCAGGGGAAACCAATGAACGAACGACTTGCCTACCTGATCATGTTTGTCTCAGTACCCATCCTTTGGGTTCTGGCCATCCAAATAACCGGATTTGAACCTTTCCTCCTACCTCCGCCTGACATGGTAGCAGACATCCTGTGGAACGAACGCGACATACTCCTCTCCCATACCTGGACAACTATCGTCGAAGCCCTGACCGGCTACGCTGTCGCCAATCTGATCGCCATCACCTTGGCGGTCTCCTTCCTCTACTTGCCCTGGTTCGAAGCCCTGGCCATCCCTTGGACCGTGATCATCAAGAACGTGCCATTTGTCACGATCGCCAGTATCCTGATTATCATCCTGGGTGACACGCCGCTGCCCAAGATAATAATCGTCGTCCTGATCACCTTCTTCCCCATTCTTGCAAACGTGACCAAAGGCCTGAAGTCGGCCGACTCGGTCTTGCTGGACCGGATGCAAACGCTGGACTCCAGCCAGTGGGAAATCTTTACCAAGGTCCGCTGGCCAAGCGCCCTTCCCTACTACATCGCAGCCCACGAGATCGCCTTCACCGGCAGCATTATCGGCGCCATCGTGGCCGAATGGCTCTTCGCCCGCCGCGGCCTTGGCTATCTGATCGTTCAGGCCATGACACAGTACCGCGCAGACCGGCTGTGGGCGGTTACCATCCTGGCAAGCGCCCTCGCGGTTGGCGCCTATCTGCTCATAAAAATCATCGAAAAATATCTGTTCCGCTGGCAAGTCGAGGACCTGACCTGACCTGTTCTTGGCGGGCCGTCATTACTGATTTCACTAGCGAAATGTCCCTCAACATCGATACCTCAGTCAAATATGATGGCCCCAAGGCCGAATTTGCCTCGTTCACCGGCAGCCCTCTCTGGGGCTACGGCGTCGACGGCGTCATAGAACGGGCGCAAGACCAGGGCTGGCAGGTTGCCCGCCGAGAACGTCTGAACACACCATACGGTCTCTCGCCGCTGGTAGTCCACTTCGTCACCGCCACCGGACGCGACGTACTCTGGATCCCCTCCTACGGCGAAGTCGTAGGCGAGGACTCGCTCTATCACCTGAACTTCGAAAAGAGCTTCTGGGTCCTATGGCAAGCAGGTGTCAAGGTCATGCTTGTAGGAGGCACCTCCGGCATCGCCGACTGGCGATCCGGTGAAGAAGCAATCATCCCTGGCGATGTCGTACTGCCGTGGAGTTTTTACACGCGTCCGGTCCACCGCGGCCTGCCCGGCACGCCGTTCGAGAGCATGTGGTCAAAGTCCCACTTCCTGCTGGGACAGCCCTTCTGCCCGCATTTGCAGGGCATCATGGAATCCAAGCTCGCGCCCTTCGTCGAGAGCGGCCAGATTCGCGGCGTACGCCCCCCTGCCGACACACGCGTTGCCCTGGTCGTGCCCGAATCCATCACCTTCGAAACCGACTTTGATATTCTGCACTGGCTCGCAGTCTCGAAGAACGCATCCGAACTGCAGCCGGACCGTCCGACCATCGCCACGCTGCACGGCGACTGCCTCAACCCGCTTCTGGCCCGCTATCTGGGCATCCATGTGCTCTACTACCACATGGTCAGCAACTACGCCCAGGGTTTGGAGCCGGAGCACAATATCCGCGGCACGATCCACCACCTCTATACCAAGATTTTCCCGGAGATCTCCTTGACGCTGGAACTGGACCTGCTGTCGACGCTGGACATTCCTGACGGCGGAAACTGTGTCTGCACATCCAGCCTTACCGAGGCGCCTCCCGTTTTCAGTCAGTCCCTGACCCAGCCTGAATGACCGCCCCAAACCGCCGGCGCTCTGCAAGAGCCTGGCGCAAAACGGCGAAGGGCCTGGCCATCCCAAACCCTTCACAGGAAAGGACCTATGACGACAATCCCATCCGCACGCTATGCACTCATTGGCGGCTCCGGCACCTGGGGGGCGCGGTTCCCCGAAGACCTGGACCTGCCAAACGTAGAACTAACCGACTACTTTGAGGGCTTCGACACCCCCTACGGCCGCACCGCCCCATTCAAGCTCCTGCGCATTGCCGGCCAGCCCGTCTGGCGTACTGCAATGCACGGCATGTGGGACCACGGCGGCGGCCAGGGCTCCCGGCCGCGCACGCCCTGGCTGGCCGCCAAACAGGTGGGCTGGGTACTGGAGCAGGCCGGCGTCCAGTGGGCCATGGTTGAGGCATCGGTAGGCGGCATCCAGAGGCCGGACAAGCCCGGCGAGCCGCTGCCCCCCTGGAGCGTCACCATCAATTCCGACTACATGATGTTCTTCCGGCCAGAGGAAGACCAACCCTTTTTCGGCGGGCGCAAACGCTCTGCCCGCTTAAAGGACCCCTTCTGCCCCATAATGAGTAAGCTCCTCTCTGATGCAGCCCGAAAGGAGCCAAAGTTCATCGGCGTATACGACAACGCCATCTATGTCTGCACAGCATGGGGACGCTTCGAAACTGCCAAGGAGATCCAGGTTTACGCTGCCATGGGCGCTCACGTTGTGGGTCACACGCTCGCACACGAATTGCCCGTGTTCCGCAAGGCCGGCGTACGCCTTGCTTCGGTTGGCATCATCTCCAACCATGCCGAGGGCAGTGAGGAATGGGTAGGCGACAATCCCGATGCCATGGCCGACTTCTACTTCAGTTGCCCCCACTATTTGGGGCCCGTAATGGCCAACGCCATGCAGGAACTGATCGAGAGCGGGGCGACGCCGCCCGAAGAAGACGACACTATCTTACAAGGGTTGGGACAGTTCCCCGTTGAAGGGGCGTAACCAGATTGAGAAGGAACGATGCTTTGTGGATTGTGAGGGAACCATATACGTAATTAGTCACCACTGTTTTTCGTCTGCTTATGGCGTAGTGGTCGGGGTCGGCGTAGCGGTCGGGGTTGGCGTAGTGGTCGGGGTCGGCGTAGCGGTCGGGGTCGGCGTTGGCGTATCAGTGTCGAATGGTCGAGGAAACATCGGCTGAGGTTGTCCTTCAGGCCCTGGGCCGTCATGCCACTCAGTTGTGCAACCACTGGCGAGTAGGCCCCACAGAAATAAGGACGCAATCACAGGTGAATATTTTCTGACCATCTCTTCCACTTTTGTGGCCTCTAATTGCGTATATAGTTCCCGTTTGTGATGTGCCGGTCTACTCTTGGACAGACGACTCAGTCGTAACAACCACAGGCGAGCCGACTATCCAGAGTGACCGCGCCGTGTCGACCTGGTCGCAGGCCTCCAGAGTCAGCCCTCGCCGCAGATGGCTTGGGCCTCCCGTCGGTTCGCCGGCAGCTGACGCCACGGTCAGACACAGTTCTTCAACCGAACCGTGCGCCAGTCGAATCTGGCCAATGTCAAGATACCGAAACTGCTGCAGGCGTGTAGAGGAACATTTGGCCAGATGGAGCGTACTTCCTGCCTCGGGCCCGTCTGCTTCCATACACAGATCATAGGCGGGCATCAAGAATTGCCCAGACGAAGGCGAATCCATGTGAAACATCTCATCTTCCGCGCCGGGCTTGCAGGTGTGCGCGGTCAGAGCCCCCTGCAGATTCAGAGAAGCGCCGACTCCAGGCACATCAACACAGTAGAACTCCGGCTCATCCAGCGGGTCCCGCAATTGGATCAGGCCAGTCAGAAATAATTCCTGTTCCTCTACCTCTTCCGAAGTCGGCTCTTCCGGCTCTGTTGCCTCGGCTTCTTCCGCGGCTGGGACTGGCTGTGGAGTTACAGGCGGCGAGGTCGCAACTTGACAGGCGCCTAGCAGGATAGCGACAGCACCCAGAATGATGCCCGTTGCAACGTGTAAAATTTTCGAATCGGGTCGCAAGAGGCGAATGCTCGACATCAGTACAATTTCCTCAGAACCAGGCCTGCTAAACGGGAGGCAAGCGAATACGGCGGCATCGTGTCGGTCGAATTATACATCGTTTCGGCCCGACGCTGAACTCGAATTGGCACTCTTGACAAAACGGACTGGAGTCTCCTCCATACGATGAAGCGTCTACCCAACATCCTGCTCTTCCTCACCGACGACCACGGCCAGTGGGCGTGCGGCCCTTACGGCAATCGCGAGGTGAGCACGCCCAACCTGGACCGCCTGGCCGCCTCCGGTGTCGTCATGGAGAACGCCTTCACGCCGACGCCGGTCTGCTCCCCGGCCCGCGCTTCGCTGCTGACAGGGCTGACACCCTCGCAACACGGAATCCACGACTACATCGCCATGGCGTTCGACCGCAGCTCCTGGCTGGCGGCGGAGCAAACCCTTCCTCAGCTCTTGCAGAAGGCTGGCTACCGCACCGGCCTCGCCGGCAAGTGGCACATTGGCAACGAAGACGCGCCGGCAACTGGTTTTGATTCCTGGTTCAGTGTAGGCAGCGCCTACCCGCTTTACCACAAAGGGACGCGGGAATACTGCAATCAAGGACGGATGGAAAGCATAAGCGGATACACCGACGACATCATCGCTGAACAGGCCTCCAGATTTGTAAGTGTCGCTGATGACCGCCCGTTCTTCCTGCTGGTCAGCTTGACCGCCACACACGGCCCTTGGAAAGGACACCTGGAAAGGCTGGTCTCGCAGTATCGCGCAGACCCCCTCTCCGGCATCCCCACGGGTGAATCCTATCCGTTTGGGGAACAGGCTCTGGAATCTTTGAGCGTGGACCGGCGTCATGAACGTGAGGCGCAGGCACAATACTACGCCGCCGTCAGCCACATTGATGAGATCGTCGGACGACTCCTGAAGGCTGTTGAAGAAACCGGCAAATCGAACAGTACACTCGTCGTTTACACTTCAGACCACGGGCTCAATTGCGGCCACCACGGCATCTGGGGCAAAGGAAATGCAACGCTCCCCCTTAACATGCTGGAAGAATCGATTCGCGTTCCATTGCTGCTAAGTTGGCCGGGCGTGGTGAAGGCGAAGACGCGCAGAGGCGAAATGGTTAATCACCTGGATCTCTTTCAGACCCTGGCAGAAGCCGGGGAAGCAAGGCTCCCTACCTACACCGACTTCGCTGGCAAAAGCTTGTTGCCTCTGTTGCTCGAACAAGAGGAAGACAGGCCGTGGCGCAATGTTCAGTTTGGCGAGTACGGAACGGTGCGCATGGCCCGCTCGCAAAAATACAAACTGGTTCGCCGCCATCCGAACGGGCCCGACGAACTCTTCGACCTGGACGCTGACCCGCGCGAGAGCCGGAATTTCATCGACAGCTACACGCATGTACCCGCGGCCGGGCAGCTCTCCCGTCTGATGGATAACTATTTCCATCGCTATTCCAGACCCGGCAAGAGCGGCACGCTCGGATCCGCCCTGCCGCAACATAACATGACCGAAGCCTGGCGCGTATAACCTTCAAGCCCGCTGTTCATGCCTCGCCTCGAAAGACCTGAGCAAGGCCGCCCCGACAACTACCGTGAAAGCAAGAAACTGCAGTAGAAAAACGCGGAGATTCCACTTCGGTAGGATTACAACTTTCGACGGAGCTATAAGCTGCCTAACGCGTCTATCAAGCGGCCGGTATACCGAATTGTCCGCATGTAATCTTCGACATAGATATTTTCATTGGGCGCGTGGAGATTCCCATTGGGGTTGCCCGCACCCCCGCCGGCAATACCGGGAATGCCGAACGTCCCGCACAACTGGTACATCGGGCCGCCGCCGGCCGAAGACGGGTATACCACCGGTTCCGCGCCAAAGACATCGCGCGCCACAGCTATGCTCGCATCGACCCAGGGGTGTTCGACTGGTGACCGGTAGGGCCAAAGTTGCGCCAGAAGCTCGACGTTCACGTCCGTAAATCCTCGCCGGTCCAGGTGCTCCCGTACCAGTCGCAGCACAAGTTCTGGGTTCAGGTCGGGGACCAGGCGGAAGTCCACCTTGGCCGAAGCCTCGTTGGGAAGGACCGTCTTTGGCCCCGGCCCTGTGTACCCGGTCAGGATGCCACAGACTGTGCAAGTCGGATCGTACAGAAGCTGTTTGACTACGTCTGTCCCGGTCGCGCCCTTCAAAAACGACGTGATTCCAAAGTCCCGCTTGGACTCTTCCTCATCAAACGGGATGCGCCGGATAAACGCCCACTCCTCCTCAGTCGGTTCGGCCACGTAGTCCATCAGCCCATCAACCGAAATGTTCTCGTTTTCGTCCTTCAGGCTGGCCAGTGCCCAGATGAGGCGCCATGCCGGATTACCCACAATCGCCCCATTCATCGAGTGCAGGTCGCTGCCGGCTCCGCTGACCGAGAGGCCCAGGTACGCGATTCCCTTCATTCCGAGCGAGATGACCGGTCTGCCGGCCCCATCCCTCCCCCCGCCTTCCCACAAGCAGGCGTCCGCGCCCTCCAACAATTCGCGATTCTCGTCGACGAAGCGTCCCAGGTTGGGGCTGCCGATCTCTTCCTCGCCCTCAATGACCCACTTGATTCGGATCGGAAGTTCCCCCACCGCCTGCTGATACGCTTCGATGGCCTGCACACGCGCCATCAGAGGGCCTTTGTTGTCCGACACGCCGCGTGCCCACACGCGTCCCGCCCTGATCTTCGCCTCAAACGGGCCGGAATCCCACAGTTCCAGCGGCTCGGGCGGCTGCACGTCGTAATGGTTGTACATCATGAGCGTTTTGTCGCCGCTTCCAATTTCGCCGTAAACGACCGGCGCTCCGCCTTCCACCGCAACTACCTTGGACTCGAATCCAGCCCTCCGCAGCCGGTCACAGACCCACTCCGCAGTCTCTTCAATGCCAATACCCTGCGCGATTATGCTCGGCTTGCGACAGAACTCCTGAAGCTCGCCCAGAAAGCGCTCCTGATTGGCTTGAACGTTAGATTCGAATCGCTTCATACGGAACTCCTCAGATTCAGGCCACGGTGTAAACTACCCAGCCACAACTGCTTTGCAACTCTGAACGAGGCGAGCAAAGGTGATCTCTCCACTCTCTACTCTTATATGGGCGGTCGGCCGCAAGCGGCCTCCCTTGTGCAGGGGCTGCGCCCCCGCAACGCCCCCCTACAAAACCATCCTTCACCGACCTTGTCTGCGCGTTCCGGCAGTGTCGCTCCAGCAACGTGGCTGCCGCCAACCGAATACGCAATCAGATTGCCTGAATGGCGGCAGGGATATAGGGCTGGTCAAGACAGGAAATTCATATGGCTTAGCAGTTACCTGAATTCCAATAGAGCAACCACGACAATAAGAGTAGTCAAACATGGCCTAGCCTGGCCATGACCCGTTGCCTGAACTCCGGCAGCAAGAACGAAGCCAGGCCTGTCCCTACAGCCAGACCGGCAAGGGTATACATGCTAGTGTCCAGACCGAATACATCACCCAACATGCCTATCGGCGTAACAAATAGCGACCCAATCCCCCACACCATCCCCATCATTACCCCTGATGCCATCGCCATCCGGTCCGGCGCAAGACTTTGGGCCAGTACGGTGGCAACCGGTTGGCTTGCAAACAGAGACATGCCTGCCGCGATCAGAAACAACAAACTGAGGATTCCGTCCGTCCTGACAAAAGCAAAGATCGCCGCCCCAGAAACCAGCAATGAAATCACGATGACCCAAGAACTGGAATAACGGTCGGAAAGATGCCCCCCTAACAGTCCCCCCAGCGCGCCAAACAGAGCAAGCGCCGATAGACCAAACCCGCCCATCAGAAGAGAGACCGCCCGGTTGTCAACCAGAAATATCGGAAGAAACGTGGTGAAGCCGCCCATAATGGCAGCGCGAAATGTCATCAGTACAGCAAGCAGAATTAACGGACCTACAAGCGTCTGGGCCCCGTCAGAGAGTCCCGTCCCGCTGCTCTCCACCGCATCAGACACCGACGACTCCTTGGGAACGTCAACGCCGACGAAGTGATAGATCGCAGCAGCCGCCACAAACCCGAACGGTATCAACAAATAGGTGGATTCCAGCCCGAATAGAGTGACGACGCCAACGCTCAGAAGAGGACCCACGGCTATGCCAATATTGCCGGCAAATGTGAAAATCGACATAGCCGTGCCATGCCGCCCGCCAGACGTCGCCCGCACCATCATGGCCGCGTGCGGATGAAACATGGCATTGCAGAACCTGCCAAATACCACACATACCATTAACAGAGAATAGGTCGGCGCCAGGCCGATCAAGCTCATACCAAGCGCCGCACCGATAAGACCCAGAATCATGAACCAGGCCCTGGGAAAGCGATCCACCAGCCAGCCGATAAAGGGCTGGACCGGCATCAGCATGAAACTCGTCAGCGAGGTAAAGAATCCCACATCGGTAAGGGTCAGGTTCATTCTGTCGATCAGCAGCGGCCACAGAGGAATCAGTGTGGCATAGTACATGTCCCCCACCAGGTGACCAAAAGAAACCACGCCGAGTCGGAATATATCAAGTTTGACAGATGGCGCGGCCGGCGCTTTCGGAATCGCAGTCACCTTAACCTCGGAACGCAAATCTTCCTATCCCTTCCCAAGCCGGTTCGACCTGAACGGCCTGCCGGCCCGCTTGCCGCCGTAGCAGAATCCGCATCGCAGGCCTCGCAGCATCCGCTGCATCCTTCGTCAGACCCACGAGTATACCGGTCATCACATCGCGGCCGCTGTAAAGAAAAGCACCCCGCACAACAGGGACTTATATACATGATTAGGAACCGAAACGGGGACACTGCGCGTAGAGTCTGTCCCGTTTTCGGTCTCGTAGGTAGCCCAAATCGGTTCATTGTAAATAAGGTAAAAGTTTTGCGCCTTAAAGCTTGGCATTTCATTTTGCATAAGTGTAAAGTCTTGCATTTCCTCTCTCTAAGGTATTCCAATTTCTCTGAACTATAGTATTGTGGATTATATTTTACTCATTTTACCTTTCCTCTCTAAGAAGTAGATAGCTGCTATGGCAGCCACCAATGGAATCACAGCGATTGTTGTTGAAAGAGTAAATAGAATATCCGCCATCGAATGGCCTGAGTGATAGACCAAGAGGTATATAGGGGTCGTATGAAACACGACTGACAAGATAACAGCAATTACGAAAAAGCGCGCCTTACCTTGATTAGCGCTGCGCATGACAAGCAGGGATATTCCCACATTGTAAACCGTGACAAGAATTCCGAAATGCCATACTGCTGTCAAGGATATTGACGGGAAGGTGCCGTCGTCGATATATCCTCTGGTAAGGGTCACGGCTGACAATATGACGGAATACAAGATCCCAAACGCAACAGTGTCTTTCCAATCGAGAGAAACATACCTAAACAGGAACCATTTTACCCCTTCCTTAAATGCGTCTCGCACAAGCCACTGAATTATCCGAATCACAATAAACGAGTAGGCATTGTTTGCTATTATCCCCGCTGCGGAGTTAAAAGAGAACGACAAAAGAGTATCCAGTTGCGGACTAATTACATTGACGACAGTAAACACGACTGAAGACATGGCAAACACAGTCCATTTATAGCCATATGCTTTACCCCAAGCCAGTACCACCACTACGTGAATACCGATCAGTAGAAGGTTTAGGGGCAAATATTCGAGATAGGGCATCACTTTCCTTTGGTATTAATTAGACTAGACATTAGAAGGATCACCAGAGTCAGTACCAACGTAGTTGTTGCCACTGACCTGCCCCCCAAGAACTGGTCCAAGTATAATGTTAGTATTGGGCCGTAGAAAGGGGGGAAAGATGGCGAAGAAGAGACATACGCCGGAGCAGGTGATTAACAAGCTTAGAGAAGCTGAGGTGG
>MPML01000055.1 GCA_002238445.1 Caldilineaceae bacterium bin5
GCCTCCCCCACCCACTGTCTCAGCCCCTAACCCCTGCAGTTTCCCTGCAGTCCCCCTGCAGTCCCCCCGCAGTTCCCCTGCAGTTCCCCTGCAGTTCCCCTGCAGTTTGATCACAAAATGCCTTTCCGGTTATCATGCAACGCAATCAAAGTTCCACGCCGCCAACACAAGACCGATACCCAAGCCAGCCCGCATCACCATCCCCAATCCTCTGATCGAGGTGCATGTTGGACGCAGCGGTCGAAGTGCGAAACCTCAACAAGCGCTACCGAAACGGAACCTGGGCCAACCGTGACATCACCCTCACCGTCGCCCGCGGTGAATTGCTCGCCATCCTTGGGCCCAACGGCGCCGGCAAGACCACGCTCGTCCGTCAGATAACAACCGAGCTCCTGCCCACCTCCGGCGAAATCCGCGTCTTCGGGCTTGACGCCGTATCGCGTCCCAACCAGGTCAAGGCCCGCATGGGCGTCATCCCTCAGGAAACAAACTTCTACTGGGGCCTGTCCGTCCGCCAGCACCTGCGTATCTTCGGCAAACTGCGCGGCCTGCCTCCCCGGATCGCATCACGCCGCGCCGCAGAACTGGTATCAGACCTTGGCCTGGAGGAGCACAGCGACAAACCGGGTGAGCAACTGTCGGGGGGCCTTCGCCGTCGCCTTCTCGTCGGCATAGCTGTGCTGGCCGATCCCGACCTGCTCGTCCTCGATGAGCCCAGCGTCGGCCTCGATCCGGAATCCCGCCGCGATCTCTGGGACCTCCTCCGCTCCTACCGGCGCAGGGGCGCGACCGTCCTCCTGACGACGCACTCCATGGAGGAGGCCGAAGCGCTCTGTGACAGGGTCGGCATCATCCATGAAGGCGCATTACTTGCTCTCGACACCATCGCAAACCTTCGAGCCGCCCACGGCTTCGACTACAAAATTAGCTTTGTCGCCGATGGCCGGCCCCAGATCCTTTACGGCGCCAGCGATACCGCGCTCGTACAACAGGTCCAGGCCAAAGGCATCCGCGAATTCGCCGTCTCGAAGACGAACCTCGAAGACGTCTATCTCGGCCTGACCGACGGCAAGGGACGGCTCAACGAAGGACCGCCGACCGATGCCTGAACTGCGCTCCTCGGCCACCCAACCCTCCGGTTCCGACCCGGATGCACACGGTCGCCTGTACCCGACCGGCGGGCTCCGCAAATTCATCGCCGATTCAGCCAGCGTCTTCGAGCTCAACTTCCTGCCGGCCATGAAGCACTGGTACGTATCCGTGCTGCTCGCCGCCGGGTTCCCACTACCCTGGTTCTATGTCACCAAGGCCTTTGCCCCTGATGATCCGCAAGTGCTCCGCCGCCTGCTGGCCGGCACCATCGCTTTTGGCGTCGCCTTTTCCATCGGCATGCTTGTCGGCCAGAACTTCAATGGCCAGCGCTTTACCGGCGTTCTCCGGCTGCTCATCTCAATGCCGGTCTCCAAGGGTGCCTATTTCCTCGGCTCGCTCGCCCACTCCTCAATCTCGGGCGCAATAACCGTGGTCATCCTCCTCGCCTTCGCCCTGGTGGCCGGCGTCGACATCGACCTGACTTGGGGGCTGGCTCCCTCGATCATCCTCACTGTGCTCGCTGTAAGCGGCCTGACCCTGTTCGCCGTCAGCTTTGCCCCGTCTCCGCTGGTAGGCAACCTCGCTACAGGCGTGGTGTCGCTCATCCTGGTTGGCCTGTCGCCCGTCTACTTCACAATGGACCAGGCGCCCCTTCTGATGAAGCTGATTGGCTATGTTTCGCCTCTAAGATATACTGCTGATGCGATCGAAAAGTCCCTGTCCGGCCAGTCAGACGTCTGGGTGGAAATGGGAATACTATCGGTCATTGCTATCGGCTCCCTGTCACTCGGGCTATGGAAAATGCCCTGGCGCGAGAGGTAACATATAAGCATCTGACTCGGGACCAAGGCCCTGTGCGTCGTCTACACAATTCGTAGTGGTCAAAAGCCCTCGTTTCCAAGCGAATACCGTTCTAGCCTGTTACCTGAACCTGTGTAAGGAGCGAGCAAAATGTCCCACCAGTACACGGCCGCTGTCATCGGCGCGGGCATGGGAGGCAGAGCCAGCATGGCCGGCTTGTCCGCGTCGCCCCGCTTCCAGCTTGTCGCCTTCGCTGATATCCAGGCCGAGGCGCGCGCAGACATCCAGGATATGTACCCCGGTATCCGCGCCTTTTCGAGCCATGTCGAAATGTTCGCGGCCTGCCCCACCGACATCGTCTGCGTCTCCACCTGGCCGCCCTCCCATCTGGAGGTGACCCAGGCCGCCCTGAATCTTCCTCTTAAAGGAATCCTTGTCGAAAAACCACTCGCCGATAATTTTGCAGTCGGCCGCCAGATCCTGGAGCTTATCCGCGCAAGAAATCTGTCCATGGCCGTACCCCATGGCCTCCTCGTGGCGGACCACAGCACCCAGGTCCTGGAACGCGTTCACGGCGGCGAAATCGGCGAACTGAAACTCGTCGAAATCCAGTGTACCGGCTGGGACATAATCAATGCCGGCATCCACTGGCTCAACTTCTTTGTCCAACTGACCGGACGCGAACCCGTCGAATACGTCCTTGCCGCCTGCGATGCCAGCACCCGCACCTACCGCGACAGCATGCAGGTCGAGACGCTCGCCGTCACCTACGCACAGACCGCCTCCGGCACACGTGTCGTCATGAATACCGGCGACTATATCACCTTCTCCGAACCAATTGACGATACCCTTTTCCGCCTTATCGGCAGCCGCGGCACAATCGACTTCTACGGCTGGGAGCCGCGCTACCGCCTTCTCAACGCCAGCTATCCACATGGGCAGATGTTCGAGTTCGACCCGGGCCCAACCACCCTTCACCAGCGCCACCTCGAAAACCTCGCAGCGCAGATGGACCGCGCCCAGCCGGACTACTCGATCGCCGAAGGTTCACTAGCCGCTCTCGAGCTCTGCGAAGCGGCTTACGTCTCCATTCGCAACGGCGGCGTGCCGGTTCCGCTTCCGCTCGACGCCTTCACGCCCCCGCCGCCGGTCGACTGGCAGCCCGGCCTCCCCTACAGCGGCCATGGCGGCGGTCGCAACGGGCGCCGCCTACCTCCTCGCCCTCAACAAAATGACCAAGCCATTCGAAACGCTCACATGGAGGACGAATGATGGCCCGATTCGGTATCGTCGGCGCCGGATGGCGTGTAAACTGGTTCCTGCGCGCGGCCCGCGCCCTTCCAGACAAGCTGCAGGTCGCCGGTCTGGCCGCCCGCCGCCCGCAACGGGCCTTCGAACTGGTCGCCGACTATGGCGTAAACATCTACCGCTCACCCTCCGAAATGATCGCCGCCGAAGCGCCCGATTTCGTCGTCACCAGCGTCTCCTGGCCCGCCAATCCGCACATCATCCGGCAGCTGGTCGAACAGGATATGCCCGTCCTTTCCGAAACGCCCCCCGCCGCCACCGTGGAAGAAATGACCGAACTATGGGCTCTACAGGAGCAGGGCGCACGCATCCAGGTCGCCGAACAGTACCATCGCCAGCCCCACCACGCCGCCCGCCTCCCCTGCCCCCACCCCCCCCCCCCCCCCACCCCCCCCCCCCCCCCCGCCTCGCCTTCGCCCACAGCGGCCGTCTCGGACGCATCAGCCAGGTCCAACTTTCGGCCTGCCACGGCTACCACGGCATCAGTCTCATACGCCGTTTCCTCGGCATCGGTGCCGAGCAGGCAACCGTAACCGCCCGTCGCTTCTCCTCTCCCATCGTGCAGAGCCCCGGCCGTGACGGTCCGCCCCGCGCAGAGAAGATTGCCGAGTCAGATCAGCTCCTGGCCACCTTCGACTTCGGCGACCGTCTCGGCATTCTCGACTTCACCCCCGACCAGTACTTTTCCTGGATTCGCGGCCAGCGGCTCCTCTTGCGCGGCGATCGCGGCGAAATCATCGACGATCAGGCCGCCTACCTGCAAGACTACCTCACTCCCATCAAAGTCACTTTCACCCGCCACAGCGCCGGCCTTGAAGGCAACCTCGAAGGCAACTACCTCAAAGGCATCCAGGCCGGCGAACAGTGGTGGTATCGCAACCCCACCCTCCCCGCCGAACTCACCGACGACGAAATCGCCGTCGCCGACCTCCTCTTACGCATGGCTGAATACGTACGCGGCGGCGAAGAAGCCTACTCGCTCGCCGAAGCCTGCCAGGACCGCTACCTCGACATTCTCGCCGCACAGGCCGCAGACACCGGACAACCGGTCCACTCCCAACCCCAGCCCTGGAGCAATGCCCTGTCTATGTAACGTGAAGAATGAATCGTTTCCTTCGGCGCATGGCTTATCTCTCATTCCCCGTCTACCGGGCTCATTTTAGTCGAAAAAAACCTGTCACGATTTCTACCCTTATCCTCCTTCCCACTCCTCCCGCTACACGTCATTTCTAAGCAGTTGTTCCTCTCTGTCAACCCCACTCTTCTGTCAGTCCCACTCTAATGAGGTCTGTCGAACGCTTTCATGTCCGTAGTCGGCTGATCCGGGAATCTGATCCAAATGATCCACGAAATCGCCATGGCTGCTATTGCAGCAATCGCGGCCGATTTTTCGTGTTTTTTTCATTAGCAATTCTTACATAAAATGGTGTTGACTTCCTCACACTGAAATATGATATAAAAAACTTACAACGAGAAACAGTAGATGTAAGAGCCCAAATGAGTCCCCAAGTCTACCCCGTCGAGAATGAGTGCCGAGAAATGCCAACTGCTTGCCATCTGCGGTCCAACGGGTCTTGACTGCCCGCTGCCTTCTTGAGAAATCTTCACCGGTTTATGTTGAGGAACAGACGTCGGCTTGCATATGTCCCGCTGAAAACGCCAGAGAGATGATCGCTTTTATCACGTGTTCAAGACGGCTGTGCCCCTGTCGAGTTGGGGCGCAGCCGTCACGGATCAATCTTCTACGGTCTTAGGAGGACCACCATGAATGCGAAACGCTTGAATCGACGTGATTTCTTGAAGACGACGGGAACAGTGACAGGCGCTTCTTTGCTGGCGGCTTGTGTCGCGCCGGCCGCCCCCGCCCCGGCAGCAGAGCAGGCGGCCTCGGAAGAGCCCATGGCGGAAGAAGGCTCGGTAGCAATGTGGAGTATGAGTTTCCCGCCCCACGAGTGGATGATGGGTGCGGCGATTGATGTGTTCCAGGAGGCAGGAGAGCGCGGCTTCACGTTGGACTATCAGCCGCAACCCGGCCAATATAGCGCGAAACTGCGCGCCGCCATGTCGGCTGATGAAGCGCCCGACATATTCGTTATGCACGGGACCGCGCTGCTGGAACTGGCCCTGGCCGGGCACATCGCGCCGGTGACGCCACACATCGTGACTTTGGAGCAGGCCAAAAAAGAGTTCATGCCCGAAACCTACCTGCAGTCGTTATACGATGGCAACCTCTATGCCATAGGTGTGCCCGATCCACCGGGCGACGCCGGTATGGTGGCCAACCTCGATCACCTCGAGGAGGCGGGCCTGGAGCACCTCACCGTCTTCGAAAGTATCGACCAGATGTTGGACTATGGGGAACAGTTGGTTATCAGAGAGGGCGATGACATCCTGCGCGCAGGCCTGATGTTTACCGGGGATCCGAACAACCCGATTTATTGGCTGAGCGCGATTATTGACATGGGAGGCACCTGGTTCGACAATGACAACCAGGTCTTCACGCTGCAGACGGATGAATCTACGGCAGCGATGCAGTTCTTCTATGACCTGGTGTATGAAAAGCGCCTCGATGACCCCGCCCTTGGCAACAACAGCTCTGATGCACTGGCGCAGGGATTGGCGAGCCTGGCCTTCAAGTGGCCGGAGTTCGTCCCCTATTCCGGCACTGCCTTCCCCGGTCTGAATCTGGGCTTTATCGTAAAGCCGGGGTTTACCGAAGGCAAGCCAGCCATCTTTAACCACTCCGACACTTGGAACCTGGCAGTTTGGTCGGGCACCCAGAATGAAGACAGTGTCACCGAATTTCTCGCCTATTGCGCCCAGCGGGAAGTGCAGCGCGCCATGCTGGAACAGAACCCGGGCATCTCGCCCTTGAAGGAGATCAACTTCGGGGACGACTTCTTCGTTACAGGGAAGGGTGCCTATCTGGCCCCCGTGTTGGATGCCATTACCAAGGGGCAATACCGCTACTACGGGCCCTTCGGCAACATGGATACGCTGGAGTACGATATCATGTGGCCAATGATGAACAGAATGCTCCAGCAGGAACTGACAGTTGAAGAGACCCTGGTCGAGATGGAAAGCGCGCTGAACGATGAAATGTCGCAGTACCAGGACAAGTACCCCGGTCTGGACACGGTTCAGATCCAGTGGGATGGTCTGCCTGATGAGTTGATGGAAGGGATTCCCATGTCGTAGAGCGGATGGCACGCTCCGGGGAGATTCCCTTCTAGAGGTACAGGGGATTGGGGGCAACGAAATGAATGAACCACGTTCGACTTCCCAATCCCCTGTCTCAGTTTCGCCACCAGTCAATATAATTTAGGGAGGTTCGGGGTTGGCAACGATAGAAGATTCGCGCGGCAGTCAGGCAAGTGATCGGACTGGTAATGGATTGATTAGTCGCCTGCGCATACCCCGCAACGCCTTTCCGTGGCTGGTGCTGGCTCCCATTCTCTTATACTATTTCGTCTTTCTGATCTATCCGATTCTCTATGCTATTTGGGTCAGCCTCCACCTGTGGATCATTGAAAACCCCAGTGCCAGCCAATTTGTTCTCTTCAGGAATTACAGCGACCTCCTGCTGCCGACTTCGCGATTCCTGGACGCATTCAGGAACACACTGGTCTATGTAATAGTCCGCACGGTCGCATTGGTGCCTTTAGGCCTGCTGACGGCCCTGCTCCTGTACCAGTTTCGTCGTACGCAGCGCTTCTATCTCTTCTGCGTCTTCGCTCCGATTGTCTGTCCCAGCGCTGCCATCGCCGTTCTTTGGAAATGGCTTTATCATCCGCGCTTTGGACCGATCAACGCCCAGTTGGCTGAAATGGGTGTGCCGCGCCAGGGGTTCATAACCGAGGCCGGCCAGGCGCTCTATTCCGTTGTGGCCGTCGACATCTGGCAACATATCGGCTTCGGGGCCGTCATCTTTCTGGCAGGACTGATGAGTATCCCTGAACAGCTGTTGGAGGCAGCCCGCATCGATGGCGCCAGCCGCTGGCAGCTCTTCTGGAAGATTACACTGCCCCTCCTCTCTCATACGACGCTCTTCGTGACGGTTATCACCCTGATCGGCTCTTTTCAGGTATTCGATCTGATCCTGGTCATGACGTCAGGTGGGCCGGGGTACGCAACCTATGTACTCTCCTACCTGATCTACAACGAGGGCATTTTGCGGACTGACATGGGAGCGGCATCCGCGATTTCTCTGGTTATGTTTGCCATTATCATGGTTTTTACCGTGATCCAGTTTCGGCTCCTGCGGCCAAGGTGGGAGTATTGAGCCTTGAAGGAAAACAGGCACGCCGAAAGACCAGCACTCCGAAAGACCGGCCAAGTAATCGAAGGTCACTCCGCGCCACTGTTTCCTGGCCGGAGAACAGGAACAGGTAACTGGAATAGGAAACCGAAAGTTGCGAGTTGAACGAGCAATTACCCATGTTTGACAATGCCACTGCGCCCAGAACCTTGGGCAAGGCAAACTTATCGCTTGAGCGGGTTGTCCTCACACTCGTCATGCTGGCCATTGCGGCAGGGATGTTTGTACCTTTCATCTGGATGGTGCTGTCGTCGTTCAAACCTTACCAGGAGATCCTGTCGCTCAAACCGACACTATGGCCCAAAGGGTTCACGGTAAGTAACTATACAACCTTGACGTCAGATTTGCCCTTCTTGCGTTACTTCTTGAACAGCGCCGGAGTTTCCTCAGTTGTAACACTGGTAATTCTCTTTACAAGCTCTCTATGCGGATATGTATTCGCCAAGTTTGAATTCGCCTTCAAAGAACTGTTTTTCATGACAATCATCAGCAGCATGATGGTCCCCTTTGCAGTCGTCGTGCTGCCTCTTTATTTTCTTATCGCCCGCTTGGGAATGCTGGACACCTACTTTGGATTGGTGATTCCATTCATGGTCAATGCGTTTGGCATCTTCCTTATGCGCCAATTCATGGAGGGCATCCCCGGCGATCTGGTCGATGCCGCGCGCGTAGATGGGGCAGGAGAAATGTGGATCTATTGGAGAATAATGCTCCCCCTTTCTCTCAACGCGCTTTCCGCACTGGGTGTCTTTGTCTTTCTGTGGTCCTGGAACTCTTTGTGGTGGCCGTTCATGATTATCTCGAAAAGCGAACTACGGACGCTGCCTCTTGGCATAGCCACTCTAGCCTGGGAGTATGCCACGCGTGTAGATCTGGTGATCACCGGCGCGACAATCGGCGTGGTACCAATACTAATTCTCTTTGCGCTGATGACACGAACTATCGTGCGCGGGGTAGCTTTGACCGGCATGAAATAGAAGCAAAAAAGGCGGTCACCGAGAGTATCGACTGGTCAAAAAGGTTTCCGACCCGGTCTGTACAGCCTCCAAGTTTCACCACTCCTCTGAATGCGTCTTCTACACCTGTACACCGGTCGAACAGATGCGCATCCGTCAGGGTGCATCCCGAACTGTTAGTCTGGTCAGGAAAGAACAAGGGTTTGCAGTAAACTGACGTTAGCTTGGCCAAGTAAAGTCGAGCGCAGCGCGAGCAGTGCTTGAGCGCACACACGCGGCCAGTGCATCCCAGATTGCCGGAAACGTTGCTCGACAACGTGCATGCAGCCCTATCCCGCGCCGCCGACACCGGCCAACCCGTCCACGCCGAACCGCAACCCTGGAGCAAAGCCCTCTCTACCCCGAGCCAATTCTGACACGCTTCTCAGGCTTTGACAGCGACGACTGCTTATATGGGCGGTCGGGCGCAAGCGCCCTCCCTTGTGCAGGGGCTGCGCCCCCGCAACGCCCCCCTACAAAACCATCCCTCACCGACCGTGTGTGCTCATTCCAGCAGTGCGGCTTTACTAGCCTGACGACAGCCAACCGAACGCGCATCGCGACAGCTCGAATGGCGGCGGCGTTATTGCGCTTGTCAAGACAAGCACCGAATCTGGCTGAGTAGTTACATATGGTCATGAGATGGATATGCCGCGAAAAGTGGAGTAGCCGATACCCTAGTAAATCCATCACTTGGAGAAGGGAGAGAACGCATTACCGAACGGAGTGTATCTTCACGGGTTGAGCACTCTGCGGAATGTCAAGATCCCCCAATCGAGCGCAAAAAACGCATCAAATGCGTGATATGCCGCTGATTGCCATCTGTGCTGTCTTCTGTCGAGCGGACAACTTGCTTGAGCTACAAGAATTGTCAATCAGGGACAAGACCTCGTGATCCCACCGGACTCGTGTTCCTGCCCGAACCGGTAGGCGCCCCCCTTGTGCGTGCCCTTCGCGGGCCACTACAGCGCCCGATTTGAGATGCAACTGCCCTGACCCTAGGAGGCTGTTACGTCTCCCAAACGAAAAACCTGAAGATGAAGGAGGACCGCTGCAAATCGGTGAACTGCCCCTGATTCAACAGTCCACAGCCCGTCAAAGCCAGCGAGGAAACGTCCGAGAAGCCAGGCACAATGGTCCAAAGAGAAGGGGCTCATATACGATAGTGGGGGCTCATATACTTTAGTAGCCAAGACTAGGGATGGACAACGGTAGCAGGAATAGGGTTATGATTTCAAGCGGAGTGCAGTTAGGTGCCCGATAGGGGTTTGAAGAGGTGTAAAATCGAAGATCAGACTAAGTACCGGACACGGGAAAAGGTTCGGCGGACTCTTTGGAAGGATAAAGACGCGTTCAACGACTTCATTCGTCTTGCCTAACGTAATTTCCAGATCGCAAATTGACTCTTTGAAAGACTGAGAACATCAATTATCCATTGTGAGTCTGATCCGACTGGTGCTGTTGTTCAGATTTCTGTGGTGGTTGTGACTCTGTAGGCTCTTCTGGCTTGGATGCTTCAGACTGCGTTGAGAGAGATGTAGCGTAATCAGGCCCTCTATCTGGCGTCAAACTTGCGGGCTGGTGGACGAACTACATCTTCCATGCGACGTGGGAATGTGTAGATCATCCCAGAGAACACCATACCGTTCAGTGTAACTTTGTGGAGTACAATTACAACCCGGGATCTGATTGATCATGGCTCCGGGTAGCGGTTAACAAGAGCAAAAGCCTGGGCTGACTTTCACGCCCAGGCTTTTGTCAAAACCTGTAGGGCTGAACAAAGAGGGGACGTACGATGGAGCCAGAACTTACGCAGGGCATGAAGGATTTCGCCATTTTTATGGAACTGTACGTGGAGCCGACCTTTGCGTTCTTCTACTACTTCGGCGTTGCAGTTATGGGCCTGCTCAACTTTCTGAGTTATGTCGTGACGTTTCTTGCGGGTATGTGAGGAGCCTGAAATGAAACCTGTTCGGGAATTTGAGGAATTTCGTGTCAAGCTACAAAAAGCCCAGTTTGAAGTGGGCCCCAAAAACTGGACCACAAGCTAAGGTGTATAATCGAGCAATTCACCCAGCCTGTCGAGGAGCAGAACAATGCCCAAGAAACGCCGCGCCCGAAAGAGCGAAAAGTGGGATTGTCTGATTTTCCCTTGCTCGTCGCTCATCATCCCCCTGGCTACTTAGGCAAATGAGCCCCTAAAAAAAGAGGAAACAGTCCGTCATAGTACGTCATGACGCGCCCCAACGCACGAGTAACTGCATCGAATTGGGCTAAACCCCTGTAATGCCGCCTGTATCGGCAGGTGCGCCCTTTGCGAGAGCCCTTCGCATGCCACTTTAGCATCCTGATTCAGTTGCATTTACCCATTCTCCTCCTAGCAAGTTCCGGCCGTTCATTGTATAATGGCGATCAACTCTCAGCGGAGGGCGCGACAAGCTTACCGAAAATCGGAAACTGACTACCAAAGGCGGCAGTGCAGACCCATGGCCAAAATACTTCTCTGTCATCCACTCTTTCTGAGCCTCAATCCGGAAGAGCAGGCCCTCAAAAGCCCCTATTTCCCTCTAGGCCTTCTCTACCTCGCCGGCTATGTCCGCGCCCAGGGCCACGAAGTCGCCGTCTTCGACGGTACCTTCGAAGAAGATGCCAGCGCCTTCTCCGCCCGATTGGCCGCCGAACAGCCCGACCTCGTCGGCATCTCCGCCGTCCTGCCCTTGCAAGAGATGGCACTGACCCTGGCCGCCGACGCCAAAGCCGCCGGTGCCCTCACCATCCTCGGCGGCCCCGACCCGACCAAAGACCCAGCCTACTATCTCCAATTCCCCCAAGTCGATATGGTCGTCCACCATGAGGGCGAACAGACCCTCGACGCGCTCCTGCGCCTCATCGACGCCGGCCCGCTCACGCCCGAACTGCTGTCGGCTGAACCGGGCATCGCCTACCGCGATGCCGCCGGCGCGCCCGTCGTAAACCAGCCGCGCCCGCTCATCGAAAACCTTGACGAACTTCCTCTTCCCGCCCGTGACCTGATAGATATGGACCGCTACCTCGACACCTGGCGCGAAGAAAACGGCTACTCCTCCCTCACCATCTCCACCTCCCGCGGCTGCCCCTACGGCTGCGACTGGTGCCAGGAATCAGTGCACGGTCAGGCCTTCCGTCAGCGGTCGCCAGAGAGCGTCGCCGCCGAAATGAAACAGCTCAAAGAAACCTACGATATCGACCGCCTGCGCGTCGTCGATGATGTCGACGGCATCGAGCGCGATTGGGTCGAAGGCTGGGCCGAAGCCGCCGCAGCAGCAGATGCCGCCATCCCCTTCGAGGCTCTCTACGACCTCGAACGGCAGGATCTGCCAATGCTGGATGTGCGCGACACCTTGTGACAAAAACGCAATAAGTATATCCCCACCGTGAGTGGGGCTTTGCACGCACCTCCGGATGACTCGGTAGCCGGGAACTAAGCCTTGAAGGACTTTTTCACAGACGGCTCACCCTTTCTCCGCCACCCCCTGCTGACCACAGAACGAACGCGCCAGGAAATCGACTTCCTGGCCGGCGCGCTCGCGCTCGCACCCGCCGCACGCGTCCTCGACCTCGGCTGTGGTTTCGGCCGCCACACCATCGAGCTCGCGCACCGCGGCTACCGTCCCCTCGGCATCGACCCCGCCCCAGCCATGATCAAAGCCGCCAGAATGAAGGCGCAAGAGGCCGGCGTAGAAGTCGCCTTCAAACAGGTCGCCGCCGAAGAATTCACCCCTGCCGAACCATTCGACGCCGCCATCTGCCTCTTCACAACACTAGGACAGGTCGCGCCCGCTTCACAACAGGACAACCGCGGCCTTCTTCCTACCGCCGCACATTCGCTGAAAACGGACGGCCGCTTCGCCCTCGAAATCCCCCAGAAGCAGCCAACGCTCGACGCGCTCAAACCCGCCGACCGCTTCGGCGACGACACCAGATATACCCAGGTCCAGCGCAGTTACCATGCCCAGTCCGGCATCGTGACCGAACAGTTCCACCTCGTCACGCCGTCCCGCTCCCAGACCTACGACCTGCGCTATCGCCTGTTCACCCGCACCGAAGTCTCCGACCTGCTGACGTCCGCAGGGCTGCGAATCCTCCACTGCCATGCCGGCTACACCTGCGCCGACCTGACAAATGACAGCCCCTTTATGCTCTTTATCTGCGCCACATGACTCCGGATTGGCTGACGCCTGATCTACTCAATCTCCTGCTGCGGGGCCTCCTCCTGACCGTCGTGTTGACTGCCGTCACCGCGGCGCTGGCCCTGGTTCTCGGCATAACCGCCGGGACGATGCGCCTCTCCCGCAACCGCTTTGCCGGCGGCCTGGCAGTGCTCCATGTCGAAATGCACCGCAACATGCCCGCCCTCGTGCTCATGATCATCTGGGCCTTCGCTCTGCCAAACCTGTTCCCCGCCGAACTGCGGCGCGCCCTCTTTTTCGATAACGCCTTCCTCCACTGGCTCAGCGATTGGAGCGGGCTGTCCTTGCCCTACTACACCTTGGCCGCGGGCGTTGCCCTGATCCTCAACACCAGTGCCTATCTCGCAGAACTCTTTCGCGCCGGCGTCGGCGCCATCCCCCAACAGCATGTTGACGCCGCCCGCACGCTCGGCGCTTCACGCCTCGAACTTTTCTGGCGCGTCCTCCTGCCCCAAGGCCTGCGCACCGCCTTCCCGGCCATCTCGACCAGGCTGATTCACCACCTGAAAAACACCGCGCTGGCCGCTTTTGTCGCCACGCCCGAATTCTTTCACAGCGCCCAAACCGCAATTACCCGCACTTTCCTGGCGCTGGAATTTCTGATGCTCGCAGCCGTCGTATATCTGCTGCTGGCCTTTGCCTTTTCCGGGCTGCTGCGCTGGGTGGAGAAGCAGTGGCTCGTCGCCGGTGGCTAGCAGTGTCTGCTCGCCGCCACGCATCTTGGAATCTGATTGCAAATGAGCGATCACCTGTCCTTTCTAATCGAAAAACTGCCCGTTCTCCTCTTCGGGTTCTCAGGTCAGCGGCCCGGCGGCCTCCTGCTCAGCCTCATCCTGGCTGTGCTCGCAGTCGCCGCCGGCTTCTGCCTCGCCGTGCCCGTCAGCAGCGCAGAACGGTCCAACTGGCGCCCGCTGCGCTGGTGCGCCATCGCCTATGTCGAGTTCTTCCGCGGCCTTCCCTTGATCCTGCTGCTCGTGCTCGTTCACCAAGGGCTCGGCGGCGTGCGCTTCGGCCTCAACTGGAGCCCGCGCACCTCGGCCCTGGTCGCTCTCGCTCTCTATTCCAGCGCCTATCAGGCCGAAATCCTGCGCGCCGGCCTTGCCGCCGTACCCCTCGAACTGGTCGAGTCCGCCCGCCTCATGGGCAGCCGCCCGCGCCAGGTCTATATCCTTGTCAAACTGCGCTACGCCCTGCGTGTAATGCTGCCCGCTTTCACCGGCCAGGCCATCAGCCTCTTCAAAGACACCTCCGTCGTCGTCGTGATCGGTGTCGCCGAAGTGATGACCGTCGCCCGTATGGCGCTCGGCGCCGACGTCACCAACGCCCCCTACTGGGTTACCATGTACAGCCTTGTCGGCGTTCTCTATTTCGTCCTTGCCTTCGCCCTGTCCCGCCTGTCCCAACGCTGGGAACGGCGCAGCCGCCAGCCCGATCTCGTCCATTCATTCTTTAGCTACTGATGCCGGAGAACGACCGCAGTATGCACTCCAACCATGCAAAACTGCTGGACCTTGAGCAGGATCCGCCATTGCCAACGTTTACACAGCAACTGTAGCCAAAATGCGTACCGATGCTTACATTTATACTGCTTTCCACTGTGCTAATATTGAGCCCACACCCCGTCGCCGCGCCGTCTTTACCGTCTGCACGGCGATTCAAGGTGTGAATACAATCGCGCCCTGCACAGCGCGACCCTCATTCGCCGCACGCTTTCCAGAACGAAAGCAGCGAACCAACAGAAAGTGAGAAAGGACCAATGAAGCTTCCATCTCTCCTCTCAATCGTGCTCCTGGTCCCCGCGCTTCTACTGAGCGCATGCCAGGCTATCCCGGCGTCTCCATCAGGAAGCGTTAGCTCTCTCGCCGAAGATGTAGCCGCCCGCGGAACCGTGCGCATCGGTGTGCGCAACGACAATCCCCCCCTGAGCTTTGTAACAGAAGAAGGTGAATGGGTCGGGTTTGACGTCGATCTGGCCCACGCCATCGCCGCCCAAATGGACCTCGAACCTGAACTGATCGTCGTCGACGGCACCACCCGCATCAGCTTCCTGCAGGAAGGAAGAGTGGATATGTCGATCGCCAGCATGAACCACACACGCAAACGCGACAACGCCATCGACTTCAGTATCACCTATTTCTGGGACAATCAATCGTTTCTCGTGCGAACCGGCGAATACACCGCCATCGAAGAACTGATGGGCAAAAAGGTTGCCGCCAATGCCGGTAGTTCGGCCATTCCCTCCTGGATCGCCCACAGCGCCGCGCAGGGCGGTCCCGAACCGGAAATCGTCGAATTCAGCGACAAGCTGGCCGCCATGCAGGCCCTGCGCGACGGCGCCGTCGAAGGCTATACCGAAGACAACATCACCATGTTGGCCCTCGCAGCCGGCGACCCTGGACTGGAACTTCTGCCCGGCGGTCACAATCCCGTCCAGTTCGGCATCGGCGTGCCCAACAACCAGTCCGCCTGGCGCGATCAGGTCAACTACGCCCTGCAGGAACTGTGGAAATCCGGCGTCTTCCAGGAGATCTACGCAAACTGGTTTGAAGGCCCGGACGCACCCATCCAACTGCCTCTGGGAGGCCAGATGGAAATCTGGCCCGAGTAGTATGCATTCCCGGTTCTTGGCTCTCGTTACCTGTGGCCGCCGCAACCGGCCGCCGCATGACGAAAGGCCCACGAGCCAAAACTGGAACAGCCTGTAAAACAATGACTTCTGTCTCGCTGCACGATCTTTCATTAACCTACAACACCGGCTCTCCCGTAGTCCACGATGTCACCCTCACCGTGGGCCCGGGAGAGCTGATGGTGTTGCTTGGGCCGTCCGGCAGCGGCAAAACCACCATACTGCGCGCCATTGCCGGGCTGCTGCGTCCCGCCGATGGCGATATCCATTTCGACGAACGCTCTGTGCTCAATGTACCGCCGGAGAAACGCGGCGCAGTCATGGTCTTCCAGGAACATGCGCTCTTCCCCTTCATGGACGTCGGCGCCAATGTCGCCTTCGGCCTCAAAATGCGGCGAATCGATCCGGCCACCATCCGCGCCAAAGTGGCTCAGGCCTTGGCTGCCGTCCAGCTGTCCGGCTACGAGTCCCGCCGGCCCGCCGAGCTCTCGGGCGGCCAGCGCCAGCGCGTCGCCCTCGCCAGAGCGCTCGTCATTCAGCCGCGCGTCCTCCTGTTGGATGAACCGCTAAGCAGCCTCGAGCCCGCCCTCCGCGAGGACCTGCGCGGCATTATCCGTACCCTCCAACAGCAGGCCGGCATCACCATGGTCTTTGTCACCCACGATCAAACCGATGCCGTCGCCGTCGCCGACCGCATCTGCCTGCTGATGCAGGGCTCTGTCCGCCAGACCGGCGCCCCCCGCAGCTTCTTCGAACGCCCGGTCGACAGCGAAGTTGCCCGCTTCTTCGGCGGCATCAACTTCCTGCCCGGCATCAAGCGCGGCCGCATCGTCGAAACCGAACTTGGCCCCCTCGAAGTGGACGCCACCGACAGGCCCGACGGCGACGTCCTGGTCACCATCCGACCCGAAGCCGTCGAAGTCGGACGAAACGGCCACAACAATCTCGTCGGCATGGTCGAGTCCTACAGCTTTCAGGGGCTGGTTGCCCGCTGCGGCGCCGGCATCAGCGATACACACCTGCAACTGACCGTGCCGCCCTATCAACGCTTCCATCGCGGCGAAAAAATCCTCCTCCATCTGCCGCGCGAACGAATCCATCTCCTGCCCATCGAGCCGCACAAATGAGCATACAAGCGCCCCTGTGGCCCATCGCTGGCGCCCGCGCCATTATCGGACTGTTGTGGCTCTTTTCCTTGCGTTGGAAGCTACCGCCCGACTTCATGCCCTCGGAAGGCCGCGGCCTCATGGACTGGCTCGAACTGGAAGTCACCCACGCCGCCTTCCCGCTCTACGGCACCCTTGTCGAGCAGCTGGTAATACCGAACTTTACACTCTTCGCCTGGGCTATCTTCCTGGCGGAACTAATCGTAGGCCTCAGTCTGCTCACCGGCGCCTTCACCCGCTTCGGCGCCTTTATCGGCTTGGGCCTCGCCGTCAACCTCGGCATCGGCCTGCTCGAAGTGCCCGGCGAATGGCCCTGGAGTTACGCAATGCTTGCAATGTGGCATGGCCTCTTTTTCGTCACCCGCGCCGGCCGCGTCTGGGGCTTGGATGCACTGAGAGCCCGAAATTGAGATCAGAAAGATTCCCAAGCCGCGATGCGTCATCTTTCAGCGTGACCCCCACGCTGCCTGAACAGATCGGTTCGTCATCAGTTTTGAGTTGGCCGGCCGCGGCCGCGACTTAACACGGATAACCGCAAACGGAAGAATTTCGTATGACCATCCTGCTGGCGCTCGCCGCCGGTACAGTGCTCGGCTATCTCTTCGAACGGGGCGACTTCTGCTTTCACAGCACGTTGCGCGGCCTCGTCCGCCTCCCGCGGCAGCTGAACCTCGTACGCGCCTATCTGATGACGCTGCTAATCGCCATTCCCCTCGTGCAGGGCATGATCGCTCTCGGCTGGATCGCGCCTTGGGTCGCGCCCTGGGCCTGGCAGGCCAATCTCGTTGGCGGCCTGATTTTCGGCGCCGGCATGGTCATCGCCGCTACCTGTATCACCGGCATCTTCTATAAACTCGGCCACGGCATGCTCGGTACCCTGGTCGGCCTCGCCACCTGGTCGCTCGGTGACCTGCTCACCTGGCGCGGACCGCTCAACCCCTTGCGCACCGCACTGAATCAAAACCCTGTGGTGACCGGCGGCGAACCAACAACGATCTTGAATGTGCTGGGCTCCTCTTTGGGGCTGGGCCTGCTGGTCCTGCTGTTGGCGGCCGCAGCCGTATTCCTCTGGCGAAGCCCCCGTCCCCGCCAGGGCGACTACTGGTCATGGCTTCCCCTTGGCCTATCCGTAGGGCTTTTCACCAGCTTGGCCTGGCTGCTCGCACGTGCCGGCGGCGCAAACTATACCTTCGGCACCTCACGCGTTCCCACCATGCTCTACGAAACCCTGTCGGGCGCAACTGATCCCGGTAACCTGTGGATTCCCGTGGCGCTGATCGCCCTGCTGCCCGGCTCGTTCATCGCCGCACGCCGCGCCGGCACCTTCTGGGCCAGGGGAGAATCGTCCGGCCGCTATACCCAGCTGGCCGCTGGCGGCCTGCTCATGGGCATCGGCGCTGGCATTTCGGGCGGCTGCAACCTCGGCCATTCCCTGGTCGGCGTCCCGCTCCTGAGCCTCGGCAGTATTACAACCACCCTGGCAATGCTGCTTGGCGTCTTTCTGACCGACCGCGCCGCAGGGCTTTTGCGCCCCCTGCCGCGCCTGAATCAATCGTCTTCCAGCGCAACGACGTCCGGCTGAACAATGTTGTTCAGCCACAGAATTTCAATAGGAGTTTTCACATGGATCAGGCAGAAACCAGACTGCGACAGGCTGTCGCCATTCTACGCATAACACTGGGTGTGATTCTACTAGTCACCTGGTGGAAGAATCTGCAAGACGGGATATATACAGCCGATGGCATCGTCGGCCTCTTTAACTATCTCTTCAACGACAACGGCGGCGGACCGGCCTTCTACCAGGCGATTATCAACGGCACTATTTTGCAAGTCCCCGGCCTGTTCGCAATCTTTCAGTTGATTGGTGAGCTCCTGTTGGGCCTGGGCCTGTTGGTCGGCCTCTTCACGCCCCTGGTCGCCGTCGGCGCCGCGCTCTTCTTCTTCAACCTGTTCCTGGCATACTTCGGCGGCAACGAATGGATCTGGACCTATGTCCTGCTCACCGTCTCCGCCCTCGTCACCGCCTTGGCCCAGTCCGGACGCGCCTGGGGACTGGATAGCCTGGTCCTGCGACGCCTGGGAGAACCTCCAATCGGTCCTATCTGGTAAACACATCATAGTGTAACTTCGGTCTGCGCCCCGCTTAACAGGGGCCCAGACCCCCGTCCGTCCCTGCGTAATACGCGCAAGAGGAACAAACTGGCTTCCATAGTGAACGCAAAGCAATCCTGCCGTCGTCTCTTGGCTCTTTGCAAGCGCCCGCCCGAAAACCGATAACTGGAAACTTCGCATGACGGTTATGAAAATCATCTACATTATCGCCGCATCTCTTCTGGCCATATACGGCTTGCAGGCGCTTTTTCTGACCCTCATCGCCCGGCGAGTGCTGTTTGACGAAGACCCCCCATCGCCCCCCGTCGCCCAGGACTTACCCACGGTAACCGTCCAGCTCCCGGTCTACAATGAACGTCACGTCGTCCGGCGTCTGATCGACGCCGTCGCCGCATTCGACTGGCCCAGAGATCGGCTCCAAATCCATATTCTCGACGACTCTACCGACGATACCAGCCAGATCATCGCCCGCAGCATCGCAATCCACCAGCAGAATGGTATCGATATCGCCCAATTCCAACGCACTGATCGCAAAGGCTACAAAGCCGGCGCCCTGCGTGAGGGGCTTGCCCACGCACACGGCGAATTCCTCGCCATGTTTGACGCCGATTTCGTGCCCCCGCCCGATTTTCTGCAGCGAACCGTTCCCGCCTTCGACGATCCCTCGGTCGGCTGCGTCCAGGCCCGTTGGGGCCATCTCAACTCCACCGTTTCCCGCCTGACACAGGCCCAGTCTCTCGGCATTGACGGCCACTTCATCGTCGAACAGAGGGCCCGCCACGAGCTCGGCGCGCTCCTGAACTTCAACGGCACCGCCGGCCTCTGGCGCCGCTCCTGCATAGAAGAGGCCGGCGGCTGGCAAGAGGACACACTCACCGAAGATCTGGACCTGAGCTACCGGGCCCAACTACAGGGCTGGCGCATCGCCTTTCTGCCGCATGTCGTCGTGCCCGCCGAAATCCCAGTCTCCGTTGACGCGTTCAAGCGCCAACAGTTTCGCTGGGCCAAGGGCAGTATCCAGACAGCCAAAAAGCTGTTCATAGCCGTCCTCGGCTCCTCCCAACCTCTGTGGCGCAAAGCGCTCGGCATCGCCCATCTCACCGGCTATGCCGTCCACCCGCTCATGCTTCTCAACCTGCTCTTCCTGCTGCCGGTGATGACCTCCTTCAGCCCCGCCCTCAGAATCGCTTCGCTCTTTTCTCTTACGGCCATCGGCCCGCCTCTGATGTACTGGACCGCCATGAGGAGTCAGGGCATTCCCGTCCGCCAGCGCATTCGCTGGCTCGCGGTGCTCCTGGGGTTGGGAACCGGTCTCTCCGTCAACAACAGCCGCGCCGTCTTCGAGGCCATCCTCGGCGTGCGCAGCGCCTTCAAACGTACTCCCAAGTTCGCCGTCACCCGCGCCAGTAAAGACTGGCACACCAGCGCCTACGTCCTGCCCAGCGACCCTACTGTCTGGGCCGAAATAGTTCTGGCCGTCTACGCAAACACGCTCCTCATTTTCAGCCTCTTCAATGGCTTCTGGTGGCTGCTCCCCTGGCTCTCTCTCTACGCCTGCGGCTACACCTATATCTCCTACCTCTCCATGCGCCAGGCCTGGGAAAAACGCGGCGCTCTCCGCCACCACCTGGCAACCGTACGGGAGGCGGGAGATTGACCGCCCCCAACGAGGAGTCAGCGCAAACAACAGACGGCGCCCTTCCCGTTCCTGACTTCTCGCCCCCCCCGCATCATGGCCCCCTCTTGCAGCCGGCTACTGCCCCGCCGACCGCAAACACCTCCCGCCGCGCCTTGCTCGTCATGGCCAAACAGCCCATCGCCGGCAGCGCCAAGACCCGCCTTGTGCCCCCGCTCACCAGTGCCTCCGCAGCCTCACTCTACCTCTGCTTCTTGCAGGATGTCCTGGACACCGTGCGCGCCGCCGCCCGCCTCGAACCCTTCGACCCTGTCATCGCCTATACACCGCCCGCGGCACAGGGCTTCTTCCGCCAACTTGCCCCCGATTTCTGGCTGATCCCCCAGCAAAGCCCTGCCCGAGCACCCGATCGCATCCCGCCCTCGCAACCCGCTTCGGCATCCGCGCCCCAACCAGAGACCCCCGTTCACCATCCTGATCCGCTGGGCGACCGCCTCCAATTTGTCCTTTCCACTGCGCTGGATAGCGGCCGCCGCCAGGTCGTCGCCATCAACAGTGACAGCCCCACCCTGCCGCCAGAACTGCTCTGCACCGCCTTCCAACGCCTCGACGATCCCCGGACCGACGCAGTGTTTGGCCCCTGTACAGACGGCGGCTACTATCTCATCGGCGTCAAAAAACCGCCCGGCCGTCTCGTCACAGCGGTACAGATGTCTACCCCCACCGTCCTGAGCGATACCCTTGCCATCGCAGCTGCAGCAGGCCTGCACGTCGATCTTCTGCCCGAATGGTATGATGTGGACAGCGCCGAAGACCTGGAACGACTTTCCACCGAACTGGCGGCGCATCCCGAACGGGCGCCCGCCTCAAGCCGTTTTCTGACCGAGCCATGGACGTCGACGTCATCATCCCAGCCCTGAACGAGGCCGGCAACATCGCCCAACTCGTACACGAAGCAGCTGCCCAACCCGTTGCTCGCGTCATCGTCGCCGACAACGGTTCCACCGATGGCACCGGCCCCCTCGCGGCTGAAGCCGGCGCCCACGTGGTCACTGAGCCGCGCCGCGGCTATGGTTTCGCCTGCGCCGCCGGCACAGCCGCCGCAACCGCCGATGTCCTCGTCTTTCTTGACGGCGACTTCAGCTCCCTGCCCACCGAAATGACCCGCCTGCTCGCGCCGCTTCAACAGGGCCTCGCCGACCTGGTTCTCGGCTCGCGCGTACTCGGCGAAATCCTGCCCGGCGCCATGCCTCCCCACCAGCGCTTCGGCAACTGGCTCACCTCCGCCCTCATGCGCTCCCTGTACCGGGTGCCGGTTACCGACCTGGGGCCGTACCGTGCCGTCCGCCGCGACCTCCTGCAGCAGCTGAACATGCAGGAGATGACCTTCGGCTGGCCCACCGAAATGATGGTAAAATGCGCCCGGCAGGGTGTCCCGATTCTTGAAGTGCCGGTCAGTTTCGCCCCCCGCCGCGCCGGCCACTCCAAAGTCAGCGGCACCCTCCGCGGCTCCGTCCTGGCCGCCTACTACATCCTGGGCGTCACCCTGCGCTACGCCTTCTCAAGACAATAAAGAAGTGCGCAAAGCGCGGCCGTAAATCACAGACCGCCGCCCACCGGTGTTCACTAACCACCGACCACTGACCACTAACCACTGCCCTTATGTCCCACCGCAAGGCAATCTACTGCCAGGCCCTGGCAGCCATCCTGTTCAGCACAAGTGGCCTGCTGATCAAACTTATCTCCGTGCCGCCGCTGCCCCTGCTGGGAGTGCGCGGCGCCTTCGCCGCCCTGCTAATCATCCTCTACATGGCGCGGCCGCTCCTGCCTTCTACTCGCGGGGAATCATCATCCGGCCCCCCTACCCATCCAGCGCGCAACCTCCTGAGCTTCCGCCTGTCGCTCCCCCAACTTGGCGGGGCCATCTCCCTCGTCGGCGCCCAGGCCTTCTTTATCATCGCCGTTCGCGAAACCACAGCCGCCAACGCCATCTTCCTCCAGTACACAGCACCGGTCTTCGTCGCCTTTTTCGGTATTCACTACCTCCGCGAACCCGTCAAAAAGTCGGACTGGCTCGCTCTCGCAGCCATAAGCATCGGGCTTCTCTGCTTCTACGGCGATGGACTGACCGCCGGTGGCGCAGTCGGAAACCTCTTTGGCCTGCTGGCCGGCCTCACTTTCGCCTGGTTCCTCCTGTTCATGCGCAAACAGAAGGATACTTCGACCATCGAAACCGTCCTCCTGGGCAACATCCTGTCCGCGCTGATCGGGCTTCCTTTTCTGCTCGAGTCCGCTCCAACCGCGGCCGACTGGTACGGAATGCTATTTCTCGGTATCTTTCAGATCGGCCTCCCTTCTATCCTCATCGCCGTCGCAATCAAGAAACTGACCGCTGTCGAAGCCATCCTGATTCAGACCCTGGAACCAGTTCTCAATCCCGTATGGGTTCTTTTCTTTATCGGCGAGATGCCCACGCCACTCGCGCTGCTGGGTGGAGCAATCGTTGTCGGCGCAGTCTCGCTCCGCTCAATCCGGTCCATCCGCACGCGGCGCGTAGCGCCCGCTTCCCAGCCCACAGCATGACAACGCGAAGAAAACCACAGTGAGCCGCCTGAACTCTCTCCTCCGGGATCGCACTGCAATGGCCGCGGCGCAACTGACCCCGATCCGGCAGAGCATCCGGGCCTCCTCCCTACCCGAACTGTTCGTGCTCCTCCTGGCTGCCCTGCCGCGCCTCTGGCGGCTTGAGTACCACAGCATCTGGTTCGACGAAGCCGTCTCGCTCGACTGGGCAGGGCTCGGCCCCGCTCACATCTGGCCAAACACCATCCAACTGAGCCAGGACAAACATCCGCCAGTCTACTACCTGACACTCCACTACTGGCAGACGTTCCTCGGCTGGTTTGGCGCAGCCGAACGCGACGCCGCCCTGCGCATCCTCGGCGTCCTGATAGGTATCCTTATGGTCTGGGGGGTCCTGCGTCTTGTAACCCTGCTCAGCGGTCGCGCAACCGGCCTCCTGGCTGGCTCCTTTACCGCGCTCGCGCCCCTGCTCGTCTGGTACAGCCAGGAGCTGCGGATGTTTCAACCCGCCGCAACCGCGATCGTTTGGGCCGCCTTCTTCCTCGTCGCCGCCCGCGAGCACTTCTCGCCGCATGACACATCGCCGCCCAGAACTGCCGTACGTGCCCGTCTTCTCTGCTGGCTGGGTCTCATAACAACCCTTCTCCTCGCGCTCTACAGCTATCTGTACGCCGCCTTCTTTCTGCCCGGCCTCGCCCTCTCCGTCCTTCTACTTGCCCGCCGCCGCCAATCATTCGACAGACGTTACTTCCTCGAAGCCAGCGCAGCCCTGGCGATCGTCGCCGTCCTCTTCTTCCCCCTTTTACGCAACGCCTGGGCCGTCAACAGCGCGTCCAGCCTGCCCGGCGCCGCCTTCGCCGACTTCCTGCCAAACCTCTGGCGCCAGTTGCGTCTCTTCACTGTCTGGCTTACCGGCTGGCCCGACGCGCTCCGCACCGCCGCAATCTCTTACTTCACCGTCCTCGTCCTGGCCGGTCTGATCCTCCCCGCCCACACCCGCCGCACAACCCGCCCACTTCTCTGGCTGTGGATCGGCGCACCGCTCCTGATCGGCAGCGCGCTGCTGGCAACCAACGCCGCCATCTTCAGCGAAGATCGCTACTTTCTCTTTCTCGCTCCCTTCGTCCTCTGGGCCGCCGCACAGGGCGTCGGCGCAATCGCCAAGTGGCGCTCATCTGCCGGTCTCTTCAGCGGCTTCGCTGCCGTTGCTCTGCTGGCCGCATCGCTGCCGGTCCTGTGGTCGCCCCCTCTGTTCCGAGAGAACTGGCGCGCCGCCGCCGACTATATCAGCGCCTATCAGCAAAACAGCCCGCACTCGGACACCGCCGCACTCATCCACCCCTACTTCCTGTTCCCGGCACTGGACTGGTACCTGCGTCAGGACGACGCAACCGCAGATCTGCCAGTCTATGGCAACTTTGGCGCACCCCTTACGCCCGAACAGGCCGAACTGCTCATCGCCGCCCACCTTCAGGAGTTGACAACCGCCAATGGCGCCGACACCCTCTGGCTGGTGCAGAGCCATCTCTCCGGTGTCGACGATCAGCGCCTCGTCCAGGCCTGGCTCGATCGCAATTTCGCCCTCATCACCGAGCAATACCCGGCCGGCGTCGAGATGCGAGGATACGCCGTCCGCCACAGATATTCCGCCCTGCCCGCGCTCTCCGACACCGCCCTCTACCCGGACGCGCAGCTCTTTCCCGGCGTCGAACTCGCCGCTTGCGAGATCGTCACCCCCGTCGTCGCCGCCCGTGATCTCCTCTATCACCCCCCCAGCGGCTGGGTCCATCTGCGCCTGTGGCTGCGGGCACTCGACGTCGTCAGCGAGCCGCCTCCAATCTTCGCCCTCGCCCAGGCCGGTGACGGCCAGATCTGGGGCCGCTCCCTGGACCGCGCCGGCGATGTTCTCACAGTCCACCCACCCACCCAGTGGCAGCCCAACGAGTTCGTACGCCTCGAGCTCGACATAAATCTCAACCCCCTCGCGCCCCCCGGCCATTACAACGTCAAAGTCGAAGCTGCCGGGCATCCCGGCGTCCCCTGCGGAAAAGTCCAGCTGGAATGACAGCGCACCCACCCAACCACAACTATTCTGCGCCCCCCGCAGACGCAAGCAAAGCTGTTTCTCACTCCTCCCCCCTGTCATTTGGGCGGTCGGGCGCAAGCGCCCTCCCTTGTGCAGGGGCTGCGCCCCCCCCACCCCCCCCCCCGCCACCCCCCCCCCCTCTTTTTCTCCCACATCCCTCCTTCCCAACACAGCCTCACCACCCCCCTCCCTTGTGCAGGGCCTGCGCCCCCGCAACGCCCCCCTAGGCTACCCACCGTGCTTATTCTTCCCCAGCATCGTGTCTAGCCAACAGTGTCTACCCCCTACATGCTGTCTCAGCCCCCCAGCCCCCCCAGTTCTCCCCCCCGTCCCCCGCCGTTCCGCGCCCCACCCCCCGCGCCCCCGCATTCCCCCCGCAGTCCCCCTGCCGTTCCGCGCCCCCGCAACGCCCCCCTCCAAAACCAAGCCCCGTCACCGCCGAACTGGTTTCAGGCAACTGGTATCCACTTGGCGTCCTTGACATCAGGATAAGACAGTTAAGACTGCAATTAGGACAGGATACCTGCGGGCAGACCCGGGCCGCCTCTCGCGCTATTCTCGTAGCCTGCAACCATGAACTGCAGCGACCACAAACGGTGTTCTTCGCGGCCCTGCGTGATCCTTCGTGTCTTTCGTGGACAAAAGAGCTGTTCTTCGTGGTCCTTCGCGGCCCTTCGTGGACAAAAGAGGTGTTCTCCGCGGCCCTTCGTGGTACTTCGTGGATAAAAAGAGGGGTGTTCTTCGCGGCCCTTCGCGGTCCTTAGTGGCCCTTCGTGGATAAAAAGAGGTGTTCTTCGCGGCCCTTCGTGGTCCTTCGCGGCCCTTCGTGGACAAAAGAGGTGTTCTTCGCGGCCCTTCGCGGTCCTTAGTGGTACTTCGTGGATAAAAAGAGGGGTGTTCTTCGCGGCCCTTCGCGGTCCTTCGCGGCCCTTCGTGGACAAAAAAGAGGTGTTCTCCGCAGCCCTTCGTGGACAAAAGAGCTGTTCTTCTCCCAAAAATCAAAAGTCGCAAAACGAAAGACCCGACTTCAATCTGCCTCCTCGAATTCCTCACCCAGCCCCAACGCCTGCACCTGCGCCCGCAGAAAAAAACGTCTGTAAGCACGCACCTCCGCCAGCAACGCCTTCAACTCCTCCTGTAATAGCGCACGCTCCTCACTGTCACTCTCCCTCCCATCCCCCGGCCTGATGCGCGCAACATCGCCGCTTTCCCAACCTTGGATACGCAACAGACCCTTCCGTTCTAGCCACAGCAGGCTGCAACGAATGACCTCTTCCGTTACCCCGATGCGAGCGGCCAGCCTGTCAATCGGGAGCAGACCATCCTCGACCTTGTCGCCCTGTGCCCCATCCGTGCCAGTCTGCATTGACCACTTGGCCATCCCTGCCACCTGCTTCAGTACCGCGTCGGGCTGCGCCTCGGCCGTGTCCCGGCCTATCAGATAAAGTTCAGAAGGGGCGAGCCTCTCCACCAACCAGTCCAGCAACTCCGGCGACGGCGGACTGCTCCAAAACACCACCGCACCGCCCGCTTCCGCCTCGGCGGCCTCCAGCCGCGACTGAAACGGAACCTCACCCAAACGCATACCTTCAGCAAACCACACCGCGCTGTCGAAACTGGGCAGCTCGGCCACCCCTACGCCCTCGCGGCGCAGATCATGGAGCTTCCACTGTCCCGCCTGTCCATCCGCCGAACCTGCCGCCGCGGCCAGGCGCGCCGAACGCTCCGCCGGCCTGATCGCTTCGAGCGTCAGCTGCGGCGTCCGTTCACCGCCATACTCATTGACGCTCAGCGTATATGCTATGTCTACAGGGCTGCTGGGCAGCTCCAAGTCTGCGCTGCGCCACCACAATACCGTCTGCTTCCGCTCCTCCCCGTCCTGCAACAGCAGCCGCCTGTGCACGCCTTCCCGCCCGATCCGGCGGTCCTGAACCACAGTCAGGCCGCGGCTGACAAATTTCGGCAGTGGGTTGCCGTTGCCGAAAGGAGCAAGCCTTTCGATCTCTTCCACCATCGACAGGCTCAACTCGGAAAAGGGCAGCGCCGCGTCGATAAGCAGACCTTCCGGCCCTGAATCAATACGGTGCCGGTCGATCTGACGGCTCAGCTCGCGGCGAAAGCGGTCAATGTTCGCCGCCTCCAACGTCACGCCCGCCGCGCCCGGGTGCCCGCCGTGGTGGAGCAGCAGATCCGCGCACGCCGCGATCGACGCGCCGATATCCACCCCAGGCGTGCTGCGCGCGCTGCCCCGCGCCGGCTCCTCCGGTGGGCTGCACAGCAGCACCGTCGGCTTGTGATACTCCTCAACCAGCCGCGATGCCACGATACCGATGATTCCTGCATGCCAGTTGGGATTGGCAAGAACGATCGCATTGAAGTCCAGCAGAACGGGGTCCCGCTCCAGCATGTCAAAAGCCGTCTGCGCGATCTGGCTGGTCAGCAGCCGCCTCTCGTTGTTCAGCCGCTCCATCCGCGCAGCCAGCTGCCCCGCGCGGATCGCGTCACTGGTGGTCAGCAGTTCGACCGCCACCGTCGCATCATCCAGCCGCCCCAGCGCGTTCATGCGCGGCCCGATCTGAAAGCCAATCGACTGCGCATCTACACTTTCCGGCGAAAGACGAGCGCTCTCCATCAGCGCCTTCAAACCGATCCGTTCCGTCCGCCGCAACCTGTCCAACCCAACCTGAAGCAGGTAACGAGTGTCATGCATCTGCTCCGCCACATCGGCAACAATACCCAACGCAACCAGATCAAGGAACTGGGCCGCACCATCGGCATCTCCCGCCAGCTCGTATAGCTGCTGCACCAGCTTGAAAGCCACGCCCACCCCGGGCAGCGTGCGCAGCGGATCGCCGGCGCGCAGAAACTTGGGATTGACGATCGCGTCTGCCCGGCGCACGCTCTGGTCTCCAACCAGTTCTGCCGGTTCCCCGCAGGGGGGGTCCGCGCCTGCTTCGACGTCCGCGAACTCGGCCGGCAAGTCATGGTGGTCCGTCACAACAACCGTCAGTCCCGCATCCTTGGCAATCCCGATCCCCGTCCCATCGGCAATGCCTGTGTCGCAGGTCAGCAGCACGTGCGGCTCGAAACTCGCATCTTCCAACAACGCGCGCAGCTTCAGAGCGTGGATTCCGTGCCCTTCACTGAAGCGATTCGGCACATGAAAGCGGACCCGTTCCGGCCCCGCCAACTCCTGCAGCGCCGCCACCAGCACCGTCGTGCTCGTCTGGCCGTCCACATCGAAGTCCCCCCACACCAGGAAGTTCTTACCCTCGTGGATCGCATCGAACAGCGTATGTGCAGCCCGCTCCAGCCCAACCAGCGCGCTCGGCCGCGCCGGCCTGTAGCCCCCGCTGTCCAGAAAAGGCAGAGCCTTTTCCGGCGTATCGAACGCCCGCTGCGCCAGCAATTCCGCCACCAGCGGATGCCCACCCACCGCCGCGCGCAGCGCCGCCGAAGGCTTAACATGTGGCTTCAGGATCCAGGGTTGGGAAGGCATTACAAGTTGGGGACAGAACTGAGAAAGGCCAAGGGATTCCCTTTTAGCACTGCATTCTTAAGACAGGGCTTCACTGCAAAACGGGTTCAAACGCCATCTACCGATTCAGGAAATCTGCAATCTTGGTAAAATAGTTTCTTCAACCTTCTCGAAAACAACACTGCCCTTCACACGGAAACCAGCTCAAAGAAAAGTTTCGAAACATCAATATGTTCACCCGCATGCTCGATCGTTACGCTGAAAATCTTCCCTTCGGTGCAGACTTCAATCAAACATCCTCATTCACATCGCCGGTTTCAACGATCTTCCCGTCCGAAAAACTGATCAGGAGCGTATCTGTACCCTGAAAGTATTTTACATCCATTTCGCTCCCGCAATGGTGTACAGCGAGTCTTGCCTAGAACGCCAGCTCCTGCACTTCCTCCAACGTGAATTCCAGCTCTCTCTCCAAATCCACGTCGGAAAACTCCTCCTCGTCGTACGCTTCCAGGTCTCCCGCCACAGTGCCGCGGTCGCAGTGCGAGCGATAGATGCAATAGCTACAGTAACGCTTCCGATTCTCATCAGTATCCGGCACCTTAGGGAAGTCCCTTACTTTTTCCCCGCGCAGAATCTCATTCAGTATCTGCCCGAACCGGTCGCGAATGTCAGCATGCTTAGCACTGTCGTAACGAAAAGCTTCAACATCGGCCGGCGCCGCAGTGAACCAGTACCGCATCTCCACCTGCTCTGGCGCCAATGGACCCCAGGGCAGTCCCGCGCTCGCCTCCACCAGCACAAACGGATACACCAGCGTCTGCATGCGCTGCCGCAACATCGAACGCCGTGTCACCCGCTTAGTGGTCTTCCAGTCGAGAATCACCGCGCGCCGGTCTTCCCCTTCTCCACCCACCGCGATCATGTCGTAGCGAGCCGCCAACCGGTACTGGCCGCCCTCCACCGCCAAAGGCGCGCTCAATACACGCTCGACCTCAACCACGTCCGTCGGTAAGTCGGCCGGCCGGTGCCGCAAATAGCTCTCGAACCATTCATCCAAAGGATAATCCAGCCCCTCAGTCAGCAAATCAGTCGACAATCCGGCCTCTGCCCGTTCCACCAGTTGATGAAACTGTCTCCCCTGTCTCATCATCTGCTCATGCGCGTCGTAGGGCGCGGCCTCTAACGCCGGCCACGAAAGCTGCTCCACATAGGCCAGCCAGAACCGGCGCGGGCAGTTCACATACGATTGCAAGCTCGACTGGCTGAAGGCAAAGGTCGAGGGGAGATCTAAAGGCACGGGGAACTGTTCTCTCTGTATGTCCGGGCGGCACATAAACGATTGGTACCTGCCGTCATTGTAGCACACAAGTTCGCGCCCCCTCAACCGAATCAGCAAGTTAGACCGCATCCCCAAATAAACGTCATCGTGCCCCTCACGACTGCACCCCGCCTACATGGCTGTTCAAGGCAACCAGCGCTCAGAAACTAGCCGTCAATCCTTTGCCACTGCCATATTCCCAAAAGCCCTTCCGCTTGCGGGAAACGCCTTCTTCGCATACCATCAGAGAACCATCGCGCCCTACCCGAACCGCGGCGCACCCATCCAAGCCATCCGGATCCACCAGTTGAGGAATTAGCCATATGAGCAGGCCCACCCACGACTATTCTGCCATCGAGGTCCCCTCCGCCGGCGTCTCCCTGCCCGTCGACGGCGGCCCTGTCACCCGCCCGTCCGCGGACCTTATAGAGCAGTTGCATGATGTCAGCACCGCCACCGCCAGCGCCACCATGCACCGCTTTGGCATCCGCCACACCTTCATCCAGGGCCCCCTTCCGCGCACACCCGGCGCCAAAGTCGTGGGCCCGGCCGTAACGCTCGCCTTTATGCCCCAACGTGAAGATGTCTTTTCCGGCGCCGCCCAGGAAGGCGCCGAAAAACGCGGCGCACTCTGGGCCGTCTTCGAGACCGTCGAAACCGGCGACATCCTCGTCATCCAGGCCTTCGCCAGCCGCTATACCGGCTGCGTCGGCGAAATGCTGGCCACCTACTTCAAAGGCCGCGGCGGCGCAGGTATCGTCGTCGACGGCTGCGTGCGCGACTGGCCCAACATCCAGCAAGTCGGCGTACCCCTCTGGACCGTCGGCTTTACGCCCAACTACGCCTCCCAGGCCGAGCTGTTCCCCTGGGGGTTGAACGTTCCCGTCAACATCAGCAACGTACTCGTTCTGCCGGGCGACGCCATTATCGCCGACGACGACGGCGCCGTCGTCGTCCCCCGCCAGATGATCCCTCTCGTCCTGGAGCACACGCTCGAACACGAAGAGTGGGAAGTCTTCAGCCGTATCAAACTGGCCGAAGGCGGCGCTCTCAGCAAATACTACCCGCTCAACGACGAGGGTTGGGCCGAGTATGAGGAATGGAAGAAGCAAAACGGATAATCCAGCAACCGAAATCTGCGCCACCGAGAAGGAGCAAGCGCATATGTATCTCACTCGACACAGTACACCCGCCGGGCCGCGCTGGGCCGTGGACGGGAAACTGCTTCCCGCCGGCGTCACGCTCAGCACGCTTCTGGCCCTTCCCGCCAACAAGCTGCCTTCACTGCTGACCGAGCTTGCAACAAACGATGCCGCCGCCGGCGCACTGCTCGCGCCGCTCGATGACCAGCAGGAAGTCTGGGGCAGCGGCGTCACCTACCTGCGCAGCCGTGATGCCCGCAAGGCCGAATCCGAAACCGCGGCCGACGTATATCAGCAGGTCTACGACGCCGCACGCCCCGAAATCTTCTTCAAGCAAATAGGCTGGCGCACAGTCGGCCACGGCCAACCCGTCCGCATCCGCGCCGACACCACCTGGAACGTGCCCGAGCCCGAGCTGTGTCTCGTCATCAACGCCGCCGGTCAGATCGTCGGCTACACCGTCGGCAACGACATGTCCAGCCGCGACATCGAAGGCGAAAATCCCCTCTACCTCCCCCAGGCCAAAACCTATGACGGCTCGGCCGGAGTCGGCCCCGGCATCCGCCTCGTCGCAGCCGACGCGCTCACCGACCTCGCCATCAGCCTCGAAATCGAACGGGACGGAGCAATCGCCTTCGCCGGCGAAACTTCCACCAGCCAGATGAAGCGCACCTTCCCCGATCTCGCCGAATACCTGGTGCGCGAGCTGGCTTTCCCCTACGGAGCCCTGCTCATGACCGGCACCGGCATCGTCCCGCCCGACGAGTTCACCCTGCAAAGCGGCGATATCGTCCGGATAACGATCGACGGCATGACCCTGGAGAATTCGATAGCCTGAGAAGCGACAAAGAAAAGAAATCCCGCCGCCGGCACGTACTTGCTCTTAACCTGATCGCCAGAATGTGCCGTCCGTGCGGAACTATTCGAGGGGAGATTCACGAAGTGGCTACATTGGCGCGCAACAAGGTTGAGTTGGCGCAGGTAGTTTCTCGGGATCCCGAAGTCCACAGCGGCGACCTCGTGTTCGCCGGCACGCGCGTTCCCGTTGAGACACTCGTGGCCTATCTCATAAAGGGTTCTTCGATCGAAGAATTCCTATTGGATTTTCCCACTGTCGAACGATGGCAGGTTGAGTCGTATCTTGAGTTCTCACCCGCAGCACTTGATCACTTGCGATTGGATCATGCGAGTACTGCTTGACATGTATCTCGACAATCCATCTATCAAACCTCCCACATAACCTGGATTTTCAACCCTGCTTCACGACCTCTGAACGTCCTTCACATCCAACAGGAACCTCCAATGGACCGTCCCAATATCCTCCTCTTCCTCACCGACGACCACGGCCAGTGGGCAAATGGATGCTATGGCAACAGCGAACTGCAGACGCCCAATCTGGACCGGCTAGCCACCGAAGGAGTCCGATTCGCCGATGCCTTCACCCCCTGCCCCGTCTGCTCGCCCGCCCGCGCCTGCCTCATGACCGGGCGCACGCCCTCGCAGGTTGGCATCCACGACTGGCTGCAGGAGGCCGAACCCGTCATCGGCGACCATAACTGGCTGGCCGCAGAAGAGACCCTGCCGCAACTCCTGTCCGGCGCCGGCTACCACTGCGGTCTCTCAGGCAAATGGCACATGGGGCGTTCGCACCGCACACCGCCCGGCTTCGACTGGGCCTTCGGCCTTCCCCGCTGGCAAGGCGCCCATAACGACCGCTACACCTATCACCTCAACGGCCAGCCCCTGGAACTGACCGGCAACAAGAGCACGCTTATCACCGATCACGCCCTCCAGTTCCTCGACGACGCGCCCCCGGATCAACCCTTTTTCCTCAAGGTAGGCTACATCGCCACCCACTCCCCCTACCAGGCCGAAACCCATGACCCGGAGTTGACCGCCCGCTTCGAAGACGCCGCCTTCACCGACATTCCCCCCTACCATCCCCATCCGTGGCAGCGCAACGAGGGCTTGGCCGGCGGCTTCCAACCGACCGATCAGCAGATTCGCAGCCGCTACATCGGCTACTACACCGCCGTAGCCGAGATCGACCGCGAGGTAGGCCGGCTGTTGAGCAGGCTCGAACAAGACGACAGCCACGACAATACCGTCATTATCTACACTTCGGACCATGGCTGCTCGGTAGGCCAAAACGGCTTCTGGGGCAAAGGCAACAGCACCCGGCCTCTCAATATGTACGAGATTTCAACCCGCGTCCCCCTGATGATCCGCGCCCCGGGCCTAGTGCAAGCCGGACAGGTCAGCGAGCGCTGCGTCGATCATTACGACACCTTCAGCACCATCTGTGACTGGGCAGGGATCTCTCTCGACGAGAGCCGCAACTATGCCGGCGCCAGCTACGCCCATCTGCTCGACGGCAGCGGCCGCGGCGCATGGGACGATACCCGCTACGGCGAATACGGCGACCTGCGCATGGTGCGCACACGTCAGCACAAGTTCGTCAAACGCTATCCCGACGGCCCCCACGACCTGTACGAACTGGACACCGATCCCGGTGAACAGCTCAACCGTGCCGGCTGGGACGAATTCGCAGCTATCCAGGATGGGCTGGAACAGCAGCTGGAAGAGTGGTACAGCTGCCATCAGGAGTCAACCAGCACCGGCCTGCGCATAAAGTATCAACGCACCCACAATCGCAATGAAGCCTGGCGAGATGGCATCCGTGAAAGGCGCGGCCTGCAAGTGTATGAGAAGTGGCAAGAAGCCTGATATAGACAGCAGAAAGGAGCGCATTCCGCGCTCCTGAGGGTGGAAACACCTGCTGTCAGATCGGATGTGAGCAGGCCTGCTACAGGCCGTGCCATTCGCCGCTTCGGAACCAACTCAGGAAGACCTTTCGATCCTCCGCATCGGCAATGGCATCTCCGGCGCCCTGGGCCTGCCCCTTGGCCTTACGCGCCGCGTCCATTTCTCCGGCCGCGGCGTAGGCCCTCGCCAAAGCATCATAGGCGAAAGCATAGTCCCAATCTTCCATCTGATCCGAATTGGCTTTGATCAGCTCCAGACACCGGCGCGCGTGTCGCAGGGCTGCCTCGCCTAACCCCGCCGCCGCATAGACACTTGCCACCACAAACTCTCCGCGGGCATGATTGGCTACCGTGCCCACCTGCATCCAGTGATAGCAACTGGCGTGGGCCGCATGAATGTACGGTTCGCTCGACGCCGGTGTCACCAGCCCAGCGTCTAGGGCGTCCATTGTGCTGTTATTCAGATCAATGCCAAACCAACGCTGGGCTTTGGCAACATCGAACGGCGCTTCACGCATTCCTATTCCTTTCCAAGGTAACTACTCAGGCGCAACTGTTTCGCAACTCTGAACGAGGTCAGCAAGAGTTTTCTCTCACTCCTCA
>MPML01000056.1 GCA_002238445.1 Caldilineaceae bacterium bin5
TGTGACGACTGCGCCACTTCCAACCTGCATATACAATCTCAGGCATTCTGCGTGGCTGGTGTCCCCCGAGCTTTTTATGGGCGGTCGGCCGCAAGAGGCCTCCCTTGTGCCGGGGCTGCGGCCCCGCAACGCCCCCCTACAAAACCATCGCCCACCGACCGTGTGTGCGCATTCCAGCAGCGTTTCTAGCCAACTGTGTCTCCCCCCCACTTGCCGCCTCAACCCACCGACCATCGACCGCTAATCTCCGGTGTTCCCCTGACGACTGGTGTTCCACTGAAAACTAAAAACTGAATACTAGAAACTGCAGTTCCGGGCGGTCGGCCGCAAGCGGCCTCCCTTGTGCAAGGGCTGCGCCCCCGCAACGCCCCGCCCTGGCTAGCGACCGTGCTAATTCTTCCCCAACATGATGTCTATAGCAAGGTGTCTAGAACAAAGTGTCTAGCCAACACTTTTTCCCCCTACCGATCCGGCAGAGGCAGGCGCCGCGCCTGCACTGTGCCTGCCCTGTGTCCCCCCCATACGACGGCCCTCCCGGAATGGCCAGGCCTTCTGCATGCCCTACGTCTCCCCAAGAGCCGGTAACTGATTCCAGTCACCGCCGGCATAATCTCCCCGCCAAACTGTCCCTACCCCAGAACCTGGGATGCATTCGTGCGAAAGCATCATCTCAAATTACCGCACGTTGCCGCTGGGAAATTCCCTTTCTGACACCGACTCCATGTCCTTTCGGCGCGTCGTCATCTGATAATTTCTGACTCAGCATCGCCTTGATCGGAACACGCCCATTGCCCGAATGACCCCTGCCCCGGCACGACGATTTCTGGACAAGAATCGGTAACACTGCTACGCTACAGGGAAAATCCCTTCGAGCTTTTTCACCATGCCAGAGGAGAGGGATGGAGGAAACCAGCCAGGCGGCGCTGATTCCAAAAGCAGTCTACCGCTTTGCCCGCACGCCCAACATTCGTTACTACCGGGCAGAGCGTACGCGCTCAGGAATCGACTTCCTCTACCCAATCAGCGTCAACGGCTCTCGCATTGTTGACACCAGCAACGGCGGCCGCGACTACGTCATCCTCTACCTGCTGACGAAGTGGGGCAAACTGGCCGCAGGCGGCTACTGGCTGAATCCAAGAAAAATCTTCGAGAAGGCCTACGTCACCGACGCTACGCTTGCCGACCTGGTGCTTGTAGCCGAGAAAATCGAAGACCTGCCGGACGCCCATCTCATCCTGGATGATGTACTCAATCGGGCGGAGGTAGAGGTAGACATGGATGTGTGGGGCAGCGCATTGGATTGAGTAAGCGCCAAGTACACGACATCAAAAATAGACGAGAATCCGCATGAAAAGTACCGAAAAGACAGCTACCTCTTTGCCCTCCCAGTTGGAGGAAGGATCAGCCTTAACCCTCGATTTCGCCAAGCTACAAGACATAGGCAAAGGAGTGGCCGCCGTCATCCCTGTGGCAGTACAGGACTTCGACACCAAGGAAGTACTCATTATCGCGTACGCCAATCAGGAGGCCCTGTCTTACTCGTTGACGCACGGCGTTGCCGCCTTCTGGAGTACATCACGAAACGAACTGTGGGTGAAAGGCGCGACCTCCGGCGATACGCTCGAGCTTGTCGACGTGCGCGTCAACTGCGAGCAGAACTCGCTGCTCTATCTGGTGCGCCCACTGGGAGCAGGAGCCTGCCACACCAAGGGCCCTGATGGCAAGGCGCGCGCCGGCTGCTACTATCGACGCATCGAAAAAGTTGCCGATTCCGCCAATGAACAAAGTGTGCCCTCCGAATTCACGGCGCATTTGAAGTTCGTTTAACCCAGGAACTGTCGTTTTGATTGGCTGCTGTCGTTGGCCGTCGGCACACTGCATTTGGACACTAGAAACAACCTACACATAGATAGAGGAACGAAATGAGTCGCCTTATTCTCGGAGTCCCGAAAGGAAGCCTGCAGGAATCCACCATCGCGCTTTTCGCCAAGGCCGGCTACCAGGTCTATGTAAGGGGTCGCTCCTACGCTCCCTATATCGATGACCCTGAAATCGGCTGTCTGATGTTCCGGGCCCAGGAAATCGCCCGGTACGTGGAACGTGGTGTGCTGGACGTTGGCCTTACAGGCAAGGACTGGGTACAGGAAAATGAGGCCGATGTGCGAGAGGTCGAAGACCTGGTGTACAGCAAGGCGACCAACCAGGCCTATCGCTGGGTACTGGCCGTTCCGGACGATTCCGATATTCACAGTCCGAAAGACCTGGAAGGCAAGCGAATCGCCACCGAGCTTGTGCAGGTCACACGCCGGTACCTGGAACGGCACGATGTGCGGGCCGAAGTTGAGTACTCTTGGGGCGCGACCGAAGTCAAAGCGCCCTTGCTGGTCGATGCCGTCGTCGAGGGCACAGAGACCGGCTCGTCGCTGCGGGCCAACCGGCTGCGCATCGTCGATACTGTGGCTGAATCCACGACCAAGCTGATAGCCAATCACGACGCCTGGGCCGACCCGTGGAAGCGGCAAAAGATCAAGAATCTGGCGATGCTCCTGAAGGGGGCGCTCCAGGCCGGCGCCAAAGTCGGCCTCAAGATGAATCTGCCCAGAACTTCCCTCAAGGACATCACGGCACAGCTTCCGGCGCTTCACACGCCTTCAATCACCAATCAGACCGACCCGGAGTGGGTTGCGCTGGAGGTGATCATCGACGAGAAGATCGTTCGCGACCTGATCCCCCATCTGAAGCAGGCCGGCGCCACCGGCATCATCGAGTATCCGTTGAACAAAGTAATTTACTAGTTCTCGGATTAAGAGGACCTTCAGGGACGAAGAGGAGCAAGAGCGGTAAAGGAGGGTGGCGATGCTTGAAGAGATCTGGATACGAAACTATCGCATCTTCAATGAACTCAGGATTGACCAGTTTGGCCGCATAAATCTAATTGCCGGCAACAACAACTCTGGAAAGACGAGCCTGCTGGAGGCAATTTTTCTGCTGGCTGGTGGGCGGGCTGAGCTGGCCCTCAACGGGCATATTTCACGTGTTGAACTAGAACCTGGTGCCCGGCTAATAGGTGACAATTTTTGGAAACCGTTCTTTTCCGACCTCGACATGGAGAATTCTATCCTAGTCGAAGGGTTGCATACGTCTCATGGCCATTTGTCCTTAGAAATCACTTCGGGGCGACAGCAATTTACGGATATTCTGCTAGATTCCACTGAGGGAGCAATCGCGACAAATTCGCCCAACGAACACACCCTCTTTTTCAAATATACCTTCCCTTCAGGCCAAACGGTAAAGAGCCACATACAGGAGATAGGGACAAGAATCACGGGTGAACAGCCAGATATAGATGTTCCCTTTAAGGCAGCGATAGTTCTGTCGCGTTTCCCAGATAGTCAAGAGGATGCAAGACGACTGTCAAACTTGAGAAAACAGAAACGCGAGCACTTTCTTTTGGAAGCCCTCAGAGTCATTGAACCGAAGCTGCAAAGTATCGAAGAGAATTCCGCCAGCGGTACACCTATGATTTGGGGCGACATCGGCCTGCCGGAGTTGATTCCCTTGGCAATAATGGGTGAAGGCATGAGCCGCATTGCTCGGCTGGTTCTTGCTGTTTCCGCCGTTGGAGACGGTATTGTAATGGTGGATGAGCTGGAAAATGGCCTTCACCACTCCGTTTTGCCGAGAGTTTGGCTTGTCCTTAATGAGGCGGCCAAACAATTCAATACACAGATTTTCGCTACGACCCATAGTTTTGAATGCGTCAGGGCGGCGCATAATTCTCTTGCCGGTGAGGACTTCCGGTTACACAGGTTAGAAGAGAGCGATGATGGAAACCGATGTATCACTTACGATCCTGAAACTATAGCTGCCGCGCTGGAATTCAACTTAGAGGTTCGGTAGGTATGAATCGACCGGAAAAGATAAAGTCGAAAACCCAGTTATTGGTTGAGGGCAATGATCAGAGGAATTTCTTCAGGGCATTCATCGGCCACCTCGCGATCGAAGATATTCAGATTCATAATTTCGGAGGAGTACCTGACCTCAAGAGGTTCTTGCGCGCCTTTGCCAATGGTCCAGGATTCCGGGAATCGGTTCAAAGTATCGGAATCGTCCGGGACGCCGAAAAATCTGCCGCAAGCGCGTTTGAAAGTGTTCAGTCTTCGTTGGAACAGGCTGGGCTATCGGTCCCGGAACATCCGGAAACGCCTAGCGCAGGCAAACCATCGGTTAACGTTTTGATTCTTCCTGGTCGCGGTGAGTCTGGCATGCTTGAGACTCTTCTGTGCAAGACCTTCGCAGGCACACCTGAAGACGATTGCGTCAACAGTTTTTTTGAATGCATAGCAGAAGCTGGAGTCGGGGAGTCAAGACGTCCCGCCAAAGCCCGCGCTTGGGCCTACCTGACAACGAAACCTGACCCGCACCATTCTGTAGGATACGCTACTGCAAAGGGGTACTGGGGAGACCTCGACCAGCCCGTGTTTAGTATCGTTCGAGACTTCCTGACTTCATTAGAACAGAGTGACGTACCAAGCAAATAAGAGCAATGAGTTCAAAGGAGTGATGCTTTGCCCATCAAACAGTCGGTCTGCATCCCAATCCTGCCTCAGGACGCCTTGCCCAGGGAAAAGCTTCTCGCCGAAATCGCATCCATCGGCTACCCCGCGATCGAGATTTGGGGCTGGGACGACGATTTCCCCGGCCTGTGCGAGGCCGCCGCACGTAATGGCCTGCGCATGGTCAGCATCAGCGGTCACGGTACGGGCACGGACGGCCTCAACAATCCGGCAAACCACGACCGCATTGAAGCCGAGCTACGCGACGCAATTGACGTTGCCGCCGCCCACGGCGTGGCCGGGCTGATCTGTTTCAGCGGCAACCGCATCCAAGGCATGGACGAAGAAGCCGCGATCGCCAACACAGCCACCGGTCTACGCCGCGCCGCCCCCTATGCCGAGGCCAACGGCATCACTCTCAACCTCGAGTTGCTCAACTCCAAAGTCGACCATCCCGGCTACCAGTGCGACCATACCGCCTGGGGCCTTGCCGTGCTTCAGCAGGTGAACAGTCCCAACGTCAAGCTCCTCTACGACATCTACCATATGCAGATCATGGAAGGTGACGTAATACGGACAATGACGGCAAACCTGGACTCCATCGGCCACGTCCATACTGCCGGCAACCCGGGACGAAACGAGCTGGATGACACTCAGGAGCTGAACTACCGCGGGATCTGCCGCGCCCTCAGCAGTGCCGGATACGAAGGCTACGTGGGCCACGAGTTTCGACCCCAGGGCGATGTAGTCGCATCTCTTCGCCAGGCATTCGAACTGTGTAACATCTGATGGCCCGCCTTCGTCCCTTCTTTCTGCTTTAGCAATAGCAGCGAACGCACTAAACACACCTTTCTATAGCCGCCTGCCAAGGAGCCGACATGCCCCGTCAACCTCACGTAATCTACATCCTTTCCGACGAGCATTTTGGCGGCGCAACCAGTCATATGGGCGACGCCAACGTGCGTACGCCCAACATCGACCGCTTGGCCGCCGAAGGGATCAGCTTCGACCGTGCCTACGCCAACTGCCCGATCTGCACACCTTCAAGGGGAACGATCTTCTCAGGCCGGCACGCGCATTCCGGGCCTGTACAGTATTTCTTCGATGTGTTCAAGGCCAGCGCCCCCAGCACAGCCACCGCTCTACGCGAAGCCGGCTACCACACAGCCTACTTCGGCAAATGGCATTGCGGCGTCGTTCACGATCAGGAGCCGCCTGCCGTGCGCGCAGAAAGGGAAGAGTACACCCGCTGGCCCCATCGTACCCCCGAATATCATCGCGCCGGATTCCAGGACTGGTACGGCTTCGAGATCAACAATGCCCCATTCAAAGGCTTTTACTATCACGAAGATGAGGCCAATCCCCGCAAGATGGATGGCTACCAGACCGACGTTTTGACAAATCTGGCCATCGACTATCTGCAGTCCTACGATCGAGATGAGCCGCTGTTTCTCGTTCTCAGCGTGGAACCGCCCCACTTCCCCCTCGAAGCCCCGGAGGCATTCGAAAGATTTGACCCGGCCGCGCTGGAGACACCGCCCAGCTTCGCCGACTCGCCAGAGATGCGCACACAGCTGGCCACCTACTACGCCATGGTCGAAAACCTGGACTGGAATATCGGTCGCCTGCGTGACGCCCTTGACAGCCTGCCGGAGTTCGAAAACGACCGTCTGACCGTCTATTTCTCCGACCATGGCGACTACATGGGCACACACGGGGCCATCAACCGCAAAGAGAACCCTCACGAAAACTCCGTCCGCATTCCCGCCGTCTTCCACTGGCCGGAGCAAATCCCAGCACAGGGCCGTCGAGATGGTCTTATGTTCAGCCTCGTCGATCTTTTTCCAACCACGATGGGGCTGCTTGGGCTGGATGTGCCTTCCCACTGCCAGGGCCTTGACTTCAGCGACGCGCTGCAGGGCAAGAATGATTTCGCCGGACCTGAAGCCGTCCTGATAGAAATGTCGGGCAATCCCCGCTGGAACCTGGACTTTCTGGACTGGCGCGGCCTTGTCACCTCTCGTTGGAAGTACACGTTCTACGAGACAGGGCACCAACTGCTCTTTGACCTCGAGAACGACCCCTTTGAAATGAACAATCTGGCCGACATCGACTCGCAGACCTGCAACGAAATGCGCGCCAAGCTCCTGGACCTCCTGGCAGTAAGTCGCGAACCCTATTTTGATGTGCTGATCGAACATGGGGTGCCCGTGGAGGGGCCTGCGCTCGACGTGGGTGAATCCCATACCAAGGGCAAGCTGGCGCCGATCTGGCCGGACCTCGTGCGCAGTCTTGATCAGTGAGCGACGCAATGCCGGAACTGCCGCCCGATCTCCCCGCCTGCCTTGAGGCATGGAAGACAGGCGCAACAGTAGCCTTCGCCCTGCTGGGCAGCTACGCCCGCGGCGACGCCGGACCATTCAGCGACGTGGATGTCCTACGTTTCGTGAACGACGACAAGCAAGAAGAGGAAGCCCAGAGCTTTCTGATTGGGGGCGAAAAGGGCGTTGAAGCAGGTGAGGACCGCCAGCAGGGTCGGAACATTCCCCATCAATGGTTGATTGTGCGTAGCACGATCACTCCCAGCCAGGTTGAAAGCTGGTTTACCGAACCAGGCCAGGCTCTCGGTATCATCGATGGCCTACGTCGCGGCAAGGAACTATGGGATCCGGATCAAGTATTCGCATCCATCCAGCAGCGGGCGCACCGGTTTGAATGGACCCCTGAGCACCAGGAGAAAGCCGACCAACTGGCTGGCAAGGAGCTGGTCGGTTGGATCGAAGAAGCCCACAAAGGGTTGGAGGGCCTGCGGCGCAACGACACCGGCCGCCTGCTGAACGCCCGCTTCGGACTGTCCTGGGGCCTGTCATGGGTGATGCGCCTACACAGGGGGGTTCTCACGACTAGCGATAATACATTTTACGACGATGTTATCAACGCTGTCGGCCCTGAGAGCAGGTGGGCTTTGCTTCTGCGCCGTGCCTTTGGCACAGAGAACCAGGGTGACAGAGGCCCACTATCTCTACGCGAAGTGGTGCAGTCTGGCCTGCTACTTTACTGCGAAACATTCCAAATCCTTAAGGAGTCTCTTCCTCGGCAAGACTACGCCCTCATTTCAGCCACGGTTCGCCTTATTCAAACCGAACTCGAAAGCAATGACTGGGCCGGCTGCGTTGAAGCTTAGTTCCTGCCTTTCCTTGGATGAATCCCACGACCGCGGTTGCATCATTCCCCCAACTTTCGGTACACTGTGCGAGAAGAAGCTATCCGGACCGGCTGTGCCACCAAAGTACTGTTGAAGGGCACTTTGCCCCAATCTATTCGTCGACATGGGCGGCGGCGGTTGTTATGCCTGCCAAAGCCCAAACCTCCGACCTCGCGGCCACTACAGTCACAGACTGTGAATTCCAGTAAGGAATGAACCCCAAGCACAAACTTACAGGAGATGACCCAATGCTGACTCAGCAACAGATCAACTTCTATCACGAGCACGGCTACCTCCGCATTCCCGAGGTGTTTACACCGGAAGAAACGCAAGAACTCTCGAACGAGATGGACCGCCTTGTCGAAGACTGGGCGTTCACCAGCCCTGGCTGGACCGGCCCCTGGCGCTTGGCTTATATGGACCCGGATACGGAAAAGAAAGCCAAACTGACAGCAATGCACGACCTGCACTTCTACTCGGTGGCCTGGATGCGCGCCGCCACCAACCCCAGGCTTGCCGAAGCTCTCAGCCAGCTTCTGGATAGCAGCGTGGAGCTGCATCATACAACCTTGCACATCAAGCCGCCTCAGGCCGGACAACCGTTCCCGATGCACCAGGACAACCCCTTCTACGGTCACCAGGACGGCCGCTTCATCGATGTCCTGGTCCACCTGGATGACACCTGCCACGAGAACGGAGAGATCCGATTCCTGGATGGCTCACACAAGATGGGCCACCTGGAACACATCACGGAAACCGAAGACGGCCCTTGTTCGCCCCATCTGCCGACGGATAAGTTCCACCTGGAGGACACAGTGGCGGTTCCCGCCAAGGCTGGCGATGTCGTGCTGTTCTGCATTGACACCGTCCACGGATCCTACATAAACCAGACGAAGAATCCCCGCCGACTTGTACGCATGGGATACCGTGACCCGCAGAACCGCCAGGAGTACGGCCAGAGTATGGGGAGGCCGGGCGTTATCGTCAGCGGATACCGCGAGCGTCAAGAGGGCGACGAGCTCCTGCCCATCGCCTGAGACAAGGCAGCATCAATTTGCGCCTGCCTCAAATTGGGCGCAACGCGCTGTCGCCTGGAATTGATTCGACTTGAACACGAGGCCGCACTGCGACCAATGGCGCAGCAACGCAACACACAAAAGGGAGATGACCCAGTGCTTACACAGCAACAGATCAGCTTCTATCACGAACATGGCTTTTTGCGCATCCCTCGCGTGTTTACGCCCGAACAGACCCAGGAACTTTCCGACGAGTTGGACCGGCTCGTAGAGGACTGGGCCTTCACCAACCCAGGCTGGACCGGCCCATGGCGGCAGGCCTACATGGACCCGGAAACAGAAAAGAAGTCCAAATTGACAGCGATGCAAGACCTGCACTATTACTCTGTAGCATGGATGCGGGCGGCTACCAATGCCAGGCTCGCGGAGGCTCTCAGCGATCTATTGGGCCCCAATGTCGAGCTGCATCATACCACCCTGCACATCAAGCCGCCGCAGACCGGCCATCCCTTCCCAATGCACCAGGATAACCCCTTCTACCCCCACCAGGACGGGCGCTTTATCGACGTGCTTGTACACCTCGACGATACCAGTCACGAAAATGGCGAAATCCGCTTCCTCGATGGCTCGCACAAAATGGGTCACCTCGATCATATCCTTGAGACCGAAGACGGCCCCTGCTCACCCCATCTTCCCACCGATAAGTTCCACCTCGAAGACACTGTAGCCGTTCCCGCCAACGCGGGCGACGTCGTTGTTTTCTGCATTGATACGGTTCATGGCTCCTACATCAACCAGACTAAGAATCCGCGCCGGCTGGTGCGCATGGGCTACCGCGACCCACAGAATCGCGAGGTTGCCGGTAAAAGGACAGAACGGGCCGGTATGATCGTCAGCGGCTATCGCGAACGCAAAGAGGGCGATGAGTTGCTGCCGACCCAGCCTGCAAATGCCTGATCCCAAGAGGCCGCTGCGGGGAGGAATTGCTGCTTGATTTATGACACGCTGATCGTAGGCGCCGGTTCGGCAGGAAACATCCTCGCCTCCCGCTTGACCGAAGACGAAACCCGCCAGGTGCTCCTGCTGGAAGCAGGTCCCGACTATCCGAAGACCGACAGCCTGCCTGCAGAAATCCGATTGGGTTACGGTACGTCCTCCGGTATCATCGCGAAAGGCCACGACTGGGGATACACTGCCCAGGCGACGCCGCAGCGTGAAGACATGGGTGTGCCGCGTGGCAAGGTCGTGGGTGGCTCCAGCGCCGTGAACGCGCAAATCTTTCTGCGCGGACTTCCTGAAGACTTCGCGGCTTGGGAGGCAATGGGCAACGACAGCTGGAGCTGGGAGCAAGTGTTGCCCTACTACTGCAAGCTCGAGAACGACCACGACTACGGCGACGCAGACTATCATGGCGACGCCGGCCCCATCGGCGTACGCCGCTACCCCGAGGATGAATGGGGCCCGGATCAGCAGGCCTGGGCTGAGGCCTGCCGGCAGGCCGGCTTCCCGGAATGCCCCGACGCCAACCTGCCTGGGTCAACCGGATTCGGCCCCTACCCCATCAATAACATTGCGGGAGTTCGCCAGAGTACAGCAGTGACCTACCTGGCCCAAGCCCGAAACCGCCCCAATCTTCATATTTTGGCGGAATGCAGTACCCGCCGAATCCTATTGGAAGATCGCCGAGCCGTCGGTGTGGAAGCGGTTCGCAGAGGTAAAGTAGAGCAGTTCTACGCCGCCGAAACCGTACTATGCGCCGGCGCGATAGGCACGCCGCAGATCATGATGCTGTCCGGCATCGGCCCGGAGTCCCATCTGCGAGAAGTAGGAGTGCAAGTCAGCCATCACCTGCCCGGAGTTGGAAGCAACCTGCGTGACCACCCGACGGTCAACCTGGACTGGGAGTTGCTATTCGATCCCTCGAACCGCTACCACTGGCACCAGGCCGGCCTTCGCTACACGGCCGACGGTTCGCACCTGGTCAACGACATGATCGTCTACCTCGCTGCTGTTCCCGAAGGCGCCATCGAATCCGGCAAAGTCCTCTTCGTTCGTCCGACGGTCAATCTTGCCGTCGGGCAGGGAGAGTTGCATCTGCGCAGCGCCGACATACAGGACCAACCTTTACTCAATTACCGCTACTACGAAGAATCGTTTGATCGTGAGCGCCAGAGGGAAGCAGTCCGGCTCTGTACCGAACTGATCGAAGAGCACCCAGCATTCCGCACAATTAGCGGGAAAGTCCTGCAGGGCCCGGGAAACGCGCTGCATAATAACGCGGCCCTTGACCAATGGATTCTAGCCAATGCCGATACGGGGCATCATTCTTCCAGTACTTGCAAGATGGGCCCGCCTGCCGACCCCTTGGCTGTCGCCGACCAGTCCGGCCGTGTACACGGTATCGACGGGCTGCGCATCGTCGATGCCTCACTCATGCCGGACAGCGTGCGCGCCAACATCAACGCCACAGTTATGATGATGGCAGAAAAAATCGCCGCGGAGATGGCCGGCGAGAGTTGAATGCCGTAACGGAAGTCTCGATTAATCGCCAAAATGAGGCCGCTGCCAAACCTGTGCCCGGCCTGATATCCCTCTCAGAATCAAGAATGGAGTCGCAGAAATGACCCGTCGAATTCTAATTACCGACATTGCATGGCCAGATCTCGAAATTGAAAAGGAGGTGCTGGCGGCAGTTGATGGCGAGGTCATGCTGGCCGGAGATGGTACGCCCGAAGAGATCATTGCCCTAGCGCCGCAAGCGGACGCGATCCTGACCTGCTGGAAGGATGTACCGGCGGAGGCACTTGACATTGCACCCCACTGCCAGATGGTCAGCCGCTATGGCATCGGGCTGGACAACATCCCCATCGGCCGCGCCACCGAGCTGGGCATGCTCGTCACCAACGTTCCGGATTTCTGCCTGGAGGAAGTGTCGGACCACGTCATGGCCCTGCTGCTGGCAACCGCCCGTCAACTATTTCCTCTCGCGCGCACGCCAGAGCGCAGCGGCTGGACCAGGGAAACGCCCCGCCCGATTCCCCGTGTAAAAGGACAGACGCTCGGCCTGATCGGGTTCGGCAACATCGCTCGCGCGCTTGTTCCCAAGGCCCTGGGGTTCGGACTGCGCGTGATCGCCTACACGCCGCGACTGCGGCCTCAGGACGCGCCGCAAGGCGTTGAGGTAACAAACGACCTCTCTGAAATGCTTGCCGCGTCCGATTACGTATCGATCCACTGCCCGCTAACGGAGGAAACGGCCCATCTCATCAACGATGCCGCGCTCGCACAGATGAAATCCGATGCATTATTGATAAACACAAGCCGCGGCGGCGTTATTGACGAAGAGGCGCTGACCAGAGCACTTAGAGACGGACGCATCGGAGGCGCTGCCCTGGATGTGACCGATCCGGAACCGCCTTCGGCAGATAATCCTCTATTGACGTTGGAAAATGTGATTGTGACGCCGCATGCTGCCTTCTACTCGGTCGCCGCCACAGCCGAGTTAGCGCGCAAAGCTGCTGAGAACGTGGTAACCGTGCTACGTGGGGAAGTGCCAAAAACAGTGGTAAATGCGAAGGTGCTGGACCAGGAGAACTGCCGGTTGGTCAGGTAGGGGATCCGTCTTCCAAACTTCTCAAGCGGGGCTGGCTTCGACACTCTGCTCCAGCTCGAGAGTCTCCAGTTCCGGAAACTGCAAAACGGCCAGAAAAGAATCGTTGAAGTCCCCTCGGCCCGAAAGCTCATGATACTCCACGATCTGGGGCAGCGACCGGGCCACCATTCGCTCCCGGAATGAGAGCAACGCTATCTTGGCGCCTTCGCCGGCGGCATTGCCCACCGCCTTGATCCGCTCAACCGGCACGGGCGGCACGAGCCCGATTATGCGTGCGCTCTGCGGGTTGATGTAGCTGCCAAATGAACCGGCCAGGTATATCTCGACAAGCGCATCCGCCCCGACCCCCAATTCCTGCATGACCACATCGATACCGCCTGCTATCGAGCCTTTGGCAAACTGAAGCTCGCGCACGTCGCGTTGGGTCAGAACTATCGGTCTGTCGCTGCCGGCTTCTTCCGGCCACGCCAAGACAAAGGAACGCCTGCCCTCGTCACCCGTGATGATGCGCCTTGCCAGGTCTGGCTCAACCAATTGAGTCGCATCCTCGGCCTTCACGAACCGTCCTGATGGAAGTAACAGCCCGGTCAATCGCAGTTGGGCCACCGCGTCCAGCAAGCCGGACCCGCACAGTCCAATCGGTGGAACATCCCCAATCACCTGGAGCTCTACCCCATCCCGGGTGATGGTCACAGCCTCAATCGCTCCTTCGCTGGCACGCATTCCGTCCTGGATCTGCGCGCCTTCAAAGGCAGGCCCGGCGGGCGCTGCGGTTGCCACGGTGCGCGCCGCAGACCCCAGAATGATCTCGCCGTTCGTTCCGACATCAACCAGCAGCCGAACACCCTCGTTTTGTGCCAGCCCGGTGGCCAACAACCCCGCCACCAGGTCGGCGCCGACATAGGCGCCAAGATAGGGCAGACAGTGTACCTGTGCCTGAGGATGTATGTTGAGTCCAATCTCGTGCGCCGAAGCCTGCACCATGTCTTCGACCGCCGGAATGAACGGTTCAAGCCCGATCGGTTCCGGGTCAACCCCCAAGAACAGATGCTGCATCGTGGCGTTGCCGGCGGTAACAACCTCATAAACCTCGTGCGCCGCCACCTGCCCTTCTTCCAAGAGTCGGGCGATAAGCCCGTTTAGCGTGCGCAGAATAACTTCATTCAGTTCGGCCAGCCCGCCCTCATTGAGCATCGTATAGCTGATTCTGGAAATAACGTCGGCGCCCTGTACCGCCTGTCCGTTGAGAGCGGATTGGACTGCAACCGGCGCCCCGCTGTTGAGATCGATCAACATGCCCACAACCGTTGTTGTGCCAATGTCGAAGGCCAGACCAAAGGAGCGGCTGCTGGTGTCGCCCTCCTCGACACTGACCAACTCGTGCCCGACAATCACAGCGGTAACCTGCCAATTGCTGCGCCGCAGCACGCCCGGCAACTGGCGCAACAGGTTCAGCGAGGCCTCAATCGCATACCCTTCCGGCTCCAATGCATCGCGGATGCGGCTGAAATCGCTGCGCTGGTCTTCCAGCGAGGGCGGTGTCAGCGTCAAGGGGATCTTATAGACGTTGGCATTCAGAATGACGTGGCGGTCAAATCCCATCAACGCCGCTTTGGGGTTACCCATCAGCCGCGGCACGTGGCAGACGACGTCCGAATTGGCTTCGCTGCGGCAGGAGAGCCGCCAGCCATCGGCGATCTCCTCTTCAGAGAAAATCCGCCGGTCAGCCGCGGTCGCGCCGTTTTGCCCGCGCAGTATACGAACCTTGCACTTACCGCAAGTTCCTTTAGCGCCGCAAGTGCTGTCAATCGGCAGACCTATCCAATTGGCGGCGTTGAAAATCGTCATTCCGGGTGGAACGCGGGTTACCTTATCGTGAGGTCGGAACTCTATGGAGACTTTGGTCGTTCCGGCGGGAACAGTATTTGTCATTGAAGCGAACGCATATGCGTTTCCGTTTGGAACGGAACAAAAGCTAATTCGACTCTTGCTGGCGCTTTCGTTCCGATCGGAATGCCTGTATCAGGTTGCCCGCATAGGCGTCGTGCCCCATGAGGAGGTCGGCGGCGTAAATTGTGTGGCGGATTTCCGTCTCTAGGGGATTTGTAATGGCCGAAGTCAGACCGGCCGCGATCGCCATGGAAAGGAAAGCAGCGTTTACAGTTGGCCTCCATGGAAGTCCAAAGGAAATATTGCTGGCCCCGCACGTCATGTTGACGCCCAGATTCTCGCGGATGAGGCGGATAGTCTCCAATGTGATCAGAGCTGCATTGTCATCCGCGCTGACTGTCAGAGCCAGTGGGTCAATCACCACGTCCTCGGCCGGTATGCCGTGGTCTGCGGCGCGCTCGACAATCATGGTCGCGATGCGAAGCCGTTCCTCCGGTTCGTTGGAAATGCCGGTATCGTCGTTGGCAACACCCACGACCGCCGCGCCGTACTTCTTGACCAGCGGCAATACCGTCTCCAGCCGCTCATCTTCATAGGTGACTGAATTGACGAGGGCTTTGCCTTCATAGGCCGCGAGGCCCTCTTCCAACGCTTCGACGACCGATGAATCGATTGAAATTGGCACGTCTACGGTCTGCTGCACGGCCTGAATCGCTTGTCGAAGAATCTCCGGCTCTACGCCGTCGACAGGGACGCCGGCGTTGATATCGAGCACATGCGCGTGCGCCTCCACCTGCCGTCGAGCGTCGCGACAGACCATGCTCATGTTGCGGTCAATCATCTGCTTGGTCAGAATTTTCCGGCCGGTGGGGTTGATACGTTCGCCGATAATAACAAAGGGGTGTTCTGGACCAATTACAACGGTCTTCTTCGCGGAGGAAATCACAGTATTCATGTCAGGCTACTCGTCATGTTGTCCAGCTTGGACCATGAGATCCTCAACGGCTTGCACCGCGCTTGCCAGAGCGGATGTGCCTTCGCCGTCATCGCCGCCGCCCATGCTGACGTCGTATCCCATTTCGACCATCAGTTGCTTGGCCAGGCGCACCGCCGCGCTGGCATCGGGCGCGAAACCGTCCGCGCCTACACTGTCAGCATACTCCTGCGTAACCGGCGCGCCGCCAACCATCACCCTGACTGAGTCCCGCAATCCGGCATCCGTCAGAGCTGCCAGATTTGACTTGAAAAAGGGCATGGTCGTGGTCAAAAAGGCAGAGAAGCCCAACAATTGAGGCTCGTGTTCCTGTACCGCCGCGACCACGTCTTCCGGCTTGACATTGACCCCCAAGTCTACGATGTCGAAGCCCTCGCCCTCCAACATGATGTTGCACAGATTCTTGCCGATATCGTGAACATCGCCCTTTACGGTCAACATCACCACCTTGCCAATTGGCTCTGCCCCCTTGTCGACCAGCAGTGGTCGCAGCAGAGCCATCGCCCCCTGCATGGCGCGCGCAGCAACCAGCATCTCGGGAACAAAGTATTCGCCAATCTCAAATAGACGGCCCACTTCCTGCAAAGATGGAATAAGCGCGCCGAACAGAATATCCAGCGGATCCATCCCCAGGTCGATACCCTCTTGCGTAAGCGCCACCACTTCCGGCGCCTCGCCGACTAGTGTGTGCTCGTACAGCCCTTTCTTGATCTCTTCTTCGCGGCTCATAGTAAGGGGCTCCTATTGGTAGCGATTGTCTTTGCAGGTTTCCACGATCGCCTGTAGGTTGGCGACGGGTGCCTGAAGTGGAACGGCGCACTCCGGTGCAATAATGTCCACGCCTGCGTCAATGGCGGCTTGCGCTTCAGCTCGCGCCTCAGCCGGGCCGCGCGAGTACAAGGTGATCGGATTGTTTACATTGCCGGTCAGCTTCATCTTGCCGGCAGCCTTCTCGACCATCAGATCCGGCGCGTTGGCCGACTCGAAATGATAGCAGGCAAAGCCGGCCTCGCTAAAGTACTCGACCCGGTCCAGCGTCCGGCCGCAACAGTGCAGAATAACGGGCGCGTCCACTTGAGGCACAAGCTCCTGATGGTGCGGCAACAGGAAGTCCCGGTACATGGTGTTTCGAACCAGGTCCCCGGTGGCGTGGTCGGCCCAGACGATAGCGTCGGCGCCGGCCTCTACTTGGGCCTGCGCAAACAAGAGCGGCACCGGCGCCAGAGTTTCCAACGATTTGCGTACACGGTCCGGGTCCATAATGGTATCGAACAGAAACTCCTGCGTGTTATAGCAGTGGTAGGAAAGTGTCCACGGCCCCATGACCTTGCCCAGAACCATGACCTCGTCGCCGAAATGCTGCTTGAGCAACCGGATGGCGTCTATGGCGCACTTGACGTATTTGTCTTCAAGAAACGCATCGGGAAAGCCGTCAGGCAGCTTGATTTCGACATCGCGATCCGCCCAGGGCGAGTCGGTCGGATTGGGCATCATGTCGGTATCCGACCAGTCCACCTCGCAGCCGAGCGCCATTGCCTCCTGGGCAATGCTGAAGATCGGCATGACGCTGTCGAATCCCATCACTTCATGCGCGCCGGCAGCGAGCGTCGCCATCGGCTCCGGCTCGATATTTGCATGTGGAAAGTGCGCGCCGGTAATGTCCATCAATTCGTAAGTGATAACGGACACAATGCTGGCTGCAGGTGGTCTGTCCACCGGGTCGCCGTTCAGCCCAGCCAAGAACCGTTGTTTTGGTGTCATCTGTTCCATTGCTTTCTCCCTTTGGCGCTGGTTTCAGATCGGTTCATGCGGCCGCGTTAGAGCCGCGAGCCCTGCGCGATTTCTACCAACTGTCCGGATCGAGCCCCAGAAGTCGTCCTTCCTGGCAAATGTGTTCCCAGGTGGTCTCGTCGATTTCGATGCCATCGCCCTCTTTGCGCTGTGCGCTGCGAAACTCCGGCTCTCCTGGCGCGAGAATCTCATCGAATCCGGGCGCGAGGCGGCTGGACTTGACGTGACGGAGGAGCGCCTCTACCTCTTCATAGTAGGTAGATAGCTCGGTAAAGTGTTCGATATTGTAAACTGTGAAGAGGACGCCGTTGCTCCTCATCGTCCGGGAACCGTCGGCACAGCCCTCGCCGCTTAGCGTGCCTCCCAGCAATTCTACCACAAGGCCCAGGGCATAGCCTTTGTGGGCTACGACACCCCCCATCGGCAGGATTGCTCCGGGCGGTTCGGCTCTGAAATCGTTTGGATCGGTCGTCGGGTTGCCGTTGGCGTCGATAAGCCAGCCCTCGGGCACATCCTTGCCCTGATTGATCGCGACCCGCACCTTGCCTTCGGCCACGACTGAAGTCGTCATGTCCACCAGAATCGGATCGGTGTTGGGCCGGGGCGCCGAGAATGCAATCGGGTTGGTGCTGAGTCTGCCCTCCAGCCCGCCGAAGGGGGCAATCTGATAGCCAAGATTCCCGGCATTCACGAACGCCAGCGCGATCAAGTTCCCTTGCCGCGCCGCCATCAGTGGATACGCGCCAGCGCGGCCCACGTGGCTCGTGTTGCGTAATGTAACGGTGGCCAGACCGTTTCGGCGGGCCTTTTCAATTGCCAGATTCATGGCGAAAGTTGCGCCGACCTGGCCAAGCGCTCCGCCGGCGTCCACGACTGCGGTGCTGGGATAGTCGCGAACAATTGTGGGTTTCGCCCGCGGCTGAAATCGACCTTCGCGGATGGCTCGCGTGTACTCGTAGTAACGAATCGCGCCATGCGAATCGTGTCCGAAAAGATTCGACTCCACCAAGTGGTCGACCACGGCGTGGGCGTCCTCGACAGTGCAGCCCGAGGCTTCGAACAGTTGATAACCGACTTCGCGCAAAGTAGAAGGTTGGATATTGGGCATGATTCTCCTTTGATATGTTCAAAATACTCTGTGTCGCTAAACTGTGCCCAATTGTTCCAACATGTGTTTCGTTAGAAGAAACTCAATTCACTTAGCGTCCGCTTCAAGTCCGATTGGAATCGTTGATATGCCGGTACTTGGGCCAAAAACTCAAGTTCGATTCTTCCAGCTAGAGGTTCGTACAATTGACTAATGCTCAGTTCCCGTCGCCGCCGCCTCGGGCGTGTACTTACGGCAGTGCTAATGACTTCCTTCAAACTCGATTTCGGATCAGCAATTCCCTCGACCAAACGAGGACGGGGAGGTAGTCCCAACTCAGCTGGCAAACCATTGAAGCCAATTGTTTCGATTAGTGCCTCTGGATCGGCCAACATCCAGGCTTCCGTCATTTGTACAGGGATCACAGGTACTACCTGTTCACAGACCTTCTCTCCTTTTTTTTTTGCATCGTGAATGAGCTGAAAGCCGGGTTCGATTCGGTCGGACCATGCGGATTCGCTTGTGCGAGAGTCAGCGTCTGCGTGAATAAGAATTAGGTGGAAACCAAATGCAGAATGCGCGACACCCAAGATTCTGTCAGCTTGCTTGCCCCCAGATTCCTCAAAAATAATTGGATCCAGTACTTCTGTGGTTACCGGACAGTTCAGGTTGAGTACGCGCTCCGCTGTACGTTGTGCAACAATACGAATAAACTGATGGTCCGTCTTCCCCTCTGCCAAGAGTGCCATTGCTAGTTGCTTCATTACTTGAAACCTACACCCATCGGGCGCCCATTGGCATGTGCCACAGTCATCTCTAGTTCACGCCTTGCGTCCTCCAGGTCCGCGCACTCCAGATAGTCTCGTACTTCGCTTAGAGTATAGCTCTGCAATTCTTCAGGGATAAGTTGCGGCTGCAACGGATCCGGAACTACGGAGACTATTCTGGTCAACCTCTGCGGCGGGATGTCTTCGGCAGGTTCAACGCGGGTTGCCATATGAGCAAAAAGCACATAAGGAAGGATATCCGTGTTGCTGATGAATATCGGTGAATGTGTATTTGAGATTATCTGACGTAAGGGAAGTCCAGTCTGATCGGGATCCGAAAAATTCGTTGCCAAATCTTGCAGCAAGTTAGTCATACTTACTAAACGAGAGGGGTGCACGCCATTCTCTGGTTCCTCAAAGCAAAGAAGCCCCTCGTGGTCCGGGTCGTTTGTCAATGTAACAAGTGCTAGCAGTCGGAGCGTTCCATCGGAAAGTACACGGGAGGAGAATCGCCTGCCATCCACTGTATGCGCCCAGATTACGTAGCGTTCCAGCTTTCGATCTTCTTCTACCTCGATCTGTAGAATTCCAGGAACGCGGTTTGCCAAATCCCTCGAAATGTCGGCCACTAGGGTTGGATCAGTGCCACTCATTCGGGCAAGCGCGTTAGGTAGGAATCTACCATCCGCTGCCATTATTGTAGTAGCAGTTAGTGGGCTCGGTTGGCGCAAAATTTCTGGATTGAGATGCAAAAAGCGCCATGTCCGCATCTCTTCGGCGACTGCATATGCATGTGGAAATTCTGTGTTGTGGATCCCGCTGAGTACAGTCCGCTCTGCCTGCTCGCCCACTATGTTTCGACGACCACCTCTCCCATCTTGATGCAGTGCAAGGGTGGGTTTGCCCAGTTCTTCATAGGTAGAGATAAAAGGAGAACGTCCACCTGTCACTGACGGAATCCAGGGTCCACCAGTCTTCAAATTGTATGATTTCGTCCACCTGTCCCCTTTGCGCGGAATCGCGGTCAAAAATTCATGGTCAACATAGAGCCGATCGAGACCCAAGTCATCGCGCCTTCGGGCAATCTCGAGTTCGTAACGCATTCGGGGGTATGTCAGTTCCTGTTGTACTCCCCAGTCGTCCTGCACAAGACGATTTACTAGCAGTTCGACTGCCAAACGGATCCGGCTGGCTGTATGGCCATCTGCTCGGATAGTGAAGAGTTCACCCACCTCACCCCTCATAGCCTGAAACGCCGTCCTAAGATCGGAGTCAGCCAGACGCGAGAGCAGTTGCAGAGCATCGAATAGGTTACTCTTGCCCACCCCGTTTGCGCCTACGATGACCTGCAAAGGCGACAGATCTAGCGCAAAGTCCTGGAAGGTCTTGAATCCATCGAGTTCGATTCGGGTAATCATGGCATCTCTCACACCAAGGGTTGGCGGTTCCTATTGTACCACAGTTCTTGCTGATTCAGGCTGTTGAGAATGTCGAATGTGCGTGTCACGAAATAGGGGCTTCTGCACGACTCAATAGTTAAACAGTGTATCAGCAGAGGACAGTCAGCGTTCTCGCGTGCAGTCGAGGGCCCAACCGATCCTTTGGCATGTGCTTACATGCAAGTTGGACCGCGGGTAACAGTCGCTGGGCCGATTGCGCCAACTCAATATGGATGCTCCTCTTTTGCTCAGAACACATACGTTTAGAGGCGATTGGGGAGTGCTGTGAGGATGTTCAAGTCAAGAACTCTAATTCCATTTTCGTCATTGTCAGCTACTGCAGTTCCTGTCCGTATACTGTCAGCTTTCTGGTCCCTTAGATGTCAAACGGTCTGCGCCTACCACAAGTAAAATGTGACATATTCCCCCCAGTAATCTGCAGACGAGATACCGAGACATGAAAGTACTCAAGCATAGGACATGTTCCCCCTACACATCTAAGTGAAAACACCTCACTTTCATTCCTCGAATCTGCCGCCGTTTGCATTTGCGGCGCATTCACCCAGGTGTACCTAGATTCCCCTAGTCTGAATTGCCTGTTGCCGAAGTCAATGTTGACTCAGTTGAAAAATCACACTGCTGCTCTCTCATAGAGGAAAGGAAAGGTTGCAATGCCTACCATTGACCGACCCAACAAGGATGCCCTAATCAAGGCAGTGGACATATTTCTAGACACAATGCGCCCTCTCTTCATTGAATGTCTTCACCTTGCACCGGGCGCTACTGTACAGGTTGTTCTGCAGCAATCTCTGAAGGGCAGCAGTGCAGACAGTCTTGACAGAAACCTGCGAAGAGGCACTGACTTGGAATCGACGATAGAGGTCAGTTTCTTTGAGGCGCTCGCAGAAAAATATTGGGAGGACATATTTTCAAAACGGTTCGGTGGCGACAAGAGAGTCCTTCGCAAATTCAGGAGAATCTCATGGGCTCGAAATAAGGCGTCTCATCCTCCACACCTGCGAGATTTGGACGAAGAGCTTACTAGGGGAAGCCTCAACCACATTGCCTACGTGCTCAAGAAAATCAGAGCCTGGGAAGAGCATCAAGCCGTGGTGCGCCTAAATGAAACACTGGGAGGGTCTACCTGGGCCTCTGCCGAGATTGATAGGGATGCAAGGAGGAAAGCAGAACAACGAGCTCAGGAGGCCGATGCAGCTCTCTCAGACGCGGAAGTAAGGGCACGAATCGCCGAATCGGCCATAAGGCAGGCCCAGGAGCAGGCCCAGTCCTCTGAGATTGCCCGAATTAAATTTGAGGAACTGGCAATTGCGGCAGGTGCTGCCAAGCTTGAGGCTGAGGAGTTAGCTCAAGGAAGAGAACATGCTCGAAGAGAAGCCGAAAAGCAGGCAACCAGAGCCGAAGCAGCCCAGCTTGAAGCCGAAAGAATAGCCCAGGCCGCGGTTGCCGAACTGGGAAAATTGGAACGAAGAGCGAAGGAGACTCAAACACAATTGCATCTGGCAGAAAGCCGGAAACCGGAATCCGCAGCCCCTTCGCCGGGTACCAAAGACGGCATTCGAAAAAACGGAAAAAGTCTTCCTTTTGCTCGTAAAACTACTAAGTACGAATATTGGCTCATTGGCGAAATAATGAGTGGGAATATCAGTCGTTCCAAGCTCAGTCAGTACGCAGGCGACACCCGAATTGACGGGCGCCTCGTGCACTACGTCCAAGCCGCATCTTCTGACATGAGCCCGGAAGCTTGGAACAATTACCTCGCAAGGCGACATGAGACGCTTATTCGCAGAAGCACAGTAGGGGCCAGACCACGGCAAGTGCTCCGAAATAATATCTGCCAAGTGGTGAGTCACTGACATTCCTCAGGCGTTTTGGCTCTGTGCAGTTTGCGTCCATTTGAGCCAGCACTTTGGAGAAACTCTGAGTGTCTTTGAGTGCGTGAATTTTCCCTTTTGCCGTAATGGGGGCCGAAAACCCGTTTCATTTCCTACGCTCCCAGGTTGTGTTCCCATTGGCAAGATTGTAGTAGAATCAGACAAATTGGAGAAGTTAGCAACCGAAACCTATGGTGCATAGTCCACATGCGGGATGTTGAAAACTCCCCACTGAAACAAAACGAGTCCGCACTAACCATGAAAAACGCGAAATTCGCCGCGCCCCGCCATGGCCTGACCGGCGCCGTCTTTATGATCGGCCTCGCCATCCTCTTCGCCACCGACTGGATTTGGCCCGGAATACTCGTCTTAGTCGGCGTCACCAGCCTCCTCGGGGCATACCTTGGACGCACAGAGCCCGATCCTGACGATATCCCTCTAAGAGTGGAGCGGCCGCTAGGCGGTGAATCCCCGCAAACAGTGCGCTATGAACCGCAGTGCGCATCGTGCGGCGCGGCGACACCGCCGGATCTTGTAGAAGGCGCCTCTATCACGCAGACCGCGGTATGCGACTTCTGCGGCACCCCACTTGTTCAGGAACAATGAATCGCACGCGTGTCCTTTTTGTCGCGATCCTATCGGCAGCCGCTCTGCTGGTCGTCGCGATATTGGTGTGGCGCACGATCGGCGGGGAATCCGTCAACCCTGGCTTTGCTGCCGGGCCCCCGCAGGTAGTACGAATTCAGGTGATCACAGCCCCGCCGGTGGAGCCGTGGGTCCGGGCCGCGGCGGAAGAGTTCATAGCGTTTGACCCCGGAACGGGAAGCGCGCCGGTTGAAGTCGAAGTAATCGCCATGGACGGCCTGGACGCGCTGGGAAGATGGGAACGGAACGAGTTCGGCGCGCTGCCAGCAGACATTCTCCCACATGACCTACCCCCAGAAATCCGCGCTGCTCTGGACGCCTTCCCCACAGCCTGGATAGCCGAAAGCCGCTACCTCGTCGAAATGGCCAACACCTCCAACAGGGATCGACTGGGGCGGGACCTGTTTCTGAGCGACGGGCAATACCGCGTGCGCTCCGTGGCAGAAACGCTTCTCACCTGGGGCTTGTTTCGAAGCCGCGGCGTCGCCCTCCTCGAAAACCTCGGGCCAGTCTCATGGTCCACAGTGCACGAGGCGGCCGTCGCGCCGACAGGCTGGAAAGAACTGGGCGGCGATCCCGCCTGGGGCAACTTCAAATTGGCGCTTGCCGCGCCTGGCAAGACCGTGGCCGGCCTGGCTGCCATAATCACCGCCGCCGGCGAATATTACGATCGAAATGACCTATCTGTCGAAGACGTAACCGACCCGGAATTCCTTATCTGGCTGGATGAGGCAATGGGCGCGGCGAACATCTCGAGCTGGAACAGATCAAGCGCGGCCGAAAATGTGGCACTGTTCGGCTTCACTGCAGGAGATGGCGGACAGTTCCTGGAAAGCGAGCTCCTGCGCAACATGGAAGGTATCCAGACCCGCTGGCAGGAGCCGATGATCGTCCACTATCCCGAAGTGACCGCCCGGTTCGACTTTCCATTCGCTATCTGGGTAGGCCCGGAAACGTCGGCAGTGCAGAAGAACGCCGCATTGGCGTTTCAGCGTTTTCTGCTCAGCGAAGCGCAACAGCGCAAGGCCCTTGCTTTCGGCCTGCGACCCATTGACCCCGGCCTGGCTGTAGACGCCTCCGACGACAGCCTCTTTGTGCGCTGGCAGAAGTTAGGTGTAAGAAGCGAAATCCAGCCTGCAATCACAATGCAACCTCCCAATCGAGACCTCCTGCCCAGTCTTTGGAGTTGGCAGGACACGAACGAAGCGCAATGAGCCTACCGCAGGAAGAGACAAGTCGAGACCCTGCAGAGCCGTCTGAAACAGGACGCCGACGCCTTTTGCCCGGCCAGCACCTCGCCGCCCTGGCAATAGCAGCCTGCTTCCTGCTATGCGCCTGTGCCGTGACGACGGTGCGCGTGGGCGCTTGGATCTCTGACAACCTGAACGGCGGCAGCATTGCCGCGTCCACCGGTGACGTCGCCCCTTTAGCAGACTGGCCCGCCAATAGCGCCCAGTTGACAGTGGCCGTCTCGCAACCCATCGCGGGACCACTGCAAGAGCGGGCCGACAGTTTCAACGACCTGAAACTCCGTACAGTCGACGGCGAGTTGATGCGGGTCGAACTTGTGAGGCTGTCGCCCCTGGAAATGGTGCAGGAGTCGCTGCGGCAACCCGGCTTTCAGGCCGTCGCGCCCGACAGTTCGCTCTGGCTGGATTTGATCGAACGACGCTGGGCCGAACTCTTTCCAATCGCGCCAGGCAGCTTAGGGGCCAGCCGGGTCGGTCCGACAACGCGATTCGCTGTCAGCCCAATCGTCATAGCCGCCCATCCAGAAGCAGCCCGGATTCTTGGCTGGCCCCAGCAGGCTGTCGGCTGGACTGAAGTCCAGGCCCGCGCGATCGCCTCTTTCACTGAGTTCACATGGGGTCACCCCAGCGTAAACAGCGCCGCAGGTGTGCTGGCGATTTTGTCGGAGTTTTACACCGGCGCCGGTGTAACTCGCGGTTTGACCCAAGAGATCGCCGCGCGGCCCGAAGTCATTGATTACGTTCGCAGCGTGGAAACCGCCGCGCATGTCCTCCCGGACGGCAATCAGTTGGGCGACGAAGGACGCCTGCTCCCCGCCGGGAATGCAGACAACGTCGTCCTGGATGCATTCGTCACCCAAGAGCAGACCGTCATTGCCTGGAACCACTCCTCCGCCCGCAATCGCCCGCGATTGCTAGGCTTGGACAACGACGACCGGCGCCTGCCTGAGGGTGAACTGGTCGCTATCTACCCGAAGGAAGGTACCCTTTGGGCTGACTATCCCCTGGCGCTGCTGGAATTGGACGGCCGCACCGGCCCTGCCCTGACCCGGAACCAACGCCGCACCTACCGTGCATTCGCCAGTTTTCTGCTGGAGGAGGAGAGTCAGTTTGCCTTTCTGCAGGCCGGTTTCCGACCTGTCGACCTGTCCATCGACCTGATGGCCGCGCCGAGCCCATTCGCCGGCAGCAGTGCAGTGAACCCACTTCTCCCACAGACCCTTTTGCCTCTGCCGCCTGCGCAGGTAATGGAAATGGTGCTGGACATTTGGCGCTACACAAAGCGGCCTGCCAATATCGTCTTGATCGTGGACACCAGCGAGTCGATGGAAGGCACAAAACTTGCCAGTTCGAAAGCCGCCCTGCACGGGTTCATCGACGAAATTCAGGGGGACCGCGACAGAGTCGGGCTGGTCGAGTTTGGCTCCGGGATCAAGCAGCACGGTCCTCTGCAACAGCTGGATGCAAACGGCCGCAACTACCTGTCACAGCTGATCGAAAACATGCAGGCGAGCGGCTACACCGACCTGATTGATGCCGTATGGGCAGCACATAGTGATCTGCAGAATGTGGGCGACACCGAAGCCATCAATGCCATCGTGGTGATGACCGACGGCCGCGATAACGACAGCGACTCCCGTTTGCAAGACTTGCAGCAGGCAGTGCAACAGGCCCAGTTGCCGGTGGCAATCCACACGATCGCATTCGGCCGCGATGCAGACGCATCACTATTGCGAAACCTTGCTCGCATCGGCGGAGGCAGGTTCCATCGCGCCGATGAGACCAACCTGGAAGAGCTGTATCGCCACATTTCAACCTACTTTCAGCCAACGCATTAGAATGATTCACAGCCTCATCCTGCGGGTCCAACGCAGGTTCCAGCATATTTATATATGAATCTTTCCATACGCCTTCGCCAAATGGCAGAAAATGTGCGACCACGCTCTAACAGCTTCATCGCACTGTTTGCAGTCTGCCTCATCGCCGCACTGACATCCGCCTGCAACGCGGCCAGCGCGCAACCCCTTGCCGGCGAGACAATAGTATACGTCGCGGTGCCACTAAGCGGATTCCGTGCCGATGCAGGACAATCTGCGCTTGGCGGTGTGCGCCTGGCAGCCGAGGAGATTAACAGTAACGGCGGGCTGTTGGGCCGCCGCATTGTCGTTCGCGCCCTCAATGACAGATCGGAAAACAGCGCAGCTCTCGAAAATGCAGAACGAATCAGACTGGCTCTCGCAGGCGGTGAACACATTGCAGGCTTGATCGGCCACCTGGACAGCGGCCCCACCTCCTCTGCCCTGCCCCTCTATGAAGAAATGGGAATCGTTCAGATCACACCTGCGGCCGGAATGCGCGCACTGACCCACCGCGGGCACACCATGTTTTTTCGCGTAAATGCCAACGACAGCACGCAGGCCGAAGCAGCCGCCCGTTTCCTGGTACATACGATGACCGCCCAGCGCGTTGCCGTTGTCCATTCAGAAACGGATTACGGCAGCAGCCTGGCCGCGTCAGTTGTTGAAAACCTGCAGGCGCTCGGCGCGACGACAGCGATCCAGTTGGCAGTTGCGGAAGGGCAGCCCGACTTTTCAGAAACCGCGCAGCAGATTCAAAGTGCAGGGGCTGACTCTATTTTCTTCGCCGGCGACGCAAGCGCGGCCCGCGACCTCCGCGCCAGCCTGTTGGAGGCGAAGCTGAACCTGCCGTTGCTTGCCGGCGACGGGGCATTCCTGGCAGCTGACGTCGACCAAGCGGAAGCCGCGGCCGGCGCGATGTACGTAAGCGCGCTCGCGCCCAGCCCCTTCAGTGTGGCCGGCGCCGGCTGGATTGAGGCCTACCGCGATACCGAATACCGCGATCCTGGCCCATTCTCAGTCAATGGATACATAGCGATGCAGGTGCTGGCGGCAGGGGTACGCGCGGGCGACTCGTTCCATGGACATGAGATCGCGCAAGCAATACGCGAGAGCGAATCCGAGACGCTCCTGGGGCCGCTGCACTTCAAAGCCAACGGCGATTTAGTTGATGCCAGCGTCTGGTTTTACAAAGTAGAGGATGGCGAGTTTCGCCCGATCGAATAGAAGGTTTGAGGTAACTACCAAGCCACAACGCTTGACCAGCCAGTCATCCTTGGAACCATTCAGGCTCTTGGTGACGCGACTGGTGTACAGTCGCCATGCTCGCCAGCCGACACGTTGCGAAGAAGGCACACGGTCGGTGAGGGATGGTTTTGGAGGGGGGCGTTGCGGGGGCGCAGCCCCTGCACAAGGGAGGCCGCTTGCGGCCGACCGCCCAAAATACAACAATAAGGGGAGAATAAACACCGTTGCTCGCCTCGTTCAGGATCGTAGATTAGTTGTGGCTGAGTAGCTTCGGTTTGAGAAGTAAGTGCACTACGAGCCCGGTCTCCGGACCCCGCTTCAACACACCCCATTGCCCTCCGATATCACGTAGATTCCTATAATGTAGCCAACATAGATTGCCAGCATCAGGGCCCCCTTCCAGCGATTGGCAATGTGCGGCGAAGGTAGCACAAGGAGAAACGGCAGAACTGCCACCACCAGCATGACCGGGAAGTCAACGCAGCGCATACTCAGAGGGGCGGGCAATGGTCGGACGCTGGCGGTAATGCCAACAACGGCCATCATATTGAAGAGATTGCTGCCGACGAGGTTTCCCAGGGCGATGTCCCCGCGCCTATACAGGATCGCCACAACCGACGCCGCAAGTTCAGGCAGGCTCGTTCCAAGGGCAACGAGACTCAGGCCAATCACAAGCTCGCTCACACCAAAGTAGGTCGCGATGAAGGTGGCCGAATCGACGAGCCAGTCGGCGCCCAGAACAAGGACCGAAATGCCCAGAACCACCATGCCAATGTCGCGCAGCAGCAGGGACCTGAACAGACCCGATATGGCAGCTGGCAAGAGGGGATTCCTGGCAGCGCGCGCGATTCGCTCCTGAGATTGGGCCAGCGTGTCAGCGGAGCCAACCTCAACCTCTTCCTGGTCATCCAAGCCCTCTGCCTGGGTGGAGCTGTCTGCAGCCTCCCCACCAATGTACTCAAGCGCCTCGCTTTCTTTTTCTTCGGCCAGCGAGCGGCTGGCTGCGTAGCTCCAGTAAACAAAACCGAGTAGCCCCAAAAAGAGTAGCACACCCTCCCATTGGGCTATCTGTCCATCCCAGGCCATCCAGGTAAAAACCAGCGAGATACCGATCATCAGCGGGTATTCGCGTTGCAGAACTTGCCGCTCAACCATGAGCGGGCGCAGCACCGCCACAACGCCCAGGATCAGGGCAAGGTTTGCAATATTGCTGCCGACCACGTTGCCGATTGCCAGCTCGGCCCTGCTGCCGCCCTGGAGGTTTGCAATCAGGCTGACGACCAGCTCCGGCAGACTTGTGCCAAACGCCACCACGGTCAGCCCGATCACAACCAGCGGCACATTGAGGCGCACTGCCAAACGGCTTGCCCCGCGCACAAGAAAATCGGCTCCGCCGGTAAGGAGAACAAAGCCGACCAGAAAGAGAAGAATATTGAGTAAGAGTGGATTCATAGGGGAGACAGTCGATCGGGTCGCAACCCGCTTGAAGGTTTCATCTCAGCCCGCGCGCATCGCCTGCCCTTCCGTGCGCTCAGGCCTCGACCGGGAATCTTTCTTGCACGTAACGGCCCTGCATACTCCAGGGACCTGTCCACGTGATCTGTGCTTCGACTAGGCGTCCGCGCAGATCGCCTGCCCGGTCCTCAGGATTGACAAACACCAGCTTGTTCTGCCTCGTGCGGCCGCGCCACTTGCCCTTATGTTGCCCTTCGATCAGCAGTTCGACCGTCTCGCCCAGCAGCCGCGCATTGATTTCGCCGCAGACCTGCTCCTGCAGTTGCTCGAGCGCCTTGTGGCGGCGGACCTTTTCGGCTTCCGGCACATCATCCGCCATCCGCCGCTCGCTGACCGTGCCCGGCCGCGGACTGTAGCGCGCCAGGTGGGCCTTGTCCAACTTCAAATCGGCCAGCAACTGGTAGGTCTCTTCGAACTGCGCATCCGACTCTCCGCAGAAGCCGACAATAATGTCGGTATTGATAGCGACTCGGGGCACCGTCGTCCGAATGTGGTCGACTAGCTCGCGATACTGGGCCTGTGTATATCCCCGTTTCATTCGCGCCAGCACCTCGTCATTCCCGGCCTGCGTCGGGACCTCGATATGCTCACAAACCTTGGGCAGGTCCCGCACCGCTTCAAGAATTCTGTCCGACATGTAGTTGGGGTGGCTTGTCAGAAAACGAATGCGCCACAGCCCCTCAACCTCGTGGACAGCATGCAGCAGGTCGGCCAGATCAGGCTGCCTACCCGGTAACGAGCCATTCTCGGTTCCATTGCGCCAGTCGTGGCCATAACGGTCGACAATCTGACCCAGAAGTGTCACCTCACGCACACCCTGGGCGACCAGACCGCGCACTTCGCTCACAACCTCGTCAACAGGGCGGCTGCGCTCGATGCCGCGCCGGAAGGGAATAATACAAAAGGTGCAGGCATGGCTACAGCCGTAGACCACCGGCACATGGGCAGTCACCGCGGCCTCGCCGTTCACAGCCAGATGTCGAATCGACTGGCCGGAACCGGCCGGTTGTACGTTATCCTGCACTGAGTGGCGATGAGCTATCTGCTCCATCTCAAGCAGCGTGGAATCGGCCGCAATCTGATCCTGCTGCAGGTGGGTGATCAACGGTCCCGGCTCGCTGGGAGGCATGAACACGTCCACATGAGGAAAGCGAGCACGTAGCTGCGGGCTGGGCTTGACGCCCACCATACAGCCCATCAACGCCAAGGTACGGTTCGACCTGTCCCGCTTCCACGGCTTGAGGTTGCTGGCCTTTCCGACGCCCTTGTCTTCCGCGCTCTGCCGCACTACGCACGTGTTGAGTACAACGATATCAGCTTCGTCCATTGCTTCGGTTGGTCGATAGCCGATCCTCTCCAGTTCCGCGGCCACATGGTTGGAGTCGGCAACATTCATCTGACAGCCGATGGTCCAGATGTGATAGGCGCCTCTGTCTGCGCTCGCCTGCAAAGTGTCCTGCACCGCGTCATGCCGCGGAACGCCCCCCTGTTGCAGGACAATCGTATCCGCATCCGCCTCCGGTTTGCGGGTCGTTGTCAGCTCAAAGATTTCGGGATCTGGATTGGGATTGCGCTTCGTCATGGGCACACCTTTGCCGCACGTTATCAGCGGCAGACCGCCGCCAGCCGGTCCAAAAGCGGTTCTACCTCAGCGTCAAACAATAGCCATCAACACAGCATTCTAGCTAGGAAAGGCCGGTTGGTCAAGAACCGGGGTCAGTCCTTTGGGTTGAGAGAGAACTCAGCAGCTTCTCCTGCAGTGCCCACAACTGCTCGCTGACAGACACATGATACAGTTGTGGATTGATAAGTCGGCGTACGCCATTATCCAGCCTGGCCACGTCCTCTCGGCGCAAAGTCCGGCTCTGCTCAATAGTGGGCCTGTCACACACCACCCGGCCGTCAGTCATCACATTCAACAGTAACGGTTCGATGTGGGAGATGCTCTCTACCGGCAGAGTCCGGCGGTTGGCACGTACACGCGGATCGCAAAGTGTCAGGGCCAGCTTGTCATGATCACTCTTGTCATGATCACTGTTAAAGCCGCTCTGAGACCGGGCATTTTGCCATAACTGCTCCGGGTCTTCCTCTTCAAGTGTCAACAGGTCGGCCGTAGCCCGGCCGCGCATATCGTATATGCGCCAGGCCCGCTTACTCCCGGGAATCGCCGTCTTACCGGGATCCTCCGAGACCTTGATCGCCGGCTGCCAGCCCGGGTCGCCCTGCAAACCGACCAGCTTATAGACGCCCCCCAGCGAACTGTCCCCGGCAGATGTAATCAGCCGCGTGCCCACTCCGTACACAAGGCGGCCGATAATGCTGTCCGCATCCAACCCGTAGTGCGCCGCCTCCTGGGCGATCTGCGACTTAATCTCCCGTATTATCAACTCGTCCAGCTCATTCGACAGCACGATCGACGCGTCGGGAAACCCGGCAGCGTCCAGCATCTGCGCAACATGCGTACTCAAAAATGCCAGGTCGCCGGAATCCAAACGCACGCCCACAGGTGCATACCCCTTCTTCCGCAGCCTCTCAAAGACGCGTATCGCATTGGGCACGCCGCTCGACAGCGTATCAATCGTATCGACCAGGAGCAGACATTCGTCCGGATAAATGTCTGCATATGCCTGGAACGCGTCCAGCTCCGTCATACCCTGGGCCAGGAAGGCCTGTACCATAGAATGCGCGTGCGTTCCCTTCGGTGGGTAGCCCAGCAGGTGCGAGATGCCGGCATTGGAGGAAAAGTCCGCGCCCCCAATCAGTGCCGCCCGTGTACCCGCATTGCCGCCGCGGTCGTGGGCGCGACGCGCGCCGAACTCAAGCACCAGCGCCTCGCCCGCGCTCTCACGCAGACGGGCCGCTTTGGTGGCGATGAGAGTCTGGTAATTGAGAATGTTCAGCAGCGGCGTTTCCAGAATCTGGGCCATGGCAAACGGGCCCCGCACCACCGTCAGCGGCACCCGTGCGTGCACCACCCTCCCTTCGGGGATCGCTTGCAGGGAGATGCCGCAGAAGTCGCCGTTTGCCCCCAGCCAGGACAGGAAGTCGTCAGCAAACAACCTGCGCCCCGTGCGGGATGTCATCCCCCGCATCAGTTCGAGCTCCTTCTCGCCAAAATGGGCGGACTCCATCCAGTCGAGGAGCCAGTCCAGCCCTGCATTTACACAGAATCCGGCCTGGTGCGCGCCGTAATCAGGGTAGTGGCGAAAGAAGTGGTCAAACTGGGCCTGCTTCTCATGCATTCCCAGACGAAAGTACAATTGCGCCATCGTCAGCTGATACTGATCGGTGAACAGAATGCCTTCAGCTGTGGTTCGTTGATTCATGCGCTCAGCTCAGCCGGCCAACTGGTCGGCAGTGGGCTCCGCTCAGCAAAACCAGTGCTCGGTAAGGCGCGGCGGCCGGGGAAGATACGAAGAGGAATTAACCAGCTCAGGCAAGAGGCTGCCTGCAGCTTGATAGGCGGCCTGCTCTATTCGACGAAAGACGGCAAACGGATTGCTGGCTGCTTCGGTAGGCGATGGCATGTCCCCGCCACTTGCGCCAGCAGAGGATTCAGCTTCGGTCTGGCCTGCCAGTTCCGCGATCCGGGCTACCTGCCGTTGAAGCGAGTCCATGCGGGGATCCGGATGCAGCCAGCGATAAGTAAAATTGGCTGCGTCGAGCGTCCCCTGCCATTCATGGGCGTCATCGTCGCCAAGCAGGGCGCTCCCCGGCGGGACCAACATCCGAATCGAGAGTTGCACAGCCGGCACGTGCGGTATCAGACCCTGCTCCCGGATCCAGCGCAGCATCAAGAGGTAGTAGTCCAGGCTTGTCCAGGGCGTGAATGGCATCCAGGTCGGCTGGATTGAGATGCCGGCCTCGTTCACGACAGCAACCGCATCCTCCATCTGCTGCCGTGTGTGGCCCTTCTGCAGGCGGGTAAGCACGCGGTCACTGGTTGATTCAAAGGCCGAGACAACGAAAGAGGCCCCGCACTCGGCGAGTTCCGGCAACAGCAGCCGGTGTTCCAACAAATGCTCAACCTTTGCCGTAAAGTCGAAGCTGACATGGGGGAAGGCGTCATGCAGCGCCCTTGCCACCTTGCGCGCATGTCCCGGCCCATTGAGGAAATCGGGGTCCCCAAATGTGATGTGCCGGGCGCCCTTCTCAACCTGTTGGGCGATATCGGCCAGTACCGTTTCGACCGGCACAACGAAGAATCGACCATTGTAGACCGGTACAACCGGACAGTGCCGGCATGTGTGCAGACAGCCGCGGCTGGCCTCTACATACCCGGCCGGATAGGCGACCGGCTCTTCCGCTGCCCCGTGGCCTTCGCTTGCGTGGTCGCCCGGCGGCAGGTCAGACCCCGGTACGTAATGGGCGTACCTGTCCAGCGAAGGCAGGGTCGTTCGGTCGGGCAGCGGCAGCGTGAGCCGGGCCAGACTCGGCGCGGACGCACTCTTCTGGGTGGTAAGACCTGGCACATCCGACGCAGCCTTGCCTGCCCCAAGGGCCTGCGCCAGCGCGACAAGCACCGGCTCAGCTTCACCCGCCGCAACTGAATCGGCAACTGCCCCCTCGCCGTTCCTGTCCTGCAGCATATAGCCGCGGTTGAGCCAGGCGTACAGTCCGAAAAAGCATATGTGTGCTGTTGAATTTACGGCCCGCGCCTGCCGGGCGGCATCTACGCCGATACGCAGCGCCGTATGCATCGGCACCGAAATGGCAATCAGATCGGCGCCGGAAGAGCGTTGCGCGGGAAAATCTTCCACCGCCAGGTCCGCGGTTGAGGCGTCAAATCCGGCCGCGCGCAGCGCCGCCAGCGGCCATGCCAGGCTGAGTGGCTGATGACCGAGTTCATAGCAGGAAAGCAACAGAATTGAAGTTTTCATCGGCGCCATGTCGATTGCGGTCAGCGGGGGCCGCGACCAGAGACAACAATGTCAGTTTCGCCTTTCGATTCGACCGCGCTTCGATTATATCCTACACGCACCAGTTCGCACTAGAGTCATACCCCGTCACCCGCCATCGCGCTGCCTGGCCCCGCTATTCCCGCTAAACGTGGCCGCGCCTACGCAGTCATTTCGCGACGCTGAACGCGTGACAGAAACTGGATTCACCCTCCTCGATAACTTTCCTTTTGCTTATGGGCGGTCGGCCGCAAGCGG
>MPML01000057.1 GCA_002238445.1 Caldilineaceae bacterium bin5
CATTCTTCGCAACCTGTCGGCTGGCGAGCATGGCGGCGGCTGTACACCAGTTGCGTCACCAAGAGCCTGAATGGTTCCAAGGATGACTGGCTGGTCAACTACTGTGGCTTAGTAGTTACGAATTTGCGAAAAACGGATGGTGCCGTTCGGACAAGTGAACCGAATCGACTACTCGCAGTAGGGGATCCTTAGCTGGGGCAAGTCGTCGTCATTGATTATGTGAGTAGGGTAAGGCAAGCAGCCGCTGAACTGGTTGTTGGAAAGGTGCAGCACCCGCAAATGAGGTAAACGAACAGGATCTGGGGGGATGGCCCCTGACAGCCTGTTATTGGACAGAGCCAACGCACGCAGTTTGGTGAGGCGCCCCAACTCCGGCGGTATCGGACCGGTAATTTCATTGCGCGTCAAGGACAGTGAGACCAGCTCCGAGAGATGACCCAACGCCGCGGGAATATTTCCAGAAAGTTGGTTGTCGGTGAGATTAAGCCGTTCCAAACGAGATAGGCTGCCCAGCTCTTCAGGGATTTCACCTGTCAACTGATTTATCTGTAAAGAGAGTTCCTCCAGGTTTGTAAGTCTGCCTAACTCTCTTGGAATCTCTCCTGTAAGACCGTTGTGGTCAAGCGACAGTATTCGCAGCTGGGAGAGGCCGCCTAGCTCGACCGGTATGCCACCACGAAAGCGGTTGTTCCCAAGAATCAACAGTTCCAGTGACTTGAGACGGCCCAATTCGACAGGGATCTCCCCCGTCAGGTTGTTGCTTTCGAGCGACAACTCGCGCAGTATCGTGAGATTGGCCAGCGCAGACGGAACTTCCCCCGAAAGATTGTTGCCTCCCAGATGCAGGACCTCCAATAGTGGGAGGCGGGCCAGTTCTGTTGGGATCTCTCCCCTTAGGAAGCACCAGCTGAGATCCAAGCTGCGAAGTTTGCCCAACTTAACCAGCTCTCGGGGAATCCCTCCCCAAAGAAGGAAGTTTCCTCCCAGATTCAAAACCTCCAGGGCAGAGAGCCGGCCTATCTTGGGCGAAATGACACCTCCGAGGCTCAGGCGGGGCAGAAGTAGCGCCGTCACTCGACGCCCCTGTTTATCCCCGGTGACTACGACTCCCTGCCATCGCTTAATGGAAACGCTCTCATGCCAATTGAGCCGTCCCGACAAGTCGACGAGCCGCCGCCGGATTCCCAGCAGGGCTACACAGTCTTCTACGAGCCCGGCATTCAACTGCGGACTGGGGACCGCAACACCATTGGAACAGCGGGACAAATCTATCCGTGCGTAAATGGGGCCAAGTGGCGCAGGAAGGCCCGTCCAGCTCAATGCTTCGAGGAACAGGATGAGTACCAAGATGGTACCAAAGATAATCGTTAGGTTTCGGCGCGACATACCAGGCCGCCCGCGGCGGTTTCTCGGCGAGCAGAGCGACAAATCTTCTGAGCCCACTGTTCGCCTTTGTCTTTTGTCCGATTTAGGCTTTGGCCTCGCTCCCGACTGTCAGACGAAGAAGATTCAGCAGCCAGATTTGCCTTCCCGCGGTCCTCCAGCGTCCATGCATCGTTGAACGCGGCCGCTGCGGCGTCAGGAAAGATTGGAGCGGAGTAACTGCAGTTGGGGTTGAAGGGCGGCTCAAGACAAGTAGGGTTGACCGATTCTGAAGCAATTGATCCCAAAATAATGGCATCTGCTGCGTCGTCAAAAGCTGGTGGGTGCCCTTAAGGGCACCCGGACTGCTCCCGATGTGGCACGCCTCAGTCGGCCGCCGCCAGAAGAGGCCGGAACTTGTATCCGTAGACGATCTCGCCGCTGTCACCCTCTTCCCGCAGCTTGCGCGTCACCATCTCCACCGGCATCCCAATTTCTACATCCTCATCAGATATATCGGTCAGCTGCGCCGTCACCATCGGCCCTTCCTCTAGTTTGACTAGTGCCACAGTGTACGGCCGCTGCGCCAGAAAACCATCCGGCACGTTAAACATTTTCGTGTAGCTGTATACCTCGCCCCGCCCACTCATCGTGTGCAGCGGACCGGCCGCCTCGCTGCAATAGGGGCAGACATCACGTGGCGGAAATATGGCCCGACTGCAGTCCGGACAAATCTCGCCCTGAAGACTATATCGCTGCTGTCTGGTGCGCCAAAGGCTGGCAATACTCATAGCATCCTCACTGATTGAATCCAATCAATTGTCCTTCTATACGCACATCCTACACCCGCCGGCCTATCAAACTCTACCTATCGAAGACCGGTATACTGCACTGATAGCTTCTGACAGCTGTCTGCACTCCAAATCACCCGTCCCAGCCTGTCTGCTCAGCCGCCTAGAATATGGGTGACAATCGTCGCACCGCTGCCGCCGATATTCTGTGTCATCCCAATCGCCGCATCCGCAATCTGACCCTGTCCCGCCTCGCCCCGCAACTGTTGCACGGCTTCGGCTACCTGGTAAATCCCTGTCGCGCCGACCGGATGACCCCGGCTCTTCAGCCCGCCCAACGTGCTGATTGGTATGCGCCCGTCCGGGCCGATTGCATCGTCAGCAGCCAGATGCCAACCCTCGCCCCGCCGCGCATAGCCGGTCGCTTCCAGGCTGAGCGCGGTCATGATCGTGAAGGCATCGTGGACTTCAAAAAAGTCGATATCCGCAGGCGTTACGCCGCCCTGCAGGTATGCTTTCTGGCTGCTGACATAGGCCGCCTCAAGAAAGAGCGGGTCCTTGCGATCGTGGAGCGCGATAGTATCGTTGGCGCTGGAGCTTGCCAGTATTCGCACCGCGCCGGGATGATGGCCCGTCACGTATGCTCCCTCCTGCTCCGAAGCCGCCAGCACCACCGCCGCCGCGCCGTCGCAGATAGGGCTGCTGTCCATGATATTGATAGGTGTCGCAATCATCGGCGCATTCAGATATGTATCCAGCGAAATCGGCTTCTGGAACATCGCATTGACGTTTCTTGCACCGTTGCGATGTGCATTGATGCTGAAACCGGCGAAGCCATCCATCGGCGCGTCGAACTCGTACATGTACCGCTGCATAATGAGCGCGTTCAACCCCACAAATGTGACCCCGTGAGCCGCCTCGTATTCGGCGTCCGCTGCCGTGGCCAGGCCGGCTGTCGTGCTGCCGCCGGACGTGTCCGTCATCTTCTCCACGCCGCAAACCACCACAACTTCGTGCATGCCGCTGGCAACCGCCATATAGCCGATGCGGAGTGCCGACGCCCCGCTGGCGCAGGCCGCCTCGATCTTCGCCGCTTCGACGTTCCGCAATCCACTGAAATCCGCGATCAGGGTTGCCAGATGCTCCTGCTGCAACAGGTTGCCGCTGAGCATGTTGCCCACGAACAGCGCGCCTACCTGTTCCGTTCCGGCCTCCTTCAACGCCGCATCGATCGCGTGATGAGCGATGTGCCGGATGGAAAGGTCCCAATGCTCGCCGACAGGCATCTGTCCGATTCCAATTATCGATACGTCCCGCATAATCTTTTCCCGCTGGAGCTTTACAGAATCTGCACAACGTGTGGAGCGTGGCACTACTGGCTGTCAACCGTCCACCTGCTGGCAGACCGCCTCGTCTCTTTCTATCATTGCCTAAACAGCGTGCCATTAGCTACCGGCCGGCGCCCATATCCTGCCAAAACCTATCGCGCAGCCCGCTTCGAGCCCCGTTTCCTTACCCAATCCAGCGCGAAACCACGGCGCACCGCGCCCAAGTATGAAGAACCGCTAACCTGCGCAACACGCAGGTGCGCACTTCCTATATAAATGGAATGTGGGATTGAAATGCGTCAAACCCTGCTGAGCCGCGCAGGCCCGCGCACCCGACTAATGCAGCTGTGGGCCAGTGCCGGCTGCCAGTACGTCGGTCGGCATCATCACTGTTGCTCCACGCCGATGATCCGCCACTGGTCCGTCGTGCGGTTGCTCAAATCCGAGGGGACGTGCTCCAACGTAAATGCGTAAAGTCTGCTTTCCGGTTCGCCGCCGGCCTGATAAACAAGCGAAGCCCAGACCGTTGTCGTGATCGACTGCGACGTGGCTGCCTGGCCGGCAAAAGTAGGAATCGTAGCCAAATATTGCAGTGCATCCACCCAGGCGAACTCGCCCAGTGACCGCGGAACAGTCTGACGCGCTTCCCCGATCAACAGTTGCTCGTTGCTGTCCGGCTGCAACAGATAGGCCAGCACGACCGCTTCAGGATAAAAGGGCGACTGGGGAACGCCATAACAGAATACCAGTTCACGCGGACCCTCCGCATAGTGGATGGCCGCACGATACGCGCCCTCACTGGTAAAGTTCAGGTCAATCTGTCGCGCAAAGCGAGACTCCTTGCACAGCAGGCTGCGATCATACTGGGGATAACGGGCGCGCACAGTCCGCATGGGGGACCTGTTCTCCGCGCCGTCCCACTCTTCTACATACAAGCCGCCGGGCGCAGAAATCTGCGTGCTGCCGTACCCTTCGCTGAGCGTGCTCCACCAGAAAACGCTCATGTATGTCGGACCGCCTATCGGGCTGAATCCGCCGTACACTATCAATTCATCGTGCTCAGGCAGTTCACCAGGCCCTCCGCCCACCGACTGCCCGCTAACCGATGTCGGCATCTGCTGCGCCAGTACCTCGAAATACCGGTTATCAGTCTCGCTGTGATCTTCGCGTGTCACGACAAACCAATCCGGGCGGCCCGTCTGTCGCGGCGGCGCCACAAAACCGAATCCTGACCCTTGCCAGTAGTTTGGCAGCAGCGCATAGGGCTGGAGCCTCGGGGCCGGCGGCCTCGTATTCTCGTCCGACTCCTCCGGCATACCGATCGGCGACTGCGAGTCGTAAATCACCGCGCCGATCGGGCCGCTGATACCTTCCCCATCTGCGGTCGTGCTGGCGTCGTAACGGTAAAAGAGCAGATACTCCTGCTCACTGTCAGCGTCGATGTTGATCGATTCCCACGTGGACACTGCCTTCCACTCTTCCGGCAGAATCAGCCCCAGGTCAATATTCAGCTCCGTGCTGGGCTCGACCGGTCTGCACGCACCCAGCAGGATCGCCGACAAGAGCAGGCACAACGCCCCCGCCTGCGCTTTCAGCATCCAATGGCGAATCTGGCCGCCGCCCTTTTCACCTTGGACACCGCATACCGGGGCATCGGGGCCAGGATTTCCGCCTCCTCCTGCGAGCTGTTTGCTGCGAAGCAATGTATTCGTTGGTATCATCGCTCAGATTGTACCGTAAGCGCGTGGCAGTGGCGCCAGCGGCGGGTCCGTATTGGCTTCATGAATCCAGTCATCCGCTGCGAAAAGACCCGCGTGCAGGCCATTCCATGCCTCCCGCAGTTCCGCAGCGACAAATACCGAACCCGTGCCAATTATGTAACCCCCCTCCGGGGTGATGCCTTGCGCAGTTTCGATTGCTGACTCCATCGACGGCGCCGCAACGACCATTCGACCTTCGCCAGCTTCAAATGTATCGATAGCCGCACGCAGTTCCGGCGCCGGCTTCGCCTTCGGATGGCGGCTCTGCACCAGTACAATCCGCGGCGACGCGGCGCTGGCCAGCGCCAACATCGGCTGGATATCCTTGTCGCTGTTGACCCCGAATACGAATGTAAACGGCCGCCCCGGCCGCGTTTCCGCAAGCGTCGAAAGCAGAATCTCCAGGCTGTCTCGGTTGTGGGCGCAGTCCACCACCAAAGGTGTCCCCCCTGTCGCCGGCTGTGGCAGCCATTCAATCCGGCAAGGCCACTTTGTGTCGACCAGTCCGCTGTCCACGAGTCTGTCATCCCACCGCGTCAGGCCCAGTCGGTGCAGTTCCTGCACCATCTCGAAAGCGATCCCGGCATTGACCTGTTGGTGCTGTCCCACCAGAGGCAGCGTAGCCCGCCGGTAAAGCTGCACTTCCGACAATGGCGCCTCTTTCTCCTCTGCAACCCTTCTCAATACATCCCCCGCGCACTGTTTCTGCGGCGCGCTGAATACAGGCGTGCCGTGCTTGATGATCCCGGCTTTCTCCGCCGCAATCTCCTCCAGGCTGTCTCCGAGAATGTGCATGTGATCCTTGCTGATGTGGGTGATGCCGCACACCGCCGGCAGCAAAATATTGGTGCTGTCCAGGCGGCCTCCGACCCCCACCTCCACCACCGCCCAATCGACCCCGGCCCGCGCAAAATAGAGAAATGCAATGACCATAATGCGGCCAAAAACTGTCAGGTCAGGGTTGGCTTCCAAGTGGGGTACGGCTCGCTCGATCAGTTCCGCGCACTCTTCCCGGCTGATAATCTGCCCATCTACACGCATTCTCTCACGAAAAGTGTGCAAGTGGGGGCTTGTAAACAGACCGGTGCGGTAGCCCAGATGACGGAGAATCGACTCAGTATATGCGCTCGTGCTGCCTTTGCCTTTTGTCCCCGTAACATGAACCGTCCGGAAACGCTCCTGGGGGTTGTCCAACGCCGCCAGGACCGCCCGCATACGATCCAATCGGCTTTCGGGGTCCTTCGCTCGTGGAGCGCGGCCGTCAAACCTGGCATCGTGGAAAAGTATTCCGATCGCTTCTTCATATGTAAGCGGCCTGGTTGGGATCTGTTCTGGCGCCGGCCTGATCGACACGGGCACTCCTTGATTCTGCAAATGCTCAGCCTGATATTAATTGTAAACTCTGTACCTATTGCACGCAAACAGTTGCCGGAAAGCAAAGCCTGCGCAACGACCGCACTGCACCCAATCACCCATTTACACATTTCACAGTTCAGACACCGGCATTGTCAGCGAAATTAGCGCAATATGGTAAAATTGCGATTATCAGCAATCGTCCAAAATTGCGGAGGAGAATCTCAAATGACCACAAAAATCGCCGTCAACGGCTTTGGCCGTATCGGTCGTCAGGTAACAAAGGCGCTCTTCGAGCACCATAACAATACGTTCGATCTCGTCGCCGTTAACGATCTCGGTGACGTGCATACCATGGCCCACCTGTTCAAATATGATACCAACTACGGTATCTTCGATGGCACCGTTGAAGAGGTAGATGGCGATCTGTCGATCAACGGAGACCGCCTCAAAGTGCTCAGCGAGCGCGATCCAAGCAAGCTGCCCTGGGGTGAGATGGGCGTTGATATCGTCGTCGAGAGCACCGGCGTCTTTAGCGATCGCGAAAAGGCTGCCCTCCACCTCGCCGCCGGCGCAAAAAAAGTGATCATCAGCGCTCCCGCCAAAGGCGAAGATATCACCATCTGCATGGGTGTCAACAACGAAAAGTACAATCCGGACAGCCATCACATCATCAGCAATGCCAGCTGCACGACCAACTGCCTGGCCCCCGCGGCCAAGGTTGTAAACGACACCGTCGGCATCGAGCAAGGGCTGATGACCACCGTGCACTCCTACACGACCGACCAGCGTATCCTTGACTTAGTGCATGATGATCTGCGCCGCGCCAGGGCCGCCGGCATGAACATCATTCCGACCACAACCGGCGCTGCCAGAGCCGTGGCCTTGGTTGTGCCAGAGCTTGAGGGCAAGTTTGACGGCATGGCCATGCGCGTTCCCACCTCCACCGTCAGTGTTGTCGATTTCGTCGCCAAAGTTAGCTCCCCAGGCAAAACCGAAGATCTGCTGGAAGCATTCTCCGCAGCAGCTGAGGGACCAATGCAAGGTATCCTCGATGTCAGCTATGATCCCCTGGTTAGTTCGGATTTCCAGGGCAATTCACATAGCAGTGTGATCGATGCCGAGTTTACCGCCTGCTACGGCGACCTGGTCAAAGTCGTCACCTGGTACGATAACGAGTGGGCCTACAGTGTCCGTGTGACCGATCTCGCCGCCTTCGTTGCCTGCCAGGGCGTCTAGCACAAACGCCATCCACCAGAGGCCCCAGTCCGTGACGCGCAAAAGGACCATCCGGGATGTCGACTGGCAGGGCAAGCGCGCGCTCGTCCGCGTCGATTTCAATGTGCCCGTAGATGGCAACGGTCGCATCACCGATGACACCCGCATCCGCGCAACCCTGCCCACCCTTGAATTCATGCGCACGCACGGCGCGTCCCTCGTCCTGATGAGCCACCTCGGCCGGCCCTCGGGCGAACCGGACCCCCGCTACAGCTTGCAGCCCATCGCACAACAGCTCAGCCAGCTTCTCAATACTGAAGTGCGTTTCCCCGGCGCCTTGACCGGTCCGTCCGTCGAAGCGGCCGCAGCCGGCCTCGGCCCGCGCGATGTCATGCTGCTCGAAAACACCCGCTTCCACCCCGGTGAAACCAGCAACGATCCCGCCCTGAGCGCGCAGCTGGCTAGACTCGGCCACCTCTTTGTCAACGACGCCTTTGGCAGTGCCCACCGCGCCCACGCCAGCACGACCGGCGTTGCCGCCCACCTGCCCTCCGTCGCCGGTCTGCTGATGGAAAAAGAGTTGAACTACCTGGGCGCAGCGCTCGAAGAGCCCGCCCATCCCTTCATCGCTATCCTCGGCGGCGCCAAAGTCAGCGATAAGATCGCCGTCATCAAAAAGCTCCTCCATAAGGTAGATTCCATCCTCATCGGCGGCGGTATGGCCAACACATTTCTTGCCGCCGCCGGCTGCCGCATGGAAGCCAGCCTTGTCGAAGCCGACGCGCTCGATACGGCCCGAGCCTTGCGCTGCACCGGCGATGACATCATCCAGCTGCCTGTCGATCTCGCCGTCGCCGACCGCTTTTCCGCCGACGCCGCCTTCCGCACCGTCAGTGTCACCGAGATTCCGCCTGGGTGGATGGCCCTCGACATCGGTGAAGCAACAGTCGCACACTTCGCAAATCGGCTTGCAGGTGCACGTACCGTTCTCTGGAACGGGCCGATGGGCGTCTTCGAACTTCCCCCCTTTGCTCGTGGCACCAATGCCATCGCTGAGATGCTGGCCGGGCTGTCCCATGCCACCACCATCGTCGGTGGCGGCGACTCAGCCGCGGCTGTGCGTCAGGCCGGACTGGTCGAGCGCATCTCACATGTGAGTACCGGCGGCGGCGCCAGCCTGGAGTTCCTGGAAGGCAAAGAGCTGCCCGGCGTGGCCGCCCTGGATAACGAGGAGGCGTAACCAATGAGCTTCTTGTCAAAACTGGCATCACTGTTTACCGGCGGCGGAGGTGGCGGCAATCGCAACTACCCCATCTATGTCTTCAGCACCCGCTGCCGCGAACCAATTATGGCCGAAATCGACCTGGTCAACAGCCTCAGCCGCGATGATGAGAAAGACAACCAGTACTACACGCGCAAAGTGCTGCAAGGCAGCGGCAAAAACCGCTGTTTCACCCAGGTAGAAGTCGAAATTTGGTTCGATCGCGGCAAAAAGGTCTCCCACTATGAAGTCACTGGCGGCCGTTGGCTTACCGCCGAGGAGTACGATGAGGAACTGATACGCTTTAACGCGCCTCCGGAGGAGGAAGACCCGGTCGCAGACGACTCCCAATCAGGCTAGAGCTGGGCCAGCCCGTTCATGCCCAAACACTAGCGGCCTTGATCTCTTCCCCTGAGAATCAACAATTCCTGGGGAGTTCACGACGACGCCATTCACATCGCAGATCGCTAGCCGCTCGCCCATTCTCAACCCGAAGTCTCAACCTGCAGTCTCACGTCTCAAACTGACACAGCCGCCTACGGAGAACATTCGTTATGCGTAAGCCGATGATGGCCGGCAACTGGAAAATGAACAATACCGTGCCCGAAGCGCTCGATCTGGCACGGCAGATCTACCAACTGGTCGGTGACACCACCCTTGTGGAGCAGGTGTTGTGCCCGCCATCCCTCTGTCTGCACCCATTAAAGACCTTAACGGCTGCCATGCCTTTCGCTCTGGGCGCCCAGAACTGCCACTGGCAGGAAAGCGGCGCCTTCACCGGCGAGCTCAGCCCCCCCATGCTCCGGGAACTCGCCCAATATGTCATCATCGGGCACAGTGAGCGCCGGCAGCTGTTCGGAGAAACCGACGAAACCGTCAACAAAAAGACCCGCGCCGCCTTGGCGCACGACCTGGCTCCAATCGTCTGCGTCGGCGAAAGCCTCGATCAGAATGAGCGGGGCGAAACCGTGTCAATCATCACCGCACAGGTGCGCGCCGCGCTCACCGGTCTCAGCGCTGAGCAGCTGCAAACTCTCGTCATCGCCTATGAGCCGATCTGGGCTATCGGCACGGGCCGCGCCGCCACCGCGCAAACCGCGGGCGACATCTGTGGCCTGGTTCGCTCTATCCTGCGCGAAATGCACGGCGGCGCAGTCGCCGACACCACCCGCGTTCTCTACGGCGGCAGCACAAAACCGGACAATATCAGCGCCATCATGGAACAACCCGACATCGACGGCGCGCTCATCGGCGGCGCATCGCTTGAGGCCGCCAGTTACGCCGAAATGGTGAAGATCACAGCCCAGGTCTACGGCGGCTAACGTATGCCTGCTTGACCCGCCACCTACCCGGGAGGAATAGTCAGAGCCGGGCATAAAATAGTGCGAAAAGCGAGACTAGCTTCCTCTCTCCCTTCCCCTTTTCACGCTCTCCTCGAACTCCCTCATGTCTCCACTGTCCCCATATCTGTTTTTCGTCCTCTTCTTCTTCCTGCTCACCGCTCTGTGGTGGCTGAGCTGGCGAATCGGCCTGCTGATCCAGGAGATCGTCTATCTGATCACCGGCTCCGATGACCTGGCGATGGTGATCCTATTCCTGATCTACCTGCCGGGCATCCTCATCCACGAGACCTCCCACTGGCTCGTTGCCAGGATTCTCGGTCTGAAAACCAGCAAGTTTCGTGTATGGCCCAAATATTCCCGCAATACGATCGGTCTGGGAAGCGTGACGGTTTCGTCCGGAGGCGTAGTCTGGGACAGCCTGGTGGGGTTGGCGCCGCTCTTGATCGGATCGGCGTTGATCGTACTTATCGGCGAGCAAGTCTTCGACACGCAGACCGTCGCCTTCGCCTGGCGTACCGGCAGACTGCTCGACGGGCTGACCTTTGTCGCAGACGGCTTGGCGCACAGGCCGGACAGCCTGCTCTGGAGCTATCTCCTCTTCGCTATCGCCAACGCCATGATGCCCAGCGCCAGCGACCGCGCGCCGCTGAAATCACTGGGCATCTATGTCTTTCTCATCGGCGCCGTGTTCGTGCTCATCGACCAATCGGGCCGCAATGTGGTCCTGCTTCTCAACTTCCTCCTCGGCCCAATCCAACTCCTGACCGGCGCCTTCTTTCTCGTCACAGCCATCGATCTCGCGATCTTCCTGTTGCTGCTCGCAGTGAGATCACTGTGGCTTATGACCTTCAAATAGCTGCCAAGCGCACCATTCCCTCCCCCGCCCGTCCAAACCTGCGGGCTGCGCGCGTCACGCCCGGCCCGCCCCGCACAGAAGTGCGCAGTGCACCCACATCTATAGCGAGGGCACCTTTTCCAGACTCGCCCGGATCGCCTCCTCCGGGTAGTCGAAATCCTCCAGATTATCGGCCAGATGCTGCTCGTATGCCGCCAGATCAAAGTGGCCGTGCCCGCACATGTTGAATACGATCACCTTGCTCTCGCCGCTTTCTTTGCACGCCAACGCCTCCTGCATAGCGCCCCAGATCGCATGCGCCGGTTCGGGCGCAGGCAGGATGCCCTCCGCACGCGAAAACGAGAGCGCCGCCTCGAATATGGCCCGCTGCTGAACACTGGCCGCCTCGATTAAACCTGCCGCATGCAGGGCGCTGACCTGCGCACTCATTCCATGGTAGCGCAGCCCGCCCGCGTGGATCGGCGCCGGCACAAAGTCGTGGCCAAGTGTGTGCATCTTGATCAGCGGCGTCATCTGCGCCGTGTCGCCAAAATCATAGGTATAGACCCCACGCGTCAAGCTGGGCGCAGCCGCCGGTTCGACCGCCACCACGCGCGCGTTCCTGCCGCCGCTGATGTTCTCCTTCAGAAAAGGGAATGCGAATCCGCCAAAATTGCTGCCTCCCCCCGTACATCCCACCAGCACGTCCGGCCAGTCCTCCCCAAACGCCTCCAGCCCACTGATCACCTCTTGGCCCACGATCGTCTGGTGCAGCAGCACATGATTCAGGACCGAGCCAAGCGAGTACTTCGTATCGTCACGCGTAGCCGCATCCTCCACCGCCTCAGAAATCGCAATGCCCAGGCTGCCCGTGCTGTCCGGACTCTCTGACAGGATCTGGCGGCCCGCGTTCGTGTCCTGACTGGGGCTGGGCACAACTTCCGCTCCCCACGTCTGCATCATGACCTTCCGGTAGGGTTTCTGTTCATAGCTGACCCGCACCATATAGACTTTGCACTCCATCCCGAAAACCTGGCACGCGAAACTGAGTGCACTGCCCCACTGTCCAGCCCCGGTTTCCGTAGCCAGGCGGGTGACACCCTCCTCCTTGTTGTAGAAGACCTGGGGCACCGCCGTGTTCGGCTTATGGCTCCCCGCCGGACTGACCCCTTCATACTTGTAATAGATGCGGGCCGGCGTATCCAGAGCCTTCTCCCACTCGTGCGCCCGGATCAGAGGCGTCGGCCGCCAAATTCGATATACCTCCTGCACCGGCTCAGGAATCTCGATGTACCGCTCGGCGCTCACTTCCTGCATAATCAGTGACATCGGAAAAAGGGGCGCCAGATCGTCCGGCCCAATCGGCTGTCCCGTGCCCGGATGCAGCGGTGGCGGCAGTTCAACCCCCGCAGCCGGCAAGTCGGCGTTTATGTTGTACCAGTGAGTCGGCATCTCCGACTCGTTCAAGATTACCTTCTTCTGTCTCGCCATTTCGTCCCTCCGTTCGCTATCGAAAATATCAGTCCCATGGTTACCACGCAATAGCCACTGAGCCATCTGCCCAAAACAGCCTCGCCTCGGGATCCCAATCGCCTTCTTGCCGCCATCCCCTCCCCCCGAACCACCCCTCAAATCCCGCACTGTAGCCATAGGCCACCGTCGTTTCAAGGCGGCTATATCACTGTCCAAGACATAAAGAATAGGACTGTATCACTACAGGGAGGCAGCGTCCATCAAGTATGACAATCCCTGACTACAAGAGGCCCTACCGACAATATTACTGGCATTAAAGCCGTGCTACAGCGATCCTGCAAATTCTGCCTCCGACAAACCATTTCCTCGAATTCCAGACGATTTCAGCAACTACGCATCCCCAACTGATACCCAACCCTGAACGAGGCGAGCAAACGTATTCGTTCTACCCTCATTATTGTATTATGGGCGGTCGGGCCTTCGGCCCTCCCTTGTGCAGGGGCTGCGCCCCCGCAACGCCCCCCTACAAAACCATCCCTCACCCACCGTCTGCCTTCATCGCAGCGTGTCCGCTGACCACCATAGCCGCGCCCGCACACCAGTCCCGTCACCAAGAGCCTGCATGCTTCCAAGAATAACTGGCCGGTCAACTACCGTGGCTTAGCAATTACCGTGGACAAAATGAAGTTGCAGTAGCCGTTCTTCGCGGCCCTTCGTGGAAAGAGAAGTTGCAGTTGCCGTTCTCCGTGGTCCTTCGTGGCCCTCCGTGGACAAAGGTGTTGCAGTTGCAGTTCTTCGCGATCCTTCGCGGCCCTTCGTGGAAAAAAGAAGTTGCAGTTGCCGTTCTCCGCGGCCCTTCGCGGAAAAAAGGAAGTTGCAGTTGCCGTTCTCCGTGGCCCTCCGTGGCCCTCCGTGTCCTCCGTGGAAAAAGGACTTGCAGTTGCCGTTCTGCAGTTGAAGTTCTTCGCGGCCCTTCGTGGTCCTTCGCGGCCCTTCGTGGAAAAAAGAAGTAGCAGTTGCCCGTTCTTCGCGATCCTTCGCGGCCCTTCGCGGAAAAAAGGAAGTTGCAGTTGCAGTTCTTCGCGGCCCTTCGTGGTCCTTCGCGGCCCTTCGTGGACAAAAAAGACCCGCCGCATTCGCAGCAGGTCTTTGCAATTATCAATTTCTCTCAGCCATCAGTTCAGATGCGACTGAATCTTCCCCAGCAACTGGGCCTTCTGCTGGAAGCCAACGATAGTCTCCACCTGCTGACCGTCTTTGAACAACATCAGCGTTGGAATACTCATCACGCCGAACGCCATCGCAGTGCTCTGATTCTCGTCCACATCGAGCTTGCCGATCGTCAGTTTACCGTTCAGTTCGGTAGCAATCTCATCCAGCACCGGTGCGATCATCTTGCACGGACCACACCATTCCGCCCAAAAATCTACCAAAACCGGGACATCTGCTTGGATGACCTCATCTTCAAAATTCGCGTCTGTTACAACTACTGTGTTCTCGCCCATGTTCTCGTCTCCTACTCCTGTATGCGAGCGTAAAAAATGCAACCTTGCGCCATAAACGTCTTCAACCCGCCAGACAATAACTAGTGTAACAAGAAAGGCCCGTCGCGGCTGTAGACTTAACTACAAAAAGCATAGTACGTCCTTTGGAGGGCAAAAGTCAAAACGCCGCCCTAACCGATTCCTACTATCTGCACACCCCCTGCGCTGGCAAACTGTCAACCATCCTTCTGCCTCCTTTGCAGAAAAGCGGCGAACTCCTCACTGTCTAAGGCCCCCGCCCGCGGCGGCGCAGTTTCGGGCTCGCGGGCAACGGGCGCCTCCTCAACAATCGGCAGCTCTTCTTCCGTCCCAAGCCGGGCCGTAACCGACGGGATCACGTCCAGAATGCTTTCCAGAAACGTCGTTGTAAGCGCCTCCTCGCCAGGCAGGTTGATTATCAACGTACGGCCGCGGATGCCTGCAACGCCCCTATCCAACAGTGCCCTCCGATTGCTCACCGCCGCCCTCGCCCGCATCGTCTCTGGCAGAGAGGGCATCATCCGCTCCAATACCTCGGACGTGGCTTCCGGTACAATCTCCTCTGCCGACGGCCCCGCCGCCGGAAACGTACCGCCCACCGTCACAATCAGGTCAATCTCCTCTTCATCGCACCAGTGCCGCAGCGTTTCCTCTATCTGGTAGCGATGAGGCGCCGTATAGGCGCGGCTGGCGAGGGGCAGTATTCCATCCAGAACCCCGCCCAGCATCCTCTGTACACTGGCCATAACTACATCTGCAGAGTCGGTCGAGCTGGCTATGAAAAGAAACCCGAAACGGATCAGCATGAATGTCGGATTCTCCTTCCACCATACGAAGTCTATGGTTGACGCCGGGCCCTGGCACGCGGCTCCCGACAATATTACAACCAGTTGAAAAACCAGATGAACAAAAAGCGATGGCTAAGCCACCGCTTTCAATATTCGCTTATTAAAGATAAGGAACGCTCAGCGCTTGGTGTACTGCGGGGCCTTGCGTGCCCGTTTCAGACCTGGCTTCATCCGTTCCTTCACGCGTGCATCGCGCGTGAGAAAACCGGCAGCCTTCAGAGTAGCCCGCAGATTCGGATCCGCCGCTACCAGTGCGCGGGCCAAGCCGTGCCGGGCTGCATGGGCCTGGCCGCCTTCACCACCGCCATGCACCTTGATACTGATATTAAAGCTGCTCTCCGTTCCAGTCAGAGTCAGCGGTTGACGAATCACCATCTGGTCCAACGCGCGCCCGAAATAAACGTCCATCGGCAGACTATTTGCGATAATCTCCCCATCTCCCTCGTACAGACGGACGCGTGCCGTGGCGCTCTTGCGCCGTCCAATGGCTTCGATATACTCACTCATATCTGCTCTCCTGCAGTTTCAGTTCTTTCGGCTTTTGGGCTATGTGCGGGTGATCCGGACCGGCGTAGACTCTCAGCTTCTTCATCTGAGCCCGCCCGAGCCGTGTCTTGGGAACCATGCCTTTGACCGCCTCAAAAATTATCTTCTGCGGCTGTCTCTCCAACTGCTCCCGCATCGTTCGGCTCTTCAAGCCGCCAGGATAACGCGAGTGCCGGTAATAGCGCTTATCATCCAAGCGGTTGCCCGTGACGTGGAACTTCTCGCAGTTGACCACAATCACGAAGTCACCACAATCCACATTGGGCGTGAAATTCGGCTTGTGTTTACCCCGAAGAACCTGCGCGATCTCCGACGCCAGCCGGCCGAGTGTCTTGCCCGTGGCATCGACAACCCACCATTCACGCCCGCTCTTGGCCTCTGCATAAGTTAGGCTCTGTGTCTTCACCCTGTATTCTCCTCATTCACGCCTGCAAGCAGGCTTTCCGCCGCCCACGCCATACCATTTAACCCGTGGAAAACAGATCAGAATATTCTTCATACCGCACCCGCTCCAGAACAAGCCCATTGGGCGGGAGCGGCGGTGCAGAGCGGCTGCGGTCTCTTGCCTTCAAAGCCGCCGCCAGTTCCTCACTCTGCCACTCTCCCAGCCCGACCGCCAGCAGCGACCCGGCCAGGTTACGCGCCATCCGGCGCAAAAAAGCGTTTGCTGTAATCGTCAGAACCAACTGCTCCACCGGAAAAGGATCCAGCACCGGCAGCGACTCTTCCACACGCTCCCAAATCAGCGACACGATTCGGCGAACAGTGTTGTCCCCCTGAGGCGCCTGCCCAAACGTGGCAAAGTCGTGCGTCCCGATCAACACACCGGCTGCCCCGTTCATCGCTTCCAAATCCGGGCGTCTGGGCAACACCACCCCAAACCGATCTGTCAGAGGGAAGCGCTTCTCGCCTTCCCCTCCAAACGCCGGCGCCCACGTCGTGTACCGGTAAGTCCGCTCAACCGCGCTGAAACGCGGGTGAAACGCCGGTGGTGCCTCCGCCAGACGGCGGATAAGTATCGAAGCCGGCAAACGTTGATTCCAGGCCCGGCGCAATGCTGACAGCGAGTGCCTCCACGGCACTTCAACCGCTATAACCTGGCCCCGCGCATGAACGCCTGTGTCCGTCCTGCCTGCGCCGCTGACCCGGCATAGCCCGCCGGTCAGATCGGCCAACGCGTCTTCCAACGCGCCTTGCACCGTCGGCGCCTGCCGTTGTACCTGAAAACCACAAAAATCCGTGCCGTCGTAAGCGATCAGACCGGCGACCCTGGGCATTCGCTCCTCACCGGAGTGGCGCACGCGGCCACAAACCACCTACGCTTCCGACTGTCGAAAACTCTCCAAACAACTGATTTCAGCGGCAGTCAGCCTGGTTACCCGCTATTTTCGTCCGTAACTAACTCGATAATTGCCATCTCAGCCGCGTCGCCAAAACGTTTGCCCAACTTGACAATGCGCGTATACCCGCCATTCCGTTCCTCGTAGCGGGGAGCCAGCTCGTCAAACACCTTCTTCGCCACCGTCTTGTCATTGAGGTACGCCACGACCTGCCGCTGCGCATGCACCCGGTCAATCTTCCCAGCAAGACCGTGCTTGGCTTTGGTGATCAGCTTCTCAGCATCGCCCCGCACAGCACGCGCCTTGGCGTGTGTAGTGGTTATCTGCTCGTGAATATAGAGTTCTCTAATCAGGCTGCGAAACAGGGCTTTGCGCTGTGCCGGCGACCGGCTCAACTTCTTCCCCGCAATCTGGTGTCGCATTGTCCTATTCCTCCGGTAGCGGCGACAAGCTCGTCTCTTCCACGACTTCGACTGCCTCAGCCGCCTCCGCCGCTTCAGTTGCCTCCGCCGCTTCAGCTGCTTCAACAGCTTCAACTGTTTCAGCCGCTTCGGCTAATATCTCTTCGTTTTCAATTCCGTTGCCGCCACCCAGGTAGGCGCTGAGATCAACACCCATCACATTCATGTATCCCTTCTCGCTCAGCTTCTCTACCAGCTCATCCAGCGACTTCTTGCCAAAGTTGCGGATGGCGAGCATCTCGTCCTCACCCTTCTCCATTCGCTTCAGAATCTCACCAATCTTCGTGATGCCCGCCCGTTTCAGACAGTTATAGGCACGCACCGTCAACTCCAACTCCTCGATCGGCGCTTCGGCCACACGGCTGGGTATGCTCTCTTCCTCTTCCTCCGGCAACTCGACCATCGCCGTGCGGTCGCCGACAAACAGGCTCAGATGCTGAACGAGAATATCAGCCGCCTGCCGCATCGAATCTTCCGGTGATATCGTACCATCGGTCCACACTTCAAGATTCAACCTGTCATAGTCCGTCTGCTGACCAATGCGCGTGCGTTCCACCCGGTAAGATGCCTTCTTTACCGGACTGAAAATCGCATCCACCGGAATCTCGCCCAGCGGCAACTGCATCCGCTCTTCAGCCGGGCTGTAACCCCGGCCCTGCTCCACCACCATCTCGATGTCAAGGTCAACTTCATTCGAGTCGGCGAACAGCAGATAAAGATCCGGGTTGACCACCTCGACTTCCGGCGGGCAATTCAAATCTCCGGCTGTCACCGGCCCTTCGTGGTACACCTCCACCGAAACGCGAACAGGTTCGGCGCTCTCGCTCCTGAATCGTATCTGTTTCACATTCAATATCAGACGGGTGGCATCCTCCAGCACATGATCGATTGTAGAAAACTCATGATGCACGCCACTGACCGAGATTGAAGTTACTGCGGCGCCCGGCAGACTCGACAGCAACACCCGGCGCAAGGAATTCCCTAGAGTAATCCCATAACCGCTTTCCAGCGGGCTGATCACAAAATGGCCGTAGTTGCGAGAACTGGCCTCTACTTCTATCTTCGGTAATACTAGATTATTAAGCAACGGCTACCCCTCCCAGCTATATTGCAGTCTCATCCAAACAACGTGTGGCGACAGACAATCGTCGTAGCCCTACCACTTGTCAGTACAACCGACATGAAAAGGCAACGAATCTGTACCAGGTCAGCTAACGACTGTAGTACTCAACGATCAACTGTTCGTTCAGGAGTACGCCAATCTCGTCTCGCTCCGGCGCCGAAGTCACCGTACCGTTAAGATTGGTCGCATCCAGACTAAGCCACGTAGGGGGGGACGCACTGCCGAGAATCTGCGCGCGCTCACGAAAATATGTTTTGGTTCGACTCTTCTCCCGAACAGATATCAGGTCGTTCGGCGACACCAAAAAGGACGGAATATTCGTCTTGCGGCCGTTTACCGCAAAGTGACCGTGACGCACCAACTGACGCGCCTGCGGCCGGCTATCGGCAAAACCAAACCGGTACACAACGTTGTCCAGCCGGCTCTCCAACAACTCCAGCAACTTGCCGCCCGTTAGACCCTTGCGCCGCGACGCTTCCCTGAAATAGCGACGGAACTGCCGCTCCATCACCCCATACATGCGACGCGCCTTCTGCTTCTCGCGTAACTGAATACCAAAATCCGAAACCTTCCGGCGCATTACATTGCGCCGACCTGCTTCGCCCGGTGGAAATGGACGCCGGTCAACCGCGCACTTCGGGCTGACACAGCGTTCGCCCTTCAAAAATAGTTTCTGTCCTTCTCGTCGGCAGAGTTTACAAACTGCATCTGTATATCGTGCCATCTCTCCTCCAAGTCGACTGTCGCTCGCAACCACCTGCCCTATACACAAGGCCGTGACCTAGCTCATAGTGTGCTAATTGTGTCGCTTCTTCTGCCTCAAGGGTGTCCGTTCACAGGTGCTTGCACTAGCAAAATAATCACCCCCTGGCCGGCATCCGCAGCGCATTTACTTCCCCACTGCGCGAATCCCCTACCCTAATTCTCTGCGAAAATCCTCTGCACAAATACGCTTCTATGCAAAACAAGCGGCATCGCGCCAAAACACGATGCCTCTCTTCTCCCGGCAGGTGAATCCCGTTGTCGCGCAACCCCTCCAACCGCTTTACTTGAGGCTGCGCCGCGCTGGCTTTCCTAAACTCTTCGCTTGCTCGGGGGACGCACCCCGTTATGTGGTATTGGCGTTATGTCGGCTATCGACGTAACCGTCAAACCGGCCGGATTCAATGCCCGCAACGCACTCTCGCGGCCAGGCCCCGGCCCCTTGATAAATACCTCGACCTCACGCATATTGAAGTCACTCACCGCTTGACGAGCCGCCGCCGCTGCCGCAAGCTGGGCCGCAAACGGCGTACTCTTGCGGCTCCCCTTGAAACCGGCCGTGCCCGAACTGGCCCAACACAGGACCGCCCCATTGGGATCGGTGACCGTGATAATCGTATTGTTAAATGTGGCGCGGACATGAATCTGCCCGCTCGGCACGTGTTTCCTCTCGCGACGCGTCGATCGACTACCCCGGCGGCGTTGTGTTCGAGCCATCGTTTCTCCTTAACCTGATGTTCCTGCCGAAATTCCGGCAGCTGCGACCATCTGTCGCTACTTGCGCGCCCGCTTCTTGCCGGCAACCGTCTTCTTTATGCCGCGGCGTGTGCGAGCATTGGTGCGCGTGCGCTGGCCGCGGCTCGGAAGGTTGCGGCGATGACGCAATCCCCGATAGCTGCCGATTTCCATGAGACGCTTGATGTTCATGTTCACTTCGCGCCGCAAATCACCCTCGACGCGACAGTTGCGCTCTATGTAATCCCGCAACGCCGCCAATTCATTGGTGTCCAAATCCTTGACGCGTTTGTCTTCGTCAATCCCCGTCGATTCAAGAATCTCCTTGCTGACCGACCGGCCGACTCCATAAATATAGGTTAGGGCAATTACGACCCGCTTATCTCGAGGAATGTCGACGCCTGCGATACGTGCCATTGCTTTCCCTCCTGAGTGCCTATCCTTGCCGTTGCTTGTGTTTGGGGTTTTGACAAATCACGAACACTACACCCCGCCTCCGTACAACTGAACACTTTTCGCACATCTTCTTCACCGAAGGCCGCACTTTCATCTTTTTGCCCCTCTCTTAAGTCGTAACGCAATTCCACAAGTGTATCACAAGGCTATAGGAGCGTCAATATCTCAGGGCCCCTGTTGGTGACGGCTACCGTATGCTCGAAATGGGCGCTCAGGCTGTGATCTTCACTGATTACGGTCCACTTGTCCTTCAGCGTCTCCGTCCGCCACGTACCCATCTGCACCATCGGCTCTATCGCAATCACCAATCCAGGGCTCAACGCAACCCTGCCGTCCGTGTCATCCGACACATAATTCAACACTTGCGGCCCTTCATGCATCGACCGGCCCACACCGTGACCAGTATACTCCCGTACTACGTGAAAACCACTCGGCTCTACACTCTTCTGCACCGCCGAACTGATATCCAGTACACAACCGCCCGCCCGAATCGCTTCAATGCCGGCCGTTAGACTTGCCTCCGTTACCTGCAACAGGCGTTCAGCCGCCGGGTCAATCTCGCCTACGGGATATGTCCAGCCACTGTCTCCCACAAAGCCGCGATGAAAAACCCCTACATCGATGCTGATTATGTCGCCCTCTTGCAATACCCGCGCCTGATTCGGAATGCCATGCACCAACTCCTCATTGATGCTCGTGCATATATTGGCCGGATAGCCTCGATACCCGAGAAAACTGGACTTCGCATTGTGGCTATGGATTATCCCGGCCGCCAGCTCGTCCAGGTCCCACGTACTTATGCCTGGCCCGATCGCCTCTCGAAATGCCTGATGAACCCTGGCAACAATGCGGCCTGCTTCCCGCATTATCTGAATCTCGCGCGGGCTCTTATGAATAGGCGCCGGACGTTCCTGCTCCTGCCTGGCCTTGATCCGGCCCCGCCCATTCCGGCGCAGTTGACGCCTGAATTTCATCATCATGCTTTCGCGGTTCATCTTGCACTTGCAATCGCCGGCATCCAGGCCGCGCACCGATCAGACCGACAGGGCGCTCCCCGCCGTCTCAATATTATTGGCTGCTAAAACTGCCACCAGCTGCTCCTGCATCTCCTCGATCGGTTTTGCGCCATCGATATCTACCAGAAGTCCCTTGGCGAAATAGTATCCAATCAGCGGTGACGTCTGCTTGTAGTAAATGTACAACCGGTTTTGGACCGTCTCCGGTCTATCGTCATTCCGCTGGTACAATTCACCGCCGCAACTGTCACATCCCTCGCCGCGCGCAGGATTAAACGTCAAGTGATAAACACGGTCGCAGTTACGGCAAACCCGCCGCCCTGTGATCCGCATGGTCACCACATCGTCTTCCAGCTGGAACATCGGCACCAGGTCAATGCCGCCAAATTCCGCCGTCATCCCGTCCAGCGCCTCAGCCTGAAGGAGATTTCGTGGAAAACCATCCAGAATCGCGCCCCGTGCGGCATCCTCTTCGGCCAACCGAGCTTCCACCATCCGAATCGTCACCTCGTCGGGCACCAATTCACCCTTATCGTAGTAGCTCTTGGCCAGCTTCCCCAGCTCCGTCTCGTTCTTCAGGTTGTACCGGAAGATCTCGCCCGTCGAAATCTGCGGAATGCCCAGCTTCTCCTCCAATAGCTGGGCCTGCGTGCCCTTGCCGGCCCCCGGCGCTCCCAACAACACCAGATAAATGCGGTCGCTCATCAACACCAAGTCCTTGCGCTGTAATAATTGGGAGGCTAACGGATAAAGCCCTCGTAGTTGCGCATCATCAACTGCGCCTCAATCTGCTTCATCGTGTCCAGCACCACACCCACGACAATAAGGAGACCCGTGCTGCTGATAATCAGCGTATTGAAGCTGCCAACGCCGCCCCCGAAAACCAAGCCCGCCAGGAAGGGCAGCACCGCAACCAAGCCGAGAAAAAGCGCCCCGACCAGCGTTATGCGCCCTAACACACTGTTCAGATACTGCTCCGTGCGCGGACCAGGCCGGATGCCGGGAATAAATCCCCCCTGCTTCTGCAACGTGTCGGGAAGATTCTGTTGCCGGAACATGATGTCGGTATAAAAATACGTGAACGCAACCGTCAACATGAAGTAGATCAACCAGTACAGAAAGTTCTGTGGACTGAACGAAGTGAAAAAGAAATTCGCCACAGTGCCAATCCAATCACTGCGAAGAATAAAGTATGATGCCATTGTGTTCGGCAATATCAGCAGACTCTGGGCAAAAATCAGCGGAATCATACCGGCCGTGTTCACCCGCATCGGCACATAGGTACTCTGCCCGCCGACCATCATCAGTCGGTTGCCCCGCATCGTCCGCACCCGCTTGCCATACTGCACAGGTATCCTGCGCTGGCCCTCCTGTACCCATACAATCAGCGCAACCGTCAAAACCGTAATGACGCTGAATATCACCAACTGTGTGATTCCCTGCTGCCCCAGCAGCCGCACCTGATTCGGCGCCGATGCGACAATGCCGGCAAAAATGATCAACGAAACACCGTTGCCAATGCCTTGCTCAGTCAGTAGCTCTCCCATCCACATGGCCAACATTGTGCCGGCCGTCAAACTGATCAGAATGGTAAGCGAAGGCAACAGCGCCTCACCCGTGAAGCCCCAATTCTCGAGAACAGCCCCCGTCGCCGCCCCACCCACCGGACGACTAAGCAGCGTCGCCTGGCCGAAAGCCTGCAAAACCGCCAGGGGAACCGTCATATAATGCGTGTAGCGATTCAGCTGCTGCCGGCCCTGTTCGCCCTCCCGGCTCAACTCCTCCAGCTGGGGCACTATCGGCGTCAACAACTGCATGATGATCGTGGCGGTAATATAAGGATAAACACCCATCGCCATCACGCTGAACTGGGCCAGCGCGCCGCCGCTGAAAAAGTTCAACAAACTCAGAAGAATGTTCTGATCCGTCGAACGAAATATCTGATCCAGCACCTCGCGATTGACGCCGGGAAGAGGTATATGCGCAGCCAGCCGGTAGGCGACCAGAATCAGAAACGTGTAGAGCAGTTTCTGACGCAGGTCTGGCAAACGAAAGGCATTGCGTACGGCTTCGAGCATAAAAATTCTCCGGTAGAGATCCGACCGGGCCTGGCCGCCTCTTCAGGCGCCAACCCAGCCTCCCTACAGCTAAGACCGTGGCATATTCTTGTTAACTGCAAAGGGCAGAATTTCGACCGAACCACCCGCGGCCTCTACCTTCTCCCGCGCACTCTTGCTGATTCGATGCACTTGCAGATGGAGAGCCTTGTCTATCTCTCCCCGCGCCAGAACGACTACAGGCTGCTTGCTGTCTCCCAAAAGTCCCGTGTCGAAAAGCGACGCAGGCGTCACCTGCGCATCAGCCTCAAAACGCTCGCCCATCTTATCGAGATTCACCGGCGTGTAGGTCACTTTGAAGCGGTTGACGAAGCCGCGCATCTTGGGCAGCCGTCGAAGAAAGCTTAGCTGCCCGCCTTCAAACCCCTGCCGGACACCACCGCCCGAGCGGGCATTCTGGCCCTTGGTGCCCCGCCCGGCCGTCTTGCCCCGCCCGGAGCCGGTGCCGCGGCCTACTCGTTTCCTGTTTCGGGTTGCGCCCTCATCGGGGCGTAATTCATGCAGTTTCATATTCTCTATATCCCAGCCAAATGAAAAAGGCCGCCTCTGCTTCTAACTGCCCCGGGCCTTCTGCTCCGCCCGTTTAAGCCTCTGTCTCTTCCACCACCTCAACAAGATGAGAAACTTTGGCGATCATCCCTCGAATCGTCGGACTGTCAGACTTCTCGACGGTCTGATTTATCTTTTTCAGCCCCAGGGCGTGTACAGTGGCCTTCTGGCGTTTGTTATAACCAATCGGACTCTTCTTCAGCTTTACAGTGATCGTCTTTTCCATAGGTCTAATCTTCCTGGTACCAGAAGGGACGCAATTTCTCAGGATCAACCCCCCGCCGTTGCGCCTCGACTCTATAGTCTTGCAGCTGCTTCAGCGACGCGAAAGTCGCCTGCACAACATTCAAAATATTGTCGCTCCCCAAAGACTTGGACAAAATGTCCTTCACGCCCGCAGCCTCTACCACAGCGCGCACGCCGCCGCCGGCAATCACACCTGTGCCAGGACTGGCCGGTCTCAACAACACTTCGCCGGCGCCAAACCTGGCTTGGCTCGCATGAGGAATCGTCGTACCCAGCAGATTCACATCCACCATCGTTTTGCGGGCAGTCTCACTCGCCTTGCGAATAGCGTCCGGAACCTCGCGCGCCTTGCCTACCCCAACGCCTACGCGCCCATTGTTGTCCCCAACGACAACCACCGCACGAAAAGCAAACCGGCGGCCACCCTTCACCACCTTGGCCGTGCGCGCGATATGTACGACCTTCTCATCCAGTTCGTCCTTCTCTTCTTCCTGCTCGCGGTCCCGTCGACGGTCTCGACGTCCCATTTCCCTCTCTCCTTGCTCGTTTTAGAAGACGAGACCACCCTCTCGACTGCCATCGGCCACCGCCTTCACGCGGCCGTGATAGCGGTACCCGCCGCGATCGAAAACCACCTGCTCAATGCCGGCCGCCTTGGCCCGTTCAGCAACGACTTTGCCGATCTCCTTCGCCTGGTCCACCTTCAGCTTATCGGCCAGAACCTCTTGCAGGCCGGCTTCCAATGTCGAGGCCGACACAATAGTATGCCCGGCCTGGTCGTCGATGACCTGCACGCCGATGTTCTTCAAACTGCGATATACATTCAATCGCGGCCGCATCGCCGTCCCCGAAACCTTGCGGCGTACCCGCATATGCCGGCGTTTTCGCGCTCTCGTCCGTGTCTGATTCGCCATATTCCTCTACTCCTCGCGCAGTTATGCTGCTATTGCGCCGGCACCGGCCTTGCCTGCCTTGGAACGCACATATTCGCCTTGATAACGAATACCCTTGCCCTTGTACGGCTCCGGCGGGCGCTCCTTGCGTATCTTTGCAGCCAGTTCACCAACCTTCTGCTTGCTGATACCCGATATCGTCACCGTCCGCCCATCTCGAGACACCTCAAACAAAATATCCGGCGTGGGCGGCGCATACTCTACCGGATGACTCTTCCCAACCTGCAATAACAGGTTCTCACCCTCCTGCTGCGCACGGTAACCAACTCCGTGAATCTCCAGAGTCTTCCGGAAACCATCAGTCACCCCCACCACCATGTTATGGAGCAACGATCTCGTCAGGCCATGAATAGCGCGATGGTGGCGCTGGTCGGTCGGCCGGGTGACAACAATCTCGCCATTCTCACTCGAGAACTTCATATCCCGATTGAAAGTCTGGCTGAGTTCCCCTTTTGGGCCTTTCACCGTTATCAGGTTGCCCGCCACTATATCTACCGTCACTCCGGCAGGCACCGGAACCGGCATCTTCCCGATTCGCGACATTTTCTCCTCCCAACACTACCAAATGTTACACATTATCTCGCCGCCAACCCGTTCACGACGGGCCTGGGTTCCACTCATTACACCTTTCGGTGTCGAGACAATATTAATCCCCAGTCCACTTCGCACCAGGGGAATATTTCGATATCCCGTATACGTCCGCCGACCAGGCCGGCTCACCCGCTCTATCCCGGATATTACCGGTTGCCCCTTGTCCGAATACTTCATCCCAATGATCAGATTCGGTCGAGCCTTGTCAGCAGTAACCGAATACCCACTGATGAAGCCCTCCTCCGCCAGAATCTTGGCGAGCGCAACCTTCGCCCTGGAGCTGGGCATCACCGCACGCCGGTGCCTGGAGTTCGACGAGTTGCGGACCCGCGTCAGAAAGTCCGCGATTGGATCGGTCATCATAACCAAAGCTTCCTCTTGATTCTTGCAGCGCAACTGCTCCCAACATTTATGGCAGCAGCCTCGCAGTTATCGGTTCGGCTACCAGCTCGACTTGACTACGCCCGGCAGATTGCCATGTAGGGCCTCTCGACGAAAACAGATGCGGCAAAGACCAAAACGGCGCATGAACGCCCGCGGACGACCACACTTCGTGCATCGATTGCGCACACGCACTTCATACTTCCGTTTAGACTCCCGCGAAACTATACTTTTCTTAGCCACAGACCGTTTTCTCCTTCATCTTCGTAGCCGGTTTCTCTATCGCCGTTGGAACGGCATGTCCATCATGGCCAGCAGCCGCCGGCCCTCTTCATCAGTATCAGCCGTGGTAACAACCGTTACTTCCATCCCTCGAACCTTGTCAATCTCGTCATAGTCGATCTCCGGAAAGATCAACTGCTCACGCAGACCCAGGCTGTAGTTGCCCCGACCATCGAAAGAATCAGGCGAAATGCCGCGAAAATCCCGCTGCGCCGGCAACGCTATGCTGATCAGACGGTCAAGAAAATCCCACATCCGCCTGCCCCGCAACGTTACCTTCACCCCAATCGGCATCCCTTCCCGCAACTTGAATACCGCAATCGACTTGCGCGCCCGCGTCACTATCGGCTTCTGTCCGGTGATAATCGTCAGATCATGGCTGGCGCGGTCAATCGTCTTACCATCCGTGATCGCCTCTCCCATGCCAATGTTTACGCTGATCTTGTCAACCCTGGGCACCTGTAAGAGGTTCGTATAACCGAATTCCGTCATCAGCGCCGGGGCAATCTCACTGTCAAATCGTTCCTTCAGCCGGGGCTTCTGTGCCGTCATTCCGTTCGCTTCACTCATCGCTCTCCACTCCTCGCCCGCAAACACCGCCTGCAGCGGCTTCGGGCCGTCCGTCTGTCCGTTGAACTAACTTTCGCTTCCTGTTGGCAGGAGCTCATTCGTGCGCCGGTCGATCCGAAGCTTGTCCTCGCCCTCAAATCGGTAGCCGGCGCGAGTCACCTCGTTGTCAGTCCCCACGAGCGCCACATTGCTGATGTGCAAAGGCGCCTCCAACTCAATGCGGCCCGTCTGCGTACGCACTGTCGGGCTGCGGCGCTGATGCTTCGTCACAAAATTCGCGCCCGCCACCACAACATACACACGGTTGGGATCGTGGCGGCCTTTCTTGTCCTTTTTGCGTATTACGCTCTGGACTTCACCGCGGTGCCCCTTGTCATTGCCGGCGATCACTTCGACGAGGTCGCCCTTCCTTATCTTTACGCTCATCCCCTCATCTCCTCGGTTCGTGAACGATACCGTCCACCGGCCCGTCCAACCTGAAGTCTATCCACCTGCCCCTCTTAGAGTACTTCCGGAGCCAGGGATACGATCTTCATATACCCATGATCCCGCAACTCCCGCGCAACCGGGCCAAAAATGCGGGTGCCGCGTGGGTTCCTGTTGTCATCAATAAGAACAGCCGCATTCTCATCAAATCGAATGTAACTGCCGTCCTTTCGCCGCACCGGGCGCCGCGTGCGCACTATAACCGCCCGCACTATCTCGCCCTTCTTCACCGCCGCCGTCGGGCTCGAAGACTTGACCGTCGCCACTATCACGTCACCAATTCCACCGTAGCGGCGCGTACTGCCCCCGCGGACTCGAATTGTCAATAACTCTTTCGCGCCTGTATTGTCAGCAACTCGCAGGCGGCTCTCTTGTTGAATCATAGCTCCATACCCCTTTTCTTGCCGGCCAGCCTCGACCTAGACTACCACCGCATGATCAAGAATCTGGGAAACATAAAACTTCTTGTGCTTACTGATCGGCCGGCATTCACGAATCTGGACTGTATCTCCGACTCGACAGGCATTGTCAGCATCATGGACCTTGTATTTCTTATGTGACTTGACCACCTTACCATACAGCGCATGGCGCGCGGCCCGCCCAACTTCGACAACCACCGTCTTGTCCATCTTGTCGCTGGTGACCACGCCAACCAACTCCCGTCTTCGCTCGCGCATTGCCCCCTACTCCTCGTTTTCTTCGGCTATCAGCTCCCGCTCACGTAAGATCGTCTTTATACGCGCGATCTCACGGCGGACCTGACCTTTGCGTGCCGTATTTGTCATCTGCCCGGTCGCCCTCTGAAAGCGCAAGTTAAACAGTTCCTGATATCCATCGTCCAACCGGCTGTAGAGTTCACTTGCCGTCAGCGGGCGCAGCTCATGTGCTTTCATCTCTCATCTCTCCTCGCCTTCTCGTCAAATGTCCTCGCGGGCAACGAACTGCGTTCCCATTGGCAACTTATGCGCGGCCAGACGGAAGGCTTCGCGCGCATTTCTCTCATCAACGCCGGCAATCTCAAAAACCATGCGCCCCGGCTTCACCACCGCCACCCAATGATCAACATTGCCCTTGCCTGAACCCATCCGCGTCTCTGCCGCCCGCATCGTTACCGGCTTGTCCGGAAATATGCGAATCCACAACTTGCCGCCGCGCCGCACATAGCGGGTAACCGCTCGACGGGCCGCTTCAATCTGGCGGCTCGACACCCACGAAGGCTCAGTGGCCTGCAGCCCGTACGTGCCAAAATCGATCCGATTGCCCCGCGTCGCGTTTCCCCGCATCCTACCGCGGTGCATCTTGCGAAATTTTACTCGCTTTGGCATCAACATTGTCTACTCTCCATCCAGCCTATATTTGTCCAGCCGCCGCCCTTGCTGAGCAGAAGCCTCTATTCGTTCAATGCCATCTCCGCATAGCGGGCATGGTACTCTTCGCCCGGCAACACTTCGCCGTGATATACCCACGTCTTCACGCCGATCACGCCGTAAGTCGTGTTCGCCTCCGCGGTTCCATAATCAATCTCCGCTCGCAATGTATGCCGCGGCACCTGCCCGTCGCGTATGGTGTCGACCCGGCCCATCTCGCTGCCGCCCAACCGCCCCGCAACCTGGATCATGACGCCTTCGGCCCCAGTGCGCATCGCACGTCCGGCCGCCTGCTTCATCGCCCGTTTCCAACTGATGCGCCGCTCCAACTGCTCAGCGACATTCTCGGAAACCAACTGGGCATCCGTCTCCGGCTTATCTATCTCGCGGACGTCGATCTTGACCTTCTTGTTCGTCAGCTCCTGCAAGTTCACCCGCAATACATTCACATTGGCACCCTTCCGCCCAATAATTATCCCGGGCTTGGCCGTATTGATGATTACGTGAACCTGGTTGGGCTGGCGCTCAATCTCGATGAAACTGATGCCCGCACGCGGCGCATCACGATGAATCATGGCGCGAATCTCTCGATCTTCGCCCAACTGATTCACATACTCATGCCCCGTGGCAAACCATCGACTCTTGTGTTCCTTGGTAATGCCAAGACGAAAACCGGTCGGATGTACTTTGCGTCCCATTGGGCCTCCTTACGCCGCGGACAGTGGCCGGTTCAGACCACATGCCGCCGCTGTTCGTCCGCTACTCATCATTCAAACGCTCTTCCAATACCACCGTTATGTGCGAGGAGCGTCGAATCCATGGCTTGAAACGCCCGCGGGCGCCAAAACGCCGCCAGCGCCGGTTCGGCGCCTGATCGGCATAGATCTGGCTGATGTACAGCTCATCAGCTTCCAGCCCAAAATTCTCAACGCCATTCGCGATCGCGCTCTTCAACGTCTTCGCAACCGCCTTAGCCGCCTGTTGAGGCATGAACTGCAGCAGCGCCATTGCTTCCTCTGCTTGCCGTCCGCGCATCTCATTCAATACCAGGCGCGCCTTCTGTGGGCTGATTCCCGTATATTTGTTAACTGCTCGAACTTCCATTGTACGCGCTCCCCTATCTCCAGGATGGAGGAAGAAAGATATTTCGACGCTTGGCAGTACAACTACACCCTGCGCGTGCTTCTTTCCGACCTGATATGACCGCGAAAAAATCGCGTCGGCGCAAATTCACCCAGCTTGTGCCCCACCATGTTCTCCGTAATGTAAATCGGTACATGGCGGCGACCGTCGTGTATCGCCAGTGTATGTCCGACAAACTGCGGGAATATCGTCGAAGCCCGCGACCATGTCTTGAGCACCTTCCGTTCACCGGCCCGGTTCATATCTTCGATCTTCTTCAGTAGCCGCGGCTCAACAAAAGGTCCCTTCTTCAGGCTGCGTCCCATCGTTTCTCCTCCACCTCTGCTAATTCGCTGCTATCGACGCTTGCTGCTGCGCCTGATTATATATTTACCTGTTCTCTTGGTGCGCCGCGTGCGCTTGCCAAGCGCCGGCTGACCCCACGGCGTCTTGGGTCCCGGCATACCAATCGGGGACCGCCCCTCGCCGCCACCGTGAGGATGGGACGAAGGATCCATCGCAACACCTCGCACCGACGGCCGAAATCCCAGCCAGCGGCGGCGGCCTGCCTTGCCCATCGAAATATTGCTGTGGTCCGGATTCGACACCTGCCCAATCGTCGCCAGGCACTCCATCTCTATATAGCGTACCTCGCCGCTGGGAAGACGCACCTGCGCTCGCGGCCCGTCCTTGGCAACCAGCTGCGCCGCAACCCCCGCGCTGCGCACCAACTGCGCGCCTCGCCCCGGATACAACTCAATGTTGTGAATCTGCGTGCCCAACGGAATATTTCGGATCGGGAGCGCATTGCCCGGCCGTATGTCAGCGTTGGGACCGGATTCCAACATGTCCCCCACCTGAACACCCAACGGCGCCACAATGTACCGCTTCTCTCCATCCTCATAACTGAGCAACGCAATGCGCGCACTGCGATTCGGATCATATTCAATCGACAGAACCCGTGCCGGCGCATTGAACCTGTCACGTCTGAAATCAATGATGCGGTAACGCCGCTTATGACCCCCGCCGCGGTGCCGGACTGTGATACGCCCCTGGCTGTTGCGCCCGGCCTTCCGGTGTAATGACTCAGTCAACGAGCGCTCCGGCTTCGTACGCGTAATCGTCTCAAAAGTCGAAACGCTCATGTCCCGTCGCCCCGGAGAAGTGGGACGGTATATCTTTACAGGCATAGAAGTCTATCTCCGTTCAAAAAGAGAATGAAAAAGAGAAACAATCGCTCCCGCTTCTCCGTTCCCACTGCTGGATGTTACACACCTTCAAAGAACTGAATGCTGTCGCCGGCGTCCAGTGTCACAACCGCCTTCTTCCACGGCGACTTCCGCACCACCTTGCGGCGGCCGCGCATCCCTGTCTTGGCCGGCATCATCATCACCCGCACGCCGACCACATTCACCTTGAAAGCAGTCTCCACCGCATCGCGAACCTGGTGCTTATTCGCACGGGTATCGACCTCAAATGTGTACTGATTGTTAAAGTCGGCCGCATCGTACGACTTTTCAGTGATAATAGGGCGTTTTATAACTTCATATACGTGCATCAGGTTCTCCTCGTACCGGACTCTGACTCGATCGTCTTAACCGTCGCCAGCTGTCCGCATAGCCGGAAATGGCAGCTGTTAGGCAAGCCAGTCATGAATGAAATCGACCGAGGCCTGCGGCAGAAGAAGCTTGTCATAGCCAAGCAGATCCTGAATGTTCAGATTGCTGCTGAGAAGTGACTTCGCCTGCGGCAGGTTGCTGATCGACTTCTCGACAGCCATATCCCGCTCCGGCAAAATAACGAGTACACTCCCGCTCTCCAGACCCAGATCGGCTAGCGCCCGCATGAAACCCTTGGTCTTGGGCGCCTCCATCGACAGCTGCTCCAGTACGACGATCTCGTCTGCCCCAGCCTTAATGCTCAAAGCGCTCCGCAGCGCTGCCCTACGCATCTTCTTAGGCATCTTCTTGGTGTACTTGCGCGGCGTCGGGCCAAATGCCGTCCCGCCCCCTACCCAAATCGGGGAACGGATCGAGCCATGCCGCGCCCGCCCGGTGCCCTTCTGACGCCACGGCTTGCGGCCGCCCCCGCGAACCTCGCTACGCGACTTCGTCTTGTGCGTGCCAGTGCGCGCGTTGGACAACTGCCTCACCAATGCCTGATGCATCAGCCCCCGGTTGATTGGTGCGGCAAATACCGTCTCTTCCAACTGTATCTGACCGACCTCTTCACCGGCCATATTTCTGATTGGCAATTCCACCGTTTCGCCTCCGTACCAGTAGCCGCCGGCTCGTCTATCTACGAACCGCAGTCTACCGTCTTACGCTTTAACCGCCGTTCGAACGAATACCAACCCATTTTTTGGGCCGGGCACCGCGCCTTGAACGGCAATGAGATTGCGCTCCGCATCAACAAGAGCTACCTTCAGATTCAGCACTGTTACGCGCTTATTGCCCATCTGCCCCGGGCCTTTCGAGCCCGGAAATGTATGGCCGGGCGTGGTGCCCGCACCGCGCGAGCCAGGCGCCCGATGCCGGTCCGACTGACCGTGGGTCTTGGGGCCGCCGCGAAATCCGTGCCGCTTGACAGCGCCGGCAAAACCCTTCCCCTTCGAAGTGCCAGTCACATCCACCATCTCGCCCTCATCAAAAACGTCCGCCTTTATCACGTCGCCCAGCGCATGCCCAGCCTGGCTCTCCAAACGCAACTCGCGCACAAATCGCAGCTTCGGCACGTTGGCCCTGCTCAGATGACCGAGCTGGCCCTTCGTCAACTTGCGCTCCGGCACCTCTTCAAACCCAAACTGTATCGCGTTGTAACCGTCCGTATCCTCAGCCTTCACCTGCGTCACATAGCAGGGTCCAGCTTCGATTACCGTCACCGGCACAACCGCGCCGCTGTCATCAAACAGCTGGGTCATCCCAATCTTGCGGCCTATTATCCCCTTCACTTGCTCCTCCAGGATCGACAGCGCGCTCGACAACATCGCGACCGACTGCCGCATCGCCCAACCAGGCCCACCGCTTGCCGACCGGAACAGAACCTACCCACGCTTCCCATTCCGCATCCGGCCGCAAACTGAACCCTATAACTTAATCTCGATATCAACACCGGCGGGCAAATTCAGACGAGTGAGATTCTCAATCGTCTTGTTGCCTGGATCCACCACATCGATCAGACGCTTGTGAGTGCGTATCTCAAACTGCTCACGGCTGTCCTTGTCGATAAACGGCGAACGCATCACCGTGAACTTCTCTATCCTCGTAGGCAGAGGCACAGGCCCAACCACCTGGGCGCCCGTCTGCTCGGCAGCACTGACGATCTGCTTTGCCGATGCATCCAGAACGCGGTGATCGTATGCCTTGAGCTTGATACGGATCTTTTGCTTTGCCATGAACTCTTCTCTCTTGTCGTGGTCCGGACACAAAAAAGTGTGGCGAGTGATTGCACTCGCCACGAACCACTTTACACTATTGAATTATCTCGGTGATAGCGCCGGCAGCGACGGTGCGGCCACCCTCACGGATGGCAAAGCGGCCGCCGGTCTCGATGGCGACAGGCGCAATCAGCTCGACTTCCATCGTCACATTGTCGCCGGGCATCACCATTTCGACGCCGGCCGGCAGGTCGATCGAGCCGGTGATGTCCATGGTGCGGATGTAGAACTGCGGGCGATAGCCCTTGAAGAAGGGAGTG
>MPML01000058.1 GCA_002238445.1 Caldilineaceae bacterium bin5
GATTGGGGAGCTTGGCTGGACTGTGACTTGGGGGATTTTCGTGATGGACTGTGATTTGCGGGGGGACGGGAGTTGGTGGGGGGAATGGGGATGGTCTGAACTGTGATTTGGGGGATTTTTGTGATGGGCTGTGATTTCGCGTGTGCGGGGTTGGTGGGGGGGGGGGGGGGGGTTGGTGGGGGGGATGGGGATGGTGTGAACTGTGATTTGGGGGATTTTTGTGATGGGCTGTGATTTCGCGTGTGCGGGGTTGGTGGGGGGATTCTGTCTGAACTGTGATTTTGGGGATTCTTGTGATGGGCTGTGAATTGCACGTGTGCGGGGTAGGTGGGGGAATTCTGTCTGAACTGTGATTTTGGGGGTTTTTTCTATGGGCTGTGATTTCGCGTGTGCGGGGGTTGGTGGGGGGGGTTGTCTGAACTGTGATTTGGAGGATTTTTGTGATGGGCTGTGATTTGCGCGTGTGCGGAGTTGGTGGGGGGATTGGGGATTTTGTCTGAACTGTGAATTGGGGGATTCTTGTGATGGACTGTGATTTGCGCGTGTGCGGGGGTTGGCTTGGGCGATTGAGGGGAAATGCGGTGGGTGGAGGACGGTGTCGGGGACAGAGTGTGGCGGTGGCGAGGGATGGTTTTGGAGGGGGGCGTTGCGGGGGCGCAGCCCCTGCACAAGGGAGGGCCGAAGGCCCGACCGCCAAAAAGCAGGGGATAGGGGAAAACTGCAGGGGATAGGGGCGAGAAGGCGCTGCATTTGGGGTTGAGGCAGGGGCTGCTGAGAAGTACTCCAGTTATTTCAACCCAGGTTTTTCAACGAGGAAATCTTAACCCAGTTGTTCGCTTCACTGATGACAAGACATACATCTGTGACCAGTTAATCACGCAATTGAAGAAGCTTAGGGCACTAAAGGCGGGAATCATCCATATTTGCCCAGTGCTCTGGCAAGGAAGATGCCTTCAGTTTCGATATTCGTTCCCGGCCTCTTTCAGGTGGAGAACTCACTATCGTTCCAAGTTTTCGAGCCTGCCCCATTAGCCAAATGCAATGTGCACATTTACTGCCCGACAACGATTGGGTCGCCGGTCCGAAACGTTTCCGGGAACACGACCGTTGCAGACACGGAGTCCTCTCCCTCGTGCTGGTACTGAACGACGGTCACGGCGGGATCGGGGAACTGGTGCCACCACTTAGGATCGACACCTGCCTGCTCGGGTGTGTTGCTGCTGTTGACGGGGAATGTAATCTTGCCGAGTGCGCCAATGTAAGAGATCTCTTCCAATGTTGCGATAATCGCATCGGGATCTGTTGTGCCAGCCTCGGTAATAGCCTGAGCAAGGATCTTAACGGCGTCGTAGGCAGCGAACGCGTAGGACTCAGCTCCTTCTTTGCCGGTGCGGGCTTCGTATTCGGCGAGAAAGTTGAGGGCGACATCGTTGTAAAGTTTCGCCGGCAGACCGATTCGCCGCACGAAACAGAAGTTGCCGTCGGGGACGTTCCTCCAGAATGAATTGCTTTCCAGGGCGTTATGGTCGCATAGAGTCGGTACGTCTTGAGGCCCGATGCCGGCGTCTGCCGACTGCTGAGCGAAGTTGTAGGAGGCTTCGCCGGTAGCCAACGACATTATCAGATCGGGCGCCTCTGCCTTTATCCTCTCGATTATGCCGGCGAAATCCTGTGTTCCGATGTCGACGCCGAAGGTGACGGAGTCGATACCCGCTTCGCCCAACAGCCGCGCAGTATCTTCGGCCGCCGGAATCCCGTAGTCGGTATTCTCGGTCAGGAGTACCACCTTTTCCAGTTTGGCGCCGGCGTCGTCCCGCAGCCACTCCATAAACTTGACATCTACAGCGGATACCTCTGAGCTAAGCGGCGCTATACGAAATACTTCGGGATATTGCACGCTTGTGATGGTGTCGTTCCAGGTGTTGGCAAGAACTATGGGGATGCCATAGTTGTGGGCGACCTCCTTGGCAACTACGCCAACGGAGCTATGGTAGCCGCCGGCAATCGCTACCACACCGTCCTGGTTGATGAGCCGCTCGCTGACGGCGGAACCGCGCTCTGGCAAGCCTTCGCTGTCGACGACGATCAGTTCAACGGGCCGGCCAAGTAGTCCGCCGCCGGCATTGATCTCATCGGCGGCAATTATCATTGCTGAGCGCATTGCCTCACCGCCGACCACTGAACCCGGGGCCGAGAGGGGGAAAAACGCGCCGATTCGAATGGGATCCCCGACTACTTCCGGTCCTGCTTCATTCTCCGTTGATTTCTCTGCTTCCTGTTCTGAGCTGTCTGATTGAGTAGCTTCCGTGGATGTCGTTGGCTGCCCGCATGCTGCAATGGCCAGGGTCATCAATATCAGGATAGTGACGTAAACAGGTCGAACTCTTTTGAAACTCATTCTGTACTCCTTGGATCGGGCATGGGAAATTCTTAACGGTATGCGGTTAGTGTCGATGGAGAGGTTGAGACAGTTCCGTTTAACATTCCTCACTATAGGCTTGACGCCGATCGCTCTTCGGAATGGCAGCCGTTCCGTATTTTGGCATTTTGCTTTGGATTATTTTATCACGCAGCGCGGTAGGTAAGCGTTCCAGCCAGCGTCTGAAGACAGCGTCGCGGCCCACCAGATAACGTGCTTTGGGCCGGGGAACCGAAAGAATCGTCTGTACTGTTTTGGCAACCTTGTCAGGATCTACGCCCCGCGGTCGTTCCAGGGACTCGGTCATCATTTCAAGCAGAGGGCCATACATTTCGAAGGCACCCGGTGGATATTTTTGCAGCGTCTTTTCCGCGTAGTAGCGGGCCTTTTCCCAGATATCCGTGTCAATTGCGCCCGGCTGAACGGAGACAACGTCGATACCCCAAGGTCTCAGTTCGAGCCGCATCCCGTCGGTGAGCGCTTCGAGTGCGAACTTGGATGCGGAGTAAGGTGACAAAAGTGGCGTCGAACTGAAGCCGGCTTCCGAGCTTACCATCAGGATCCGCCCCTGCGCCTTCCGCAGCAGGGGAATCAACGACTGTGTGACGGTCAGCGGCGCGATCGTGTTGGTTTCCAGGACCTGGCGAAAGTCGGCCGGATCCAAGAACTCAAGGAGACCACCCCCGGCGATTCCGGCGTTATTTATGAGGCCATGGAGACCGTTGGCGCCCACTGCCTCGGCAACGGCGCGCGCAGTCTCCTTTACCTGGTCGGCATCGGTCACGTCTAGCTGGACAGTCTGAAGTCGAGCGGTTGTTTCGCTCTGCAACCGGTTGGCATCGCTATCTTTACGAACGGTGGCAAAAACCTGCCAGCCGGCGCGGTCCATCCGTAAGGCGCAGGCGCGTCCTATCCCGCTGGAAGCGCCGGTGATGAGCACTGTCTTAGGCGTTTGGTTCCGCGTCTCCTCAGTCGTGCTTTGGCGTGCCATTAGACTTTCCATCGGCGTCGGGAGGAGGGCTTTCCCCCTACTCTTTGATCGGCCGGCAAATGACGGGATTCTGTCTATGACACCCCCATTGCAGATTCCCGTGGCATGTGCTTTATGCTCGCAACTCAGATTCCCATACCGCCGGTAACTTCGAGTACATGGCCGGTGATATAGGAAGCGAGCGGCGAGGAGATCAGGACTATGCCCGCCGCGGCCTCTTCAATGGTGGCCGGACGGCCAAGGGGGATGCGAAGTTGGATGTCCTTGTCTAGCAGCGCCCGGACTTTGGCGGGAATGCCCAGTGGGACTTCATGCCCATCAATTTCTATTGCCTCTTCTTGCGTCTCCTGGGGGCGGGTCAAGCGGGTGTCGATGAAGCCGAAGGCAACAGCGTTGCAGCGGATACCCAGCCTACCCCATTCCTTGGCGATGGTCTTGGTCAGTCCTACGATGCCCATTTTGCCGGCGGCATAGTTGACCTGACCTATGTTACCGTGGAGGCCGGACGTGGACGAAACATTGACGATGCAGCGGTTGCTGGGCGAGGCGCCGGATTCCAGTTCGGCGGATGCCGCGGCACGCAGATATGGCGCTGCCGCCCGGATCATGCGAAACGGTGCGGTCAGATGGACGTCTATGATCGCCTGCCACTGCTCATCGGACATCTTATGCGACATTCCGTCCCAGGTGTATCCGGCATTGTTGACCAGGATATTCAGCTGGCCGAACGTGTCCACAGCCGTTTTCATCAGGTGGGTTGAAAAGTCTGGCTCGGTTACATTACCGGCAAGTGCGATGGCATGGCCGCCGCCTGCTGTAATGGCATGGACGGTCTCCTCCGTTGCGGCTGCGTCGAGATCGTTCACCACGACGTTGGCGCCCTGTTGCGCGAATTGGAGGGCGGCGCTGGCGCCGATTCCCCGTCCTGCCCCGGTTACAATTACAGTCTGGCCGCTAAACATGGATAGTTGACATTCGCTGATTGCTGACTAGCTCCGTTTGTTTCATTTCAGTCTTCATCAAAATACAGGCGTGACACCATCTCAGCTACGCAGGTTGGCTTCTCGACGCCCTCTACTTCAACCGTAACGTTGTGGATCAGCTGCAGACCATTCCCTCGGACCTCCTCGACCGACTGCAACTGCGTGTGCGCGCGAATGCGTGACCCGGCCAGCAGAGGATGAGGGAAGCGCACGCGATTCAGTCCGTAATTGACGGTTAGCGCAATGCCGGGGTACTGCGGCTTGTCAGGCTCGACCATTCCGGTCAGATGCGGGATGAGCGAGAGTGTAAAGAAGCCGTGGGCGACCGGCGCGCCAAATGGCGACTCACGTGCAGTTCGCTCGACGTCGACATGAATCCATTGATGATCCAACGTCGCGTCGGCGAAGCCGTTGATCATTTCCTGTGAAACTGTAAACCAACCGCCGACTCTGGGCTCGGCGCCCACTTTCGACTGCAGATCTGCTAGTGCCGCTTGTCGGGACATCCTTTTCTCCATTTCAGTTGCGTAGATTGGGGCGTCATGCGGTCATGCCGCCATCCAGGTTTATGGCCTGTCCGGTAACGAAACGGGACTGTTCCGAGCAGAGCCAGGCGATTGCGTCAGCGATTTCTTGGGGTTGCCCGAAGCGGCGCAGGGGGATGCGTTCCAGCATCTTTTCCGCTCTGCGGGGATTGTCGGCGATCATCGGCATGAACAGGGGCGTCTCGGTGTAGACCGGGCAGACGGCATTGACGCGAATGTTGTGCCTTGCGACCTCCTGGGCGGCGACGCGAGTCAGTCCGATGACGCCGTGCTTGGAGACAGTGTAGGCGGACTGGTTAGGAAGTCCCTGTTTGCCGGCAATAGAGGCGATGTTGACGATAGCTCCCCCTGAGCCGGCCATCAGCCTGATCTCTTCCTGCATACAGTAGAAGACACCGGAGAGGTTGACGGCCAGCACCTTTTCCCAGCCGTCGTGCGGATAGTTCTGGAGCGGTTGCCAAGGGCCGCCTATGCCTGCATTGTTGACTGCGAAGTCGAGGCGGCCAAAACAGTTGACCGACTCTTCAACCATCCGGGCCACTGCCACCGGGTCCGACACATCACACTGAACGAACAGCCCTTCGCTGCCGTGCTCCTGCACGAGACGGATAGTCTCGCTGCCGCCATTTGCGTTCACATCGGCCGCGACTACTGAAGCCCCAAGTTCGGCAAAACGCAGCGCGGCCGCGCGGCCTATTCCAGACCCGGCACCGGTTATCAGCGCCACATGTCCTGTAAAATCCATTGCAAAGTCCCTCTTTCAACGTTCCGAGGTCTCAACATCGTTGGACGAGGATTCCGGGTCAGCGGCCTCAGCCAGCAAAGTTTCACCAAGCTCCTGCATATCTGCCAGGAAATCCTCCGCCTCAACCTGGGCGGCAAAGAGATGAACCATGCCGCGGTTGAAGCCGTACAGAAAAGGCGCGAGGCCGGACGGAAACTGCCAGACCCTGGCGGCTGGGACGGCATCGGCAAAGGCCGCAAGATGGGGGAAAGTCTCGGTCCAGGCAACTCTTAAAGATGACTGGGCGGGCATCCAACCGCCGTCGTTTGGCAGCGAGCCAACCACTTCCGAGCTACTGAGAAAGACCGCAAGTTCGAAGGCTTCACTCTTGCGCGTTGAGCGAGCAGGGACGGCATAACAACTGGTAAATGCGATCGAGATGTTCAACTTGGCAGGCCCGGCAGGAAGGGGCGCGACCCCGTAACGGAATGCTGGGAACTCACTGTCAAAATATGGAACGATCCAGTTTCCTTCTATTGCCATGGCGCCTTTGCCCTTTCCCAAGACTTCTGCCGGCCACTCGCTGTTCGACTCACCAGCATGCCCGGCGAAGTTTTCCCGGAAAATACGGATGTACCAGTCCAGTGCCGAGGAAGCGGCTGGTGACTCAAGTGCCATAGTGCCATGCTCGTCAATAATTGTACCACCTGCTGCGTAAAGAAAGGGAAGCCATCGAGAAAGGTCGGGGGCCTCGATAAATCCGAATCGGTTTCGCTCCAGGTCGGTCTGATTTGCTGCAACCGACCACATGGTTTCCCAGTCGGTAGGGGGCGCCTGGCTAGCGGCTGCCATCCCCTCGCTGTCATAGACCAGTGCCAGGGTCCTCACTTCGCGCGGCAAACAGTAGCGCACAGGGGATGTCTGGTCCGAGGGCCGTGTGAATGCCGCTGCCAGCTGCGGAGGATACCCTGCCGGATCGGGAAAACCTTGTTCTGCGGGAGCCAGCAGACCTTCGGCTACCAGGTCCGGAAAGAGGAAGCTACTTACTACAACCAGGTCGGGCGGCTCTTCTCCCTCCAGGCGATCGCGTAGCTCCTGGTCGTAATCGGCAGCGGAGTAAAGGTCAACCTGCAGCTCTTTGGCGGCGGCCCAGGTAGTTATCTGGCTCCGCAGAGCCTCGGTTACCTCGCCTTCCTCAGGGAGAACAATGCGAAGAAACTGCGCCGCTTCATTTGACTCTTTCCCAAATTGCAGAAAGGGCAGTTCAGGAAAGCGAGGCCGGTCCGGCAACGCGTCACATCCACCCAGCAAGAATGTCAGTAGAAGGAGGACGACGTGTGAATATAGGCACCGGGGCAGGAAGGGACGGTCGGTTACTTGTGTCCTGACTGCCCTCCTTTTTCGCCTTATCTCACTGCTGGCTATCAACGAACGCTGAATAGGCATCTGCGTCCATCAGTTTGTCAAGACCGGCGGTATCGTTGACATCGATTTTCAGGAACCAGGCGCCGTAGGGATCGCTGTTCACCAGTTCGGGCGTATCGATCAGCTCTTCGTTGACCTCTACGACGGAACCGGATACCGGCGCGATAATGTCCTCAGCGGCCTTGACCGATTCGACGACTGCGACAGCCTCACCGGCGGAAACGGCGGCACCAATCTCGGGTAGTTCGACGAAAACGATATCGCTCATCATGTCCTGGGCGGCATCGCTGATTCCCACGACTATTGTGGACTCTTCCTGCCTGACCCATTCGTGTGAATCGGCATATTTCAGGTTGTTGTCATAGTGGTAGGATGCCATAGTGTTCCTCCTTTGCAACGCCAAGCGTCCGTGTAAAGTCTGGTGTATTCCAAGTATGTAAGAGCATTAGATCAGGCTCTGTTCAAGCCAACAGTCACTTCCTCCTGGCCAAGAGAAAATGTAACGGTGTCGCCGTCTATTTTGTCAGCGGAACCGGATGTCAGATTGATTTCCAACGTCAGAGTCTCTTCCATTATGTAGGCTTTATGCGCCGAAAGAAGGCTGCTCATGAGAGTGGAATCAGTAAGGGCCAGGTTGATGCGGTCACTGATATCCAGGTCGGAATCTTTGCGGAGTTGCTGGACACGGCGAACAAGCTCGCGTGCGTGGCCTTCCAGCTCCAATTCGGGCGTAAGGGTTGTGGTTACCGCAACAAGATAGCCGCTGTCTTCGGCAACCGCAAGGCCGGCGCGCGGCGTACGGCGCACCTCCACATCCTCAGGGTCGACGACATAGGCCTGGTCGCCGTCATCCACAGTTACGGATTCGCCGGCGTCAAAGCGGCCAGCCAATTCGCGTTGATCCAACTCGGCAAACTTACTCCTGATCACGGGGAAGCCGCGGCCGTATTTCTGGCCAAGCTGCTTGGGCAACGGGAATACTGTCACGTCGACCAGATCGCCGGCCTCGCTGGCAAAGCCCAGTTCCTTCACGTTCAGCTCGGTAAGGAGCAGATCGCTCACCCGGTCCAAACCGGCATTTTCCTCCTCGGAGCGCGTGCGAACGACAACGCGTTGCACGGGTTGGCGCACTTTCAACGCCACGGACTCTCTTGCCGCCCTTCCCAGGGTAGTTACTTTCTGGGCCAGGGCCATGTCGGCATGCAGCTGGTCATCGATTGCAGACTCATCCATATGCGGCCAGGTCGCCAGGTGGACCGAGTTCGGGGCGTCAGGCTCGACGCCGACGACAAGATTCTGGTAGATCTCCTCAGAGATGAATGGAATCGCAGGAGCCAGCAGTTTCGACAGGGTAACCAGCGTGTGGCGCAAGGTGGACAGGGCGGCAGGGTCGCCGTCCCAGAATCGCCGACGGTTGAGCCGCACATACCAGTTGCTGAGTTCGTCGACAAAGTCGGCAATTGGTCGAGTGGCCCCGGTGACATCGTAGGCCTCGTAGGCGGAGGTCACGTCGCGCACGAGCCGGTTCAGCTCGGAAAGCAGCCATCGATCGTGCAACGCGGAATCGGGTGAAGCCGTTGAAGCTTTGGCTCCTTCGTTGCTTCCGTTATTGCCATCATCCAGATTGGCATACACGACGAAGAAGCTGTAGGTGTTCCATAGTGTATTTAGGAACCGCCGCTTTACTTCCGCCACCAGATTGCCGCTAAATCGGCGTGCGTTTCCAGGCGGACCGGCAGTGTACATATACCAACGGGTGGCGTCGGCGCCGTGCTCGGCGAATACCTGCCACGGGCTGACCACGTTGCCCCTGGACTTGCTCATCTTCGAGCCGTCCTCGGCCAGAATGTGGCCCAGGCAGATGACATTCTTGAAAGCCGGCCTGTCGAACAGTAAGGTGCTGACCGCGTGCAGCGTGTAGAACCAGCCGCGCGTCTGGTCGATTGCTTCGCAGATGTAGTCGGCCTGCTGATAGGTCTCCCACTCGTTCTGATTGGCGTACGGGTAGTGCCACTGTGCTACCGGCATGGAGCCGCTGTCGAACCAGACATCGCACAGTTCGCTGACGCGGCGCATAGTGCCGCCGTCCGGCGCCGGCCACGTGATTTCGTCGACGTAGGGGCGGTGCAGGTCAAGGCCGGTCAAGTCACGTCCGCTCTTCTCTGCGAGCTCGGCTGCGCTGCCGATACATTCCATGTATTCGCTGCCGGGCGCGTCACTCTTCCAGATTGGGATTGGCGTTGCCCAATATCGATCGCGGCCCAAGGCCCAGTCGACATTGTTCTCCAACCAGCGGCCGAAGCGCCCGTTGCGAATGTGGTCGGGCACCCAGTTAATGGTATCGTTCAATGCCACCAGCCTGTCTTTGAAGTCGCTGGTGCGGATATACCATGTCTCCTTCGCCCAGTAGATGAGAGGCGTGTCGCAGCGCCAGCAGAATGGATAGGTATGCTCGTAGGTGCCGGCTTTATAGAGGAGCCCCCGTTCTTCCAGGTCGGCGGAAATATGGGGATCGGCATCCTTGACGAACTGTCCGGCCCAGGGCGTGACCTCCGGCTTGAATTGACCGGCGGCGTCGACGGTGTGGAAGACCGGCAGGTTGTGGGTCTGCCCGGCAGCAAGGTCGTCGGCGCCAAATGCCGGCGCTATGTGGACGATACCGGTACCGTCGGCGGTGCTGACGTAGTCGGCGGCGATAACATATGCGAAACGCTCTTCGACTGGTGGTCCGAAGCGGTACAGAGGCTCATACTCCTTGCCCACCAGGTCTGCGCCCTTCATTTCAGCCAGCAGTTCGTAGCCGGGTTCGAGAACTGACTCGGCCCTTTCCTTTGCCAAGTACAGGACTGCGCCGGAACCGTCTCGCACCTTCAGGTAGTCGATGTTTTCGCCGACGGCAAGAGCAGCGTTGCCGGGCAGCGTCCACGGCGTGGTAGTCCAGGCCAGCAGAAAGGTGTCTTCCTCCCCCTTAACGTCAAACTTTACGAATACACTGGGGTCGATGGTACCTTCCTTATAACCCAGGGAAAGTTCATGGCTGCTGAGAGGCGTACCGCAGCGGGGGCAGTAGGGGACCACCTTGTAGCCTTCGAATAGGAGGCCCTTGTTCCAGAGTTGCTGGAGGATCCACCATAGCGACTGAACGTAGTCGTTGTTCATGGTAACGTAGGCATCTTCCAGACTCACCCAGAATGCCATCCGCTCGGTCAAGGCCTCCCAATCGCTGAGGTATTCCCACACCGACTCTTTGCACATCTGGTTGAACTTGCCGACACCATACTCTTCAATCTGTTCTTTGCCAGTGAGACCGAGCTGCTTCTCGACCTCAAGCTCCACCGGCAGCCCATGTGTGTCCCAGCCCCCCTTGCGCAATACGTGGTAACCCTGCATGGTCTTGTAGCGCGGGAACATGTCTTTGAACGCCCGTGCCAGAACATGGTGGATTCCCGGGCGACCGTTGGCTGTGGGCGGGCCTTCGAAGAATACGTATTCGGGGCCGCCTTCACGATCCTTCATGGAACGTTGGAAGACATCCTTCTTTTGCCACAACGACAGGATTGCCTCCTCCATTTCAGGAAAGGAGACACTGGCGGGCACCGCTTTGTAACTGCCGCGCTGGGCTCGCCCGTTGGTCGAGGAAGGCAGTTCTGTGCGTGTCTGTGTCATTTCAGAGTCCCTTATGTTTTCTGGAAACGGTGCCAAACTATTCCTGGGCTTCGCCAATCTCCACATAGATACGCTTATTTATGGCGCCTTTGCTGCGGTAGTCAACAACTCGCATTGCGCCGACTTCACTGGTGTTGCCGGCATGCGTGCCGCCGTCGGCCTGCAGGTCCAATCCCTCCAGCTCTACGGTGCGTACTTCTGCGATCTGTTTTGGCAGAAGATTGATTTTGGTTCTGATCAGGTCCGGTATCAGGAATGCCTCTTCGCGGGGCAGTATCCTGGTTTTCACGGGTCGGGCAGCGGCAATCTCGGCATTGCATTTTTGCTCAATCGCGGCCACCAGATCAGCGCTCATGGCCTCGAACTCGAAGTCCATGCGTCCGCTGCCGGGCTTCATGTCGCCGCCGGTGACGGAGGCGCCGTAGTCCCGCCAGACGACACCGCACAAGATATGCATGGCGGTGTGGGTGCGCATCAGGAGGTAGCGGCGCTCCCAGTCGAGCTCGCCGTGCACTTTTCGCCCTGGCGCGATATGAATCGACTCGCCCTTCATTCCGTCGAGCGTGTGCCAGATGCGGCCGCGCTCCCGCTTTACTTTGCTTACGGTGAGCCGGCGGTAGTCAATGGTCAACCAGCCGACATCGCTGGGCTGGCCGCCGCCGCCGGGGTAGTAGGCGGTGCTGTCAAGCGCTATGCGCAGCTTTCCATCTTGTTTATCGACAGCTGTAATTAACGCGTCGAATTCGCGGATATAAGCGTCGTCGTAATAGAGTTCAGCAGTCATAAATTCCTCGTTGCGGCCGTTGGGCCGAAACCTACCACCTGTCAACAGAATAGGAAAGCCCGACCCTATAATCAGGGACGGGCTAAAAAGTCCGCGGTACCACCCTGCTTTCCGGCCACGTGGCCGGACCGCTCTAATGCCAGCAGACGCTTTTGCATCCTGTCTGGCCGTGAAGATAACGGTTCACGGCACCGGCGAATCCTACTAAGCGAAAAGTCCGCTTTTCGGGTCACAGCTCAGGAGTGATATTCGCTGCCGCAGGGGTCCGCCCGGCTTCCACCTACCGCGGGCTCGCTGGGGACTTGGCGACAGTTACTCGTCTCCGTCAAAGCCGTTGCTGCTCTAGGTTGAGCAAATCGCCGCAATTGTAACTCTCAGAAAGGCGATTGTCAATCTGGAGCGGTCGCGGGATCAGATTCGTCTTCGTTCCCATCCTCGCGATGGCGAATGTCTGCCGGCAGCTCGACCAAGGCCGAATCGACAGCGCGGCCGGCCACCTGGTCAACTTCATAGCGGACGCCGTTCAGTTCGACCACGTCGCCGACTACAGGGATGCGGCCCAAGTGGGCCATGATGAGGCCGCCAACCGTATCGACCTCCTCTGCATCATAGTCGATGTCGAAATGTTGATTCAGTTCATGCAGCAAGAGAGAGCCATCCACACGCAGGCGCATGTCGCCTACAAACTCGAACGGAGCCCGTTCTACGTCGAATTCGTCCTGGATTTCACCTACGACCTCTTCCAGAAGGTCTTCGAAGGTGACGATACCTGCGGTGCCACCGAACTCATCGATCACAACTGCGAGGGCGCCTTTTTCAGCCCGAAATCTTGCCAACATCAGATCCAGCGATAGTGTTTCGGGTACGACCATGACCTGCCGGTTCTGCGCCATATTGCGCAGGTCGAGCGGGCCGGCGTCTGCGCCAAGCTGCAGATGGCGGGCCAGGTCCTTGACGTGAAAAAACCCTCTGATTTTGTCAAGGTCCCCATCGTAAATCGGGTAGCGTGAATGATTGGACGCGCAGACCAGCCGCATGATCTCGTGTTCAGATTCGTCAGTAGGAATGCCGACAATGCGGGTGCGGGGAGTCATGACCTGGCCAACGGTTCGCTCCCTCATGTCCAGTATGTTCTCAATATAGAGCTGCTCGGAGGGCGCGATCAGGCCCTCTTCGAAACTCTCCTCAACGATGAGCTCAAGTTCCTGGGGAGAGATCATGTGGTCCTGGGCACCGCGCTCCGGAACGCCGAAGGCGCGGGTGATGGCGCGCGCGATTGCGTTGAGGACGTAGATGGCCGGCGAGAAGATGCGTTCAATAACCGAGAAGGGGCCGATCACGCGTAGGGCGGTAGCCTCCGGTGCCTGAAGCGCCAAAGACTTGGGCATGACTTCCCCAAACACTACATGCAAATAGGTCATCAGGCCGATGGCGAGCACCAAGGCTGCACTGTGGGCCGCGGCGACATTTATCAGGCCCATCTCCACCCCGTAATGCTCTAGCAAAGCCAGAAACCATTCGGCGATGGTGTGTTCGCCGTACATGCCCAACCCAAGACTGGACAGTGTTATGCCCAGTTGCGCCATGATGATGAAGCGGGTCTGGCCGCGTGTGTCGGTGAGTATGCCCATTACTTTGACGGCAGGAGCTGAGCCCTCGTTGGCCATTTGGGCCATGCGAGCCCTGGATGAGGCCACGACCGCGAATTCCACAGCTACAAATAGGCCGTTAAAGAAGATTAATGCGGTTATGATGAAAACGGGAAGCAGATAATCCACTCGTGTAACTCCAACTGCAAATTCTTCAGGTTTCGTCGCGGCTTTCAGCCTGACGAACAAACTATGCTCGCTGCGTGCGACTCTGCGAATTATCCATGGTTTGGGGCAGATTCGCCTCGGCGCCAGGCGGCAAGGCGACGCTCACCTGGGAAATCGCGTAACCGTTAACTTTTTCGACGCGGAAATCATGGTCATGCAGCCGAACAATCTGGCCCTGTTCGGGAATGGCGCCAAGCTCGGCAAGTATGGCGCCGCCAAGCGTGTCAACGTCTTCATAATCGAGGGAAGAACCCAGAATGGCGGACAGCTCTTCCAGTTCCACATCGCCTGCAAGAGTAAGACGACCGTCATTCCCCAACGCTACCTCGTGGCTGTCGGCGTCAAATTCGTCAGCAATGTCCCCGAAAATCTCCTCGATCAGGTCTTCGAATGTCACTATACCGGCTGTGCCGCCGTATTCGTCGATGACAACGGCCAGATGGTAGTGTTCGCTCTGAAGCCGGCGGAATACCATTTCGACAGATGCGGATTCCGGTACGTAGGGAGGGACCCGCATAAAATCACGGACTCCCCTGTCCTCTCCACATATGTCTTTTGCGCCGCCTGTTGCCGTTGGGCTAGAGTCGACAGTGAGGCACAGCAGATCTTTAAGGTGGACAACACCGATGATGTTGTCGACAGTGTCGTCATAGAGGGGCAGCCGGGAGTGGCTCGATTCGGCGAGCAGGCTTAGCAGGTCGGCTACTGGCAGGTCCACGGGTGCGGCAAGCAGCTGCGTGCGGGGAACGATCAGGTGACGCAACGAACGCTGGCGCAATTGCAGAATGTTTTCCAAGAGCTCGGTTTCGCCCTCTTTGAGCACGCCTCCTGCTCCGCTCTCCTGCACCATCATCAGGATCTCTTCAGGAGCGTGAATGTGGATGCCCTCAGATACCGCTCGCAGCCCAATCAGGCGCAGCACGAGACGGCCGCTGCCGTTGAAGAACCAGATGAGCGGCTTCAGCAGGACCATAGCCCAACTCACCGGCGAAACGAGCAGAAGGGCGGTGGGCTCTGGAAATTGAATGCCGACGGTCTTGGGGGCCAGTTCACTCAACGCAACCTGGATTACTGTAAGGACGACGAGTACGCCGGTAGCTGCGATCGAAACAGCCGCGGCCTGGGCGACAAGTCCGGAATCGCTTAACAGGGGCACCACCATCGGCGTGATGACAGCTTTACCGTAGTAGCCCAAAATCAGACTTGAAAGGGTGATTCCCAACTGGCAGGCGGCGATATAGTTGTCCAGCTGGTCAGGGCTTTCCAGAACGGGCAGGAGCAACTTCGCCGGGCGGCTGCCGGCCGCGGCATCCTGGGCGACGCGCGCGCGTCGGGCGCCGACCGTTCCGATTTCGGCAGCGACAAAGAGGCCGTTCAGCGTGATAAGTAGAATAACTGTAAAGATTACGAGGACGACTACCATTTTGTAAGCAACTCTATGCTTGTCTTCTGACCCTTTCTGTGCGTTGGCAATGAAGTGACCTAATTGTTACTGATGAAACAGAAGCGGGCAAGGCTAGAAGGGAAGGAATTTCGTGCTTCATGCTATCTGCCATTGTTCTTGTGGTAACTTTGTGTTTCCCGGTCCGGTTTGGTTCTGTCTTTACGGGTGAAGTATCATTGGCAGGTCACTGATGGTCCACTCTGCTGCCTAAGGGGCAGGATTGGGCGGGAGCAAACTACGCACTTTTGGACAGGTGGACAGTCATACCGACGCCGATACCGGAGTTTCTGCTGATGGACCGTGCCTCAGAGCAAACCCCTTCCTATTCGGAAGGACAACCCAGTCTGGCTGGAGAATCGACGCTGACCTTGAGCCGGCGCCTGGTTTATCTTTTGCGCACCATGCGTCCTAAACAGTGGACCAAGAACGGCTTCGTTCTGGTTGGGCTGATTTTCGATGGCAAGCTTTTGGACCTTCCCCTGGCCCTGACGGCCGTTGCGACGCTTATCTGCTTTTGCGTTGTTTCGAGCAGTGTGTACATTCTGAACGACCTGATCGATATCGAGAGGGATCGCGGTCATCCCCGCAAACGCCTGCGGCCCTTGGCAAGCGGTCTGCTCGACCCAGTCATTGCCAAAGCCGCTATGGTCATCCTTGGCGCGGCAGGTATTGTCGGCGCCGGACTTATTGACGTCTCTGTCGGTTTGACGCTGGCAGCATACCTGATCTTGAATGTGGGTTATTGTGTCTACCTCAAGAACCTGGTGATCATCGATGTTATGATGATTGCCGTGTTCTTCGTTCTTCGTGTCGTTGCCGGTGCGGTGGCAGTGGAAGTCAGCGCCTTCAGCCCCTGGCTATACATTTGCGTAAGCTTGCTAGCGCTCTTCATTGGATTCGGCAAACGCCGGCACGAGATAATCCTACTAAAGGATGCGGCATCCGACCATCGCACAAGTCTGAAACAGTATAACCAACCATTCCTGGATCAGATTATTGGTATTGTTACGACTAGCGGCCTAATCAGTTACACATTCTACAGTTTTGGGGCCGAGACTGCGCTGGCGGCCCCTTCTCAGATGATGCTCACTGTACCGCTCATCGTCTTCGTTGTTTTCCGCTATCTCTACCTGATTCACGTTGAAGAGCGCGGTGGCGCGCCGGATGACCTGCTGTTCGCAGATCGTCCTCTGCTGGCAGCCGTGATCCTATGGCTTCTCTCGGTAGTGGCGGTCATCTATGTCGGTTAGGAAGGTGCGGCCGCAGAGTCAGCACCGTCTGTCGAGGCAGGACCCTAGCCTCCTCCTTCGACAAACTGGGCCCAGGCGCCCTCCATTCCGTCACTTGTTACGCCATAGAAGACGCGCAGTGAAGAGCCTTCCTTTAGGGCAAGATCAAAGCGCTCCTTGCCCGCCCTCTTGTCGGAACGGATGAAGCCGACATTTTCCTTCCAGCGAATCTGGTCGCGCTTGACAGGGCTGTCTTCGAACTGGGAGATAGCGTAATTCCAGAGCTTGCGGGCTCCTTTGCGAGTGACATTGCTGACGCTGTGGTGATTCCGCAAGTTCCGTACAACGTAGTAGGTTGTGCCTCCCCGGTTTTCGCTATCCACAATTTCGACACCGTCCTGGGGCAGATAAAAGGGGTCATCTGTTCCAGTGGATGCCGGGCCGGTGCCGCCCCCCGATTTTTTGGCGCCTGCTCCCTGGTTGGCTCGAGATTTGGCCTCTCCTCCACGTTTTTCTGTTACCGGCGCATCGTCTGAATCGCCGCTGTCGACAAGGTCTGCGTTGAGACCGACGCTCTCCAAGACCAACGCCACAATCTCATCGCGCATTGCCAGACTGGTCTCTGCGTCATTGCGCACATAGAATTTGGAGCCGTCGAGGCAGTAGGGTTTGGCATCGCCTGCGTCCACGCCAATGCGGAGTACATCAACGCCATCATTGGCCAGGATTTCGAACCGGGCCTCCAGAGGCGGCGTGAGCCTTTCGGCAACGGCCTGCTGAAGCTCGGTCTGGACCTGTTTTGCCGCCGCGAGACCTTTCACCCGGCCCTTGCGTGCATTGGCCCCCACGAAAGTCGTGCCTCCGTCCGTGTTTGCAAATGCGCACAGATCGGCAAGTATAACGGTCTGTCGCCCACCTTTCAAATTGGCAGACTCATGGAAGCTTTGGGTCTGGTTGGGACCTTCGGCTCGGGCAGCCGCCAAATGATCGACCACTTTTTCAGGTGCCCGAAAGGGACGCGTGCGGTCGAAGGAGCGGCTGGCGAAGAGTTCCCTGATGGCATCGAAAGAAGGCTCGGGCAAGAGCAGCTCGGTGGCGCGTTCACCCAGGCCAAGGCGCCTGCTATTGCGTGGATCGGTGTCCAGGCGGTGGGCGTCGCTTCCCTGGATGCAGTGCATTTTGCGGGCGTATTCGGTCTTCGAGCCATTGAAGAAGCGCGAAGTTGCCTTGCGGCTGCGGCTCTCGAGATCGGTCACTTCCAGTGCGCTGAGGTTTGCGTCCTGGGTATAGGCGATTTTTGTCTGGCCGCCAAAGGGAAAGTTGCGCATCGCCACGCCGTTTGTGCTATTGGCGTGTGCTGCGATGGCGATGCCGCCTGAATCGACAATCGTCTCGTAGGCGGTAATTACGTCGGTGCTGGCGCCGGTCTCGGTTGAGCCGACGGTCAGTCTGTCTTCAGGGACATTCAGTCGAAGCAGTGTGTGTTCCAGGGAGCGGATTGAGGTGTCCGGAGGGTAGATGGCGAGGATGTGGAATCCGAAAGTGGCGGTAAACTCGAAACCGGGCAAAATTATAATTTCGTTGGCCAGTTTGCGCCATTGCTCCAGATGACTGCGCTCTTCCGGCGTGAGCCGGTTTTCCTCCTGAAGGCGGGTTAGCCACTCTATTTCGCGGCGAATTGCAGCAACACCTGCAACTGTATTGTGATCGGTGATTGCGACGACATCCAGCCCGCGCTTGCGAGCAGTCGAAAGCCAATCCAAATAGGCGATACCTGGATCTTCATAGTCGTTTGATGCCGGTGTGTGCGTGTGGAGGTCTACCTTATACCAACGCAATCTGCCGGCGCCCTGCCTTGCATTTTCTTGCCCTGATGGGCCCTTCCTGGGCCCTTTCGGGCCCCCAGCTTCGCTTGATCTTGGTTGTCGGGCCGGCTGTCCTCCGCCTTTTGCCCTTCTTCTTCTGCTCATAGGCTACTCTCTATGTCTTGTACTGCCGTTCCAAGTGACGAATTAGCGGGGAGGGAAGCATACTCGATCTTTTCCAAGGAATCTTTCTGTTCCCCTGCAGCGGCCTGTTCGTCGTGTTTATCCGGCATTTCAGTGGATTTGGGAGGATTTGCCAAGAACGACTCTTTTTGGAGAGCTGTTTTCAGTACCTCGTCGACCGTTTCCACCGGGATGAATTTCATTGTTTCGCGGACGTTTTCGGGCAGATCTTCCAGGTCGGCCTCGTTCGCCGCCGGCATGATTATCGTGCCCAGCCCCGCTCTGGCGGCGGCCAATACTTTTTCTTTTAACCCGCCGATGCGAAGGACTTTGCCGCGTAGAGTCACTTCGCCGGTCATGCCTATGTCAGGATGGACCGACCGTCCTGTCAGCAAGCTGGCAATCGCCGTCACCATGGTCACTCCGGCGCTAGGTCCGTCTTTGGGCAGGGCTCCTTCGGGAATGTGCAGATGGAGGTCCACATCTTCAAAGAAGTCGGAGGGGATGCCAAGCTCGCTTGCGCGGCTGCGTACATAACTGAGCGCGGCTTGCGCGCTTTCTTTCATAATTTCGCCCAACTGTCCGGTGAGCACGAAACCCTTTTTGCCTGGCATTTTGGTTGCTTCGAAGAAAAGGATTTCGCCGCCAGTCATTGTCCAGGACAGACCCACCGCCACGCCAGGAATGCTGGTGCGGTCAGCGATTTCTTCGCGCTGGAATCGACGTTTGCCCAGATATTCGACCAGCGTGTCGGGCGTGATATTAACGGGCGAAAAGGGCGCCTCGGCTACGGCGCTCAGCTGCGGAAGCGGAACGTCCGAATTCTCAGCGCTATCGGACTGGCCGTTTGATGCAAGGCCATCGCCGTTGACCTTGGGATCCTCTACATAGCCCTGTTGGGAGTCAGAGTCATCCAATCCCAGGGGGAGAGGCGCCTGGATCCAGTACGGTTGCATGGCAGCGATCGTCGCGGCTACCTTGCGGCAGATTTTGCCAATCTCACGTTCCAGGTTACGGACGCCTGCTTCACGCGTATAGTCGTGTACGATCTTGTGCAGCGCGGCGTCGTCAAAGACTATTTCACCTTCGCGGAGTCCGTTTTCCTTGATTTGGCGGGCGACGAGATATTGCTGAGCAATCTTGACTTTTTCGTTCTCGGTGTAACTGCTGAGCTGGATCACTTCCATGCGGTCACGCAGCGGCCCGGGGATGGTATCGAGCACGTTGGCTGTGGTGATGAACATGACCTCGCTCAAGTCAAAAGGAACGTCGAGGTAGTGGTCACGAAACTCCCTATTCTGTTCGGGATCCAAGACTTCGAGCAGCGCGCTGGTAGGGTCGCCGCGGAAATCGCGCCCTAATTTGTCCACCTCATCGAGCATAAAGACCGGATTCTTGGTCTCAACGCGGCGCAAGCTCTGGATTATACGGCCCGGCATCGACCCAATGTAGGTGCGGCGAAAACCCCTGATTTCGGCTTCGTCGCGCACGCCTCCCAGAGCCAAGCGTATAAATTTGCGGTCCATAGCACGGGCAATACTGATGCCAAGGCTGGTCTTGCCTACACCCGGCGGCCCGACAAAGCAGAGCAGTACACCTTCGCGCTCACGGCGAATCTTGTCGTGGGTATCCTCCTCCTCTTCGTCTTCTCGCTGCGCCTTGCGGACTGAACGGAGCTTACGTACCGCCAAGTACTCAACTATGCGGTCTTTGATCTCATCCAGGCCGTAGTGGTCCTCTTCGAGGACGTCACGGGCGTGTGTGATGTCCAGATTGTCCTCGGTGGTTTGCTGCCAAGGCAATGAGACCATCAGATCGAGATAGGTCTTGATGACGCTGTACTCGGCCGCCTGAATCGGCATTCGGCGCATCCGGTTCAGTTCGCGCAGCGCCTCCTTGTGCGCTTCATCCGGCATGCCGGCGGCTGCGATGCGCTCCTCCAACTCGCGGATATCGGCTTCCTGCTCGTCCTCTTCGCCCAGCTCTTTCTGGATCGCCTTGATCTGTTCGCGCAGAAAGAAGTCTTTTTGCAGCTTTTCCATCTCGCCCTGGGCCTGGGACTGTATCTTGTTTCCCAATTCCATTACGTCGACTTCCTTGTGCAGCAACTGCGTCAGGCGCAGCAGCTTTTCCTGCACGCTGTCAATCTCGATGAGCTGCTGGGCGTCGTCCATCTCGAGCCGCATACTACTGGCGACCAGGTAGGCGAGTTGACGGGCGTTCTCGACGTTGGCCGCCATTACGGCCAGTTCGTCTGGCATTTGCCCGTCCAATTCGACGAGGCGGCGGAACAGGTCCTGAACGGCGCGGGCCGACCCGTCCAACTCCAAGCCCTCTTCCAGGGTTTCGGGCAGCACTTCAACGCGGGCCCGCAGATAGGGTTTTTCCTGGATGTACTCTTTGAGTCGGATGCGCTCCAGGCCCTGAACGGCCAATCGGATCGTGCCGTCGGGGGCCTTCAATACACGGTGAACCTGCGCCGCAGTGCCGATCTCATAAATCTGCTCGGGCGACGGCTCCTCGACAGACTCGTCACGGCTTGTTACCAGTGCGATGATGCGGCTTTGAGGCAGAGACTCTTCGACCAGTTGAATGCTGCGTTCCTGGCCAATGGTCAAGGGAAGCCACATCATCGGATAAACGACGATGCCCCGGAGCGGCAACACGGGCAGATCATCAGCCATGTCGTCCAACTTGGAATCTGGCGAGCTTTCGGCCTCCAGCTTAATTTCTGAGGCTTCTTCTCCTTCCGACTGACCTGGATCGATGTCGGCTTCAGCGGCGGCAGGTGTTTCAGGGCTCTTGCTACTTGCGTCCTGATCTTCCGGCGCAGTCTCTTGCTCTTGCTCGTTCTCGATTTCGTCCTGCTCGTCCTTCTCTTCCTGATCCAAACTCATGGTTTTCTCGACGCGTCTGAAAGGATTTCCGGTTGACAGGTAAGGCGCGCTCTTTGGAACAGCTGCCTGCCTTCCTGCCACTTCACCGGTTTTTCGCCCAAGCGATGTTGCGTACGACTCCTTCTGACTCCGAATGAATCCAAGTTAGAGTTGCGGTACAGTTGACCAACTCCCCCAAAAATCTGCCTCCGACGCTCCTGCTTTACGCAGCAGAAATCGGGCAGAAACCGTAGAATGATTGTACCACAGAATGCTGTATGTAAAAGTGTGGGCGCTACCTTTTCCCAAGTATTCAGGGATGGATGTTGCTTCATATGGCGGTCTGGTGGGGGCATGAACCTCATTTCCAGGACAAGGATTGGCTTTTCACCTTGGCACTGTCAGACTTCGGCAGTCTATTGCTTTGGCAGGGTATCAGGTACTGGGGCAGGTCGCTGACCTGAATTTCCTGCCTGTGAAAGAAGCGGCTTAACAGCCGATTCACACCTCCACCTGCCAGGTATGGGAGACATTGGTGGACTGGTGGACTGATGCACAGCTGCGAAAAAGTCGCGGCGGCAGGCAGGCATGTTTTAAGGGGGGCTTTGCGGGTGAAATCCCCCGCGCAAGGGAGGGCCAGTGGCCTGACCGCCCCTATAATAATGGAAGGAGCGAGTGGCACCGTCGCTTGTCACAGGCAGGGTCGCATTTAGGATGGGGCCGAGAGGTTGGGGATGTCGGGGCGGCCGTAACTACTAAGCCACAGTACTTGACCAGCCAGCCGTCCCTGGAGTCATTCAGGCTCTTGGGGACGCACCTGGTGTACAGCCGCCGCCGCGCTCGCCAGCCGACAGGTTGCGAAGAAGGCACACGGTCGGTGAGGCCTGGTTTTGTAGGGGGGCGTTGCGGGGGCGCAGCCCCTGCACAAGGGAGGCCGCTTGCGGCCGACCGCCCAAAATACAATAATGTGGAGAGAAAGAACACCTTTGCCCCCTCGTTCAGATTTGCGAATCAGTTGCGGCTGAGTAGTTACGGGCGGCCTAAGAATGGGGATTGAAACGAAACTTATATTGGGGAAACACAGGGCGCAACCTGTCACTTTTCCCCTTTCACGGCCTATGCTACACTGCAAAGATGGGCGAATGCGGTCGGGCCACCGGCACGGTTTCGTCCAGCAGGTCAGCCCCAGTCATTAGTCTCTCAGGCAGGAGAACGCCATGAAGATCACGGATCTTACCGTCCGCCGTTTTCGATATGTTTCGAACACCGTACGCGATTCAGAAGGCCACGGCCATCCTGGGCCGGACCACGAGGCGGTGCAGTCGGTGCTGACGATCCATACCGATGAAGGAGCGGAAGGCTACTTCTTTGGCAGCCCTCCTCAGGCGCTTATCGATAGCCTGGTAAAGCCTTACATAACCGGTGAAGATCCCTTCTATCGGGAGCGCATCTGGCACAACCTGAAAGAGCGCCAGCGCCTCAATATGGCTACGATGTCCGACAGACTGCTGAACGCGGTCGACCTGGCGCTGTGGGACCTGGCGGGGCGGGCGCTCGACATTCCGGTGCATAAGCTACTGGGGGCGACCCGCGACAAGGTACCCGCTTACGCCAGTACGATGTGCGGCGACGACATTGAGGGGGGCCTCGGTACGCCGAAAGACTACGCTAATTTTGCCGAGTGGTGCATCCAACGGGGATACCCCGCCTTTAAACTTCACACCTGGCAGCCGCCCTGTGAGGGCGCGCCCGATGTAAAGCGCGACATAGAAGCCTGCGCCGCGGTGCGCGAAGTTTACGGCCCCGATGCCCATCTCATGCTTGATCCCTATCACTACTATTCGCGCCTGGAGGCGCTTTACCTGGCCAAGGGGTTGGAAAAGCTCGACTATTACTGGATGGAAGAGCCGATGGACGAGCACAGCATGTCGTCCTACGTTTGGCTATGCGAACAAACGTCGCTTCCCATCTGCGGTCCGGAAACGGCAGAAGGAAAGATGTTTACGCGCGCCGAATGGATCAAGGCGGGCGCCTGCGATCTGGTGCGGGGCGGTGTCGGCGACCTGGGAGGGCTTACGCCGCTGATGAAGGTGGCCCACTTGTCGGAGTCGTTCGGGATGAGAATGGAGGTCCACGGCGGGGGACCGGGCAACATTCACGCCTTGTGCGCGATGGGCTTTCCCGGCCAGTATTATGAAAGGGGCCTGCTCCACCCGTACATCGACTACGAGCAGCCGCCGGCCTGGCTTAACCGTCTAGATGACCCGATGGACGATGCGGGGTACGTGCATATTTCGCAGCTGCCCGGGTTGGGACAGGATATCAACTGGGAGTATATCGAGGGCAACCTTGTGTGATGGCGGCCGATTATAAGTTGGTGGAGTGAGGAGCCAGGATTTTCGAAGCGTCAGCTTGCGCCGGGTAGGAGAGGGACGATGAACGAGGAAGAACGCTATCTGTTTGATGTGCGGGGATACCTTGTGGTTGAGGACGTGTTGTCAGAAGAGGAGGTCGGGGCGTTGAACCGGCTGATAGACAGCCAGGGTCTGCCGGGGCCGGAGCTGGACACCCTGGGGGCCCGTTTCGGCGGATTCTTGGAGTGGGACAAGCTTTTCTGCGAACTGCTGGACCATGAGCGAATCATGCCCTATCTGAAAACGATCCTGGGCGACGGCTTTCGGCTTGACCACTATTATGGCATCTACATGCGCGCGGGCACTGAACGGCTGCGATTGCACGGCGGCGCAACCCCTTACGATCCGCCCGAGTTCTACCACTATAATAATGGAGACATGTTTAACGGGCTGACAGTCGTTTCCTGGAACCTGACCGCGTCGGGTCCGGGTTTGGGCGGGTTCTGCGCGGTGCCGGGCAGCCACAAGGCCAACTTTCGCTGCCCTGACAGCATCCGGAGCGCGCACGACGCGCACGAGGCCGTCTTTGTACCAGCGGCACCGGCCGGATCAGTGGTCATTTTCACGGAAGCGCTGACCCACGGCACGGTTACGTGGACCGCCGACCACCAGCGGCGTTCGCTGTTGTACAAGTACAGCCCGGGGCAGCAGTCCTGGAGCGCAAAGTACTCACAACCGCCGCAAACAGTAGGCTTGACGGACAGGCAGAGACTGCTTTTTGAAAAGCCTTATTTCAATTCGCGTCCTTCGCTGTTTGAGGATACGGAGTGAAGGACCAGTGAGCGCGGGCGCGGATGTGCTAAGCAGAACACTGTCCATGAAGATTTGGTTCCTCTTTGCAAGACCATAGTATTCCTTAAGTTCAACATAGGAGTATACCTATGCCGCAACCCTTCCGTATTGGCGTTTCGTCCGGATTCAAGACGGCCGCTCCCGGCACGATTGAACCGGTCCTGGCGCGGTTGATCGATCCTTTGCCCCATGTCGACTGGGACTACTTTGACGCGGGTTCAGGCGAGCCCGTTGCCGCGGACGCCATTGCCGAATTTGAAGGTGTAATCGCCCTGGGCAGTCCGTACGATGCTTCTACGGTCGCCGGTTGCGAGGGCCTGGCCTGCGTCGCCCGCTGGGGCGTCGGCTACGACCTGGTGGACACTGAAGCACTGACAGCCAATGATGTCCTGCTGGCGATTGCGGTCGACGCGGTGCGCAAGCCGGTGGCAGAGGCGATTCTAACGTTAATCCTGGCGCTGGCGAAAAAGCTGGCGGCCAAGGACCGGCTGGTACGAACTGGGCGATGGGATCTGAAAGCGCAGACGTCGGGGCTGGGCCTGAGTGGGAAGATCGTCGGCTCTGTTGGCATGGGCAATATCGGCGGCGAGATGTTTCGTCTCTTGGGCCCGTTCGACCTGGGGCGCCGCCTCGCGCACGACCCGTACCTGGACCCGCGGAGAGCAGAAGAGCTGGATGTTGAACTGGTAAGCCTGGAGACCATCTTCCGTGAATCGGACTTCGTTATAACCAACTGCCCATTGACGGCCGAGACACGCGGGTTCATCAATGCCCGTCTGTTCGCACTAATGAAGCCGAGCGCGTACTTTATCAATACGGCGCGGGGTCCAATAGTCAATCAGGAGGACCTGGTGGCCGCGCTGCAGGCGGGCGCGATTGCCGGCGCCGGCCTGGATGTGGTTGAGCCGGAGCCGCTGCCGCTGGATCATCCGCTGATCGAAATGGAGAATGTGATTCTGTCGCCGCATGCACTGGCGTGGACCGACGACCTCTACGAGATGAATGGCACTATCGCCTGCGAGAGCCTGTTGGCTGTATTCCGAGGCGAGATTCCCGCGTTTCCGGTCAATCGGGAGGTTTTTGAGCAAGGGCGGTTCCAGGAGAAATTGGGCGAAATGGCAGCGCGCTGGAGGGCGTTTGGGGTCTGAAGGTTCGGCATTAAACGACACTTCTAATAAGAATCTGTAACTACTAAGCCACAGTACTTGACCAGCCAGTCATCCTTGGAACCATTCAGGCTCTTGGTGACGTAACTGGTGTACAGCCGCCGCCACGCTCGCCAGCCGACACGTTGCGAAGAATGCACACGGTCGGTGAGAGCTGGTTTTGTAGGGGGGCGTTGCGGGGGCGCAGCCCCTGCACAAGGGAGGGCCGAAGGCCCGACCGCCCAAAATACAACAATGTCGGGAGAAAGAACACCTTTGCTCGCCTCGTTCAGGGTTGCGAATCAGTTGCGGATGAGTAGTTACAAAAATCTTTTTCTGAAACATAGAGGCACACAGTTTCAGAAATGCCTTTGAGGGATTTCAGATTCGTTAGGGCATAGAGCTATACGCACCGCCAATCGGATTGCTTTCCCATTAGACTATCGGATATTCTCCTCTTGTTGAAGCGGCAAAGGAACGTCTTTGGGAGGCACTCTTTTCGGTCGGGAGTGATTGCCAAGGGCTTGTCTTGCGACATGCCAACTTCAACGCGTTGCGAAGCGGGTGGCTGGGCAGCTGGCAGTAGCGCGTCTGGTTTGCAAGGAACTTCATTTGGCGTTTGACGGCACTCCGCCATTAGAACTGCCATTGGGTCTGTGTGCCACGATCAAATGGCGCAAAGGATTATTCCGATTGATAAGTGCGGCGTGAGGCCCTGCATGCTAATAGTGCCAACTGAATTCAGCCAAGCATTTCGGCAATGGTATACTGAGAGAGATATCCGACAAATCATCTATTTACAATGGAGTAAATAAGATTGAAAGTTCATCTACTTAGGGGCCTGGTGACCTTGGCTCTACTACTAGGCGCTTGTAATATGGTAGTGTCATCGCCCGACGGTGACGGCATTGCCATGGACGGCGACACAATGGACATGTCCGGCGGCTCGATGGCGGCCGACATTCTTGATTCCCAGAGTACAGATGGCGGTCACTTCACCGTCAGCGCGACCAGTCGTTTGGACCCGGTCGTGATCAACGAGACCCATGCCTGGACGCTCCACATTGAGACGGCGGACGGCAGCCCGGTGACCGACGCCGAAATCACAATTGATGGTGGAATGCCTGAGCACAATCACGGCTTTCCTACTTCGCCGCGCGTAACGGAGAACCTGGGTGAGGGCGACTATCTGCTGGAGGGGATGCGATTCAATATGGGCGGCGTTTGGGTACTGACGCTGGAAATCAGTTCCGGCGGACAGAGCGATACAGTTACTTTTGAAGTCGAACTGAATTAGAGCGTGCGTCGCATTGTCTTTTTTGGCGCGGCGTTGGTTCTTGTTGCCCTGGTCATCGCAGGCGCGCTGGTCTCGACAGGCGTGGTCGGCGCTGGGTCCGCCGGCGCTACACTACGCAGCATCGTTTTGTTCTTTGGAGACGGCGGCAGCTCGCAGCCTGTCGGCTCCGGACCCCACGGTTGGACGGCAAGTGAACGCGGGCTGATTGCCTCACTCAGCATCGACAGGCTGCCGCCGTTGCCGCCGGACCCTTCAAACGCGTTCGGGGACGACCCTGACGCGGTCTCATTGGGCCACGCACTATTCTTCGATAGCGGTCTCAGCCCTGACGGGACTGTCTCCTGTTCAACCTGTCACATGCTGGAGAACTACTTTACCGATGGAAAAGTGCGCGCAAATGTGCGCGGGGTTGACACGCCGCGTCACACACCGACAATCGTGGGAATCGCCTTCAGCGACTGGTTCTACTGGGATGGACGCAAGGACAGCCAGTGGGCACAGGCACTGGCGCCGCAGGAAGCGGCGATCGAACACGGCGGCAACCGCATGGCGCACGCCCGCTATGTGCTGGACAGTTACCGCAGCCAATACGAGGCGCTTTTCGGTCCGGCGCCTGACCTCAGCGATGCGGGCCGCTTTCCTCCTAACGCCGCGCCGCTAGGAGATGAAGCGGCGCAGGCGGCTTGGGCAGGGATGACCGGGGTGGATCAGGAAACGGTCAACAGAGTCTTTGCCAACATTGGCAAAAGCATCGCGGCCTACTCACGCAAGATTATGCCTGGGCGCAGCCGCTTTGACGACTATGCAGCAGCGGTGCTTGCCAACGATCAGGACCGCATGACTGACCTGTTCAGCGCAGAGGAGGCGGAGGGGCTCAGGCTGTTTTTCGGCGACGGCCAGTGTACCGATTGCCATAACGGCCCGCTGTTCACCAACGGCACTTTTCACAATATTGGGCTGCCATTTCCGGTGGGAAGCAAGTTCGATCAAGGGCGTTCGCTGGGGACGCAGCAAGTTGTAGAGGACGATTTCAATTGTTTGGGCAGATACAGCGATGCGAGCGCAGAGGAGTGCGTTGAGCTGCGTTTTATCAAGCTCAAAGGAGAGGAGTTGGTCGGCGCGTTCAAAGTTCCCAGCTTGCGCAACGCGGCCAATACCGCTCCTTACATGCACAACGGCAATTTCGCCGATCTTGAAGCAGTGATCCGCCACTACAACCATGCGCCGCCGGCATTCCCGGGCCACTCGGACCTGGTGCCGCTGGCTCTGACCGAGGCGCAAAGTGCTGCATTGATAGCGTTCCTGCTGACCCTCAGCGCACCGCCGGATGCGCCGCCTGACCTGCTGCGCCCGCCTGAGAGCTCGGAATAGATGCCATTTGCCGAGGCATTTGTCCCGACCCCGACCAAAAGTGCATCAGGCCACGCGGCTGAGCATCTCCCCGCCTCGCAGACAGGCGAGCATATTGTCCACCGTGCGGCGGGACATCTGGTAACGTGTCTGGAAAGTAGCGCTGCCAAGGTGGGGAAGTATGAGACAGTTGTCCAATCGCAGCAAGGGATGGTCGCGAGGCAGGGGCTCAGGGTCGGTAACGTCCATTGCCGCGCCGGCGATCAGGTTGCGCTGCAATGCGTCCAACAAAGCGTCATGGTCTACAACCCCGCCGCGGGCTACGTTGATCAGGTATGCGCTTTCCTTCATGCGTTCCAGTTCAGCCGTGCTGACCAGATGCCGCGTTTCGGGCGACATGGGCACGCTTAGCACGACGAAATCGGCTTCCTCCAGCAGGCCCTCAAGTGTGCGATAGGAGGCGTTCAACGCTTCGGCATGGGGGCTAGGATTGCGATTGTGGTAGAGGACATTCATGTCGAATCCGCTGGCGCGGCGGGCCACCACACGTCCCACACGGCCCATACCAATGATGCCGAGGGTAGAGCCGTATATTTCGTGGCCATGCAGGATGTTGCCGTCGTAAACGAGATAGTCCGGTCCGCGGGCATGGAGCCAGCCCGGCACCAAATTGCGGGCAATCGCCATCAGCATGGTGAAGGCCATGTCGGCGGTAGCGCCGTCAACGAAACCGGGCGTGTATCCTACCGGCAGGCCGCGGGCTTGCGCATCCTCTAGGTTGATGTGATCGACGCCGACGCCAAAGTTGCTGAGGCAGCGAAGTTTGGGCATCTTGTCCATCAAAGAACCTGGCACAATAGGGTGGCCGTACACCAGGAACGCTTCTATGGTCGGCAGGATCGGGTCCTCCTCGGTCAGATCCCAGATATGGACATCGCAGGTGTCGGCCACCATCTCCGCCATTTCGGGCGGTAACGCCGAGTCTGTCAGAATCTGATATGGCACTGGCTTCTCCTTTACTTTCATTTTCTGGCTCACGGAACAGGGCCAAGGTGTCAACTGCAAGCGGGTTCCCGAAGGAAACTCCAGACGATGTCACGAATCCTTTATTTCTGCCCTGACTTTCCTCAGCCTTCAGGCGGCATCAAGACGCTTTACCGCCATGCGCAGACACTGGTGGGGATGGGTTTTGACGCCTGGATCGTCCACCAGAAGCGGCCGTTTCAGGTGACGTGGCACGGTTACGAGGCGCCAACGCTTTGGCTCTCAGAGCGTCCCCGATTTACGCCGCAGGACGTCCTCGTAATCCCGGAAGTGATGCCGCAGGTGATGCAGCAGACTGCCCGATTCTCTGGTGAGCGACTTGTTATCGCCTTGAGCTGGTCTCCTACTTACTGGAACTTGCCGGCCGGTCAGACGTGGCCTAGCTATGGCATTCACCGTGTCATCACCAAGTCGCAGCTTATCGAGGCTTATCTGCGTTGGAGCATGGGAATCGAAGCAACGCTGATCAGTGAATACGTTACTCCCGATCGCTACTTCTACTCTGCTGAAGTCAAACGGCCCAAAATCTCCTATTTGACCCGAAAGGAACGTTCGGCAGCCTGGCTGCACCAGGTGCTAGTCGCCAGAGGCGAGCCATTCACCAGCTTCGATTGGATGCCGCTGCGCGAGTTGAGCGAGGACGAATACGCCCGCCACCTGCGCGAGACTGCAGTATACATTACGACCAATATGCAGGAAGGCATGAACAGTTCGGTACTGGAGGCTATGGCTTGCGGCTGCCTAGTCGTGGGATACAGTGGTGTCGGCGGCAACGTCTATATGGAGCCTGAAGGAGCCACACAGAACTGTATCCTGGTGGAAAACGGCAACGTTCCTGCGCTCGGCCAAAGGCTTGAGCGCGTTCTAAGGGTACTGGCCGCTGACCCGGAAGCTTACGCCGATGTTGTCCGCAGTGGCCTCGAAACGGCCCGCCGCTACCAGAATCCGGCAGCCGAAGCCGACAGCCTGAGAGCGGTATTTTCGCCTCTTGTGGTCTCTGAGAGTTAGCCGCCCGCCGCCTCCACCTCCTCGCCCAGCAACAGTTTCTCGACGGCATCGCCTACGCGGAGCGTGCCGCCTTCAACGACCCTGGCGGTAATTCCGCCGTGCCCACGCATTGCGTTGTAGCCGCCGGGGCCAAAGTTCTCCTCCATGCGGCTGCATGGGTGGCATGGGCCCGTGTGTTCCAGGACTGCGCTGCCGATGCGGAAACGCCGCTCCTGGAGGCTGAACAGATTGATACCACGCACTACGATATTGCGTCGCGCCAGCGAAGGATCACCTGACGGGCCGTGCAGAAAATCGCCGACGGCGTCAAGGTGTTCGCCCTGAATCAGGGTTACCTCGCGCTTGCCGCCGCCCTGGCCATGGAAATGGTCGCCGGCAAGCCCACTGCCGACGACGGCTTCTGCCTCCTGCACTGACTGAAGAGGGCCGCGCCGTTCGGGGCGAAGGCCGATCCATGCGACCGTTCCCGTTCTGGACGGCTTTGCCATTAGTTTCGCCACATCACTCTCTGGATTCAGAGCTGTCATCTCTTAATCTCCAACTTATTTTGGGTTCGCTAGAGGAGGCCGCGTAAGGGCCAGGCACAGGACCTGGAGCCCCGTCGGCCCGTCACTCAAGGGGTTCCCGGCAGACGAATGCACCCATGCGTACGGGGGAACGCAGTTCTCCTTGCTTTCGGATTTCATCTTCGGCCTGTTGACGCACCAGGACCGGCAGCTGGCATTTCTTGCCTGGGTCAATATCTTTCTGTGCCACCAAGTTGCGATAGCGGCCTATGGTCTTGTATTTGGCCAGGAACTCGTCTGCAGAGCCGTGCAGTGTCTCATCTTCAAAGTATATGCAGACAACTTTCTTGAAACTGTGGCCAAGGATCTCTTTGCCATTCTCCATAGAGAATGGTGAGCTTGCCTCGCGCACATAGTCAATTCCAAGTTTGTCCAGCGCAGCGTAATGAAAATCGAGCACAGGCACTCTGATATCGTCGCTATTGGTTGTGGCCAGCAGCCAGCCATCCTCCTTCACAACCCGTGCCAGTTCGCGGACTCCTGCCTGGATATCGGACAGATGATAGAGCACGTGATTGGCCATAACGCCGTCGAAGTGTCGGGCCGGAAAGGGCAGTGCCTGAATGTCGGCGGTTACGAAGCTGGACTGATGGGTTCTGCGCGCTGCCTCATCCGCGGCCGTCTGCAACATGCCCAGCGAACTGTCGCTGCAGATAGCGTTGGACGATATCAGCCCAAACTGCTCGATAAGAGGCCAGGTGAAGCGCCCCCATCCGCAGCCGGCATCCAACACTTTCGCGTTGGAATGCAGGGGCAATTGAGCAAGGGCCCAGGTCTCCAGCTTGCGCCCGGACAACATGGACGCCCCTTCGTGCTTCGCCTTGAGCTGTTGGCCGCTGCCGTAATAGGGGCACAGTACACCCGCGGCTGTGTTTCCGGTTACTACCTCTTCGCTCATGTGGGTTGCGTCTGTGCCGGCTCTCATATGTAGCCTGCAAAACAGCCAAATGCGCCAAAACGCACGGCGGCACTTTGGTCAGTTTGCGGTTGAACTAGATCGCGGTCGGCCGATAAGTCGTCTCGCAGCGAGTAGCCGCACTCAGACAGCATCTGCAGGTGCTGATCGGTGTTGTAGCGACTTGGATGGGGATTCTCGGCATCCTGAAGCAGGTCGCCGTAAGCCAACAGGCCGCCGTTGCGTAGCATTTCGCGCGCTTGCTTGAGTACTTGCGCTTGTTGCTCAAGCCCGCCCAGATCGTGCAGCGCCTGGATTGAGATCACCGCGTCCACCTTTCCGATCCATCCCATGCCAAGCAATTTCTTTGTCCAGTCGTCGCGCACCAGGTCTGCGCAGTAGAACTCCATCTGAACATCGTCAGGTTGGCTGCCTCTGGCGGCGTCGAGACGGCGCCGGGCGTGGTCGAGCAGATGGGGAGAGAGGTCGAAGCCGCAATAGTGGATGGCGGGTAGATGCCCTTGCAGAAATGAGGCCAAATAACCGGCGCCGCAAGCCAGCTCAACTATCCGAGGCGTAGTCACTGAGATGGCGTCGACCTTGGCGCCGATCCAGTTCGCCACCTGTACTCTTTGAGGCCATTGTCGATTGAGGCGCTCTTCCCAACGGCGCGCGTCGGTGTCGGTACGAACCTCGGCTGATCGAATCATCGTCTATCTCTGCCTCTGCGTCTTCCTGTGCCTGTGTTTCGGTTTTTGCTACTACCCATTCGCCGATTTCGCGGTGTGCATGCTTGGCTTCAGGCACCCAAGGATAGAATGCGTGGAAGGCATGCCAAAGTCCTTTCCAGATCTTTAGCGACACTTCCACGCCCGCGGCGGTCGCGTTCTCCGCCAGGCGAGTGGAGTCGTCGAGCAGAATTTCATCATCGCCGACGTGAATCAGCAGTGGTGGCAGCCCAGTCAGATCGGCGTACAGTGGAGAAACCAATGGATGGTCGGTCGCGGTTGCGCCGCGGTAGCGATTCGCCACTATTTCTATTCCCGCGGGACGCAGCCAGGGATCCTGAGCGGCGCGGGTCCGCAGACTCTCACCGGTTCCCAGCAAATCGGTCCATGGGGAGATCAGGACAGCGCCGGCCGGCATTGGCAACCCTTCATCTCGCAGTGTCTGCAGCAGCGCCAGTGTGAGTCCGCCTCCTGAGGATTCTCCGCCGATAACGATGCGGTCGGGCGTGTAGCCCTGTGCAAGCAAGAACCTGTAGGCGGCGCGGGCGTCCAGCAGGCCTGCCGGGAATTGATTCTCTGGCGCAAGACGGTATTCGGGCAGTAACATCCGAGCGCGGCTTGCTTTGGCGATGTGGGAGCCGAAACCGCGATGGGACTGGCAGGAGCCGATGAAATAGCCACCGCCGTGCAGAAACAGGAAAGCTCGGTCAGATTGCGTGTCGCGGACATCGATCCATTCCGCCGGAACGTCATAGGCGTTGACCCTTGCCGCCACCATTCTTTCCGCCATCGGGAGGAGGGTTGAGCCCCGGCGGTCGAGTGTTTCACGCTGGTCGGGAATCGGACGGTCGAGGGGAAGTCGACTATTTCGCATGCGGAAGTAGAATTTGAAAAGCTGGCTGCGTATTGTGGGCATAGCGAAACTTGGCTTTCAATTGTGTGGTAATTTTGCCCTAGAGATTACCACGAAATGTCGCCTTGCAAAAGCTCCGCGGCTGCGGTAGCGTACAGTCAAGGGTACTCGTCTGTATTAGCCGTTTACGGACCGTGTCTTGACCAGCCTTCCGTCGCAGCGGCTCGTAGGGCAGCTCAATGCCTATCCGGACTGGCAGCGAATACATTAGTTGAGGCGCGCTGCTGATATGACGCGGTCAGGTCGCCGATGCATGGTTTTGTAGGGGGGCGTTGCGGGGGCGCAGCCCCTGCACAAGGGAGGGCCGAAGGCCCGACCGCACAACTGCAGTGGTCAGTGGTCAGGGGTCAGTAACTTCTGCGGTTGGAGGTCGGTGGTCGGTGGGTTGAGGCGGCAAGTGGGGGAGTAGACTCCGTTCGCCAGACACGATGCTGGGGAAGAGTAAACACGGTCGGTGAGGCATGTTTTTGTAGGGGGGCGTTGCGGGGGCGCAGCCCCTGCAC
>MPML01000059.1 GCA_002238445.1 Caldilineaceae bacterium bin5
CAACCCCCGCACACGCGAAATCACAGTCCATCACAAAAATCCCCCAAATCACAGTTCAGACAAAATCCCCAATCCCCCCCACCAACCCCCCCACACGCGCAAACCACAATCCCTCACACAAAACCCCCACACCACCAACCCCACCAACCCCCGCACACGCGCAAATCACAGTCCATCACAAAAATCCCCCAAATCACAGTCCAGCCAAGCTCCCCAATCCCCCCAACCCCCATACACGCGCAAATCACAGTCCATCACGAAAATCTCCCAAATCACAGTTCAGACAATCCCCCCAAATCACAGTTCAGACAAAATCCCATGAATTCCACTAGCTGCGAATCTGAAGGAGAGGGAGGACCATTGCAAGTCTGTAAACTGCCTGCAATCTGTCTACCCACAGCCAAAAATCTGCGGCGAGGAATCTCTCGCGAAGACAAGCGCAAAGGTCAAAAAAAGGAAACCATCCGTCGCAGTCCGTCGCAGTACGTCATAACCCACCCACTCTCAAGGCGGCCAGCCGCATCGAAATGTTACAAGACCTCTTAGTGCTGTATTGACCGCCAGGGGCACTCCTTGTGCGTCCCCTTCATGGGCTAAACTGGCTTCCCAATTTAGATGCTTCTGCCCTGGCATAATGAGAGGTCCCCATTGACACATACCATACCCTGTTGCATAATATCGTGGACGAATGTTTTCCCTTTGCTTCCTGTACATTCTGTTTCCTATGTTACTGAAGCACGCACAGTCGGGATTCTGCATATTGTCGCAGTAGTGCAACCTAACTCAAGGAGAATACCCAAATGAACCGGAAACGTACTCTGTTCTGGAGCATACTTGCCCTGACAATTCTGGCACTTGTGCTCACTGCTTGCGCGCCGCAAGCCGAAACGGTCGGCGAGGCCGAACCGGCAGCCGAAGAAGCCGCCGCAGCACCGACCGAAGCCCCCGCCGAAGAATCATCTGACGACATGTCGATGGAGCCGATCAAGATTGGCGCGCTCGCGCCTCTGTCTGCCCCTGGCGCCGTCGTCGGCGGCGAGGCCATGCGTGACGCTATGCTGATCGCGGCCGACGTACTCAATGCCCGCGGCGGCATAATGGGCCGACCGGTCGAAGTGATCATCGTCGACACAGAAGGCCTGCCGGAACGCGGCACCGCCGTCGTTGAACGTCTCATCAACCAGGACGGCGTTGTCGGCATCGGCGGCGGCTACCACAGCTCCGTAGGCGTGGCGGCCAAAGAAGTTGCCCGCGACAACGGCATTCCCATCGTATTCGCCGAAACCTGGAACGACACCATCACCAGCGTCCAGTACGATGAAATCTTCCGCATCGCCCCCCTGAGTTCCGAAGTTTCGGCCGTCGATGTCAATTTCATTCAGTGGCTGCGCGATGAGAACGGCATGAAGCTCGACAAAGTCGTCATCCTCACCGAGAACACCGACTACGGTATTCCAGCCGCCGAGAACACGACCGCACTTCTGGACGGAGCCGGTATTGCCGCAGTCACCTTCAGTGTCGACATCGGCACCCAGGACTTCGCCGGCATTGTCGAGCGCGTGAAGGCTGAGAGCCCCGACATGATCGTGATTTTGGCTACCGGTGAAGCCTCTTACAACTTCACGCAGCAAGCCGCCGACGCCGGCATCGGCCCTCAGGACGTGCCGACGATGTGCAACCAGGTCTCTCTTGTCAGCGACGCCTTCTGGGTCAATGTCCCCGACGGCAATAACTGCTTTGTGCGCCGCATCGGTCTTCCTCAGAAGCTCTACAACGACGTTGCCCAGGAGCTCGTTGCCGAGTACTCGGACCGCACCGGTAAGGATGACATTGAGTCCTACGCGATGGCCTCCTACGACTCGATTATGCTCATCGCCCAGGCAATCGAAGATTCTGGTTCGACAGACCCAGGCGACATCATCGACGCCTTGGAAAACATCAACCACATGGGCGCCCTGGGTCCCATCACTTTCCCGATCAACCGCAGCAATACTCCTGAGCAGGCGGGTGTGGATCCCAAGTGGTGGCACCAGTTCCCCGATCCTGCTATCACCATCGTCCAGTATCAGGAAGCGGGGCAGGATGCCGTAGACACCGCGGTCGTCTACCCGGATGTCTATCAGACCGACCCGCCAGTCATCGTCGGTCAGGAGTAACACACTGACCTATTGCATATGAAAACGGATGGAAGGCCTTGCGACCCAACCCCCTGGTTTGCGGGCCTTCCACCATTTCATTCCCATACTGTCGCACCAGACAGTACCTCCTGAGTCAGCTTACCTACCTGAGCTACCTCCTTCCCACCAGGCCTGGATCTGAACCATGGAAAACGCAGCAATCTTCGGTTGGGCGCTTCTGTGGATACTTTTTTGGGGCGCCCTCGGCGGCGTCGTAACGCCCCGCATATACGCGCGCAAAGACCTGGAGATTTCCCAGGCCTCCTTTGGCGGCGCAGTTATCGGCGCAGCCCTCGGGCCATTCAGCCTCGTCCCCCTTTGGATCGCCTCTCCGAAAATCACAGGTCGTCTGATCGGCATCGCCATCGCGATTGTCATCGGCATCTTTGTAGCCTCCTTTGCCCTCGCAGATCCCGATAACCTCTGCGTCGCTAATGGCGGGTTCGTTATCTCCCAACTTACCAACGGCATCGTCATCGGCATCATCTACGGGCTAATGGCGCTGGGTCTGACACTGATTTTCTCAATCCTCGGCGTCGTCAGCTTCGCCCATGGCGAGTTCTACATGATTGGCGGCATGGTCACCTACTTCATGTCTGCCGTATGGTTGCCAGGAGTCTCACCCTTGGTCGCCATCCTGGCAAGTTGCATCGTGACCTTCGTCATCGGCTACATTTTTGAAAGAATCTTCCTGCGCCCTATGGGCAGCGGCGAGATCGAGCGGCCCACCGAGTATGCCATTCTGGTGACTTTCGGCCTGGCCTTTTTCCTGCAGTACTTTACGCAGGCCCTGACATCGGCTGTGCCGGTGAAAGCGCAGCGGTTCTTCCCCTTTCCGCGTGTCGAACTTCCCGCCGAATCCGGCACTCTGCTCAAGATGACCCCGGGCAATGTCACCATCTTTGACGCGATTTCGGTGCCCAATCCTCGTTTTACCGCCGCCGTTCTGGCCCTGATCATGCTGGCGGCGCTGCTCTGGTTCCTTTACCGCACGTGGGTAGGCAAGGCGCTGCGAGCCGTCAGCCAGGACAGGCAGGCCGCAGCCGTCACCGGCATTAATCCCAATTCGATGAACACACTGGCGTTCAGCATGGGCGCGATGCTGGCCGGGCTCTCTGGAGCTTCACTCGTGCAGGTCTTCTCCTGGCTGCCACAGGTGGGCATTCCCGCCGCCGCCCGCTCCTTTGTCATTATCGTGCTCGGCGGCATGGGCAGCCTGCCGGGCGCATTTCTAGGCGGGCTTATCGTCGGCCTTGTGGAAGCCGCCGGAACCGGCTGCATTCCCGATGCCACCAGGGCAGCCGCCTACATACCCGCCTACAGCATGGTAATCCTGACGTTGGTTCTCCTATTGAAACCGACCGGCCTCTTCGGGCGAGAACTATGAACCCGACCGCCATTTACCGCGTTGCCGGTTCCATTGCCATAGTCCTTCTGCTGGCGATACCCTTTGCTTCGTCAGAACTGGGCGGCGTGGGGCCCCTCGTCCTTAGCAGCTACTTCATGCACCTCGCCATCACGGCATTCTTCTACGCCATTTTGGCCTCCAGTTGGTCTCTTTTGGCAGGGTACGCAGGACAGTTTTCCTTCGGCCACATGGCGTTCATGGCCATCGGGGGCTACACGTCCGGACTGATCGGGAAATTCTTCCGCTTTACAACCGCACCTTCCGAACTCTGCACTGACATCCCACTGCTCGGCAACTGGTGGCTGGTGATACTGAATATCCGCCGCGTCGGCACCATCGATGAGTCCTGTCTTGACATGGCCAGGGCCGAGACGCTTCCTGCCGGTACGCTCATCGTCTTTCCGCCCGTATGGGCAAGTATCGCGATGGGGCTTGTCATGGGCGCGACCTTCGGCCTCCTGGTCGGCTGGCTGGTGTTGCGCCTGCGCAGTACCTATCTGGCCCTGTTCACAATCGGATTCTCGGAAATCTTGAGGGCCTCGATCAGCGCCGAAATTCCCATAACCGAGGGCCAGAGCGGCCTCGAGCTGGTCCCACTCTTTCCCGGCGGCCTGCTGGGCTTCACTTCGACAAGCAAGATACCCCCCTACTACGCCATGCTGCTCTTGTTCCTGTTAGCAATGGCCTTGATGACGTGGTTGGCAGGTTCCCGCTTCGGTCTGTTCATCCGTGCAATCAGGGAGGATGAGGAGGCTGCAGCTGCCCTGGGGGTCAACATCGTCCGCTACAAGGTTTTGGTCTTTGTAATCACCAGCACTCTGGCCGCGGCAGCCGGTGCCTTGCAGGGCCATTACATCGGCATCATAACGCCGAACACGCTGATTATCCTGCAGATGTCACTGGTTATCGCGATGGCTGTCATCGGAGGCCTCGAGAATATCTACGCGGCTTCAGTGGGGGCAATCGTTATCACTTTTGCGCTGGAGCTGCTGCGCACGAGCATAAACATCGGTCCGCTTCACGTCGACATGACCCTTTGGCGGCTGGTATTCTTTGGCCTGCTACTCATGCTTACGCTCCGCTTCCAGCGCAACGGCCTATTGTTCCCGATCTTGGAACGCATCAGCCGAGGTGGAGTGGCAGAAGAGACGGTTTCGATTCGCGAAGAATCGGAGGAGGATTGGGAGGAAGAGGTCGAAGTCGACCAACTAGAGGACTCTCCTTCCGACAGCGGGGAGGAGAGCGCCGGATAACGCTACCAGGCGGTTTGCAGCTATGCTAAGACTGACCTCAAATAACATTTGCAAGAATTTTGGCGGCCTGGAAGTACTCAAGGATGTCTCTTTCACCGTGGAAGGGCCTGAACTGATCGGCCTCATCGGGCCGAACGGCGCCGGCAAGACGACACTTACCAACATTTTGGACGGTGCGCTTAAGCCCTCCAGCGGCACCGTCTATATGAATGGGGAAAGAATCGACACGCGACCGCCCTATGGCGTCGCCCGAGCCGGCCTGGGCCGAACCTTTCAAGTCACCCGCGCCTTTCGTCGTATGACAGTGCTGGAGAATCTGCTCATCCCCGCAATGGCTATGCGTGCAACCGCCCGCCAGCGTGACTTTGAAGAGAAGGCGCAGGAGGTGCTGGAGTTCCTGACTATTTCTCACCTTCGCAACGAATACGCCCGCGCCCTATCCGGCGGCCAGCAAAAACTGTTGGAGCTGGGCCGACTGCTGATGCTCGATCCCCAGATGATCATTTTGGATGAACCATTCGCCGGCGTACACCCACGTTTGATGGATGTAATCTACCGTTACATCACCGAGATCAATGCGCAGGGCAAAGCATTCATAATTATCAGCCACGACATGGATACGATTTTTACGCTCAGCCGCAGGCTGCTCGTCCTCAACTATGGAGACCTGATCGCCGACGGCGACCCGGAGGTGGTCCGTGAAGATCCCGTGGTAAAGGCGGCCTATCTGGGTGAGGATGAAGAGTAATGCTGGCAATAACAGATTTGTACGTCGGATACTACCGTGACCTGAACATCTTGCAGGGCGTTTCCTTGCAAGCCGAGGGTGGCAAAATCACGACAATTCTCGGCGCCAATGGTGTCGGCAAGTCCACCATGCTCAAGGCGATCTATGGCTTTCTCCGTCCCAACCAGGGGCAGATCCGACTCAACGAGCAGGACATAATCGACGTACCCACGCACGAGCGCATAAATATGGGGATCTCGTACATTCCCCAGCAGCCAGGTGTCTTCCGCTTCATGTCGGTTGAGGAAAACCTGGAACTCGGCGCGTGGACATTCAAGAATGACAAGAATCGCATTAAACGCAAGCTGGCGGAAAACTACGAACGCTTCCCCGACCTCAAACCTCGGCGTAAATCCAACGCCGGTGAGCTCTCCGGTGGCATGCAGCGCATGGTTGAAATCGGCCGCACTCTCATGACCGATCCCAAACTGATTCTTGTGGATGAGCCAACAGCCGGTCTTGCCAAACTCCTGTCCGAAGAGGTGTACCAGATGCTGGTTGACCTGCGAGATCGCGACGGTCTTACGATCCTGCTTGTCGACCAGGAGATTCGGTCCGCCCTGAAGATCGCCGACTATGTCTACGTTCTGGAGCTCGGCCGCAACAAGTTCAACGGGCCGGCCGAAGATTTCACCGACCTCGAAAAGGCCTTCTGGGTCGGATAGAGTTCGCAACGAGAAAAGCGTGAAGGTCGCATTTGAAATTCACTCTCTCGCCTTCAATAGGCAACGGGCTTTCTCCCTCGCCCACCCTCCTGATCAACGAACGCGTACGCCAGATGTGGGCCAACGGCGAAACCGTCTACCATTTGGGATTTGGCGAGTCCCGCTTTCCTGCCCATCCCAAAGTCGTCGGCGCACTGGTTGAGAACGCCTCCCGCCAGAGCTATCTGCCCAGCGCCGGCATTCCCGAACTCCGTCAAGCAGTCGCAGACTTTCACTCGCGCCAGTTGCAGGTCGATATCAGCGCCGATCAGGTCATCGTCGCTCCAGGCAGCAAGGCCCTCCTTTTCGCTTTCCAGATGGCAGTCGCCGGCGCCACAATCCTGCATACGCCTTCGTGGGTGAGCTATGAGCCGCAGTCACAACTGTTCAACCGCCCGGTCCTCCGCATCCCTGCCAGCCCCCAGGACGGGCACAGCCTGCAACCGGCAGGGCTGCAACGAGTCCTGCATAACTCCCCTCACGATCAGCATCTGCTCATTCTGAACAGCCCCAGCAATCCCACCGGGCAAATGCTGGAACCGGAACTCCTTGAAGAGATTGCTGACATCTGCCGCCGTGGCAACGTGCTTGTACTTTCGGACGAGATCTACGGCCTCACCGCGTTCGGACGCGAGCATGTCTCAATCAGCCGATATTACCCTGAGGGAACGGTCGTACTCGGCGGCAAGAGCAAGCATCTCTCGCTTGGCGGCTGGCGGCTGGGCACCGCAATCGTGCCCCCCGGCGAAGGGGGCCAACAGCTGCTTCAGGCCGCGGCCAAAGTCGGCAGCGAGCTCTGGTCCACAGCCTCAGCCCCGATTCAATATGCCGCCATCACCGCCTATGCTGACGATTCAGAACTCAGTGCCTATATTTCAAAATGCACGGAACTGCATGCCGCCCGCACACGCTACCTCTGGCGCGGCCTGTGCGAGCTGGACGTTCCTTGCGCAGAGCCAATGGGGGGTTTCTATCTGTTCCCCAATTTCGATCACTGGCGCAAGCCGCTGGCAGCCCGCCGCGTACACACCTCCGTCGATCTGGCACGCCACCTGTTGGATGAGTGGCAGATTGCAACTCTCCCCGGTGCAGACTTCGGCACACCGGCCACAGAGCTGTCCTTGCGGCTGTCGACCAGCTATGTCGACCTGGAGACTGATCAAAAGGCGGCAAAGATGATCGAACTGGCCGACCAGGGAATCACCGCCGAGCAATTGGTGCGCGACTACCATCCGGGACTGCAAGAAGTTCTGGCCCGTCTTCGCAACTTTCTATCCTCCTTGTAGTGTCCCTTTTCAGAACGGGCAAGCCCTGCTCTGCTCCATTTCGTCCCCTGGCCCGGCATGTCACAGACCTGCAATCTCGGCATCTTGACATTTCCCAACTCAGGATAGCTACTCAGCCGCAACTTATTCCCAACCCTGAACGAGGCGAGCGAGAGCGACTTTCACTAACCACTAACCACTGATCACTGATCACTGCAGTTCTGGGCGGTCGGGCCTTCGGCCCTCCCTTGTGCAGGGGCTGCGCCCCCGCAACGCCCCCCTACAAAACCATCCCTCACCGACCGTGTGTCTTCTTCGCAACGTGTCGGCTGGCGAGCATGGCGGCGGCTGCACACCAGTAGCGTCATCAAGAGCCTGAATGGTTCCAAGGATGACTGGCCGGTCAAGTACCGTGGCTTAGAAGTTACACTCAGGCAAAAATCGCGCTCGTCACATGAGAAAACGAAATGAATGAAAATCAGACAGAGGCCCCTGTACGAGTGGACCGCGTCCGGCAAGTCGCGGTCATCGGGGCCGGTACAATCGGCGCAAGTTGGGCAGCCTGCTTCCTGGCGAATGGGCTCGACGTAACAGTTGTCGACCCTGTCCGCGATAGAGAGGAACTGCGACGCGCCATCGACGCAATGTTGCCCGCGCTTGAGAATCTTGGTTTTCGGACAGACACTGACTCCCGCGGGATTGAATTGCTGACGCAGATCGGCGGGGAACTGGCCGAGACCCAATTTGTGCAGGAGAGCGTCCCTGAACGCCTGGCGGTGAAACGGGAGACGCTGCGCGAACTGGAGACCGTTATCGGCCCGCAAGTAATCGTGAGCAGCAGCAGCACCGCGATGGTGCCCTCGGACATTCAGGCGGAAGCCAGGTACCCGCAAAGGGTGATCGTGGGCCACCCTTTCAATCCACCCCACCTGATCCCTCTAGTGGAGATTTCCGGCGGCAAGCTGACCGCGCCGCACGTGTTGGACTGGGCGCTCGCGTTTTATCAGGCCATCGGCAAGGCCCCGGTGCTGATGAAGAAGGAGGCCTACGGGCACATTGCCAACCGCCTTGCCGCCGCGCTGTTTCGCGAGGCGATCCATCTGGTGGCCGAGGGTTTCACAACCGTGGAAGGCATCGACGAGGTCATAACCCAGGGCCCCGGCCTGCGCTGGGCGCTGCAGGGACCCTTCACCACCTATCACCTGGCAGGGGGCCCAGAGGGAATCGCCCACTACATGCGCCATCTGGGGCCAACTCAGGAAGCGCGCTGGCGTACCCTGGGCGAACCGCAACTTACTGACGACCTTGTCGCGCAGTTAGTCAGGGAGGTCCAGGAGTCCGTCGCCGGACTTTCGATAGCGCAACTCGCCCGAATCCGCGACACAGGGCTAGTTGAACTTCACAGACTCAAGGAAGGCCTGCCTGCCGAACCTTCCAACATCACTGACAGTTGAAATCTCCTGGCGTACTGTCGGCCATCACGATACTTTTTCGTGCGGCTCGTCGCCCAATTCCATCTGTAGCCGCTTCAACTCGGACTTGAGTTCATCGATCAGTTCGGCGTTAGCGGGGTCATCATATAGGTTCACCATCTCCTGCGGATCGTCTTCGAGGTCGAACAGTTCCCATTCCGGCTCAGTAGACGCATCTATCGCGCCGGCGCTCCCCAGTGCCTCCCCATAGTAATGGATCAGCTTATGGCGCTCGGTGCGGATTCCGTAGTGCGCCGGGATGTTGAAGTGGGCCAGGTGCATCCAATAGCGGTAGTACATCGAGGTACGCCAGTCAGACGGCACACTCCCTTCGGCGAGCGGGCGCAGGCTTCGCCCCTGCATGTCCCGAGGAACACCCGCGCCAGCGAAGTCCAGAATGGTCGGCGCAAAGTCTACATTGAGTGCAATACGATCGCTCACTGTTCCGGCGTGAATGGCGCGCGGATAGCGCATCAGAAAAGGGATACGAATCGACTCTTCGTACATGAACCGCTTGTCATACCAACCGTGATCTCCCAGAAAGAAACCGTGATCCGATGTGTAGATGACAATCGTGTCGTCGGTCAACTGGTTCTCGTCCAGGAAGTCCAGCAGGCGGCCTGCATTCTCGTCGATTGAAGCCACGCACCGCAAGTAGTTGCGCATGAAGCTCTGATAGTTCCACGCCTTCTGCTCCTCGGCAGACAGCCCGGCGGGAACAGGATCGGGAACGTGATTCTTCAAGTGCATCAGCTCAACCTTTTCCGTCGCCATACTGGCCGCAGCCGCCCGATTTTCGTAGTTGTCGTGAAAAGTGGCTGGCTCTGGAATGGGGTTGTCCGTAAACAGAGCCCTGTCCTTGGGATTGGGTTGGAAGGGATCGTGGGGGGCTTTGTGCGCACAAACAAGAAAGAATGGGCGCTCGGTGTCCCGAGTCGCCAGCCACCCGAGCGCCTTATCGGTTAAGACGTCAGTCACATATCCGCTCTCCGTGATCGGCTGGCCCATCTCAGTCAGTTCAGGGTCGTAGTATTTTCCCTGTCCTGGCAGGACACTCCAGAAATCGTAACCGGCGGGGTCGCTATGGCCGCTGTGCCCCAGATGCCATTTGCCCACGAACGCGGTCTGGTAGCCGGCATCATTCAGCAGCATCCCGACCGTCGTCTCCTGCGTCTGGTCAATGACATCGTTAAGTGTCTTTATGCCGGTTGTATGGCTGTATTTTCCCGTGTGAACGGACGCCCGTGCCGGCGTGCAGATGGCATTCGTGCAGAAACAGCGGTCCAGCCGCAGCCCTTCGTCAGCAATTCTGTCGAGGTTTGGCGTACTGTTCAGCTTGCTGCCGTATGTGGAAAACGCGGCCGGCGCGTGATCATCGGCCATGATCAGAAGAATATTGGGGCGGCGGTATTCGGTCATGGCTAGGCCTCATCTTTGTTAAGAAAGCGCCCCCAAGCAGTGTGGACTGCAAGGGGGCGAGGATGTTGTTCTGCAACCAGACTCAAACTGGTTTGCTGAATTGCTGCTCTGTCAATCGCATAAGGAACGGCTTCCCTCCAACGTTCTGACTGCGGCCAGGCTAAGAATCGCGGCCAGGATCAAGCGTCGGCCAACAGTTCATCTACCTCTGGCTTGACCGCGTTGGCGGCTTCCTCAACTGTGCGGTCGCCCAGCCAGACCAACTCAAACGCGGACGTAAGCGCCGTGTTGATCTGCGCCCGGCTCTTGTGTTGCCACACCGGTACACCAAATTCGTCGATGCGGTCCATGTAGAACTCTACAAATGTATCGGGCACGTCGATCTGATCCAGCACATACTTGGACGTCGAGCGGCGGGCGTTAATGATGCCCCTCTTTGCCCAGTGGCTGTGCGCCTCGTCGGTCGCGTTGAACTTAACCCACTCCCACGCCTCTTCAGGGTGCGGGCTCTCGCTGGGGATTGAGAACGCGGACCCGCCGACATTGAGAGTGTGAACGCCGTTGGGGCCTCCCATCGGGTACGGCGAGATCTCCCACACGAATGAACCGTCGAACTGGTCGATGATGCCGGGGAAGGACGAAATCATGGCCGAACTGCCCGATACGAACAAATTGCCCAAACCCTCGATCAAGTCGGCCGAAGGATGAACATTGTGTGTCTGAATGGCGTCCAGATACCAGTTGAGAAACTCCATTGTTGCTTCAGAGTTGACGATACACTCGGTTTCGTCTTCATTAAAGATGTCCGTTCCCCACGCAACCGCCTGCGGGCGAATCTCGTTGACCCAATTGTCCACCATGTTTGACATTCCCCAGACTGTCACCTCCCGCTTGTTGAATCCGTCATCCTGGGGGTGGTTCCCGCCTCGGTCCGTTGTCAAGGTTAGGCTGGACTCCAGCAAGTCGGCATATGTTGTGCCTACACCTGGTCCAGACAGTCCGGCCTCTTCATGAAGATTGCGGTTGTACCATATGCCCTGTACGCCCACATCCCAACTACTCCCGTACTGACCGCCATCGAAAGTAAACAGTCCCCACACCGAACTGTACCAGTCATCCGGGAATTCGGGCGTAGCGTCAATGCGGGGATTCAAGTCTTCGATCACACCAAGTACGGCGTGGGGCCGCACCCAGGCAGTATGTGTCCACGCGGCATCGGGCGGCGAGCCGGACGCGTAGAGCGTGTTCAGCTTAGTCCAATAATCTCCCCAGCCCAGAGGTTGCCCCTCGACACTGATTGCGCCACCGTTCTGTTCGGCAAATACTGCCGCCAGTTCATCCATCAAGTCGCCCCAAGCCCATGTCATTGACGTAATCGTCACCGGCTCCATTGCTTGCCCTGCGCCGGCGCCACTGTCACCCTCGGCTGACCCTGCCGGCATTTGCTGACAAGCGGCTAGTGCCACCATGGAACCAGCACCCAACCCCGCGTTACGGAGAAATCTTCGACGGCTAATCTGATTCGACATTCTTTCCTCTCCTATATCGTAGTGAATAAAAGTGTGAAAGTCTGCTGACTGCAACTGCTTTACCCCTTTACGCCTGTAAACACGACACCTTGAATGAAAAAACGCTGTCCAAAGTAAAAGACAAGCAGCACCGGAACCATAGTAACCGTTGCCGCCGCCATCATCATCTCCCATTCGACAGTATATTGGTCCTGGAACAGGCGCAAACCCAGAGCCAAAGTGTATTTTTTCTGGTCGAACAGATAGATGAGAGGCACAAGAAAACTTTGCCAGCGATTCTGCACGATGAATATGACGACCGTCATCAATGCGGCCTTGGACAGGGGAAGAATAATTCTCCAGTAGACACCGAAACGGCTGCAACCGTCGATGATGGCGGCATCGTCAAGTTCGGGAGAAATGGTCATGAAATACTGCCGCAACAGGAAGATGTTAAAGGCGCTGCCCCCAAAAAATGCTGGAACAACGAGCGGGAGATAAGTATCCAGCCACTTTAGTTCACGAAACAGAATGAACTGGGGAATCATTATGACCTGAAAAGGCAGCATCAGAGTCGTCAGAACCAGTACAAACATGAAGTTGCGGCCGCGCCAACGCAATCGGGCAAAAGCAAATGCCGCCAAAGAGCCGGAGAGCGTCGCCCCTACTACCGCCAAAGCAGTGATCTGGGCCGTATTCAGAATGAACCGCCCAAAAGGCAGGATAGTCAACGCGTTGGGATAGTTCGCCCAGACTATCGGATTAGGGATCCATACAGTCGGAATCTTAAAGACAGCCGCGGGCGTCTTCAGAGAAGTGGAGACCATCCACAGAAATGGCATCAGAACAACCACCATGCCGATCACCAGGATGGCGTAAATAAACGACATCTTGAAAGCAAGGCTTCGGCGCTGGCTCTCGCGGATGTATCGCAGGACCATTATTCAGCTTCCCTCACTTCGCCTTCGTAGTAGACCCAGACCGCGGAAGAGCGGATTATCAGCAAGGTCAACACCATGATGTAGACGAACAATACCCAGGCTAACCCGGATGCATAGCCCATTCGGAAGAACTCGAAGCCGTTTCTGAACAAATACAGCATGACAAACAGGCTGGCATTTCCGGGGCCGCCCTGCGTCATGATGAACGGGCCGGCGAACTCCTGCAGCGCGTCAATCATGCCGATGACCAGTTGAAAAAAGAGAACAGGTGAAATCATCGGCAGTGTGATCTTCCAGAACTGCACCCAATCGCTGGCCCCATCGACCTCGGCGGCTTCATAGAGTTCGTTCGGCACACCCTGCAGACCAGCCAAATATATGATGATGCCGGCGCCGACGCCCCAAAGACTCATCAACACAAAGGAGGCCAGCACGGTACGAGTGTCCGTCAGCCAGTAGGGTCCCTCGATACCAATGAGACTGAGTGCGCGGTTCAATAGCCCAAAATCACCGTTGAGAATCAGTAGCCACACCATCGCCACCGCCACGCCGCTGACCGTTGCCGGCAGATAGTACACGGTGCGAATGAATGCCAAACCCCGTACTTTGGCGTTCAAAAGCAGTGCCACCAAGACGCCCAGCATGATGCGTAAGGGCACGGAAGTTACGGAGTATATTGTGGTTACCTTGAATGCCTGAAAGAAGTTGGGATCATCGGCGGCCATCTCAATGTAATTGCCCAGCCCGATGAACTTTGGCGGCGTGAACATGCGCCATTCTGTCAGGGAAAGACCCAGAGAAGCCAGCATCGGCCCCAGTTGAAAAGCAAGGAATCCAATGATCCAGGGCAAGACTAGCAACCACGCCAGCCGCTCCTCCCCGTTCAGGTGATACCAATTCCTTTTCTGCTTTCGCGTAGATAAAGTGGCAATGTTTTCCTGAAAGGTCGCCATCAACCGCTCCAATTTCAACCAGGATAGAAGGAGCACAGTGGGGATCTAGGCTTGACAAGACTCCAAGCCGAGCTAAGAGGTGGTTGGACGGGAAGATACTATAACGCTGGGTGAATGTCAAACTTAGAGGCTGGATCGGGAGGCTCGGCAATCGACTTGTCAATAATTGTGGTCTTCATAATTACTGCCAAGGACCCCCATGCGTTGCCACATGCATAGGATTCGAGTAGAATTCCAGCGACTATTCTGTACCCAATACCACACGATCAGCGAGACTTTCAGTGTACCCAGCCACCCGCACAACCAACTTCAACCAGTCAATGATCCGCGAAATGACCCGGCTGGCAATGCAACACGATGCCATAAACTTGAGCCAGGGCTTCCCTGATTTCGACCCGCCTGAAGCAATTGTCAATGCCGCAATTGAGGCGATCCGCGGCACGGCCAACCAGTACACAGTTACATGGGGCTATCCTCCCCTGCGACAGGCCTTGTCGGAACAGTATACGGGCCAACTGGGCTGGACAGTAGACCCCGACGTTCACATCTGTGTCGTTTGCGGTGTGACCGAAGGAATTACCACCACGCTCCTTGCCCTGCTCAACCCTGGCGACGAACTGATCATCCTCGAGCCAGGGCACGAGAACTTTCGCCCGTCAGCGCTGTTGGCCGACGCCGTGGCAGTGCCGGTAGTCCTGGAAGCGCCCGACTACAGGATCGACGCTGACCGCCTGGAAGCCGCGGTCACCCCTCGGACCCGTGCCCTGCTTCTCAATACGCCCCACAACCCAACCGGCCGTGTTTTCGATGACGAAGAAATGCAAGTTCTGGTCGACTTTACCAACCGCCATGACCTCATCCTCATCACCGACGAAATCTACGATCGCATTCTCTACGACGATCACATTCACACTTCGCCCGGCAGCCGGGAAGGTCTCATTGAACGCACAGTTACCATCGGCGGGCTGGGCAAGAGCTTCGCGGTCACAGGCTGGCGATTGGGCTACGTGATAGCCCGCGAACCCCTGGCCGCTGCCATCCGCACCGTCCACGACTACTCGACGATCTGCGCGCCTACACCATTGCAGGCCGCCGCCGCCGTCGCCCTCGATCAGCCGAGCGACTACTGGTCGCAAATGCGTGAGGACTATGGCGAGCGCCGAGAGTTAATGCTGGCTATGTTGCAAAATGCCGGCTTCCGCCCGGTCAGGCCTGAAGGCTCATACTATACAATGGCGGACTACACCGGCATTGCCGCGCCGCAGGCAGAGTGGGACTCGCACCGCTTCGCCCGCTGGCTGACGACCGAGGTTGGCGTGGCTTCCGTTGCCGGTATCAACTTCTATACACGCGACCGTGAAAAGTACGGCGAGGGGATAATACGGTTTGCCTTTGCCAAACGGCTTGAGACATTGCACGAAGCTGGGCGGCGACTGGCAACGTTCGGAGGTTAACAGACGAATCCCCCTTGATGTACGGGTAATGAGCCCACTGGAAATAACATCGTCTTACTTCAGCAGTAAGCGTGCTAGCAGAAGCTCCGGCTCCCAGACGCCAACCCGTACTACCGGCTCGAGAGTCTCGACATCGTAGACGACCAGACGCAGCTCGTACTCGCCCGCGGGGAGATCGGGCGGGAAAACCAGGCGGACGAGCGTGTCCAAAGGCTGGGCAGATGCCCCAGGCTGCAGTGTCGAATGTTCAGGTTTCCACAACTCCGTATCTTCCTGATAGCTCCAGCCACCGTCCTGCTCCACCGGATAGAGCCTGAGCGAGGTCGCGTAGCTGATTTCAGAATCCACGAGCTCACGAAATCGCATTGCAACCCACATCGGTTTGAGGCGATCCAGATCTGACAATTGCTTGACCGAGAGTTGGACTTCCTCCTGACCCAGTGCGACCCCTGCAAGAGCGATGCCGCTATCGTACTCTACCGCCAACGGCTCCAGCTGTTCGTAGTGAGTCCAGACAACGCGGCTCTCGATCCGAGGACCTCCACCGGCCACCGGTAGCAGTCCCTCGCTTTCCAAGGCTGTGGATTCCGGATCGACAAAACCTACATACAGTCGGGCCACAGCAGGCGCGCGGTCTAACGGGATCACGTAAGTGTCCTCATACAAAGTGCCTGGCTTCCAAAGTGTAAGAGGCCGAACACCCCAGCCAGGATGCGTGGTCACATTCCCAATCTGCATGCTGTTTGGGTCCAACAAGTGTATGAATAATTCGAGGTCCCGTATCTGTTCCTTCTGCGTGCGAAAGTAGAGTGTAACCGCGGCTTCTTCGCCGCTTAGCGAGCCAGGCTCGGGAAAACGGGCCGCAACCAATTCCACCCCGTCTCCGTACACTTTCCCTATCGGCTGTGCGTCTGCCGGCACAGCTTCAACCGCATTGGCCATGCCGCCCAACCCGTACGACTCGGGCAGCAAATCGACTAGAGCATAGACCGAGCAGCACCAAAGGCCCACCGGTACAACCAGCCCCAGCGCCGTGCGTCCAAACCGGGGCAGGAATCCGGCCCAGAATCGGAGTCCGTACACGGCCGCTACGGCCAGTGCACTGATGGCCGGAAAGAGCAGCCGTCCCTGCGAGCCCTGTGCCACGGAAATCCAACCGGCAAGAAGTGCTAGCGAAATAACTATCCATATCCATACAATGCCCATAGCGTCGTCTTTCTGTTCTTGCAGCCCCGCCGCTCCCTCGGCTGTCCGCCGCGTCCGCAGCCAGGCTAGGACGGCCCCCGTCGCGGCCAGAACGGACAACAGTTCGAAAAGGCTATAAGTCCAAGAAGGAAGGAGAATGCTAAACCACCCGAAAATGCCCCAAAAGGACATCTGCAGACCTCGCAGCTCACCAACTATGCTCTGTAAAGTCGCAGGCTCCACCCGCAACCCGGTGACGCTGAGCAAATTCTCGGTGCCGAAAGGATCTCCATAGAGGAGCACATTCCGGGCATACCACCAGCCGGCGACAAGCAGCACGGTCCCACCGACGAGAAGTCCTCCATTCAGAGCCGTTCGCCATGCTTTCTGCCTCGCAGCCAAAAATAGAAAAGTGAAGGCCGTAAGAGGTAAGAGACCCAACCCTTGCAGCTTGCTCAAGGCTGCCAGCCCCAACAGTAGGCCAAGTCCCGCCCAATGCCACCAGAGTAATCCCCGGCCTCGGTCGCGCCTGGCCAGCACCGCCATGTATACCAGCGCCGCCGCGCTTACCATGGTTATCATGTTGTCATTGGAAAGGCTTGCGCTGATAAATGTAAACTGCGGAATGGTCGCAACCAGGGCGGTTGCCAGCAGCCGCGACCAACGGTCCGTCGGAAATGTATGCCGGGAAAGCAGGTACGTAAGCAAGACTGTAAACGTGCCGAGTACTACCGAAATCCAGCGACCAACGCGTAACGCCAGATCAACGCCCTGCAGAGGTCTGCTCTGTGCGCTGAAGAGCATGAAGTTCTTGTTGCCGGGTTGATGTGGATTGCCAAGATTCGCCCTGGGGTTGCGTACCGCGAACGCATCGAGCCCGCTCTGATCTATACCTGCCGTCGCCAGCCCTACCAAAGCATAGTAGAGCGGCGGCTGACTGCCTTCCTGTTCCCAGGGTCCCGTTATCTCCGGGCCCTGCACAGGGAGCCCGTTGCCCGCGGCCAGATGCCGCGCAAAGGCATAGTGGTAGATCTCGTCGGGTGTCTCAAAAGGTGGAACGACCAGACTGTAGGCAATGCCTGTCAACAAAAATAAGCCCAGCAACAGGCCGACCAACACAGTCTCCACTCTTGGTCCCCCGCGCGACTCAGAGAGCATGTTGGGCTCCTTTCGCCGCGTTCCACTCCTCCAAGAGTACCAAGGTCACGAAGATCTGCAAGAAGGTCCTTTCAACAACGCCTTGAAATGTTTCAACGCTGGCGGTCAATGTCCTTAGGTGTCCTTCGACAAGACCATTCTTGGCCATTGAGGTGCCATAACCTGTTTCGTGTTGAGCCGGACTTCGAGTACGGTGAGGCGGGTCATCGCCCACAGACATCGCAATCTGAAACGTGAAAGTAAGCCAGCTGCAGAGAGTCTTCCCCGGACTGCGTCAGAATCCGCGGCGCGCCATCGATGGTTACATCGTAAAGGCCGGCAACAAGCCGCAAAGAGCCAGGCGGAAGCGTCGCCGGAATCGGCATGGCCGCACTTACGAGAACCTGCGAACTGTCCATTCGGAGTTCAGGATCCCACTGGGCAACAAGGTTCCCGGGCTCGTCGAGCAGGTGCAGGAAGAACTTTTCCCCGCCAGTTAAGGTTGACGGATCTCCGCTCCATTCCATATGAACAACTAGTCTGCCGCCCGCAGGGGGAAAGTTGGGGCTGACCTGGGCGCGTTCCAAAGTCAAGCCGTTTACGAATTCGACGTCGAGAAGCCGCCATTCCTGGGGGTCTGGCAGTGCGTAGAGTTCAACAAGCCATGGCCCTGTCGTCTCCTGCGCAGCCAGCTGGTAAAAATGGGCAAGCGCTTGACGAGAATTTTCCTTGGTTTCATCGTTTCCTTCTAACGGGGCCGTATGGATGATCCTTCGTACGCCATCACTGAGAAGATCATTCACCTTCTCCCCGGCAGTCTTGGATTCTCCCGGTAGCGAATGCAGGGCTGAGTGTTCAACACTTCCAGTATAGTAGTACCAGAGCGAAGAACCAGTTGCAGATTCAATAAAATGGATGTTCGCCGGGCTGAGACCTGCACTCCAGCGCTCCAAGAGTCCGGCCAGGTCTCGCATTCCTCTCGACTTCGTAAACTCTGGATCAAAGTGATAATTTCGTAAGGCGAAAAGATTGCCGGCGACGACTAGAAGAAGGAGAGAGACTGCAGCCACACCCCCTACCGGAATCTTCGCCAAGGTGAACCGGCCGACTGCCTCGGAATCCTCCGCCCAGATTCTCCATCTCCACCCCAAATGACTCTCTACAATATCTCCGATGTTCTTGAACCCAATGGCCAGAAGAAACAATAAGGGCAGCAGCGCTATGGCATGAAAGCTCCAATAGAACGGAGACCACCAGAAAAATGGGGCGACCCAGACCGGGAGAAGGGAAACCAGCAGGTACAACAGGAGTAGGACGACGCCGTAGTGGCCTCTGAAACGGAAACCGGCTTCTTCGCTTTCTGAAGATTCCCCACCTTCGACGTCTGTCAAGTCTTCGTCGACATTCTCATATTGAGCCGTCTTTCTTCTTTCAGTCAATAATGCGCTGGCCACCGCAACTGCCACCACGGCGAGCGAGAATAGGAAAGCAACGTTCTGCCAAGTCACATGCGGCACATATTCTCCCAGTGTGAGGCGGCCAAACATCCACCTGAGCCATGCCCAAGTCTTCCAGTAAGTGCCTTCCAAGCCAAGAGGAACCACCCTGGGCAAGACGCCGAATAACGACGACGCCGCGGTCAGGGCCACGATCGCGATCTGGGCCCAAGCCCAGCTTCTCAAGACATGACCACTCAGTCGCGTCCCTTCTTCACTTTGCCTCGGGCGCCGCTCACGCGCCAGCAAAAACAGTACAAACAGGTTCTGCATCAAAAAGGCAAGAACGACGAAAAACTGAGTGTAAATGGCGACCACAGTAACGATTACATAGGAGAAGAAGTCTTTTCGGCTCGACCTACCGCTAAGTATTCTCAATGCCAAGATCACGCTGCAAGTAGCGAGAACCAAGCCGAGAGTCTGAAGTAAGACATCCTGGCTGGCCCAGACGGCGTACGTATTCACAGCCACTAACAGTGTCGCCGCTAGAGTGGTGAATGCGCTCAACCGTAATCCAGTCGCCAGACGGAAAGCTAATGGAACAGCTATCGTGCCACAGAGAGCCGATGCCGAACGCACAGCAAACTCGCTTGTCCCTATTACGCCAAGCCAAATGTGCTGCACCCAGAAGCTGCCAACCATATAAGGGATTTGAATTTGAGGAAAAACCCCGAATTGCGCCAGAAATGGCAACCGGCTGATTTGATATGCAAACGCTTCCAAGTCGCTCAGTTCCTGACCTCCTAGACGGTAGAAGCGTAGCGCAAATCCAACGAGGATTATGAGCAATACCGTAATTCTTTGAAATTCCCTGTCGGCCAGATTTATCCGCTTGGCGCTGCACGATTCCTGCTGAATTCGCGAGGCCATGACTTGCCCCCTTCCATGGGAAAACGATTGGGAAAGAAAAGCTCTTTGCTTTTCGGCGAATGACCGGCCACGCCTCCAAGTCATTCTAAACCCCCCAGCTAACGGGCTTCGCAGCGCCAACAGGAGAATAATCCAGCTCGCGCCGCTAATGGCAAGGCCCCAGCGCACGCTGAAGGGACGGTAGGACAGGTCCAGTGTTCCTCTGCCTGCGGGAACCGGTATGCCCAGGAAAGATTGGTGGGCGCGCACGATCGGCAGGTCAGCGGGCTGCGAGGTTCGATCCGCTCCCGCCCATTCCGCCTGCCAGCCAGGCAGGTAGTTCTCGCTGACAAAAAGCAGGCCGGGTTCATCGCTCTCTATCCTGAAAATCAGGTGAGAAGCCCCCGTCCTTTCGACCTCTATCGAAGCAGCGCCTCCACTTCCCAGCGTCATGCGCCCCTCTACCCAGTCGTAACCCACCGCATCACCATCCGCCTGCGCGATCAATAATTCCTTCTGCAGGTCGAAGCCGGGGTCGCCCAGCAGATCGAGCGCTGTCCGGTCGTCTACGAGCCGTGCACGCTGTGTCCACCAGTGGCGCGGCGAAACGCTATCCAGTCGGTGCAGGCGGGTCGCCTCGTCCTCAAGCGGGAACTCTTCCACCAACTGGCTGGCGACCACAAGTTCCTCCCTCCAGGTAAGAACGGTGCCAACCCCTGTCACCTCCCACATTCTGTCAACCGGGAAGCTCTCAAAGAAAGTGTTGTAGGTAGACAGCCGCAGAACGCTGGCAGCCCAAACATCCTCCCAGCCGGCGAACATCCCGCTATCTTCGGGCAGACGTCGTTCGTTATATACGCGCTGCGGCAGAGCGGCAGTTTCGTCTGCCAGAGTTTGCGCCGCCTCGTAGGTGGCAGTTGCCTCTGGTGGTGTCAACGCATAACGAGCTTCGTGCCCGTCAGCAAGATTCAACGTGAAGCTGGTAAGGAAAAGGTCCACGACAACGACAAAGAGCAGCAGGATTAGGCGAGTGCGAGTAGGGCGCAATGCGCTGCACAGGCTGGCAAACACCGCTGCAATCAAGAGGGACTTCCCCGCATGGAACAGGAATCCCGCGCTCGAGGCCTCGAGTCGACTGGGAAGCTGCCAGAAAATGAACACCAGCGCTACTAATGCCGCAACCGAGACCATGAAGCCCCAGCAAACTCTCTGGCGCCAGCGGGCAGCCAGCGAAGGCAAAAGTGCAAAGCCAAAGCCGCTCAGAACACTAAGAGAGAACGCCACCAGATAGGCAACCCGCTCCTGGCCCCGAAATAGCGACCAGCCTGGCGCAAAGCGGTACAACAGAGGATAGATCGGTAGTTTTTCTCCAAAAGAGACCAGCAAGGCAAAGCCGCCCACAATAAGAAAGAAGATAGCGGCAGGCCGGGCGAAGGAAGCAGCTTCGGAAAGTTCGAACCGGTTCGCCAAGAGAGCGGCCGCGGCGATGAGAGCAAGGCCCATCCCAACCATGCCTACATATAACGGTGAGTAGAAGGTCAATACGCCCGGCACAATGAACTGCCACGTATCTTCAAACGGGAAACCACTGCTCAGCTCGTGAAAGGGGCGGGCGGAACGCACTGTCAGTCTTGTGTATTCGAGGGCAGGCCACAGCTGCGCTGCCGTCAGACCTAATAGAATTACCGCATACAAAACCACTCGCATCGACTGCTGGCCCAGTCGAGCAGCAACTGATCCTCCTGCTACTGACACAGACCGGCCTGTGCTTCCTGTAGGCAATAGCAAGCGCAACTGGACGACTACCAAAGTCAGCATCCAGCCGGCCACCGCGTATGATAGAAAGAGAAAAGTCTGTGGATGGTTGGCATAAAAGGCAACTGCGTGGACGGCGCAAGCAATTAGCCAGCGGGTCCAGCGCGTCTTGCCAGACTCGTCGGGCAGTAGCAACCAGAGGATCAGCGGCAGCCAGACAGCCACCCGCAGTATTCCCAACTGTAGAGGCGGATAGCCCGTAAGATAGCCCGAAAAGCCAAACACGAGACCGGCGGCAAAGCCGGCCATCCGCCGCCCAGTCAATCGATGCACTAGCAATGCCGTAAAGCAGCACGCCAGAACGATGTGGATCAGCGCTTCGAATTGCAGCCAATATAACCTTCCGGCAACAGTGCGACTGAACCAGGTGATAATCAGAAGTATGTTGCTGACCGGGTAAAACACCGCGGACTCAGTGTCGGCCAGGAAAGGATGGCCCGAATTTACGTGGGGATTCCAGACCGGGAAATTTCCTGCAAGCAACGACTTCTGTTGAAAGAAACTGTAGGGTAGATAATGGCGAGTAAAGTCGCCTTCGAGAAATGCAGACAGTCCGAGAAGGTGTGGCGCAAAGAAGAGCGCAGCCAGCGCGCAGTATGCCAAAACTATTGGGAAGGTCGAATGAGATTCTGTTCGAGTCATCGCGGCAGGCTTGAAGTTTCTAGCCGTTTAGGGATTTTCACAGCTGGAAGGCCGCTAAGAAGATTGTAGCGGGATAGGATCCTGTCGACCTCCTCCTGGTCGGCACCAACGCGGGCTGTCAGCGCCTCCCCATCCACTATCTCTTCCTCGTTCAGCTCCTCAAAAAAAACCGCCACCACTTCCCACGGTATGTCCTGCCGGATGCTTTTCTGGGATTCCCGTGGGATCAGGTAGAGAATCCCCGAACTGTCGGCGCGGTGCGAGCGCCGCCATATATCGTTGACGGTGCCCGTTTCTCCCCGGTCCCAGAACGTCTGGACACATTCAGGCAAGATTTCGATGGCTACAGGAGAGACCATAGACGACTCCACGTCCTAGCCGTGCCCTCAGCCTCGCTTACGCAGGCCTTTTCCAGTCAGCGGCTGGCGACGTTCAGGAAAATTAAGCGAAGGTCCAAACAGAAACGCCGGCCACAGTTCGGCCGGCGAATAGCGCGCCTGGCTGTAGGTTGCAATGACGGGGTACTACCGGGGAGCTTCCGAAATGCTGTCCCTGGATCATCTGAACCTTGCTGCAACTTCCTCTACGGCGCGTACAAGCCGTCCATCACAGTTTCCGGATCGGGCAGAGGGCTGGCCTCGGCGAACTCTATTGCGTCCTCGATTTCGACGGCGGCCCGTTGCCTGATTTCGTTCAATTCGTCCTCATCTGTAACTTCCTCAGCCAACAGCTTGTCCTGATAGCGCGCAACAGGGTCCTTCTCTTCCCATTCGGCCAACAGTTCGCGCGGCACGTATTCGGCGCCGTCATGAATGGCGTGTCCCATCATGCGCATGGTTTTTGCTTCAATCAGGGAGGGCCCTCCCCCCTGCCTGGCCCGCTCAACGGCCACACAGGTGGCCTGATATACAGCCTCCACGTCGTTCCCGTCTACAATCTCGCTCGGAATGTTATAGCCGGCAGCGCGGTCGGCGATATTCTCAATCGGCATCTGCTGGGAAACGTGAGTGGAGTAGGCATACTGGTTGTTCTCGACGATCAGGACATAGGGGGCCTGGTAAAGACCTGCCATGTTGAGTGATTCGTGCCACAGTCCGGCAGTACTGCCGCCATCACCCACATAAGTCATCGCCACGCGGGCTTCACTCCGCAATTTGAGGCTCATGGCGACCCCAAGGGCGATGGGCATCGACATCGGAATATGACTGATATAGCCTACAATTCCCAGGCTCAAATCACCCATGCCGTGGATATTGGCGTCGCGACCGCCTGTCACGCCGGTGGTCTTACCAAGGAGGTTTCCAAAGACGCGACGCGGGGTCAGACCTCGCAGAAAGTATGCGCCAATGTCACGGTGCATTGGCGCGATGATATCCTCCGGCGCCAGTGCATAGGCAGAGCCGACGCTGACGGCCTCATGGCCCCGCTCGCTGAACGTTCCGCCCAATCCCCGTCCCTGCTTCCAAAGCGAAACCATGCCTTCGTCGAATGTTCGCGTCAATACCATCCAGTAAAAGATTTCGAGTTTCTGCTCAGTGGTCAACGCTGCCATTGCGCAACCCCTTTACTCCGAATCGAATAGTGAAATGAATCAGAAATTCTGCCGAGACTTTGGGCAATTCTACCACATTCCGAAGACCGATGCAGCGATAACGTTCTAGGAATTACCGGATTGGGAGTTGAGAAAGCTGAGGCCAGTGCTTCCAATGTTGAGTCCATCGGACTGCCAGCTTCCTGGCAGACGTGTCTCTTCTGCTAAGCCTGGTCTGCGCCTGACGCACTGTCTGCTGAAGAAGCAGTTTCGCTGTCCGGGACAGCTTCTACACCAAGCCGGGAAACCGCAAGAACGAGGATTTGATCGACGATCTGCTGGACTGAGGAGCCGAGCGTTTGAATCTGGTAGGCGTCCTCGGCTGGACGTAAAGGCGCGACCGCCCGCTGACTGTCGATTTCGTCGCGGCGTCGCAAATCGGTCAGAATCTGGGCAAAATCGGCTTCTTTTCCCCGTAAGGAGATTTCTCTAAGTCGGCGCCTCGCCCGCTCTTCTACCGGCGCAAGCATGTAAATCTTCAGTGGGGCCTCCGGCAGCACGACAGTGCCAATGTCCCGACCTACCATTACCACACCAGCTTTTCCGCCCTCGCCGGAACCATGCGTCATCCCGATGCTCCGCTGCTGACGGCTCAATTCCTGCCGGACCCGACTGTTCGCAGCCACGACCGAAACGATCCTGTCAACGCGGCGGCTATGGATGGCCCACGTTATGTCCTGCCCGCCGATACGGACCGTAGCTTGGCGCCCATCGGCTTGCTCGCTCGTCGGAGAACTGATTTCTATGGACAGCTCTTCTGCAACGCTGCCAACCGCGTCACTGTCACTACTGTCAATTTCCTCTTCCAAAATGGCCCAGGCAACAGCCCGATACATCACGCCAGTATCGAAAAAGAGGAAATTCAACTGCTGGGCAACCTGGTAACCGACAGTGCTCTTGCCGGACGCTGCCGGGCCGTCAATTGTAATTGCATTCACGGCAATTGCCTGACGCAGGAGTAGGGGACAGCAAAAGGAGCAACTGTTGAGGTCGAAGGTTCGGGTGCATGACGAAGAGGACGGTACGTATTCTGCACTGCTCTGCCGGATTTCATCTGCACGAGATTTCGTTCAGATGGCCTCTCTGGCAACAATCGATCGTTTCACCGCCTGTTTCGCGGCGATGAACGCCGCTTCGGACGCAAACGGTCACTTCGTCCGTCCTGCCTTGTTCTCGAAGTGCGCCGACGGGAGCCCCCTCCTACCATATCCCGCAGCGCATTGACCTCGCCTTGCGAAAGTTTCCTGGACATACCCGGCTGAAGCCCTTCCAGCGTCACCGGGCCGGTTGACCACCGAATCAGCCGCCGCAATTGGATGCCAACCGCAGCTGTCATATGTCGAATCTGACGCTTTTTTCCCTCTCGCAGTACAAAGCGCAACCACACGCCTTTCTCTGGCGGCGGCCTCTTCCACCCGTCGTCAGGAGCTGCGCCAAACTGCTCAGTTCCTTTGTCCAAAATGAGGCGAGCCGGCAGCCCGTCGGCGACTTCCACCTGGGCAGGGGCGGTTCGCCCGCCCTCCAACTCAATCCCTTCACGCAATCTGACCAGCGCCTCTGTTGACGGCCTTTGCCCCGTCAGTACGTAGTAAGTCTTGGGATGCTCAAATCGGGGATGGGTCAGCTTATTGGTAAGCTCCCCGTCGTCAGTAAGGAGGACGAGTCCTTCACTGTTCAGGTCGAGGCGCCCCACCGGAAAAACACGGCCTACTCCACGCGGCAAAAGGCTGGCGACCGTCTTGCGACCCCGGCTGTCTCCACCGATGTCGCTGAGGATCCCGCGTGGCTTGTAGACTTTGTAGTAGATATTGCCCTGCAGCAGTCGGATAGGACGGCTGTCAACCTCCACCGCAGCGCTAGCGGGATCCACCTTGGTGCCCAAAGTGGTGACAACTTCACCATTGACCCGAACACGGCCATCAGTAATTAGGTCTTCGCAAGCTCTTCGACTGGCTACTCCGGCTGCGGCTAGAACCTTCTGCAAGCGTTCTTCAGACATGGGGCCTCACTTGTAGGTCGTGTAGCAAAATGGAAGAGCGCTGCAAGCTGTTCCTTCGATTTCTTTCACTGGACGCAACTACCCAGCCATCGTCAATTCGCGGCCGGGCAGCGCAGCCTTACCCTGGCACTAAAATGCGTCTCCGGCCACTATCCGCTAACCACTATCTCCTGCGCCAGAGGGAGCAGACTCCCCCAAGGGCTATCACTCCAAGGGTAGCTATCTACCTTCTTGTATATGGGCGGTCGGGCCTTCGGCCCTCCCTTGTGCAGGGGCTGCGCCCCCGCAACGCCCCCCTACAAAAACATGCCTCACCTACCGTGCGCCTTCATCGCAGCGTGCCGGCTGGCGAGCATGGCGCCGACGGTCCACCAGTTACGTCACCAGGAACCCGAAGGGTTCCACGGGTGACTGGCTGGTCATGTACTGTGGCCTCGTAGTTACCACTGGACTAAGAGGCGCTGGGTCGCAATAACCGTGTCACCCAAGCGCCATTCTAAGACGCCGACCTGCATCCCCGCGTCCCACTTACCAGCAGAGGGAATTTGCACACGCCGAAAGACCTGAAGTTCCTGGCGCTCCCATGCGGCCAGTAAAGCTTCAAACAGTGGACCCGTAGCAGACGAATTCGAGTCAACTATCAAGCCATCGGTTCGCAAAAACCAGCGATTGCCCTCAGCATCAAAAAGCCGGTCTAGCGCGGTCGGGCGCTCCGGCAGACGTAACGAGACCCAACTGTAGTCGCCCTGAACAGCCTGCAGAACCAGTCTCATGTCGTGATAGCGGTCTACGCTGCCGAGAACAACCGCAAAAAGTTGATGCCCGTTCTGTTCGAGACCGGCTATCAGTGACTGGCCGCTCTGAAAAGTCGTACCGGTCTTGACTCCGTTTACCCCTGGATAGGCTCCGAGAAGGCGGTTTGTCGTTCGTAGTTCGTGGCTCCCCACCGTCGCCGCAGGCGTGCCAACTATCTGGCGAAAGAGCGGGTACTCCCAAAGCCGCCGCACTATGACCAAAAGATCCTGCGCACTGCTGACCTGGCCGTCGGCGTCGAAGCCGTTGGGATTGTGGAACTGCGTCCTGTGCATTCCCAAGTCCCCGGCCCGTAAATTCATGTGCCCTACGAACGCCTCCACGCCGCCGGAATGATGACGGGCCAGGGCCATTGCGGCGTCATTGCCGCTCGGTATCAACAGCCCCCACAGCAGCTCATCCACTCGCAAAACCTCGCCCTCGCGCAGACCCATTTCGGCCTCTCCAACCAGGTCTTGCCGCTGGATGGTTACTTGCTCCTCAAGGCGATTCTGTTCCAGGACCAGCAGGGCAGTCATCAGTTTCGCAAGGCTTGCAGGCGAAACCGGCAGGTGGGCGGCCTTTGTCATGAGTTCGCGACCGCTGTCGAGATCGTATACCAACACCGACACAGCGCTGATTTCGGGCGGCGGCGTCTGCGCCTGCTGAATCTGACGCAACTGCCCGACAGTGAATCGCTGCCTGGGTGCCACATCGCGATCGACCATGGTTGGTGGACCAAACCCGCACAGAAATAGAGCGATCAAGCCCCAGATGGGCCACAGACAAGAAGAGACTCGACCCGCGGGGAATCGCCACCGGTCAATGGTGTTGAAGGAGCGGCCTGGTGTGAATCGATTCCCTGCTTGCTCGTTATTCATTCTTGGGGTCTGTCACACCGATAAGATTTAGTCTGAGTTCAGGGGGCGCAGGTCGCAAATGGCTAAGTGCGCGACTGGGTCAGGAAATGCCCTGGTCGAAAACGGCCAGCCTTGAATTGCCCTTCATATGTTCATGTTTCCCAAGCTGGACATTGCACAAAGGCAAGGGCATCTGCGAATTTCATGCAAATTACAGTACACGCTAAGCTGGCGCAGTCTGTTCCCTTGCACGAATCGGCTTGGTTGCCCGATGGAGGAGCGAACCCTCTTCCCAGGCTACCACGAGTGGTGTGGCGGTAAAGATGGAACTGTAGGTACCTGAGACGAGCCCGACAATTAGAGTCGCCATGAAAATGCGCAAAGTGCTTCCGCCGAAGAACAATATTGCCGCAAGCACGAGGAGCGCTGTCACCTGCGTTGCGATTGAACGCTGTGCCGTCTCGATGATGCTCCGGTTTGCCACAGTCGCCAGTGGTTCCCCGCGATGACGGCGCAAATTCTCGCGGATTCTATCGAAGATAACGATCGTATCGTTGACGCTAAAGCCAATCACCGTCAATGTAGCGGTCAGGAAAAGGGCGTCCAGCTCCCAGCCGGCGATCAGATTCATGATCGAGAGAAACGAAACAGTTATCAGTACGTCATGCACCAGCGCGACAATTGCTGCTACCCCATATCGGAAAGGGTGTGATACTTCCCGAAATGCAAGCGCAATGTAGGCCAATATCAGTAAGGAAGCGGCAATAACCGCAAGGAGAGCCGCCTGGCTTACCTCCGCGCCGATCGCCGGACCGATACTGCGGTAGAGTCGCTCATCAAATTCACCAAATCGCTCTACTATCGCCTGCTCGATCACTTCCTTCTGGGAAATATCGATATTCTTGAACTTGACCTGTACCGTACGGTCATCATCGACATTGAAAGCCTTAGTGTCGATGAAACCAGCCTCGACAAAGACGCTGCCTAGTTCGGTCGGAGCGACCGGCTCGGAAAAACGCATCTCCCATTGTGTACCACCAGTGTAGTCGATGCTCAGTGGCAGGAGAGCTCCGGTAGAGGAGATGTTCCAAATGATAAACAGAATGCCAGGCAAAATTCCCAGCAGTGAAATCAGAAACCAAAGCCTGCGACGTTCAACCAAGCGATACATAGGAGACTCTTTCGTATTGCAAAGATCGTTTTCCGTAACCAGATTATGCAACCGTCACCCTGGATGATCCCGGGTTTTCCATCAGACCAACAGCCAACTCACAGCCTGCAACGAGGGAGGGGCTGTACAACAGCACAAGAACTCAGTAGCCAAGTAATCCGCGGCTGCTCATGAGTTTCTCTCCCTGTGTCGAGAGAAAACTGCGCATAAATGTGCGCGTCACAAAAACTGCCGTAAACATCGACAGCAACACGCCAATCGAAAGAGTGATTGCGAAGCCCTTGACAACGCTTGCGCCAAAGTTGTTTCCGAACCAAAAAAGCACTGCGCATGAAATCAACGTTGAAAGATTGCCATCGCGGATCGCAGGCCAGGCGCGGCTGAAGCCGGTTTCGACCGCCAACCGCAAAGAGCGGCCATTACGCAGCTCCTCTTTCATGCGCTCAAATATCAGGATATTGGCATCAACCGCCATGCCGATCGAGAGAATGAAGCCCGCGATCCCTGGCAGCGTCAACGTCACCGGCATTAGCTTGTACATTGCCAGATTTAGCGTCACATAAATCGCCAGGGCAACCGTGGCCAGAAGGCCAGGTAGGCGGTAGAGCAAAACCATGAAGAGAAGAACAAGCGCCCCGCCGACGATGCCTGCCTGCAAGCTGCGGTCGATCGAATCCTGGCCCAGGCTTGCGCCGATAGTGCGAACATCCACGACTTCAAGAGGGATCGGCAAGGCGCCGTAACGCATCTGAATCGCGAGGCTCTCTGCTTCCTCCTGCGAAAAGTCGCCGGTGATGACGCCGTTGTCGTTAATGGCGGCATTGATCACCGGTGTCGACAGCACACGTCCGTCCAGAATAATCGCCAGCACTTCGCCTATGTTGTCACGCGTATAGGTGAAGAAGTCACCGCTGCTCTCGCCCTTGAGGTCGAACTGAATCTGCCAGAAAGTGAATTCATCCTGCGTCGCTACCACCGTCTGCAGAATGTCACCCGTCATTATCGTCTCAAATACCTCGTCCGGAAAGGGGACCGACTGCGGCGCAGCCTCACCGGCGGCAATCGACTCCTGCAAGTCCGCGACCGCATTTGGGCGATTGGTTGTATTGATAAAATCATCGGGGCGGACCGGTGACCCGCCAAGATTGACGAACTCCAATTGGCCGGTGGAGCGTATCGTTTGGATCGCCTGGTCCGGGTTCTTGACCCCCGGCAGTTCAACAATCATGCGGCGCTCGCCTTGCAACTGAACGGTCGGCTCGGCAAGGCCCAGCCCGTTCACTCTCTGCTCGACAATAATTTTGGCAGAGTTGAGCGCGTCCTCAGGCAGAATCTGATCATCGCTGATTTCAGCCTCAAGCAATACCTGTGTTCCGCCCTTCAAATCCAGGCCAAGCGTCAGGTCTTTAATGTCACGCTGCGTGTCCACACCCGGAGCCAAGCCTTCTTCCAGCCAGGAAGGATGGTCAAGCGGCAGCGCTACAAACAGCGAGCCAGCAAATAAACAAAGGACTAGTATTACGTAGACATATTGATTGCGCATAGGATCCCTTTACGAATTGCACAGGTGGCAATGCGAATCCTGTATTTGGCTCCCGGCGCCAAAGCTCGTCAAGCAGCTTAGGAGGCGTCAGTAATCTCATACCAGGCGTTGTACGTCACCCACTACCTCTTGTTGCGACGAAATATGGACCGCAATGCCTTCTGACTAGAACACAAACAGGTCCAATACTGGATCGCAATCCTATCCATTATAAGCACTCTCTGCGCCGACACCAAAATCGCAGCCGGTTTTCCGCTTCCAATTCTGTCAGATCCCCTTCTGAAAGCCCGCCATTTCCTGGTTTGACAGTTTTTCGCAACTATGAAATACTATCGGCGTATCTCAAAAACAAGGAGGTGGTGCCCTATGGATAACTGTAGTAGTAGTACTGGTCCGGTAGCATCACCTCTAGAGATTGCTCTCTAAGAGATGCTATCGGACCAGACGCCGCAAGACCCCGTCATCGACGGGGTCTTGTTCTTTCTGGAACGCGCGGGCACTCACTTCCTCTGACAGCTATCACTGAAATTGTGACTTTGGCGGAACTGCGGTAACGCGGCGTGCATCCCAAAATGGGGGTGACCTCTCCTATACCTCTTTCTGCAACCATGCCGCGGTCAGCTACCGTTCCAATCTCCCGCAGACCAGGCAGAGTCACTCTCTGCTTGCATATGGGCGGTCGGCCGCAAGCGGCCTCCCTTGTGCAGGGGCTGCGCCCCCGCAACGCCCCGCCCTGGCTAGCGACCGTGCTCATTCTTCCACAGCACTGTCTCTACCCAGCACTGTCACTACCCGGCACTGCCTCCACCCAACGGTGTCTCACTTCCGCCCACCACCCAATTAAGTCAGTTTGCACACTCCTCCCTCACCTTCCCCGTCCAGTCCACACCTGACCCATTCGCCCCAAAATTGGGGTGCACCCGTAACGCTGGACTCTTGACGAGCATACACTTTAGTGCTAATATTTTCATGTAAAGTATTTCACAAAACGTGCTTCGATTTTAGTTAATTGTAATACGCTGCCCCTCCATTACGTTTCAGGTTGAGGCAGAGCGACGCAATGAAGCGTTGCGAGGAGAAAACACATGACTAGTGCAGTCGTCCCGAAGGTGCGGCGACAAGCCCCCCCCACTCCGCGAGCGAATCGCCTTTTCGGCACAGCCAGGCGTCTCCAGCGCGACTCTCTCGGGTGTCTGCAGGATTTCGTTACGGAAGTCGGCCCTGCAGTCAGATATCAGTTCTTCGCCCATATGTGGGGCTATCTATTCGTACACCCCGAACACTACCAACACATCCTGCAGGACAACTACAAGAATTTCACCAAAATGCCTAGCCCCGTCTTTCAGTTGCTGCTGCCACTGATTGGAAAGGGTCTTCTTAGCAATGACGGCGATTCCTGGCTGCGGCAAAGGCGGCTGGCCCAACCTGCTTTCCACCGTACACAGATCCAGGAACTTGCTCAGATCATGACCGCGACCGCGCAGCGGCGGCTAAGTCGGTGGGACGAATTGGCTCACTCCGGGAAAGTTGTCTCCTTTGATCGAGAGATGATGGAGTTGACTCTGGAGATTGCCGGCAAGGCTCTGTTCAGCGTAGATCTGACCGGCCCCGCACGCGAAGTCGGCGACATCTTCAGCAGGCTGAATGAAATGTTCGCGACATTGGCGGTTTCACCTCTGGCGCTCTTTACCATGCGGGTCCCCTTCTGGCCCAGTACGCGCCAGCTTGCACACGATGTTGGCTCGCTCGATCAGCTGATCTATGGGATGATCAACGAGAGGCGCGAATCCGGCACGCCTGGCAACGACCTGATGGGAATGCTGCTCGCAGCACGTGATCAGGATACCGGCGAAGGCATGGACGAAAAGCAACTACGTGATGAGGTCATCACCCTGTTGATCGCAGGACACGAGACTACGACACTCCTGTTGACCTGGTTCTTCTACTGCCTGGGGAGATACCCTGAGATCGAGGCACAGGTTCACGAAGAAGTAGACCGGACCCTGGCCGGCCGTCTGCCGACAGTCGAGGACATTCCCAACCTGCGTTATACGCGCCAGGTAATTGATGAAACCCTGCGTCTCTATCCGCCTGCCTACGCCTTGTCACGATTTGGCAACCGCGCTGATATCGTTGGTGGTTACGACGTGCAGGCAAACGCGGCAATCACGCTGTGCCCGTTCATCACACACAGGATGCCAGAATTTTGGCGCCATCCCCTGGAGTTTGATCCGGAGCGTTTTAATCCTGCAAACAACGCAAATCATCATCGTTTTGCCTATATCCCCTTTGGCGCCGGGCCTCGAGTGTGTATCGGCGAAGGCTTTGCCCTGACAGAGGGTGTTCTGGTGGCCGCGGCCATTGCCCAACGCTTCCGCCTGCGCGCCCCGGAAAACCATGTCGCCCAATTGGAACCGCAAATCACTCTGCATCCGAAAGGCGGGATGCCAATGCGATTCGAGCATCGGTAACCTGACTGGTAGCCGGCCTGGCAAGGTCGAAAACTTCGGCCAAAATGCCTCTCCGAAAAAGGAGGGGCATAGCTTTTCTAAGGCATTAGGGCAAGCTACACGCAGTTACTGACCTCTCCAACCCTCCTCTGTTCCTCTTAGCAGTTTCCGACACCTATACTATGGCCGTCCTCACCAGCCCTTTATCCCCGCCGCCAGTCAGGTTGATTCACTGCGTATTCGGTTGGCAACCCTCACTTTCACTGAGCCGCACAATGGCTCTGTCGAAACTACCCAGCCACAGCTCATTTGCGATCCTGGACGAGGCGAGCTGAGTTGTATGCTCCCTCCTCGCTCCTCTGGACTATCTCTTTGCATATGGGCGGTCGGGCCTTCGGCCCTCCCTTGTGCAGGGGCTGCGCCCCCGCAACGCCCCCCTACAAAAACATGCCTCACCGACCGTGTGTGCGCATTCCAGCAGTGCCGCTCCAGCAACGTGTCTAGCCAACAATGTCTCCTACCCCACCTGCAATCTCAGTCCACTGACCACTAACCACTGATCACTGGCCACTGCAGTTC
>MPML01000060.1 GCA_002238445.1 Caldilineaceae bacterium bin5
CCGGCCTGGCCGGTTGATCGCAGGAACTGACGTCGGGTCAAAAGAAACATGTGTTGCTGCCTTGCGGTGTGAATGGGTGAATAGAGGCCTGCACAACTATTTCAGGGCTGTGAAGCTGTGTATGTAAATCCCTTTGACAAGGGGTAAATTGGCCGCTAGGGGGTGTGCGCCCGGTTTGGTTGCCGGAATCAGGTGCTGGATAATAAGCCACTGTCTGTCGGCCATCCTGTTGGGTTTCGTTTTGTTTTCGCGAATACTATGTATACCACAATTCGGCCAACATAAGACCTTGCGATTCGGGCCTATCTGCCAGCCGGGCGCTGTCGGTGTCGACGAAGACCACAAGAGGACAGCAGGTCCAACGCCTGGTAAGAAGAGGTGATGTTCGACATCGGCCTCACCGTCCTCATGTAAATGGACAGGACACAGAAAGCTGGTCACCGCGAACCATGCTCCCCACAGAGGTCGGCGTCTCGTGCTGAACCGGGTTCGCCCCTGGTAGAGGCCCGAGAGTGCCCACCTTGTTGTTGAAGCGTCTACCTTGATTATAGAAAAATATAATTTTCCATTTCCTCTCCTGAAAGAATAGCTTCTTCGACAAAAATTGCCGGCAATTCGGGGCCCATCGCCTTCACAGCAGCGTCTGAACGCGATAAGATGCCGTCTGCACAGGGCCTCCAGCCGGCGTTTTCGGCCCTTCGGGTGCTTATAAAGGACCTTCGCGGCACTGCTCGCTCGCCTGACGTGCGCAGGACGTAACCCTGGTGCGCGCCGAGTGGCACGTGCCCTTCATCAACGAGGCGGCCGAGTTCCCCGGCTCGCGCCACGACGAACAGGTCGACAGCGCCGGGGGCGTTCGCTTAACTGCAGTTTTTAGTGAACTGCGAACACCTTTATCCGCGAAGGGCCGCGAAGACACGCTAAGAACTGCAACGTCAACAGCTGTAACCACGGAGGGCCGCGGGCGCTTATTCCCACATCCGTTCTATGAATACCGGCAATTCACGAATGCGCAGCTTCCCGTCTGGCGGTATGCAGATTATCGGAAAAGCAGCGCCGCCTCCAACCCCAAAGGACGAATGAAATTTTTGAATTGCGCAGACAGTGCCCACCAGCTCGAATTCAGTGTGCGGCATCTCCATTCCGGGCGGAAGGATAATAATCGCATCGCCACCGATGGTCACGCCCTTATAACGGAATGCCGACGATTGATCGTGCACGAAATCGGCACCGCGCTGGCCGGGAAGGTGGCCGTCGCCCACCCAAGTGCGGATAAAAATTAACTGGCCGTCCCCAATCGGCGGTACGGTATAATCGATCTTGCCCATCACATAGACCGATTTCCACATATACTCGTGGATATTATCGTACAGATCCTGACCGCTGACCGGCCGGGCAGCGTCGCGTGCCAGCGAATGAAAAGTGTCATCGGAGCTTAACTGGCCCGCGTCGCGGGCGCCGGCGCTGCTGCTGAAAGCGCCGAGCAGCAGGACCACGAGGATCAGAGTGAGTGCGGCGGTGCGTTTCATGGCGTTTGTCCTCCCGAATGGGGCGATGTAGAGCAGAGCTGACGGTCAGCCCGCTAGCCTTCCTGGAGGGACACTTTACGGGCGAAGCCGTCATATCGTCAAGGCATGCCGCTCGGGCCTATCCGCCAGCCGAGCGCCGTCGGCGTCGACGAAGACCACAAGAGGACAGCAGGTCCAACGCCTGGTAAGAGATAGGTCAGCCTCGCCTTCTGCGCCGTCCTTGTCCAGCCGGGCGATCATAATGATGTCTTGATGAGCGACCGCTCACTGTGCTTTTCACAGCTGTCGGCGTCTTGCCCTGAATTGGGCCTGCCTCTGGTAGAGGCCCGCAGTTTCCACCCCATTTTGGCCCCATCTACTTCGATATTAGTGGATCTGGCGTCCCATTTACCCCTTGAAAGGACACCTTTTTCGACAAAGACGCCGGAAATTTATGGTGCAAGGTCTTCACAGCGTGGCCCGAAAGAAGTATTATCGTGCGGAGAAGGGGCGGCAGTTTTGGAGAGCGCAGACAGCGCTCGGATTGCAGCCCTGGCTGAAGGAGAATGACCAAATGGCATCAGGACTTACGGACCTAGAAACGATTACCGTTGACAATAAGACCTTTCCGACACCGCTGCTCCGTACAAACATAGTGATGCTCCACCGCATTCTGGAGGAGGTCGTAGAGGACTGGCTGCGCGCCGTGGAGCCGTATCAAAGGCAAGTTGATGACGCGGATGACGACTCAGCGATGATGATAGCTGGCGCAACCGGCTTCGGGGAACTTCAACCCTTGTTGTTGAAGTGTCTCTTTTCCTATGCTTTCTTCTTCGTTGCAGCTGACAACGCCTACAGGCGCCTTTATGAAGACTTGAATCAAGCAAATAGGATTTCAGGCCTTCACGTAAGGCATGATAAAAAACCTAAAGATACGCCATTTATCGAAAAAATTCGCTGGATCAGAAACAATGCCATCGCACACCTCCCAGGAAGGGCGTCAAAGAAATTGTCCTACCTTGATGCTTTCGCTGCTATGTCCTGGCAACCTATGTCATTGGGATGGAGTACCGGGAGTCGCCCAGACCTTGAAAAACTTACTTTTGGAGCGGGGCGCTTCGGTGCCACAGATGCCTCAGGGCAGCGCGTAGAGTCGAAGGACATTGAGGTGCCCGGAGTGAGGGTTGCGCACAAGCATTGTTTGCTGTATTTGGAACAGTACGACAAGATGTGCTGCGATTATCTGGAGACACTACAAGCTGCGTTGGCTTCTAAAGGGGGCGCAACTTGAAACTCCCTAAACGGCATCGCGCCCGTGCGCAGCGACCATCGCGCGTATCAGTCTATGCGGGATCTGGACGCGGACGGGATTGTGTGTGAGTAGGAGCTGAGAGGAACGATGAACGATCCCCAGGTTGTTGCGCTGATCTATACCGTCGAGCACGGAAACTCGGTCGATTACGATGACGCGGGGCCTTTGCGTTACAGCGATTTGCCGGAGTTTGATTTGACGGTGGACGACAACGTTGCACGGTTTGAGCTCAGGGAGTTTTACGCGGACGAAGACGAGGCTCGCGAAGCCATTGAACCATTCATTCAGCATTGGGAGTTTGAGGCTTCAATGCGGTTCGGACCAGGAAGCTTCGGTTTGCGTTTCAGAGAAGCCGAAATCATCGACCGGAAGCATTCACTGCCTGAACCCGACACGAAAGGTTCTGAAATCGTCTTCCATTTTTCAGTCACCACAACCGGAGGTGTCATTCTCGGTTTTCCACATTATCCTCCTCCCCCAGCGGGCGGCTCGGTTGACCTTGATGACCCCTGCGTGGTCAAGATGAAGCGTAGATATGGTGAGTATCGTTTGGGGCGGGCAAAACTACCGGACATGGCATATTTCTGCATGACGGTTCTTGAAGAAAAATATGGATCCCTCTCTGAGGCTGCCAGAAAATGCGGCGTTAGCAAGAACGTTCTCGTCAAAATCAGGTCATTGTCGTCAACAAAAGGCGGGGAGGATGCGCGGAAAGCTGCAGGCGCTGATAGAGGGTTTACAAATGAAGAGAAACGATTCCTGAAAGAAGCCGTCGAGGAGATCGTTATTCGAGCGGCGCAGGTGGCCGCTGACGACAGCCAGCGCCATCCCCGGATTACGATGGCGGCCCTGCCGAAACTTTAGAGCTGCGTGTGATTTATTCACGCGGCGGTCCTGGCCGGTATGCTGTGCTCATAGCAGCCTGCAATAGTCGCTGAACAAACCCTGCTGGTACTCGAACGGTTCTCTCACGAGCTTCCCCAACTGCCAGCTTTGCCCCTGTCAAGAAATTCAGGGGATAGGCCAAACGCTACGACAGAGGGGGGATCCTTAGGCCCCGCATGTCTGAAGAACCGCTTAGAACGGCTCTGGTGCGGTCGGTTGTATTTACCTGCCTCTGGAACACTCTGCGGCTGACCTTTTTTCGTAAGCGCCGCCGAAACGCTGGCAAATGCGACAATTTGTCGTTTTTGCGGGTGTGTCTGTCACGAATGGATAATGTGTTGGGCGGTACGAACGGATATGCCCCAAACTATTTCACACCTAGGGGGATACTTTGCCATCAGCAGCGTTCGCCCTGCGTTTCTGATGGCTGACAGGTGTAAGCCTATGCAATGATCAGAGCCGGCCGCATCCGTCTGGACACACATTATTTTCCCCGTTTCGTGGTCCAAAGATTGGGGCTCACCATATCCAACCAGTCAATTAGCAACCTGCTGACGACTCTTGATTAAGGATATTTCCGCCTTTAACTGGGAACTCAGACTCGGCCAATTGAAAACGTCAACCGCCGATTTGATACTTTCCCACTGTGAGTCCAGGTACTGTCTAAATTCCTCGGCCCGTTCTAAGCGCCCAAGTATAGATCTTACATCACCGATTTTCTCTCGGACATTTCGGTCCACTATAGGTGTATCAACGATCATAGCATCAACGTAGGCAAAAATGCGGACAAGCTTTTGGTAGTAGTAAGACCCTGCAGTGGTGATCCGGTAGAATGAGTCCCGCCCTTCGACCGCCCCGGAAATCGGTCGCTTGGTCTCGGTTTCCACCAGTTTTTTCTTGAGTAGCCTGTCCAGTACGCTTGATATCTTCGCGGGTTGAAACCCCAATTGCTGAACATACCCAAATATGGCCTCAACATCGACGTACCCTGCATTTCCAGACGCTTGCGACTCTAATTCCAAGTATGCTAGAACTATCGGGGCTAGAAAATGCTCCCTGCCATCCGAACCACTAATATCGAAAAGGTTAGTTATCTCGGAGAAACGCGGGTCGTAATCCTTGTGATCCCCATAAATTACGGCGCGTACAAAGTCATGAAGTGGAACATAGTAGCTCCCCTTATTCCTGTATATTTGAAGCATCCTGGCGGTATTGACATGACCACTGCCGACGAAAGTTTGGATGAAGTCGAGGGCCAAACGGATGTTTCCTCCGCAAACATTGTCCACGAATTCGATCAACTCCAAATTATTGTCAATAGAGTATTCTATTATCTTGAGGTAATCTACAAGGTTTCGAAGGTCTACATGGAATTCCACTCCAGGGATGGAGGTTCCGATTACCCCAATCTCTAGCAAGCTAATTGCATACCGTAACCTTTTGTGAATCACACGGTCTACTCGAGGCGGGCTTATGGTGAACGCTCTTGTATGGTATGCGCTCAGGGCTCCTTCTGATCTTGAAAGGTGAAACGTCTCAGGCCTCAACGACACAAAAACGAATGTCGGCCACAGTTCCGCCATGCTTTGACCAATTAGGAATGCCCTCTGTTGAAACTCATCAGGCCGCTGGTCTACGTTGTCTAGAAAGACAATTATCTGCTGGTTCCGGCCCTTCTGGATGTGTTCCAAACACTGTCTCAAATGCTCATGGCCAGCTTCAAGTTTTCTCTTGAGAAACGAGATTTTTTCTTTCTCGTACTCAGCAGGGTCAATGTCCTTCAGGCCGCCGAAGATGCCTCTATCAAATTCGGAAAGGGCTAAGTTATAGACTCCCCGGACGAACTTCCGGTCTGCGATGTCGATACTGTATTTGTCATTCAGTTGCCTAGCAATTTCGCCCTCTAGGTATTCATCTAGATCAGAGTCGAGAGTTGGCTGAACACCTAAATCTATATAGAAGATAATCGCTTCGCGGAGAAGCTCAGCAGCTTCAATGGAAATAAAGTGACGCACAAACATCGTTTTGCCTACGCCTACATCGCCGATCAGCAGGACCGGTCGTTTAGTAGCGCTTTGGGCTAGCATTTCGGTCGTGATCGTTGGATTGCCGCCCTTTTCTGTAGCAGGTGAAAGCGATGGGCCGGCAAGTGCTTCTTCGAAAACCGAAGAATATTTGGACTTCAGTATCGACTTGCCAACTAGTGCATACTGCGAAAGTGCCCCGCTGCTAGCATAGCATTCCTTTAGAAAGCCCTCCTCGTTTTCGGGCAATTTGCCCACATCTTCGATTATCAACTCACCAAATGCTTGGAGGTCCGTCTGCAAGGCGTTCCTTATCTGATATCTCGGATAGTGTGGGATTCGATGCGACAGTTTGTCGGGTGGAGGACTCTCGCCACTTTCTTGCAATAGAATTTGCAGCGCCCGTGACTGTACTCCAGTTTTTGAGAGACAGTTCCATAGGTCTAGGAACTCTTCAACCATATGTTGAAGTGAGTTCAAGACTAGGGCTCTGCCTTCTATTGGAGGAGTACCATCTGTCCTACTAGCTAGAAAGGCCACCATTTGGTGGCCATTACAAACAGCCCCAAACGGCACCCCTCTCGATTGGCAGTAGCCCATAGCTTGAATAATAGCTTCATATACGTCTGGAGCCTCGTCTACAAACCGCTGGATTTGAAACGTTAATTTATTGACCCCAGCAGGGACCTCAAAGTACGTGTCTTCCCTTTTGGCCTCTACGATCAAATATTTGTGTGGTTTACCCAAAGAATAGTCGGCATATGTACCTTCAAATCTGTCCTCAGCATCGCACTCTGATTTGTCCCAACCCAGACAATTGAAAAGCAACTCATCTATGAACTGGAGTCGTGTGGTAGCTTCGTTGAAATGGCTCTGACCAGCGTCATTTTTCTTCTCAATCAACAACTTGAGGTTCTCTAAGCACTGCTCATAGTCAGCAGGCATCTTGGGCCTCCAAATCTATCCGAACGGCCGATTCCCTCTTTCCGAGTGTATCGGCGTTCTTTCTGTGACGGTAATCTAGGGTTTTTCCTCAACTGAATCTGTGCAAAAAGACGAATCCCCTCGTGCAGCAAGCGCCTTGGCAAAGGACGGCACGACTTCCAGCATTTTCAGCCACTGTTCATTGGCTGCGACTGGGCGACCCAGAGTGCTCAAACGATTGGCGAGATTAGTACGCATCTGACCAATGCGGATCGAAGGACAGGTCTTAAAGGCGGGTTCGATTATCGCTCGTCGGAGCGCCAGAACATCTTGAACGCCGTCAGATTGTTCCCAACTCCAGGTATAGTTTTCATCGTTCCTCTTGGCCTCAATTATGTCAGGATATGTGTTGGCCCGGTAATAGTTCAGCAAGACACGATCCATCCCTTTGGCAGAAGCCAGACGCCGTTCACATTCCTTTCCATAACTTTCGCAGTAACTCTTCGTCACCAGCATCTGAGGCGGCGTCAATTGCGAGATCGAGATCGTCAATGCCCTTCGTCATCTGAATTATTCTTAATGTAGCGGTTACTCACTACATTTTGCCAAGCCAGCGACATCTGAGTACCCCAGTTGGAAAATACCGACGCCCAATAGTCCAGTTTGAAACTGGTACTTTTCAAGCGGGACAGTATCTGTCTGCCGGTTATCCACGTCGGGGACGACCTTTCAGGTACGGGCGGTTTTTGCCAAGTTTCTCACATAATATAGTGGTGGGGCGCGTCGAGCGTCAACCGACGGGATTGGTAAACGGCGGGTAGTTGTGGGGAGATTACTGCTACACGGCCACGTCGGTGCTGGTGTCGCCGGCGTTGAGGGCGTTGTAGTAGGCGAGGACCATGTCTTTGGTGCGGTAGTGGCCGAAGGCGGCTTTGTCGTGGCGGCGGACGATGGGGAAGGTGTCGAGGATGTAGGCGGCGTCTTTGCGGGAGAGGCCGTAGAGGTGGAAGTAGAGGGCGTCGAGGCGGGCGCGCAGGTGGTGGCGCTCTTCTTCGTTCCAGATAAAAGGCTGGCTGTCGTAGCCGAAGTCGCGGGCGACAGTCTTCTGACCTGGGCCTGGATCCGGCGAGGCGGGCCGGCGGATCGGTAATCTCGGCAAAACTGCCGATTTTGCCATCTCGAAGCGCTCCAGGCGACGCTTTGACCCCTGGGACGCCGTGCTTGCGGTCCCTGTTCAAAAACAGCCGCCTGCTAGGGTTCGCCGCTCAAGGAAGCCGCTTTCGCCTCCTTGAGTTCGTTGTATCGGTTGATAAACTCTTCGTGGACTCGCTGCGCTGTCGCCAGCAGGGCTGAATACAATCGGACATAGATACCCGCGCTTTCCAGGTTTTTTCTTTTCCCTCTGGCATTGACAGTGTCAGCCATGTCGCCGCACAGCAGATATCCGGTCGCCGTTTCGTACCTGCGCTCTGGATCTGTGGTCTTGGCAATGTAATCCCTCACAAAATTAACCTGCTCTTCGATCTGATTCAAGTCTCTTACCGAGGCATTGTGGCCCGGCCGCTTGATCTCCACGACCACGAGGTTTGCACTCTCACCCACGCAGAGGAAGTCGATCCTTCTGTCGCCCTCCTCCAGATTCGGCGGTTCGGGAAATTCCTCGCGAAGCAACCTGCTAAACGAAACCTCGTCGTCCACCATGGTCCAGCGGGGATCGATTACCCAGGGGAACTCCTTAAGGAAATTGTGCAGGGTGGGGACCTCCAATGCATCTGCATCGATCAGGTTCTGAAGTTTCTCGATGGTTGTGATCCGGCCCTCGGTCACTCTGGTCATTTCCATGGCTTCAATCACCTGCCACTCCCGGAACAAGCTGAGTATCTTCCCCGTGTCGCGCAAATCCGCTTCGACGAGGTCCGAAGCGACGTCCAGGAAGGCGTCAAACTCCAGAAAGTTCAGCGTCGTTTGGATTGTTGACTTTAGTTCGTCGTCCGACACCGTTTGGTTTTTTCCGATAGTCTGTCGAATTAACTGATCGCCGAGCTTTAGCGCCCTTGCGTTCCCGCCGGTTTCGCCAGCCTTTCTCTTGAAGTCCTGATACAGTTCGTTTTGGTCCAGCTCCCTCAGGTTGTCTTCGCTTCGCTTCTCTGCCCATTCCCGCGCAATTCTGTTGACTTGGTCCCGCCCCCACCGTCTTAGCGCTGCATTTGCGTCGATATCCCACACGAGCGCGTTTCGATTCGTGCCTATGGTGTCTTCGGCGGCGTCCACGAATTCGACGTGGAGCTCTCCGATGATGTAGGACAGGGCGTACTGCTGGCCCACGACCGCTTCAAAGACAAACGGCTCCTGCACCAATTTTCCCCTCGCCATCAGCGCTATGCCGCGATCTATCCCGTCAAGATTTTGATCCGTCCTTTTGAGTGCGCCAATCCATCCGGAGACGGTCCAATCTTCATCTTCCTCGATCTTGACGTTTTCATAGGGCCATATGTAGAGATTCCCGTCGGCATCCTTGTCCAGATACGCTTGAAGGTCGCGTTCCGCCGGAGAAATCGGGGACCCGTTGATGACCACTTCGAAGTCGTGCGTTCCTCCGATAACCGAGAATCTCCTGGCAAGTCCCTTGCGGAGTCTGGGTATGGGGATGCTTCTGCTGCTGAACTTGGTGAACTTCCGCAACGTGATCCGGGTACCCTCGGCCAAGGTCCCCGTGGGTGGGAGCGCCGGGAACTCAATGGAACGGGTTGCCGCCTGTTCAAGCATGGCGTCGTAGTTCATTTTCAGCCGGCTGGTTTCTCCGTCCTTAACGCTCTCTATCTCGATTTCCCTCGCGATTCCGAAACTCGAAAACTTGCCGATGCCCTTTCTACCCATCACCTTGCGCTTGAGGGGTTCCGGAGTCTCGTCGGAACCTTCGTCCTCGCGCCGGTCTCGTCCGGTGATGACGTACTTTCTGCGTATGTCTTCGTCGGACATGCCGATGCCGTTGTCGGATATGATCACCTCAGACCGGTGGGGATCCAGCTTACTGTCTGGAATGACGATGTCGACGCGAGTCGCGTTTGCGTCCCAGCCGTTCGCCACCAACTCGCCCATAACCGGGGGCAGGGTGGAATACATCTGCAAGCCGAGATGCTTGATGGTCCCGACGTCGAATTCCATCCGGTAAGGGCGTCTTCCGTTTTGGTCGGTTGCCATGGTCTGCCTCGTCAGGGAGTGGATTGACCGGATTGGGCTTGAACTACGCTAGCTCCCAGCAGCTTCGCCAACCTGACCGGAACGGCGTTGCCGATCTGTCGGGCCAGCTCCAGCATCGAATCTCCGAAAAATTCGTACCGGTCGCCAAACGTCTGCAGGGCCGCAGCCTCCCTGAGCGATATGCCCCGATGCTGCTCCGGATGTATGAAACGACCGCAATAAACGTCCGTGCATCGGCAGGTCAGCGTCGGCGCGGGCCGATCCCAGGCCATCCTGCCGAAGACGTCTTTGTGGGCCTTGGGATTCTTCTGGTGGCACTTGAGCAGGATGGACGTGTCCGCCACGTCTCGGCGGCTTCCGCCATCGAGCGGCACGGCCTCAACGATCCGCTGATGGTGCGGAGGCAGCTTCCTTGCAACATGGTTTTTGTGGCTGTGCGACCGTTCGCCGTGGGCAATGGCCGGAAACCTGCGAATGGCGTCTCCAACCGTCTTGAACCGCTCTTTGGTGATGGGGCGCGGCAAGTAAGGACAGCCGTGCCTCGAGGCAACCAGGAGGAAGCGCTTGCGGGTCTGGGGCACGCCGAAGTCCTTGGCGTCCAGCATATCTGCATCCAACAGGAATCCATGCCCCTTTAGGGTTCTCTCAAACTCTCTGTAAATCTCCTTTCCAACGGAAGCCCCCAGGCCGGGCACGTTCTCGACGATGATGAAGTCGGGGGGCGCTTGATCGACGAGCGCGGCGAAGTCAAGCAGCAGCGACTTCCGTCTGTCCGCCGCACGCATCGTGTTCAAAGTGGAGAACGGTTGGCAAGGGGTGCAAGCCGCGTAAAGGGTAGGATCCCTTGGAGAGATGTCGAGTTCTTTACGAAGGACGCCGATGTTTACGTCTCTGATGTCGCTAGCGATGAAGCGGCTTGACCGGTTGTTGCTCTCATAGGTTTTCCGTATCCGAACATCGTTGTCTATTCCCGCAACGACCGAAATCCCGGCGTCCAGCAGGCCGCGCGTGAGTCCGCCGGCCCCACAGAAAAAGTCTATGGCTTTGATCATCGAACGATCCTCCGGTTCACGGCGAGCACGCATGGCATGGAGAGAAAGTCGGTTGCGCATCGTCGATCGAGTTGGAATCCGCGATCAATGAATCTGCGTCGCCGATCGGCGACAACTGCTTTTCAATCAAACCGCTGCGCGCTTTCGGTTAGGGTTTCAAGCAAGGCGTTGATTCCAGTTTCGAGTTGGCATTCCCAAATGACGGCCGTCTTCCATCCGATTTCTTCCAGTTCCTTCAGGGCCCTTTGATCCCTTTCCACGGTGCGGCGGAATTTCTCGGACCAGAACTCCCTATTGGTGGCGGGCATCGTGGTCCTTTTGCACCCGTGGCGGTGCCAGAAGCAACCATGGACGAACAGGGCTAGGCGGTGTCGGGGAAAGACCACGTCGGGATTCCCGGGCAAGTCTGAGCGATGAAGTCGGAATCGAAACCCGGCTCTGTGGATGGCTCTGCGGACCTCGATTTCGGGTTTCGTGTTCTTGGAACGCACCTTGGCCATGATTGCGCTTCGGGCTTCTTGGTCAGCCTGATTGGTCATCGCCGTGTCCTGCGAAATTCCGGCCGGTTCATTCTCCGGCTAGCTCCTTTTCCACCTCCGCGACGATTTGCAGGAGTTCTTCCCTTACAAAGTCGGAAAGTACGCGTCCGGTCGCGTCCGCCGCGTCGATGACGCGCTGTTTTTCGTCCGGCGTCAGCGACAAAGAAATCTTGGCCGTCCGTCTCTGTGCCGGCGTGCGCCGCCTCGCGGGCGGATTGGGAGGAATTTTGTCCATTCCCTGCCTCCTTCTCGTATGCCCCGGTTGCCTGGGCCAGGTGACGTTAGCACAAAATTGTCACCTTAACAAGCGCTTGTTTGGTTCTGGCCGGATTCCAACTGTGCGCCAATGTGCGCGGCGCCTGACAGCGGACAGGCTCCTGGGATTTGGCGGGGGAAATTGTCGCGCAACAGGGCTGATTATGCCAGTGAAACGGGGGCGAACTTTTCATACCTCAGGTAACGACTAGCCATGTCCGGTCCTCACATCCATCCCCAGTTCGCGACGCTGAACGAGGCGAGCGAAGTTATCTCCTCTCCACACTCTCCTCGCCTTAGTGCCTGCTCTGCGTCTCTCCCAAAGCCGGTAAACAGTTCCAGCCACCGCCGGCATCAATTCCCCGCCAGACCGTTCCCACCCCAGATCCGGGATGCACCCTTCAGACCGCCACTTCCGCGTCGGTGTCGCCGGCGTTGAGGGCGTTGTAGTAGGCGAGGACCATGTCTTTGGTGCGGTAGTGGCCGAAGGCGGCTTTGTCGTGGCGGCGGACGATGGGGAAGGTGTCGAGGATGTAGGCGGCGTCTTTGCGGGAGAGGCCGTAGAGGTGGAAGTAGAGGGCGTCGAGGCGGGCGCGCAGGTGGCGGCGCTCTTCTTCGTTCCAGATGAAGGGCGGGCCGTCGTAGCCGAGGGCGCGGGCAAAGGGGGCCATGTCGTGGGCGGTGTAGGTGAGGCGGAGGACGTGGTGGCGGACGAGGTCGCGGGCGGTGGTGGCACCGAAGGCGCGGTCGTAGTCGGCGGGGGCGATGACGGGGAGTTGTTCGACGATGTACCAGTTCATGTGTGTGCCCTGGGCCTTCTGCCTCGCCACGAAGTCCACGGAAAAAGCGCTTAGGTTAGCGATAAAGCACGCCGCAGAAAGACTATCTTCCAACGTGAGCAAGGGAATCGTATTTCCGTACCCAGCCCACGGCACGACCGCTGCTATCATGGTCCTCACATCTGTTGGTCTTGCGATATCACGGAACCCCAACGTCCAGCCTTTGGACTTTGGCAAGGCAGTCTCCACTTCCACTGCTGGGACCCAGTACTGTGTTTGAGGTAGGAACGAGGGATCAGAGCGTTGTTTCTCCGTGACCGGTTCGCTCAAGTACGGGTTGTGCGTACTCTCTGGGTTGACGCGCACGGAGTTTGCCCGGTGGTCGAGGTGCCAAATCATGCGTCCCTGGTAGAGCGGCAGATACAACGTCTCTCCCCTTTTCCAGCGGTTGCCTTGCACAGGATAGTAGCCGTCGGCTTCAAGCTGGGCGGCGGTGCGGAAGAGATGGGAGTCGTTGGTCATGTCGAACATGCGCATGTATCCAACCGACCAGGCGCGGATCTCGTCTTCACCGGAGCGGTCGACGAGGACGGGGTGGCGTTCGTAGATGCGGCGGGTTATGTCGGCGTCGCGGCGGCTGCGGAAGATGGGGGCTGTGCCGGTGTTGGGATTGACGCGGGCGAAGTCGGCGGGGGCCAGGGGGAAACAGCGGTCGGAGTCTTCGATGGCAGCGGTGTCGTGGAGGAAGAAGGCGCAGTCGGTCTGGGGGAAGCGGCGCTCCTTGCCGCCGAAGATGAGGGCGCAGAATTTGAAGCGGGAGTCGACATCTGGGAAAAAGGGCGGAAGGTCTGTTCCGAGGCGTCGGTTTTCGAAATCGAAGAGGCCACCGACGCGGCCGCTGGTAGAGACGGATTTGAAGAAGCGGGCGGCGGTCTTGTCGGCGTAGATGCCGGAGGGCGTAAGCAGGCCGACGATGCCGTTGGGTTTGGCCAGGCGCATGGCACGCTCGACGAAGAGGGAGTAGAGGTTGATGTCGCCGCCGCCGAGCAGTGGGTAATGGCCTGAGGCACGGATTAGCTGGCCGAGGCGGTCGGCGCGCAGTTTGGCAGCGTCAAATTCGGAGGCGAGCGGATCGCCCTCATCGCGCAGTTGCTTGATGCCGCGGCGGCGGGCGGCGGCGGTGGGGGCAAGGGCCAGATCAGGGGAGCGGGTCGCGAACCATTCGACCTCCTGCAGCTTGATACGGTCCCAGGGGGGATTGCCGATGATGGCGTCGAAGCCGCCGGTGGGCTGGTCGTTCTGCCAGCGATGCCAGACGCCGGGGAAGGCGGCTTCCCAGTGCAGGAAGGTTTCGCGGTCGGCGATCTCTTTGGCGGCGCGCCAGATTTCGGTGAAGGCGGGCCATAGGGTGTGCTGCCGGACCGGGTCGGCGGCGTCAACGCTGTCGGGACCGTTGGAGAGCAGTGAGAAGGCTTTTTCCGCCTGCGAGACGATTATCGCCTGGAGCGGCGCTTCGAATTCGGCGCGCTGCCGCTTTTTCATGCCGGCGGCGAGCCAGTTGACGCCGCAAAGTGTAGTGAGCAGGCCGCGCAGGGCTGACGTGGTCTTTTCGACCTCGCGAAACAGGGTGGCAGACTCCTCGACCTGGGCAATGTCGGCGTCGGACATCTCTTCGATCTGTTGCATGCCCCCGGTTGCGTTTTCGGCGGCCTGGATGGCGCTGGCGGAGGTGAAACCGCCGAGGCGGGAGAGCTCCTGCGTCGCGTCGTGGACGCGCAGGCCGATGAGCGAGTCGCCGCAGCGCAGATGGTGGTCGAGGAAGGAGAGCGGCGCGCCGACGGTGAAGCTGTGCAGCCAGAGGGAGACCTTGGCGAGCTCGACGGTGAGCGGGTTCTTGTCGACGCCGTAGATGCAGCGTTTGAGGACCATGCGGCGGATGATGGCCTGGTCGGTGAGCTGGGGCTCGTCGATGACCCAGTTGGCGGCGTGCGCCCGCGCCAGAATGTCGGCGCGGATGGCAGCGATGCGTTCAAGCAGGGGCGATGTGTAGGCGTCCTCCAGCCAGGGCGCGGCGGTGGGCGCGTCTTCGACCAGGTCGGCGATGGCGTCGGAGAGGTAGTCGACGGCGGTGACGAGGAAGTGGCCGCTGCCCATGGCGGGGTCGAGCAGTTTGAGGTTGAGCGCGGCTTCAGCGGGATCGAGGCGGCGGAGCTCGGCAGTGCGGCCGGCTTTGGCGCGTGTGTCGCTCTGCAGGGCAGCGGCTTTGGCCTGGAAGGCGGTTTTGCGTTCCTCGAGCAGGGGTGTGAGGGTGCGCTCGACGATGAGGTCGACGAGGGGTTGAGGCGTGTAGAAGCTGCCGCTGTCCTTGCGTGCGTAGCTGTTGGGGCGGACGACGATCTGGCCGTCGGGGGTGCGGGCGGGTTCGCGCTCGAGCAGGCGCTCGTAGATGGAGCCGAGCTGCTGCACGGTCATGTCGCGGTAGTTGACGTAGCGGCGGCCGGATTCGCCTTCGGTGTGGCTGAGGTTGTGGATGATGGGGGCGAGCACAGCGTCGGAGAGGCGCACCTGTTCGAGTATGGGCGCGGCCTGCCGGGCGAAAAGGCCGCCGTTATAGGGAGGCAGGCCGATGGTGGGGTCGCCCTTGTCGATCTGGCGGCAGAGCGTGCTGATGTGGTCGTAGTAATGGCTGGCGAAGCCGGAAAAGGTGTCGCCGGCGGCAGTGCGTTTGTCGACGTCGTCGCGGACGGATTTACGCAGGCCGTAGTCGTCGTAGCGGCTGTCGTTGACGGGCAGCAGGTCGCGGTCCTCGGCGTAGAGGAGGAAGAGGAGGCGGTAGAGGAAGATGAGGGCGGCCTGGCGGACGTCATCCAGTTCTGCGCGGCTCTCTTCGGCGAGGGCGCGGACCAGGGCGGGATAGATCTTTGCGAAGACGATGCCGGAGAGATCGTTGGCGACCTGTTCTTCGTAGCGGCGGCCTTCGGCGATGGCGTCTTCGAGGAAGCTGGTCTGGGCGCCGTGTTGGGGGCTGAAGGCGGGTCGACCGAAGAGGAGGCGGAAGGTGCGCAGGCTATGGGCGTTGCCGCCGGCGTGGAGGGCGGCTTGAAGGTCGATTTCGTGGTAGCCGCTGGCGCGGGGGAGGGCGCGGCGGTCGTAGAGACGCCAGATGCGGCCGTTGGTGAGGATGCCCCAGCGGATGCGGCCGTCGGAGTTGATGTCGGCGGTGGCCAGGTAGCGGAGGAGCTGGGCGTGCGGCGAAGTGGTCGGGCCGCGGTCGTCGCGGTCGCGTGCGTCGAGGGGCAGGTTGAAGCGCTTGCTCTCGGAGACGGCGAGGGCGTCGGGGTATCGATTGGGGCCGGGTTTGGCGGCGGCGCGGGCCTTGGAGGCGGCATCGGCGAAGAGCAGGTGATCGGGGATGTCTTCGTTGCGGTCGCTGCCCTGCTGGGGCAGGTAGTCGGCCCAGCCGAGGAGATCGAAGAGGGGGCGGATGAGCTCCTGTTCGGTGGAGGCCTCGTTGATGGTGTGGAAGGCGGCGGCGTTCTTGAGGAGGGCGTGCGCGTGGGCGCGGAAGGCGTCGAAGGCGGCGGGTTGGGCGAGGGATTCCTGCCAGGCGGCGGTGTGGAGGATGCCTTCTTCGAGAAAGTAGTTGGTGAAGAGTTGACCGGGCATTGGCAGTGGTTTGTGGGAGGTGGGCGGCGTTTGCGGCGTAGTGTACCCGCGGGGCGGTTGTTGTGCCAGTTCGGGGGGTTGTGGACGCCTGGATCGCGGCTTTGCTGCAGCTCGCTCTGTGCTGTTCAGGGATTTGCGGCGGCCGTTGTCTTCGGCCCTTTGATGCACGCGTGGGTCTGACGCCCTGGTATTCGCTCTGGCAAGGCCGGCTGGGGCGGGCTGGCTGCTGTGAAAGGCAAGGGGCTGTGCAGAGGGACCTAAAGCCGCGAAAGAGTCGCTTAGAACGGCTTTCAGCGGGCCGGTTTCATTCGGGGATTATATCGAATAGTGCCACGCTCTAGATATAATCGCGGCACTAATTTCATTTATGTGATTTGTCAAATCTAGGTGAGTTTGTTATTTCAATGTTAACTCAAATGTGATAGTATCGTGTACATAGAAATCTGCTGGCTTTCCAATCGACCAAGTATGAAAAACCAGTAGTCTTCTATAAGGTGCGCTCGTCGATGGCTTATCGAGTTAGCGTCTCAGGCGTTGACCCGAGCGAACTTGAACGAGATGATGTCTGATCGCAAAACAATGAAAGCTTGCGACAAGACATCCGCTTCTGTGCGAAAAACGTGTCGGCCAACCTTGAGCCGGTGTCCGACGGTTGTTTCTCTTCGAGTTTCTGTGCTTGCGCTGATTTGTAGTCATGGTTTCCTCCATGATTTTCAAATCGACGAGTCGCACCTTCCTGTATCGTACACTCCAATTCCCGACCAGCGCAAAATAAAGCCTCCGGATCATCGCGATGATCCGGAGGCTTTATTGCGGTGTGTTGACGTTTGGGCCAACTCTTAAAACGAATCGGCCTGTTCGGCTGTTGGATTGGGGCGCGACACTATTCGATATAATCCCCTTTCATTCACATACGACGTCGTCGTTGTCGCGATTGTTCATGTACTGGTAGGCGGGATGATCACGGTGCACCGGCGCGATGCCGTGCCGGCGGGCTTCGGCGCAGGTGATGCGGCCGTTCCCGTTGTCGTCTTACAATGCAAGTGCCTGGCCGCCGGGCGATTCCTGTGTACCGTCTCTCCATGGTCACCTCCCGTATGGAAATCGATATTCAAAGACCAGTAGGGCAATCTCCCATATCCAACACGCGCCGCGTCGATCTCGGTAACAGGCGATACCATAGGCCGACCGACTGCAGTTCGTTTTCGTAGCGGGTCAGGTCTATCAATTCCAGCAGTTCAACAATAGACGGGTTTTTCTTTGACAGGGCCGCCGCGAACCCGTCATAGATCTCGTGCAGAAAACCGGTCAGCGCCCTATGATAGCCCCACAAGATCAACGGGGGAGTAACGGCGTCCATCCGTTCCAGCCCATCTTCCAACTCCCAAAAAAAACCTCTGCTTGTCGGCATCTCCTCCAGAAACACTTGCGGGATAATCTTTTGACAGACAACATTCCCATATTGCGGAACCGTCAAACGGTTTTTCAGATAACTTTGAACGTTCATAACCGCCGCAAGGAATAGAAAGAACAGGGCGAACAGCTGAAGTACTCCCCGTAAATTTTTCATGCTTCCCTCCGGTATGGCCCTCAATTTTCACTCCGCATAAATTAGATGTTATACGGAATAAAAAAATTCCGATATTTGAAATCGGCCGAAAACCGACAAAATTTGTCGGTTTTCGGCCTTCAATATTTTCTCGGAACGCGGTCAATTCTGTACAGATTGTCCGATCTTATAAGGAATATACGAAGAATTTCAGTGTGTCAGTGGTCCTGGATGGTCCAGTCGCCGGTGCGAACGAGTTCGCAGCCGCCCCATGGCTCCACTTAAATTCTCCATTATTCTGTCTCCCACCAATCGCTTGATTCTACAAACTCGCAGCCATCCCAACGTTCGCCAACTAGTTTATCGTCAAACCCCCAGGGGGTGTCGGCATAAGTAATGACGATATAGCCAGTTTCTTTGTTGTAAACGACGGCCTTTATCGTTACTTCCTCAACGTTGACCCATTCTTCGTATTGATCCTTGTATTTCAAAACAGACTCGTCCTGAAGAACGGTGTTTTCGCCGATGATGCAAGCCACGTCGTTCAACTCCCTGGACCCGGGCCCTGTCCATATCTCCTCGATTGTAGCGACACGTTCGGCCAAATCCGCGACTTGCTCCACAACCTCCGCGACCTGTTCGGCCAGATCCTCAAGTGTAAGCTCATCTTGCGCCAGCAGAACGCCAGGCACAAGCAAAGTCAGTACTGCAATGATGATCAAATAACGCTTCATGTTTGCTTCCTTTCTGTTGTGTAGGATCAATCCACTATGTCATTCGGTCAACGTGCCAGTGAGCTCTTGTCCACAAAACTGGTATACAGACGCTTCAGGCCTGATGTGTTCAGCGCCGCCGACGCGCTGGCAAATGCGACAATTTGTCGTTTTTGCGGGTGTGTCTGTCGCAAATGGATAAGGTGCTGGGCGGTACGAACGGGTATGCCCCGCTCCTTGAGGACGGGAACCCGGCTCCCTTACGGAAGCATCTCTTTGATCCGCAGCAGCGCGTCATACGCCAGTCCAGCCTAACCTGCCGGAAGGCGGACCTAGAGAGTTCTGCAATCATGAAAGGACCGAATCAAGGTCCCGACCATTGCACGCCGGCTGAAGAGCGCACCATGCTCTGGATGGCGGCAGACCGCCCGCTTTGCGAACAGAACACAATGTATCTGTATGGATGTACCTCACCTTCCCCGTTTTCTGGGCTGATGATCGGGGCCAACCTCAACACTGTTGCGCTCAACTGCGGGATTGGATCCGGGACCAGGCCCGCCGCGTCTGGCTAGCTGTCTGCGGGGCCACGGGTTCCAGTTCAAATCCAGTCGGCGACGTCCGCCGGACATCTCAAGCCCTTGGCGACGGTCAACTCTAGACCTATTCCGGGTTCTCCTGACGTCAGAGGACCAGAATCTCGTTTCCACCCAACCGGCCCCCATAGAGGAGAACAGGGGAATCTCGATCGCTTCGCGAAACCTCCCGGCAGTCACGTCGTCGATCATATCATTCAGCCGCTCGATCTCGTCTTCTGCCGACTCATCGCAGGCGTCGCAGCCACAGATTGGGAAAGGCTCGATGTACCATCGTCCAAACCGGATTCGAAGACCCGGAAATGCAGTAAACACGACCGAGACAGGCGCGGCGCCAGGGTCTTTCGGGGTAAGTCTCACATCCGCACGAGCAAGTTCCAGACCCCTCGTCAACTTCTCGTCGAAACCAAATCCTTCTGCACGCTCGACGTCGAAGTCACTTTCGAGCCGGTCGATGATGGCCAACATGGCGGTATGCAACGGGCGAAAGCGCTCGGGATTGGTCACGCGGCTGTATGCCGGGTCCATTTGGGATTCCTCACCACTTCCGCATGCACCGTATGCAAACCACCCAGGCGTTTGTCTTCGTTGCAAGTGCGGGATGCGTGCCCCTAGACGCGCTTTGAGTCTAATTATCCAGGACATATTCAATCTTCACCGGCAGTCTCTTCATCGGGACAGGCTTCCATGCCCTCGATGTCCACTATTTCGTCAGCATACTGGTTGTAGCCGAGTTCCCGGACGCGGGGTGCGTTGCTGAGCGGCTCGCGCAATCGGGCCAATTGCTCGGGGTCCCAACGCATGGCCTCAGCTACGGCCTGGTCCCAGAGGATGCGACCTTGGCACTCTCCGTCGGTTTCAGGCACTCGTACCTTATGAGCTCGCCCGGATGGGGCGGGTTGCGCATACCCATTGGTCCCACCTCCTCAGTGGGCGTCTGTGTAATCGACTTCGACCGCGTGTCCATCCTCGAACCTGAAAGTCACCCGCCAATTCCCCGACACGGAGACGGCGTAGCAGCCGCTGCGCTGACCGGCCAGTGGATGCAGTCGAAACCCTGACGAAATGGCCAGGGAACCGGTGAAGAGTTGCCCGGGCATTGGCAGTGGCTTGTGGGCGGCGTTTGCGGCGTAGTGTACCCGCGCGGGGGTTGTTGTGCCAGTTCGGGGGGTTGTGGGCGCCCACACGGGGCGCCCTTACAGGCCGCGGCGTTTCGTGTCAGCCGTCAAAACGCCGCTAACCGTGACGAGAGTAACGCGCCGTGCGGCGAAGAGCGCCGGCGACGATGCGTTTCATAGCCAAGCGCGCGAGGCGTTACAGCGTCCTGTGCGCCGGCCGACGGCGGCGGACACAGGCCGGAAGCGGAGATGGAGCGGTTGTCCCACATTTTGAGGGAGTTCAACGACCGTTTCGGCAACATTGCGTGGCAGGACCAGGACAAGATCGGGAAGATCGTCACCGAGGAGCTGCCGGCGATGGTTGCCGAGGACAGGGCGTATCAGAATGCGAAGGTCAACTCCGACAGGCAGAACGCGCGCATCGAGCATGACAGGGCGCTGGAGCAGGCGATGACGGTGCTGCTGGCGGACCATACGGAGCTGTTCAAGCAGTTCAGCGACAACGGGTCGTTCTGGCGCTGGCTGCTGGAGAGTTCGTTCAGGGCTACGTATGATCGGGTTGCGGGGGTGGGTGCTTGACCGCGGTGGGGATGGCAATCGTGCAGGTGTGGCATGTATTCGCATATTGAGATATGTGCATATGGGTATTGCTGCGGACAGGGGTGCGAGCCCGGCAGATTGCTTTCAGACACAACCGGTTCACTTCTTTGATTTTCACAGCTCTCAGGCAGCTAATGACGAGGGGGGCGTTGTCCTCGTCTGGAACTTTTTTGCCAACAGATTGTGGACGTTTGGTGATTAGGTTCGGTTGGCATTTTGGGAAGGCCGGAACGGCAGTTTATAGTCGTCCGTTTTTCGTTTTTAGTGAACTGCCGAGTACACGGAGAACATCTTGAGATAGACGAATTCGGGGCACACAAGGGTTGTCCGGGTGGGGTCTTACAGGGAGGGAAGAGGGGAGAGCGGCTCTTGCGTGTCATGGTTATGCCAATTTCGCCTCTTCTTGCGCCAGTATTGTGTCAAGGGGCAACATAGTCGGCGCGGGCAGCGTCACCTATTTGAACCCGTATACCATTTTATGTGTGCAAGCGGGGGAGAAAAAGGGGACATTACGGTGACATTTGGGAAGGCTGTTCAGATGTCAACAAGAACGGAAAGCATGCAGTCCTATTAGAGATGTTTCTCGCTTGCATGTTGAAACAGACAAAACCAATTGATCCGCGAAGTCACGCGAAGAACACCTTTTTGTCCGCGGAGGACGCGGAGAACACCAAAGGCGTATCGGATTTTCTTTGCGCAGCTGCGTCGCCCTTCGACGATCAGGCGTAATTTGCACCCGGAAGTCGTTGTTCAGACAAGCGTCAACGAACCCTAAATCGCAATCCTTTTGGCGACCGAACTGGAGAAGAAAGAGGGGCCAAGATCCACGTGATCCTGGCCCTTTGCGCGTCTGTTGCTGGGGCGGTGATGTAGAGAGCGGGGCAGGCGCTGAAGCAATGCGCCGATGGCGAGGTCCTGTACGGCGGTGGCGGCTTCTGTCCGGCCCAGGGGATGATTGCGCTAATGGAGGCAATTTTGTGTGGAATTTGAATATTGACACGATATTGGTATAAGAAAAAGGGTCAATTTCCATAAAAACCACATATTACTCGTGTATTCTATAGAGACAGATGGCTGGGGATGTCGCCTGCTTGGAATTCCATTACCTCATTGTCGTTTCGATCAGGAAAATGGTGTCTGACTTTCCATTCGGCGATGCACCGGCCGAAGTGGAGTTCTCCCTCGGCCTCAACAGCGGAACCGGCCAGGAGGTGGTCGTCGATTAACTCACCTACAGGCGCCTGCTACGGGTCTCGGCGTTCTATGCTGATGCGGCGGACAAACCCTACATTTTCACCGTCGATGGGGAAGGGTGTGCAAGGTACGCGGCCTGGTAGACGATCCCGGCCAGCCTTCTGTGCGTCTTCGGGCGTCAACTCGGAGCGATCCACCAAGTCAGCACACCGGGAACGGGAGGCGGCCGGGTTAAGGGATGGATGTGGAAAGGAGGTTACAAGTTTTGTCCATATTTTGGTGAAGAATCCCCCAGGCAAGAAGGGGGTATAGTAGGTTGCCTTTTTTGGGTGGTGATTGCGGAGCTGTTTGGGCTCGGAGGCTGCTGCGCGTTTTGGTCATTCATTCATCATAGACCCTAAAGGATTCCACCTCATGACTACCAAGACTCGGAACGTCGTAATCATTATCGCTCTTGTGCTCGTCATATTTTCCCTTATTCTCAGTACTTTTGCCTTACACCTGCCTTCAGAATTTACTTTTTCTTCAAGACGTCTTTCCGTGCAGAGGGGAACGAAGAGAGACGCGTCATCCGGCTTGCTGGACGCATCGAGCAGCTGGGAGCTATCTGGGGAGGGCCAGGATCTGAGCTAGCTGGCAAGCTTGGCCCCATTGTCCGGTGGGGCGTTCTGCAGGTCAGGGCAGGCGTCTTGGCTGGAAGGATGAGCGGAACGATCAGGTAAGAGTCCTTTATTGGTGGGGATGTCATGATCCCGGAGGTTACCGTCAGGACTCTTGTCATCGAATCGGGATGGATCTTCCCGGACAGCGAACTAACCAACAACCGAGAGGAGACGATCATGCTTCCCATCGAATTGAATGCAGCAGCAAGGAGCGGTTCGGAATTCGCAGATCGCATAATGCTTAATCTGGCGCTCCATGCCATAGCGCAACGGCATTCCCTGGAGGAGTTCAAGTCATGCATTCGCGTTTGCGCCGACAACGCTGCTGTGTTTCCCGATGAAGTGAGTCTTCACTGGCCTGAAATGCCGGGATACAGTCCACGCCATCACGATTTGTTCCGCAGGGCATTCCTTGCATCTTTTGAATATCTTACATCGAACATCATGGATTTCGGGGAAGGGTCGCAGGACCCGGATCATGAACAGCTTACCCGCATTTTGAGGAAGAGTGGTTTTCATGTGGGGGGGTGAGATGTGGGATTCCAACTGAGCCAACCGCCCCGGGCCAGCCTTCTGTGCGTCTTCGGGTGTCAACTCGGAGCGATCCACCAGGTCAGCACACCGGGAACGGGAGGCGGCCTGGTTTGGGGAGCACACAGGGGGTGGAGGGCACCCCTTGTGGGTGCCCCTACGGGGCGCGTCAGCTCAGGTGGATGATGGCTTTCCCATGCGGTAGCCGACGCGCGGCTCGGTGAAGATGTATTTGGGTTCGTATGCATCGTCACCCAGTTTTTGGCGCAGTCTCTGTACCACGGTGCGGACCAATCCCGCGTCGCCGGAATGGCCCTGGTCCCAGACCCGTTGCCGCAACTGGCCGTGGGTCAACACCATACCGGCGTTGGTCGAGAGCTCGAAGAGCAGAGCGTATTCGGTCGCGGTGAGCACGACCGGTTGTCCGGCCAGAGCCACGCGGCGTTCAGTATAGTTGATCACCAGGTCTTCCAGGAGATAGTTTTCGGGCTGCCCGAGGTAGCCGATGCCGGCGCGCTGGCGCAGGACCGACCTGATGCGCGCGGCCAGTTCCGTGGGAGAGAATGGTTTCACCACATAGTCGGCGGCCCCTGTGTCGAAGGCCCTGGCAATGAGATTCTCCTGGCCGTAGGCGGAGAGGAAGATGACGGGCAGTGCACTCTTTTCCAGGATGTTCCTCATCAGATCGATCCCATCGAACCCCGGCAGCATCATATCCAGCAGGACGAGATGGGGCCCCTCCTTGGCAATCAGACGGTCGACGTCATCCGGTTCTGCGGTCACGATGGGGTCATAGCCTGATTTAGAGAGGACGTCGCGGATATATCTGAGCGCGTGGGGATCGTCGTCCACGACGAGGATGCGCGTCCGCTCTTGTGTCTCATTGCCGGGTTCGGCGACGAACGGCGCGGGTTCGCCGCTGCCGGTTTCTTTTTGCCCGGCAATTGGAACCGTGAAGATGAAGCGCGCGCCCTGGCCGGGTCCGTCACTTTCAGCCCAGATGCGGCCTCCGTGCGCTTCCACGATGCCTTTGCAGATTGCGAGACCGAGCCCCGACCCGGTGAGGTCTCCCTGTCGCTCTTCGCCGTTGACGCGGGAGAACTTTCTGAACAGGAGCGGCAGGCGTTCGGCCGGTATGCCTCTGCCCTCGTCGGCGATTGAGACGACAACCTGAAACTGTTTCAGCACCGCGCGCACGGTGATGGTGGACAGCTCGTTGGAATGCCTGGCCGCATTGGAGAGCAGGTTGCTGAGGACCTGGACGATGCGGCGTCTGTCGGTCATGACCTGGGGCAGGTCCGGGGCAACGTCGATGTGGATGCTGTGTCTGCGGCCTGAGCTCATGAACATGATGCGGGCCTCGTCCACGAGGGTGGCGGTGTCGGACGGCTCCGGCGCGACGGAAAGCGTGCCGGTCTCGATGCGAGCCACATCGAGAAGGTCGCGTATGAGGCTGCGCATGCGGTCGGCCTGATCTGAGATGATGCGGTGGAACTGGCGCATTTCGGCCGGATCCAGGGAGGATGCATCGTCGAGGAGGGTATTTACGGAGCCTCTGATTGAGGTCAGCGGGGTCTGCAGCTCGTGGCTCACCATCCCCATGAATTCTGCGCGCAGCCGTTCCAGCTCCTCGAGCGGCGACATATCCTGCATCGTCACGACAACCGATTCGACCGCGCCATCCTGTGCGTGGATCGGCGTGGCGTTAATCAGCGTTTTGACGCTGCGGCCGTCGGGGACCTCCATCACAATTTCTTCAAGGCGAACGATCTCGCCGGTGCTGAGCGCCTGGGCCAGGGGGAACTCGTCGAGGGCGATCTCGCGGCCGTCGGCGCGGCGGCAGGTTATCAGTTCGAGGAGCTCCTCCACAGGACGGCCGGGCCTGTGCAGGCTGCTGACGATTCTTCTGGCCTCTTGATTGAGGGAGACCGGTACCCCTGCTTCTGCGTCGAATACGACGACACCGACAGGCGAGGTGTTGATCAGGGTTTCGAGGTCGTTCCTGGCGCGCTGCTCGTCGCGGTAGCGACGGGCGTTAGCGATGACGAGCGCGGCCTGGCATGCAAACATGACCAGTGTTTCTTCATCTTCGGCGGTAAATTCTTGACCGGCCCCTGTCTCGGCGAGAAAAATGTTGCCGACGCGTTCGCCTCCGTGGTGGATGGGCGCGGCCAGGAAGGAGAACGGAATATCCGCGCCCCCAGGCAGGGGTGGTTCGGGAAGGTTGAAGGCTCTGATGTGGCCGATCAGGTCGGGAAGGCGAAGCGGTTCCGGGATATTGCCGAGGTGTTCGAAGAGTTTCAGTGCATCGGGCAGTTCCCACAGGCCCTGGGCTTCCTGGGAAGTCATGCCGGAGGAGAGAAAATCGTCGGCCTGGCCCGTTTCGTCGAGGAGGGTGAGGACGCCGTAGCTGGCGCCGGTGAGAGAGCGGGCGGAGTCGAGGACGCTTTGCAGAACGGCGTCGAATTCGAGGCTTTCGTTGATGCGCAGGCTGGCCCTGCTCAAGCGGGAAAGGCGGTCCCGCAATGCTTTATTTTCCTGTATGAGTTCGTCGGCGGGCTTCATCTTAGTCTCCCTATCTGGCAAGAAGGCGCGGCGCTGGATCCGGGTCCTGATTTGGGCCGCGTATGGCGCAGACGGTCCCTATTCTACCATTCGGAGGAAAATTGACACAATATTGATACAAAAAAAAGGCACAATTCACATGCAAATGACATTTCGACGCTGTATACTATAAAGTTCGCGGTCTGTGAATGGAGACGGACGCGCTTGTGGATCATGTTTTCGGCAGCGTCATCGACAACGTTAGCGCCGTCAGGGCAGGGCGGCCCGGAACAGGAGAAGGGCTGTGTCGTGGTCGAAGGGGCAGATTCAGCTTGCCATTGATGCAGTGGGGAAGGCCATGAGTGAACGCAGATTGAAGTTTCCGCCCAAATTGAGGCGGCGCATGTACACCGACAGACAGAAGGCGGAAGCCTTACAGATTTTGAGTGAGATTAACGATAACCAGCGGGTGTCGGAGAGGACGGGCGTGCCTCGCAGCACCTTGAACCAGTGGCGGATCCGGTACCAGGCCGATGAAAAGTTCGCGCGGCGAATCGATCTGTTTCTGGCTGAGGGTTAGGGTCTGCCATCTCCATTTTTGGTTGCGAGCCATTTGAGGAAGTGCAGTCCGATGTGGTTGCCAGCTATCAGCCTGCGAGTGAATATCCGGCAGGTTGTGTGACCGGCCCCGTCACCGGTTGCGTGAGGGAAATCGTTACGGAATGCGCTCATTGCCGGTAGAGGAGACGAGATGTTGGGCATTCCGGCGGGATACCTCCCGTGGAACGGCGGGCAGGCGGGTACAGGAAGAATCAGACTGATATCAGGTTTGCAGCGTCAGTGACGGAGAACTCAGTTGGATTTCAGGAAACCTTGTCACTGCCCGATCACGAGATCTGAAAACAGCCAGCGGCGCTTTACTCGAAATGGTGTCCTACCTGGCCTTGCTGGAGACCCAGGAGCAGAACACTTTGGCTCAGTGAAGGATGCCGTCGTGAACGACCCATCCAAATGAATTTCAGAATTATTTGCCGCAACTGTAAGGGCACGGCTCAATTTGATGAAATCGACGGATTTTACGCGCGTATCTGGTGCTCCAGTTGTGGGGTCGATGTTCGAGGAAAGCGTGCCGACCGAATGATGCGGTATGAGATTTTTTGTCATGCGCGAAGTCCAGTCATGGACCATGCCCAACCTCATCTGGAACTCATCCCGCCGACCTGGGAATTTTATCTGTCCAAACTGCAAGAATAGCCGACTGCCTGGGGATCGTTGACGTCTGTCAGAATAGCGAATTGAGGGAGTAAAGTGCGGCTAGTCTGCAAAGGGCAGCGCAGTCATGCGAAGCAAATCCAATACGCCTTTGGTGTTCTTCGCGACACCATTCACCACACAAAACCTAACGCAAAAAGGACACACCACCCGTGAAGCGCATCAACCTCTACGCCCTGATCGTGATCACAATTGTCTTTTCCCTCTTCTGTCTCGCCGCCGTCAACACCAACGCCCAGGAAGCCGGCAACGACGAGAGTCTCGTCACTCGCCTGGGCGAACTCATCGATGATCTGTTTGCCCGTGTCGATGAGCTTGACGAACGCATAACGGGCATTGAAGAGGCAGATCAGCAGGACGAACTGTGGGATACGATAAATAATCTTGATCTCCTCGTCGGAGATCTCGAGCGGGAAGTGGACTCTCTCGGGGATATGTCAGATCGATTGGACGTTCTCGAAGCTCTCTGGGACGGGCCTGGCCCTGCCTACCTCGAAAACGGGCACTGCATCCTCGCCACATCCGGCGCTGGCGGCCCCCTCCTCACCCTGCAGCACCAGACCATTGTCCGCTACATGGCCCAGTTCGACGCCTTGCCCACCGAATACAGCATGTATTCCGTCCAGGGTGACCCTGAAAGCAGCGAAATTCTGATCTTCTACAAGACCCACGATGAAAAGCCGCTCTACGTGATCGAACGCTGGCACGGTTGTGAATTCCGCGGCAGCAGCGACTGGGTGGCGGCCGAGGGATAAGGCATATGCCAATGCGGGAGGCCAGGCCCGCCGCGGCTGCCACCGAGGAGAAGTATATTGGCGGCGAAGCCGCCGACCTGCCCGTTTTCTGGCTGTAGGCAGTTGATAACAGGCCGGCCCAAATACCTTCGTAAGGAGTATATAAGGATATCAGAGAGATGAAAGAACGAGACCGCTATCGCAGACACAGTTGGGAGGTTTTACGAACGGACCGTCAAGAATCGGGCGGCTATACCGAGGTTGCATACTGCAGCAAGTGCAACGCCAGGCGGGAAGTGCTTTATCCGCCCGGCGTTATCACCGGTTCGGATCCAATACCCGTACCCGAGTATTGTCTCGTGCATACGGGGAGAGAGAGACTGTCTTACGATGAAACGCGCTCTGATCCTTATCGCATTGCTCGCTCTGGTCGCGCCCGCCCTGTTATTCGCTCAGGGCGAGGTTACGATTGAGGGTCTGAACGACAAGGTGCACGCTTTGGCCACTGATCTGATTATTCTCGCCAAGGAGCTTCGGGGGGTGGATGATCGGGTGACGGCCTTGGAGGCAGATCAGATCATACCTGTTGGCGAGTTCTGTGTTGTGTCGGCGAACACAGGGATGGACGGCCCGACCGGTTTCCAGCTGCGTCCGGAAACGATCGACAGGTATCTGAACAGTTTCGGGGAACTGCCGGAAGGCATAGGCCTGCAGGACGCAAGAATTTTTCCTGAAAGCGGGATATTGGAGATGCGATATGTTGTCGTGGACTCGAAGTATGATATTGAGATAGTCGAGAGATGGCAGAACTGCGAATTCAGAGGCGTGGAGTTAAATGACTTGGCGGCACCATAAGTGAGAAAGCTCAAATTAACCCGTAAGGTGCGAAGCAGGGTCTACAGCAACGCCCGTATCGCCCAGGTTCTACTTTTTCTGGACAGGAGAGGCAAGGGGGTGAATCGTGTTGCCAAGGAGCGAGAGGATCCGGTGACATTTTGGGAAAGCCGTTCAAGATTCGACTAGAACGGAACGCCTGCGGGCCTGTTCGGGATGTTTTGGGCTTGAATCTTGTGGGAAACAGAATCGGTCGATCCGCGGAGGGGCGAGGAGAACACCTTTTTTGTCCGCGGAGTAACGCGGAGGGGCGTAGAGAACGGCAAGGGCGCTTCGGGTTCTCTTTGCGCGGATGGCCGGCCCTGCGCGGACCGGCCGCAGCCGGCACAGTGATGAGGACTGTCGCTTGGCTGGAAAATCCAAGTGCGGATCGTGAATTCTCCGAATCCCCTATATTAATTGCAAGGAGAGCGGGCCGACAATGGACCTCTCCGATTTCTCCCGACTCTGTGACCTCGCTACTTCAGCATTTAGCCAAAAGGGAATAATCGAGGACTTGAGAGTCGACCGGCATCTGGTAATCGGTCGCATTGCCAGCTATGAACGTTTGTGTGAAATAGCGATGCAGCAATTCAGGCAGAATTGTTGAGGATGATGATGCCGTTGAAAAACTGTTGGGAGTGTGGGGGCGAGGTGTCTTTGACAGCGCGCGTGTCCGCATTGCAGGGTAAAGAAACCTGGCTCGCGGGCGGCGGCTGGCATCACCAGCTGCGGGAATGCTTTACTTGTTGTCGGGTTGGTCTTGACGTTAATTGGAGTGGCATTTTTTCTAGTGTTCAGTACAGGAGGAGACTAGGACAATCACTAAGGGAAGGAACGACATGACCGAAAAACCGACGTTACTTGCGCATCTTTCAAAGCTGTTCGGCCAACATCCTGAACTAGTCGCTACTGAGGCCCTTGGACATATTCTGGCCGGTTCGGTTCGGGCCCGAGAAGCCCTTCGAGCCTTTTTGCAGGCATACGGGTTAGACATTGGAAGAATCGCAGTCGTAGAGACCGAGAAATCCGGAGACGAGCGTGAACGTCCAGACTTGGCCTGCTCTGACCACGCGGACAACGAACGTCTGCTGATCGAAGCGAAATTCTGGGCGGGGCTAACCGACAATCAGCCCGTAACTTACCTGAAACGATTAGGGGACGACCGACCATCGGCTCTGCTGGTGGTGGCGCCAGTTCTAAGGTTTGAGGAACTGTGGGCGGAGCTGACGCGGCGCGTAGCCGAGGCCGACGATATCGAATGGGCCGACGGCGGGCAGGACGGCGAGGTCAGATGGGCGTCGACCGGCGAGTATCGCCTGATCATGCTGACATCTTGGCGCCTGTTGCTGAGTTCGCTGGCTACTCGCATCAACGCTACCGAAGACATTCAGACTATGAATGACATTCAGCAACTGCAAGGGCTTGCCGACCTTGAGGACTCCGAAGCTTTCCTTCCGCTGCGGTCGGACCAACTTGGCCCGGAATTCCCTCGCCTGTATGGGCACCTGATTCATCTGGTCGATGATGCGACAAATCGAGCTTACGAAACCGATTGGGCTGCCAAGCTAGGTATGCAAAGAACCTGGGTAGGTGGCGTCCTGAAACACTACATGGAGTTGGGTGGCTTCTTGAGTTGGTTTGGCTTGCGTTACGACCTCTGGGCCCGGTATAGGGAAACGCCTCTCTGGTTTGGGTTCCAGGATAATATGTTTTCCGATTATGAGAAAGATATTCTCTCGAAACTTGCACCGCTTCGGCGAACAGATCCACCCAAATTTATCGAGGCGGAACGAGTCATACCGATCACGATTCTGACTGGAGCCGAGTACAACGCCGTACTTGATGATGTCGTCAACCAGCTCAAGGATATTGCCGACTTGCTGCAATCACCGAAAAGCTAGACGACGCTGGATTGCCTTCCCCGGAAAAGGATCCACCAATGCCGATCGAAACAGGAATGTGGCGCATCCACGAAAACATTGCCCCTAAAACGATGCATCTCTCCGACGGCGCCAGGTAAAGCGGCCCGCCTTCGAGCAAGCCCGCAGCGGTCACTACCTTCGCCAAACTGCCGTTCGCCGGCGCATTGATCAGTAGAGATACCCGTCCGCATCGCTGACGATGGTACGCAGGCGTCCATAGTCATTGCGCAGGTACACCTCATGGTCCAGGATGGTGTAGGGGTCGTCCCGGTCCAACACCACCCGATGCAGGTGCCGGCCATGCATTGCTCTGCCGGTGAATCTTTCGATGAGCCCGACGGTAGTGAACAGGAAACTGTCGGTCCATTCCGGGATCAGGTCGCCTCGATAGAAGGTCGCGCCGGTCGGCGGCACCGAACCCTCCCACGCCAACACCGGGCTGACCAGCCCCTCTTGCGTGTCGCATCCCCAGATGCGGGGCCAACCCAGATTGTCGCCGGCGGTCACGACGTTGACCTTGTCAAACCCTGCCAAGTCCGGCCTCCCTAGTTCAGCGCCGGAAGGCCCGTGGTCCACCATCACGATGTGCTGGTCGTCGAACCAGTCGTAGCCCTGCGTGTTGCGTATGCCGCTGACGAAGATATAGCTGTCCGGGTCCGGGTTGTCCGGGGGGATACCGCCTTCGAGGTCCATTCTGAGCAACTTCCCCGCCAGGGTGTCGGGATTTTGCGCTTCAGGGGGGTCATAGGCGCCGACGCCTACGTACAACATACCGTCCGGCCCCAACCGCATGCGACCGCCTTGATGATGCAGTCCTGCGGGCAGGTTATCGATGATCAGGCGGTCCAACGTCGCCGAGCGTCCGTCATCGGAGAGCACATAGCGCTCGATTCGGCTGACCGACAGGTCGTCTTCGTTATCTATGTTGTAAAAGATGTAGAACTGGCGATTGGTGGCGAATTCGGGGTGCAGGAGCAGGCCCAGCAGCCCGCCTTCAGATCCCGCTATCGGGTGGCCGCCCAACCGAGGCAGGATCGACACGCCGAACTCGAGCACCGGTTCGGGGACGATTTCGCCGGCCTGAATCAGGCGCACACGGCCAGGCCGCTCGGTAACCAGCAGGTCGCCGGCAGGAAGAATCACCAATCCCCAGGGAATCTCAAGACCGTCAGCTATCACCTCGACGTGCAGCTTCACCTCGCCTGCCCGGCCCGCCCTGTATCAACTGGCACGATGCAGATTCAGACGGTGCCTGAGCCGGTTCAGCGTCGGTAACCATCACGGTCGCTGTTGGTTCCGGAGGAACTATCTCGGTCACCTCCACAGGGACAGTGCAGGCAACCATCAGGAACGCAAAGATAGTCGGGATCAGTCTGAGGGACATGGCCAGTAACCTCCGGTTTGGGCCGGGGCCGGGGCCAGGGTCCGGGCGGCCGTCGCGCCCGGCTACGGAGACGGCCCCGGTGGATGACGGCCCGCGCGGCAAGAAGCGCCTCTCACTGGATGGGTGAATATAGCATCTCAGCCAATGCTTCCCAAGCCGAAATCATGTCACCTGCGTGTCATACCGACCTTATTCCATACCAATATCATGTCAATATGTTCAGCAGGGGCATCCACGCGGGGCGCCCCTGCCGGAATTCATGGAATGTAAGGGATGGACTGCAGGTGCGGTGCGGGCGGTTCGGCTGTCCGGACCGTGGGTTGTGCCGATATGCGCACAGGATCTTCAGCGGCATCCACGCAAATTCTGGGGGACGTTCCAGGAGGCGTGATGTCGCGGACGTTTGGCTGCGTTGATATTTGCTGGATCTGTGCGTGGGCAATCCGCGAAGAACATCTAACTGCTTTTGATCCACGGAGAACCCGGCGGTTTGCATCGTGGAAAAGCCTGGCTTTCTTCGCGTAGTCAATCAAAGGGCCTCAATATATCCTCTTCAACCAAATAGAAAAGCCACAGGAGGCCCGTAGCGCGCCTGAAATCGCATGGGGGTAGCTGGGATACCTCGTAGTTTGTAGTGATTTGGCATCTTTGCGTCCTTCTCTTGGTGGTGTATACTGGCCAATCTAAACAAGCGATAACGTGCCTTATCGCTCATTTTGAAACCCCCTCTTTGGGTCTCCCTTTTGCCCGAACTTCGGAGGATGTAATGCAAGTGTATGTCGACGAGTCCGCACGCGCGCTGGTCGCGCTCCAGAACGGGTCGGCCGCCGCGCTCGTTGCCGTCGACGGCGATGCCGCGACACAGGACCGCGTGCAGGCGGCCTTCGAGGCGATGGCGCCCAACACGCGCCGCGCCTACGG
>MPML01000061.1 GCA_002238445.1 Caldilineaceae bacterium bin5
CGCCACCTCAGCCTCTCTCAGCTTGTTGATCACCTGCTCCGGCGTATGTCTCTTCCTGGCCATCTTTCCCCCTTTCTACGGCCCAATACTAACATATTACCTGGACCAGTTTTTGGGGGGCAGGTCAGACTTGTTTTGAAAAGTCAGCAAGTCAACATATAGTTTTCTTGTACCTAGGCCCGTTGACATTTTGGGGCCTTCGTTCAAAAGCGAACAGGATCGGATCGTCTGCACGGCTGTTCGGGATGTTTCTCGCCTGAATCTTGTGATAGACAAGAACGATCGATCCCCGAAGTCATGCGAAGGGCCACGAAGAACACCAAAAGCTACTGGGATTTTCCTTGCGTGAATACGCGGCTCAGCCGCACTTTGCTCCCGCAAATCGCTGTTCAGCCAAACGTCAACGAGCCCTAATCACCCTATTGCCTTCAAGCGCTTCCAGCGCAACCCGACACTGGTAGGCCGCCGTGTGTCGCTGCCATTTTTTTGACCATCGAATTGTCCCTCCACAGGCTTGGTGACTCGCTCCATTGTACACCTTAGCCCGCGGTCCAGTTTTTTGGGCCCACTTCAGTCCATTACCTCAGTTTACTAAGGCGACGTTATGAAATCATGCTATCAGGCTCTAGTCAAGATTCTGTTCTTCCTTTCTATGCTGCACACGTGCATGGTTTTTTCTGGGGAGGGCAGCCTGGTGGCGAACATTGCTGGCTGGTTAGTCCTAGCCGTCCTCTTTCCTATAGGTGGGATATTTGGCGTGTTCAAAAGTGAGAACGAAGATACCGACTCGTCAGATGACTACTCTGGAAAATAACATTGCCGGCATTTCACTCTCCCCAATTATTCCCCTGAATCTGGAAAGAACATCATTAGCCCCGAACTGTTCACTGCTTAAGGTAATGGTTATAGACAGCCACCGTTTACATCAAGATTGGAGGAGAGATGGATAATGTTCAAATAGCACTTCAGCCGCCAAATGACCTGGACCACCCGCTACCCACACAACGCCCCAATCAATCGTGCATAAACCTCCACAGCCTCATGCAACTGCTCGACCGCGATCCACTCGCCGACGGTGTGGGCCTGGTCGATGTTGCCGGGGCCGAGTACGAGGGCGTCCATATACCTCTGATAACACTCCGCTTCGGTGCCGTACGGAACGGTCACCGCCCGCGCCGCGCCGGTCGCGCGGCAGGCCGCATGCGCCAGCGGGCCGTCCGCATCAGCAAAAAACGGACCGCCGCTCCGATGCTCCACCTCCAGGCCATGCGCTTCTGCTCGCTCCACGACCATTTGCATCGCTTCCTCGAAACAGGCGTCGGGCATCGCCCGCAGTTTGAGGGTGGCGACGGTTCGCGCTGCGGTCACATTGGAGGCGGTGCCGCCGTCGTTGATCACCAGGTTGAAGCCGTTGGTGGGCGGGTCGAAGAGCGGATTCTGGAAGCGTTTATCCGTGCGGAAGGTCTTAGCCAGCTCCGCCATCTCTGCCAGGAACGGGGCGATCTTGAAGTTGGCCGACTCGCCTTTGTCGGTGCTGGTGTGCGCGGCCACCCCGTGCGCGGTGGCGATTATGCTGCCGCCCCCCTTGTGCGCATAGACCGGCTGCAACTGCGACGGCTCACAGACGATGCAGTATTCGGGCCAGCCGCCCGTCAATGTCTGCGAGCGTACGACGATATCGTGCGCGCCGGTGTGTCCCCGCTCCTCGTCCGAGGTGACGGCGATGACCAGCGGCCGCTCCAGATCAGCGGCATCGAAGCGGCAGGCCGCCGCAATCGACGCGGCCAGGGGACCCTTCATATCGGCCGAGCCGCGGCCCACCAGGCGTCCATCTTCCAGCACCGGCGTGAACGGCTCCCAGCCGGCATCGCCCGGTACCGTGTCCGAGTGGCTGAACAGGCCCAGCCCGCCGGCTCCGGCGCCCTTTTTCGCGACCAGGCTGACCTTCTCCACGTCGAACTGGTCAATGTAGGACAGTTCCTCAACCGCGAAGCCGCCTTCCTCCAGCACCCCGCGCAGAAAATCGGAGATCGCCCGGTTGCTCGTCGGCGTCTCCGAGGGCATTGCGATCAGTTCACTGGTAAGTTCGACAACGTCGATCTCCATGGCACTGCCCTTTCATATCAGGTCTTCTTTCGGGTAGGTCCGCACGGCCACCGTAGTCAGGGTGGCTGGGGTGTTGTCCGGTGCATTCAGAGTTCCCGGAGCGTACCCTTTTCTTTTGCCTCGAAGGCCTCGGTAATGAGATGGTCCAATTTTCGTTCTGTCGAGTCCTCTTCAATCTGCCGGTCCCACTTTTCCCAGTCCAATTTGCTGAACCACTGTCTGAAGCGAGCGTAATCGTCATCGGGAAGGGCCAGAACGGCCTCTTGGAGGGCAGTGAAATCCGCCATTTTTTCTCCTCCCTTTCGCGCCTATCGGGGACAAAAGGCGTATGGCAGCTACGTCCAGGCTGAGGGTAACGTCACCCTTCAGGCAACTTTGCCTTGGGGATTATAGATTGATTCGTGCAGCCGAACAATAGGCGGTTGGGATAACGGTGCTGAAGATAGCGTCATCTGTAGGCTGAGGCGACGCTGGGACCGACGACGCACCTGTGGGTACAGTTACACCGGGGTCGCGATCCTGAAATATGGGCGCTGGAGTGGGTCTTCGACCAGGTGGCGCCAAAACGGAAAACCGCAACGGGATCGTGAACGGTTCGTACCGCTCTGTCAGGCGCACAGATCCTCGATCAGCCGCGAGTACACCTCCACCGCCCCCTGCAACTGCTCGACCGCGATCCACTCGCCGACCGTATGGGCCTGCGCAATGTTGCCGGGCCCGAGCACCAGCGCTTCCGCATACTTCTGATAACACTCGGCCTCAGTGCCGTAGGGCACGGTAACCGCTTCCGGCGCGCCGGTCGCACGGCAGGCCGCCTGCGCCAGCGGGCCGTCCGCGGTGGCGAAGAACGGGCTGATGCTCCAATGCTCCACCTCCAGGCCGTGCGCTTCGCCCCGCCCCACAACCATCAGCACCGCTTCTTCGAAGCAGGCGTCGGGCATGGCGCGAATGCTCAGGCGGACCACTGTGCGCGCCGCGGTTACGTTGGTGGCGGTATCGCCGTCGCTGATCACCATGTTGAAGCCATTCGTCGGCGGGTCGAAGAGCGGGTTCTGGAAGCGTTTCTCGCTGCGGAAAACCTGTACAAGATCGGCCATTTCGGCGAGAAAGGGGGCGATCTTAAAGTTGGCCGACTCGCCCCTGTCGGTGCTGGTATGCGCGGCGAACCCCCGCGCCGTGACCGTGATGCCGGCGCCGCCCTTATGCGCATAGACCGGCTGCAACTCGGTCGGCTCACAGACGATGCAATATTGGGGCCAGCCGCTCGTCAACGTCTGCGAACGGATGACAACGTCGTGCGCGCCAATGTGCCCCCCCTCCTCATCCGCGGTGACGACGATCACAAGCGGCTGCTTGAGGTCGTCGTCCTTGTAGCGGCAGGCCGCGGCAATCGACGCGGCCAGGGGGCCCTTCATGTCGGCAGAGCCGCGTCCCACCAGGCGTCCATTTTCCAGCGCCGGCGTGAACGGCTCCCAGCCGACGTCGCCCGGCACCGTGTCCGAGTGGCTGAACAGGCCCAGCCCCCCCGCCCCGGGCCCGAGTGGCGGACCAGCCCCACCCCGCCGGCCCCGGCGCCCCTCTTGGCGACCAGGCTGACCTTCTCCTCATCGGACGGGTCGATATAGGTGACTTCCTCGACCGCAAAGCCGCCCTCCTCCAGCACCCCGCGCAGAAAATCGGAGATCGGCCGGTTGCTCGTCGGCGTCTCCGAGGGCATTGCGATCAGTTCACTGGCAAGCTCGACAACGTCGATGTTCATGGCTGTCCTCTCTCTCGTCCGATTTCCCGGCACCGCGCCCTTTGGCTATCAAGGGCGGCGTCATTCATACAAACAATGCTTCTCTTTCGATACGATGCATAAAGGGCGTGTCAATTTTCCTGCTGAGGCGGCGAATATCCACCTCGCGCTCCAGGACTTGCTCCATGTAGATGTAAAGTCCAGCCAAGGCGTCGAATTTCGGCTCTTTCAGTTCCACGATCAGGTCAATGTCGCTGTCTTCGGTCTGCGTTCCGTGAGCATACGACCCGTAGAGGCCGATACGACGCACGCCGAAGCGCCGTTCAAGCTCAGGCTTTGAATGGTCCAGAATCGTGAGAATCTCTTCTGCTGATCTCATCGTTTTATACTATCCCGGGCTACCTTCGATGTTGCGCTCCATGTCGATCTGCTACCTCAACTTCCCCCGCCCGCTCACCTGCCAGACCGTCTCGACGATTCCGTTGCGCACACCGTACATCGCATCGTGCAGGAAAACGGTCGCGTCGCCGTAGCCGACGATGAAATCCAGCACATCGCCCACCTGTACGCTCTTGTTCGGCTCGGAGAGCGTGATCACGCCGTGCTCCGCCGAAGCCGCGATGTCGACCACGTTTTCCAGGCTGACTGCTTTAGGCTGCCGTTCCATGCCGGGCAGCGTCTTGAAGCCGGCGTCGGTGATGATGCGGTCAGGCGCGGGCCGGCTCGTGACCACCGCCTGGCCAAACAGCGCCGGGTCGGTCGGCACACCCCACATCTGGTAGGTGGCATCCCCGAAGATCGCGCCCCCGGCCTGGATCTCCGTCACTTCCGGCTGGTGCATCGTTACATCCATCGTGCCGCTGCCGCCGCAACTGACGATCTCGATCGGCAGCCCCGCATCGCGGCACGCCTGCGCCGACGCCGCCAGCTGTCCGATACACCCCTGGATCGCCTGTGCGCGCTCGTCCGGATCCTCCAACGACAGCGTATGCCCCTCCCAGGCCATCAGCCCGACCAGCCGCAGCCCGTCCTGCTCCTGGACCGCGCCCGCCAGCGCGACAACCGCCGTGCCGGGTTCTACGCCGGCACGGTTCATGCCGACATTGAGCTCGACGACAACCGGGATTTCGACGCCGATAGCCTCGGCGGCCGCGCCGAGCTCCGCCAGCGTCGCCGTGTTGTCCACTGTAACCTTCACGTTAGCGTGTCGCTGCAGCGCGGCCACGCGCGCGTACTTCTGCGCGCCCACCACCTGATTGGCGATCAGAATGTCGCGCACCCCGGCCGCCGCCATCACCTCCGCTTCGCCCGGCTTCGCGCACGTCACCCCGAGCGCGCCCGCATCGATCATCTTATGCGCAATCGCCGGTATCTTTATCCCCTTCGTGTGCGGCCGCCAGTCCACGCCGGCATCCCTGAAGTCGTCCATCAGCAACGCAATGTTGCGCTCCAATATATCCAGATCCACCCACAGCGTCGGCGTATCCAGCAGCTCTTTCGCACGTCCGATTTCAGTCATTAGGTATCCTCATACTCCTATTGTTGTTATTTCGAAACTACGCAGCCACAACTGATTCGCAACCCTGAATGAGGTGAGCAAAGGTGTTCTCATAACTCCCTACTTTTTTATGGGCGGTCGGGCGCAAGCGCCCTCCCTTGTGCAGGGGCTGCGCCCCCGCAACGCCCCCCTACAAAACCATCGCTCACCGACCTTGTGTGCGCATTCCAGCAGCGCCGCTCCAGCAACCTGTCTGCCGCCATCCGAATACCCAATCAGATAACCCGAATGGCGGCAGGGATAAAGGGCTGGTCAAAACAAGCACTGTATATGGCTTAGTAGTTACGTCATTTCTTCTTATTGTCACTATTTCGCGGCAAGCGGCCAATATCAGCCACTAACCACTGACCACTGACCACTGCCCTTCTACCACGCCGTCCAGCCGCCGTCGACCAGGATATTCTGCCCGGTGATGTAACTGCCGCCGTCGCTCGCCAGCAGCACCACCAGCCCTTTCAACTCTTCCGGCTCACCCATCCGTCTCATCGGTACCCGCTCAGCCAGTCTGGCAACGAACGCCGGCTCGGCTTCCCGCACCTTGGGCGATGGGAACGGGCCCGGGCTGATCGCGTTCACGCGTACCCCATCCTGCGCCCAGTAGACCGCCAGATGGCGGGTCAGGTGAATCAATCCGCCCTTCAGGCCGTGATAGTTGGGCGGGCTGTTGATATCAAAGCCGGTGTACGCCTCCGGGTAGCTGGCAACGACCCCGTACATGCTGGCGATGTTGATGATCGAGCCGGGCGCGCCGCGGCTGCGCAGATGGCGCACAACCTCGCGCGCCAGCAGGAAATAAGCGGTCACGCCGGTGTGATAGGCCTGGTTGAAGTCCTCGGCGCTGGCCGTGTCGATGCTCGGCGCGCCTCCCCCATAGGCGTTGTTGACCAGCACGTCCACCTTGCCCAGGCGCTGCACCACCGCCTCCACAAAACCGGGAACGGCATCGCTGTCGTCCTGCGCCAGGCCGAAGCCCGCATGGCCGCTGCCGGGCAATGTCGCGGCAAACTCGGCCGCCCGTTCCCCATCGCGGCTGGTCACCGCGAGGGTCGCGCCCGCCTCCGCCAATCCGCGGCTCATCGCCGTCCCCAGCAGACCGGCCGCACCGGTGACAATCGCCACTTTTCCGCTGAGATCCAATAGTTCGGAGATCGTCTGTTCAGTCATGGATTTCCTTTTGTCTGAACTATGAGTATTGTGATTAAATGAAGGACTGCGATGAGAGTACCGGCGGCGAGAAGATTATATGTACAATAGCTTACTTCGCCGATTTTTTCCACTAGCCGAAAGGCGTTATCATTGTTTAGTTTCAGTAATCACTATTTAACGCCACTAGCTATTGGCCACTAGCCACTACCCGGAGGAACCTTCGATGTTGTTGTATGCGCTACCGCTTCGCTATCTGAGCGCAGGAATCGATACGCTCGGAACGCCGGCGATCACCTTTGCTCTGGTAATCGCTGTTCTGGGCTTAATCTACCTGGTCTTTCAGACACGCCGCGTCCTTGCCATGGACAGCGGCAACCAGGTCATGCAGGAGATCGCCGCCGCCATCCAGGAGGGCGCGGCTGCATTTCTCAATCGGGAGTATACCTTCCTGGGCGGATTTGTCGTCGTCGTCGCCGTCATTATCGCCATCTTCCTGGCATGGCAGACCGCGCTCAGCTTCATCCTCGGCGCGATCGCGTCAGGCGCGGCCGGCTACCTCGGCATGTTCATCGCCGTGCGCGCCAATGTACGCACCGCCGCCGCCGCCAGCAAGAGCCTCGATGACGGCCTGCGCGTTGCCTTCAGCAGCGGCTCGATCATGGGTATGGCCGTCGTCAGCTTCAGCCTGCTCGGCATGACGATCCTCTACTTCCTTTTCAATGGCAACATACTCTACATCACCGGCTTCGGTTTCGGCGCCAGTTCGATCGCTCTCTTCGCCCGTGTCGGCGGCGGCATCTATACCAAGGCCGCCGACGTCGGCGCTGACCTTGTGGGCAAGGTCGAGCAGGGCATCCCCGAAGACGACCCCCGCAATCCCGCGGTTATCGCCGACAACGTGGGTGACAACGTCGGTGACGTGGCCGGCATGGGCGCCGACCTCTTCGAGAGCTACAGCGGCTCCATCATCGCCGCGGCCACGCTCGGCGCAGTGGTGGCAGACGGCGCCGGCATCGTGCTGCCCTTCCTTGTCGCCGGCGTGGGCGTGATCGCCGCCCTGATCGGCACCTTTCTCGTGCGCGCCAATGAGGGCGCAACCCAGGAAGACCTGCTGGGCGTGCTGCGCCGTGCCATCTACAGCGCCTCCGCGCTCGTCCTGATCTTTGCCGCCGGCGTGATCGCCTACACCGGTGTCGGCTGGAACTTCTTCGCCGTCATCCTGGTCGGGCTCGTCGCCGGCAACGGCATCGGCTGGTTCACCGAATACTTCACCAGCTACACCGAAAAGCCCACCCAGGGCATCGCGCAAAAATCCGAGACCGGCGCGGCAACGCTGATTATCGAAGGGCTGGCCGTCGGCATGAACAGCACGATGCCGCCGGTCTTGATCGTCGCCGTCTCCATCATGCTGGCGCTCTGGCTGGGCGGCGACAACGGCCTCTTCGCCGTCGCCCTGGCCGGTGTCGGCATGCTCAGCACCCTGGGCATCACCCTGGCGACCGATGCCTATGGCCCCGTCGCCGACAACGCCGGCGGTATCGCCGAAATGAGCGACCTGCCCGACGAAGTGCGCGACCGCACCGACGCGCTCGACAGCCTCGGCAACACGACTGCCGCCACCGGCAAAGGTTTCGCCATCGGCTCCGCAGTGCTGACCGCGCTGGCGCTCATGGCCGCCTATGTCCAGGCCGCCGATCTCGATACGCTCAACCTCTTGGACTCGACCATGATCCCCGGTATGCTGGTCGGCGCCATGCTGCCCTATCTCTTCGCCGCCTTGACCATGACTGCAGTCGGTAAGGCCGCCTATGAGATCGTGCTGGAAGTGCGCCGTCAGTTCGCCGAGATTCCCGGCATCATGGAGGGCACAACCAAGCCCGACTACAAGACCTGCGTCGCCATCAGCACCGAGAGCGCGCTGCGCTACATGATCATTCCGGGCGCGCTCGCGGTCGTGGTGCCGCTGCTCATCGGCTTCCTGTTCGGCGCGCAGGCCCTCGCCGGCATGCTGATCGGCGCCATTGCCTCCGGCTTCATGCTGGCGGTAATGATGGCCAACTCCGGCGGCGCCTGGGACAACGCCAAAAAGTGGATCGAGACCGGCGTCATGGGCGGCAAAGGCTCCGACGCGCACAAGGCCGCGGTCGTCGGCGATACCGTCGGCGACCCGTTCAAGGACACCAGCGGCCCGTCCTTGAATATCCTGATTAAGCTGATGAGTATTGTCAGTCTCGTCTTCGCCAGCGCGTTCGGCGAGGGGTGGCTCAATCTGTTCTGAGCACTTCAACGAGGCCGGCAACCGCTATTAACTTCCGTAAAATATCCTGCCCGCCACTATCCCCCTTGGCGGCGCAGGCATTTCGCCCGCAACAGCCTGTCATAGCAACAGTTGCACCAGCAGCGTGAATCCGAGCAGGATCAGGCCGCCGGCCAAGAGCGCGAGCCCGCTCCTCCGCAGCCGCTGCGCTCGCGACGTAAGCCGCCCGTGCGCTGCATGGGACTGATCGCCCCAATCCAGCTGCTGCGGGCGTTCGTGCTGCGCCTTTTGCACCTTGGCCAGCCACCAGGCGCGATTACAGAAGTTCCAGGCGCCGATATCGCTGGCTCTGACGTAAGAACGGTCTTTGGGCATCGATAACCTTCAGTTTCTGATCTGAATTCCCTGTCCGGCGATCTGTTTGACCACTCCGATTGTCGCTGGAACAGCCTGAATGCGCCAACTGCGCCTGCACGACCACCATCTTTACACAACCAACAACCGCAGAAGAGAGCCATTGCCATGAAAGCGACCGATATCCGCGCGGAGACGGTTGAGGTTACCTTCGACGACGAGCGCTTGAGCGTCCCCCTGCATCTCAGCAAGGGCGTGATCGAAGCCATCACCTATGCCACCGTCACCGTGCGGGCACGCACCCGTGGGGGCGGCGCCGTGCAGGGCACCGGCGCGATCCTGCTCTCCGACGTGTGGGCCTTCCCCGCGCCCGACTTGACCCATGAGGAGAAGGATCGCCTCATGCGCCTCCTGTGCCGCGCCATCGCCGCCTGGCTGCAGGATGACGAATACGAAGATCCCATCCAGAAGGGGATCAGGTTGGAACAGGCCGCGGTCGAACTGGCCGCGCAGCTGGCCGGCGAAGAGCCTCTCCTGCAGAGCACGCCGATGCCCCGGCTGGCCGTGCTCAACTGCATGGCGCCCTTCGACGCCGCCTTCCACGACGCCTGGGGCGCGGCCCTGCCCGTACCGCTCTACGCCGCATACACGGCGGAGAACCTGAACCAGGATCTGAGCGCAAACTTGGGCGCAGACTTTGCCGGCAGCTACCCGGCCGACTATCTGGGCACAAGGCGGCGCGCGCTGTCCGTCCAGCATGTCGTCGGCTTCAACGACGCGCTCACCCCGTCCGAGGCGGACCCGCAGCAGCCGGCGCCGGCAGACCTCCCCGCCGACCTGACAAGCTGGATTGCGCGCGACCGCCTGCGCTGTCTCAAGCTCAAGCTGCGCGGCCAGTCGCCGGCCGAGGACGCCGACCGCCTGATCGAAGTGCACGCCGTGGCTTCCCAAGCCATGGAGGCCGCCGGTGTGGCGGGCGGACCGCGCCTGTCGGTAGACCCCAACGAGGCCTACCAAGAGGCTGCCATGATGCTCGAAGTGCTGGACCGGGTCGCCGCGCAGAAGCCGCAAGCGCTAGCGGCGCTGGACTACATCGAGCAGCCCACCCCGCGCGACCTGGCGGCCTATACCGACACGCTTCACGAGGTGGCCGCGCGCGTGCCTGTCGTCGTCGACGAAAGCCTTGACGACCTCGACAATCTCGACTGGATCCATCGCCTGGGCTGGTCCGGGCTGGCCGTGAAGACCTGCAAGGGCCATACCCACTCGCTGCTGGCCTACTGCTGGGGCCGCCATCACCGTCTTTATCTCACGCTGCAAGACCTCACCAACCCCGGCCTCGCTCTGGTTCACAGCGCCAACTTCTGCGCCCACCTGCGCCTCGACGTCGACTGCTTCGAGGGCAACTACCGCCAGTTCATGCCCCTGTCCCGGCCCCATGAACAGGCCGCCCACCCCGCCTACTTCCAGGTCACGGACGGCCAACTGCTCCTGCCGCCCGAAATGGGCTCCGGCCTCTACTGAGCAAGCGGTATAACGGAAGTTGCCGGCCACTGACCACTAACCACTAACCACTAACCACTAACCACTGCCGTTTCACCTGTAGACAATATCGAGAATATTGTCGCTGCGGAAGCGCACTCGCTGCGCGTCCACCCGTTCGGCGCCCGCTTTGTTCATCTCCGCGTCGGCCGTGTCAGTATGGAAGAAGCGTTTTTCCAGTTCATAGGGGCTGGGCCAGACCAGGGGCGCGATCGGGTCCTGGCGATGTTTGGCTACGGCTGCGGCGATGCCCTCGCGGATGCGCTGCCGCGCCGCCTGCGCGGAAAGTGAGATGGCCGAGCCGCGTCCCAGCCCCTCCTTCACCGCCGCCGTGGTGATCTCCGGCACCAGCTCCTCCGCCTCCTGGCAGGCATCGCGCTCGCCGCTCAGAAAGAGCAGTGGCAGCCCCAATCCGCCCATAAACAGAGCAAGCTGTCCGATCTCGCCGATCGGTTTGCCATTGAGCCGGTAGGCGTCCACAGTGCGGCTGTTCTGCGTGTGGTTCTGATTACTGGTTAAGACCCCGGCCATGGCGTGCTGGCCGACGATGACAAAGGCGTCGTAGCGCCCGATCACCTCCTGCAACCGGCTCCAGGGCGGCGAAGGCCGGCCATGCAGCAGCAGCGCTGCCGGATGCAACGTATCAAAATCGATCCCGCCCGCGCCGTGCCCGTCCCAGACAAGAACCTCCTCCACGCCGGCATCCAACAGACCGTCCACCGCCGCGTTGACCTCGCCGGTCACCAGCTTCTTTCCGGCATCGTAGTAGCGGCCGTCGGGAAAGGACTGGTCCGCAAAGGAGACGACCCCGGCCACGCCTTCCATGTCGGTTACCATAAAGATTTTCATGGATGAGGTTCCGTAGGGCAGTTTTTAGTGGTTAGGGCTCGTTGACATTTTGTTCAAGCCAGATCAAAGTAGATGCAAGAAAGCCATATAGCGACGAGCTAGTTTTTCATAGCGAGTGAAAATGCGTCGATACCACTTGATTTTGTTGATGAAACGTTCGACGATGTTGCGTTCTCGGTAGCGGACTCGGTCATAGTCCCGTGGTTGCCTGCGATAGCGGCGGGAAGGGATGACCACCTCGACCTGTTGAGCTGCGAGCAGGTCTCGCAACGGGTCAGAATCGTAGCCTTTATCGGCAATAACGGCGTCAAAATGGAAAGGGGCGAGCAACAGTTCAGCTTGGGACATATCATGGCGTTCACCACCAGTCAAGATGAACGTTAGGGGAAAGCCAAGGGCATCAACGAGGAGATGGATCTTGCTGCTGAATCCGCCCCGGCTCCGACCTAGGCACTGTTCGTGCTGACCTCCCCCTCTTTTGACCCGCCCGCTGCGCACATATGGGCGCGTACAGCTGTGCTGTCGGGCATCACCGCTGCCATGTCTGGGTCCTGGGCGAACTGTTTGAACATGTCGGCCCAGATACCGTTCTCTTCCCAGCGTGCGTAGCGCTTGAATACACTGTTCCACTTGCCATAACTGTCTGGCAGTTCACGCCACTGGGCGCCGGTGCGCAGTATCCAGTGAACTGCCTCAACGAAACGGCGACACTTTTCCTCTTGCCCTGCGTAGGCACGAGGGTGTCCTTGCAGAAATGCGTAAAGTTTCTGCCACTTATATTCGACAATTCTAGTTGTAGACGTCCAGCTATTGTCGCCAATGTGACAGAACTAATCAAATGTCAACGAGACCTAATTCCCTCCTCGTTTTTTGCGCGTGTGTAGCTGGCGCAGGTGCCGACGGGGTGTTTGGCTAGTGTCGTCGGCTGGCGTATTTTTCTGCCAACATTTGGGCGTGTTCGGATTTTACTCTTTCGCCGGTGATCTCTTGACCGGTGTAGTCGCGAAAGCCGTTGGCATTGAGAACATAGGCGATTTGCTCCCATTCTGCCCTCTCGTTCCGTAACTCTTCAATCATTCTTCTTCTTTCCGGAAGCTGCTCAAGATGGCGTCCGGCTGCTTTGCGTTGGAATTCTTGCCGCCTCATTTCGGGCTGAATCTTGTTTTTGAAGTGGATATAGAACCAGGTGGCGGCTATGACCGGAATGGATAGACAACTGAGTATGATTTCGAGGATGCCAGGCTCTTCAGTTCCTTGCATTTCGGGGCCTCCCGGGTATGCGGCAGAGTGCGGGTTTGAGGTGGTTGTTTGGAGGTGGCTGTGCAGTGTGTGCTGCGTTGGCAGGTGTTGGTCAATGCCTCGAACCGGAGCCTATGCCACTTGGATAGAAAACAACATCATTTCTGGTACAGAACTATAGAAAGTGTTCATGCCCGTTTGGACGCTTTAGACGAGAATAGCATGATTCTATGGCCGCATAAACAGAACGAAATGCCACGTTTGAAAAGATACCTTGCAGCCACAAGGGAGCGAAAGCAAATGACGTAATCACCGACATTCCTCCCGCCAATGCTCATGCCAAAGAAAAGGTGGGATACCCAGCACAGAAACCGTTGGCACTTCTTAAGAGGATTATCCGAGCCAGCACAAACGAAGATGACGTAGTGTTTGACCCATTTTGCGGCTGTGCTACTGCTTGCGTGGCGGCGGACGATTTGCACCGTGAATGGGTAGGCATAGACATATCTGAAAAAGCGGCTGAACTGGTTGTGCATCGCATAAAGAAACACCAGGTCCTGAATCAAAACATTGTCCATTGTAACTATATACCAGAACGCACCGACATAGGCCGCATTCGCAGGTACAATTCGCCTGCTAATCGCAAGCACCTATACGGAGAACAGGCAGGTCAATGCGCCGGATGCCAAGAGCATTTTCAACAACATCATCTGGAAGTAGACCACAACATATCTCGCAAAAAAGGCGGCACCGATCATCTTGAAAATCTGCAACTGTTATGCTCATATTGCAACCGAACAAAGGGAGATCGCGGCATGGCCTACCTGAACAGCGGGCTTCAACTTGCCGCCTAGCCTACTCGATAACAGATAGCTTGTTAAGCCCCAAATTTATAATTGCCAAACTAATGTGGATCCCATATGAAACCACTAACATTCGGAGCAACTCGCAAATGAAACAGATGAGTCTCATCTGCTCCAACGGATCTATGCAATCTTTTGGTCTCAATTGGGATCTACATTAGAAACCAGAAACTGGCCACTGCTGTTCACCTGTAGACAATATCGAGAATATTGTCGCTGCGGAAGCGCACCCGCTGCGCGTCCACCCGTTCGGCGCCCGCTTTGTTCATCTCGGCGTCGGCCGTGTCAGTATGGAAGAATCGTTTTTCCAGTTCATAGGGGCTGGGCCAGACCAGGGGTGCGATCGGGTCCTGGCGATGTTTGGCTACGGCTGCGGCGATGTCCGCGCGGATGCGCTGCCGCGCCGCCTGCGCGGAAAGTGAGATGGCGGAGCCGCGTCCCAGCCCCTCCTTCACCGCCGCCGTCGTGATCTGCGGCACCAGCTCTTCAGCCTCCTAGCAGGCGTCCTGTTCGCCGCTCAGAAAGAGCAGCGGCAGCCCCAACCCGCCCATAAACAGAGCAAGCTGTCCGATCTCGCCGATCGGCGTGCCGTTGAGCCGGTAGGCGTCCACGGTGTGGCTGTTCTGCGTGTGGTTCTGGTTGCTGGTTAAGACCCCGGCCATGGCGTGCTGGCCGACGATGACAAAGGCGTCGTAGCGCCCGATCACCTCCTGCAACCGGCTCCACGGCGGTGAAGGCCGGCCATGCAGCAGCAGCGCGGCCGGATGCAACGTATCAAAGTCGATGCCGCCGGCGCCGTGTCCGTCCCAGACAAGAACCTCTTCTACCCCGGCATCCAACAGACCGTCCACCGCCGCGTTGACCTCGCCCGTCACCAGCTTCTTTCCGGCATCGTAGTAGCGGCCGTCGGGAAAGGACTGGTCCGCGAACGAGACGACCCCCGCCACGCCCTCCATATCGGTTACCATAAAGATTTTCATGGGTGAGGCTCCAAAGAGCGGTTTTCAGTGGTCAGTTTCTAGTTTTCAGGTAACGACTAATACTACAGCCACAATTCACGAATTTGCAGTTTTTCCAGAGAAAATGAGGGTGCGAAAGCGCATTTGGAACAACCACGGAACTGTATAAACAGCTTGAATGCAGTCACTTCTGCGCCTCTTTTTGCTCTTTCGGTCTTCGGCCAACACGAGTGCGGTTGTAGTATTAGCCACCGAGATTTAGTGTGAGAATTCTGTCCGGTATCGAGACAAAGCGTTGGGCGGCATATCTCTCTGCCAAACCCTCTAAGTTTAGTCGGCTAATGCGTTCATGCATGTTCACCAAGTGCTCATCGTCGAGCAGATAGTCGTCGGAAACCGGCTTCCACTCCCTAGTCGCCTACAATCCCCAGCCTTTTTTGTAAGAGCGGATACCGCATCGCCATTTGCCAGATGTGGTCATGGTCGATTTCCAAAAGCCGAAGCAAGTGCAACTGCACCAAAGCTTCAAGTTTGGAGCGCAATCGCCGCAACTCTCCAGCGTCGGTCACTGCCCGTTCCTTGATGCCTGCGTCATAGTGAGTTAGATAGTTCCGCGTGTAGACCACTCGGTTCACAAATGCTGCGCGCTCGGATTCAGATCCGAACAGGTTATCAAATGGGGTGACCATCTTCTTTATCCTGTTTCGGAGCGAAGGCTCGTTTGCATATCTGAGCTTTTCCCGTACCCAGCCTCTCCAAGTTTCGGGTGTGCTCTGAACGATCGAATCGAGGCGAATGTTGAATTCTTCGACCGGCATTTGCGTCTCGGAGGAGCTTCTTCGATGCAGCGATTCTATGCCATGTACGAGGAACAGAAAGCCTCCTTCCAAGTGCATAAACCGGTTCGCCGTGACCGCGAAGTAAAGGTTGAACGTCGGTTCGTATTCCTCATAACGTTCCAGCCATCTGGGGAGGTACTCGTGGATGTTGTGGGCCATCTCGTGGAATGAGATGAGAAAGTTTCCTGCGCTGATGTTCTCTTTACGCAGGTCATATGGATCGAATCGGCCGTATATGGCCACCGCACCGTGGGCAGTGTGCGGCGCGTTCAATTCCCGCCGAGAACCAGTGATGGAGGTGAAGGAAACTGAGCGGTCAAAGACCAAGCAAAGGAAGTTCTTGATTTTCTGCAACACCTGCATGAAGTCGGAGAATGCGCGCATTCGGCTTGACTCTACGCTGATGCTCATTTGGGTGGTGACAGTTTCCTGAAACAGGCCCGAGCTCGTGCTCACTCCCATGTAAAAGCCAATGCTGAGATCATCTGGGAGTTGGAAAGAGATTGACTCTGGCTGGCTGTAGGTAAACGACATTTGCCCGGTGGGGCCCATCTCGTGTGAGAACGGGCGATGATGGAAGGAGAACCACTCGTCGAGCCCTTCGACCGCGAATGTCATTCTCGAGAAACAGACTTCCCCGGTATCGAAATGTACCCCACAGAAGACGCGATCTACATGTAGGCTGGACTTGATCAAGTGTTCAACGTTGACTACGGCAGTCTGTTGAGTGACTACACAATCAACCAATGTCACGGGGCCTTCTTTGTCCGTCACTCCCAGAATGTGTAACTTCTCCCCCGTGAGTTGCTGAAGAGGTCTGTCGTGGGTCGCATCAAAGGCGCCAAATGTCTCCAGAGACGCCTCTCCTTTCGCAGAAATACGAAGTACTCCTGTCAGTCTGTTGTCGGGTTTTTCTGCCAGCCAGAAGTAACCGTATGTTTCTATGGACTCTGGAAGTTGCATCAGGCTCCTCTCGTAGTACTACAACCGTAATTCACGAATTTGCAGTTTTTCCAGAGAAAATAAGGGCGCGAAGGCGCATTTGGAACAGCCACGGAACTGTATGAACGGCTTCAATGCAGTCACTTCTGCGCCTCTTTTCTCCTTCGGTCTTCAGCCAACACGAGTGCGGTTGTAGTACTAAGCCATATACAGTGGCTGTGTGGACCAGACCTTCAGTCCTGCCGCCATTCGGGCTATCTCATCGTGTACTCGTTGGCCGCCGCCACCTTGGACGGGACGCACCGCTGGAATTACGGCGTACGGTGGATGAGGCATGTTTTTGGAGGGGGGCGTTGCGGGGGCGCAGCCCCTGCACAAGGGATAGTCGAAGGCCCGACCGCCCAAATGACAACCATGAGGAGAGAGTAAACACCTTGACTCGCCTCATTCAGGTTCGCAAATCAGTTGTGGCTGAGTAGTTACGTTTTCAGTAACACCATACGCCTGCGTCAGGCGCAGCTCGTAAGAACTTCCGTATAACGCGAGTGCAAGCAAGATGCCCACGAGCCTGGGCACAGTTGCTATGAAGCGGATTCGTACAGCGAACTGACCTGCACCCGGCGCCCTTCATCGGCCGCCGAGCGGTAGGCCGCATCCAGAAGCTCGACCGTGTGCCAGCCGACCTCCGCCGGCGATCGGTTCGGCGCGCCGCGCACGACGACGTCGACAAGGTTGTTCGCCGGCGCCGACGACAGATAACTCTGCTCCTCCGTCATGGGCGGCAACTCCTCCACAGTCCCGTCTGCATAGTAAATTGTACAGCGCTTGTGGATAATGTCGGCGTTGATCCACCCCCGGTCACAGTAGATCTGCACCACCATCTCCTGCTCCGGGCCGCCGGCATGCAGCGTGCCGGAACTGCCGACATTGGCCAGCGCGCCGTTGTCCATCTTCACGATCATCGCGTCAACCACATCCACCCGTGTATCGAGATTTTCCATCAGCGCCAGCACGCTGACCGGCCTCAGTCCGGTCATATGCAGCATCAGCCCCACCGAATGGGTCGCCTGCAGATGACCCTGGCCGCCGCCCGAGCGCTCCGGATCGCTGTAGACATCGCCGGGTCCGGTAACCGGGTAGGCGTACAGGTTGTCGTGGACGCTGTCATCACCCCGGTACAGTGAAATGACGCTGGAGGCGAACATGTTGTTGATATAACGTATCCCGCCCAGCCGTCCCGCGGCGATCACCTCCTTGACCCGCAGCACATGGGGGTTGTAGTTCCACGGGTAGCCGATGATCAGCTGGCATCCGCGTTCGCGGCTGAGTTCGGTCAGATGGCGTGCGTGCTTCGCGAACAGCGTCATCGGCTTTTCCAGGACCACGTGCAGACCCTGCTCAAGGCAGGCGCGCGCGGCCTCGTAATGGGCGGCGTGCCAGACCGCGATCACGACGCCGTCCAGCCGCTCCTGCGCCAGCATCTCGTGAATGTCGGTATAGGTCCGTTCCACACCGAAGTGCCGGGCCGCTTTGTCCAGCACATCCGCGCGGACGTCGGCCAGGGCAACGAGGTCGGCGTTCGGATTGGCCTGCAGCGCGGGAATATGGGCGGTCGTTGACCACCATCCGGTTCCGATGACGGCAATTCGGGCTGTGTCGGGCATGGGAGTCTTTCCAGTTCTTAGTTTTCAGCCTTTAGCGGCTGCGTTCGATTTGGAACACGAGTGAAAAATGGCTAGCGACCTTCGCTATTCACTAGCCGCCAGCAGGCGTCTGATCTCATCCCGCATCCTGATCGTCTCGGTCATCACATCCACCTGGTCACAGTCCATCCACGGATCGTGTTCATACTCCAGCGTCAGGTAGCCGCTGTAGCCCGCGGCCTCAAGCAGCTCGACCACGGCGGGGAAGTCGATCACCCCGTCATCCCAGCGCGCCTGCAGCTTGTCGCGGCAAGCTTGCCGCAGATGGACATGGCCGGCGTAGGGGACGAGTGGATCCACGTCTGCCGGCGCATAACCCTGCGCCACAAAGTGGGAATAATCCAGCACGATTTTGAGCGCGGGATTCTGCTGCAGAAATGTCAACGTATCGAATGGACTTTCCAGCACCGACTCAACGTGCGGCTCAAACAGAAAAGTCACATTCTCGGCCGCGGCCAGCGCCGCCAGTTCGTTCATCGCCGCTGCCGACAGCTCCACCGCCTCTTCGTGGGTGATGCCCGCCTGGTCAACGCCCGGCAGCACCAGCACCGACGGGATGCGCGCAGCGGTACAAAAATGGAGTACCTGCTTGAACGTCTCCAAGTTGGCGGCCCGTACGCTCTCATCCACCGAATTAATCGGCCTGTCGTCAAATCCATCCCCGAAAACGTAGAGCAGATTGCTGAGCGGGAGGCCGGCCTCGGTTACGCGGCGGGCTTGCCCCTCCGGATCGCGTTCGATCTCGCGCGAATCGAGCAGCCCGCCGGGCACGGCCATCAGGTCCATCGCCCCTATTCCCAGCGCCTGCCATATCGCGGCCGATTCCGACAAACTAGCGCCCACGAAGGACCAGGCAGCGCCGGCGAGTTTTACGGTGGTCATGGTTGTCTCCAGTTCATCGTGTAAGCAGGAAGCGAGTCGGTTTAATGCACCTATTCGCTGAATCCTTTACTTAATCCTTGTCTAAAACCTTTACTTACTGGCCAAAATCTACCAAGGATAAGTAAAGGTTTAGACAAAGGGAAGCGAATTGTGCTGAGGATTGTGCAAGATATTTTTCAAAATGTGAAGTGCAAAATATCAGTCTGCTTCCTGTTTTTATTATAGAGGTGCTTGGATCTGATGAGATTCGACTGATTTGTGCGAAGAAGTACGCATTTTAGCCGACATTCAGGCGATAGGCCCGCATAAGCAGGCAAGGCGACTACTTTGTCGTCGCTGGCTCCCAGGCGTCTGGATACTTAGCGAACACCAAATGAATTCGTTACGCACACAACTTTGCTGAATCCTTTACTTAAACCCTTACTATATTCACGAGCTGTGGCACTGTCCCTTCGATGTCTCCTTCCCTACCAATACGCCGCAGTGGGAACGGGCCCCGATAGACCCTGAGCGCTTTCGCATCGGGGACAATCTCTGGGAAAGACGCCAATCGATCTGGAGCGTACGCGATATGGTCAACTCGATCAGGGAGAATCGCCAGCCACAGCTTGGCGGCGCGGCCGCGCTGACTTCGCTGGAATGCGTCGCGGCGGTCTACGAGTCCCATTTCACGGGCACGAGGGCGACTTTGCCCTTGAGAGATCGCCGTCACCCGCTTATCAAGCGTCTCTAATCGCTACGAAGGGCCTCTCCGCACGGCATACGGGTAAACGCGATCCACCCGGGCACGACCGAGACAGGGATGACCAACTACTTCTTATCCCACGGCGGAGACGCGCGCTGAGCGGGAGAAGACGACTCCCCTCAATCGCTTTGTGCAGCCGGAGGAGGTGGCGGCCGCGGCTGTGTTTCTGGCATCCGATGACGCGGCCGCGATTGCGGGCCGCTCGCTTGTCATTGACGGCGGATTCCAGAACGGCCTGTTGCAGCCGGTGGAACGTATGCTGTCGTAAACAGGCGTGGAATCGAGGGAATGGCGGCGAGAGCGGTCAGGCGGTTTGAATTTGCTCGATGGCGGCAAGGAGATTGTCCCGGCTTTGTCGTGAACCGACCTTCAACGTCTCCAACGTGCTGTCAACTTTACGCTCGTACTCGACCGCCCAGACGCCGTCGAACGAATCGAGCAGCGTGCGGATGATCGGCGGCCAGTCGATGTCGCCCTCTCCAAATGCGCGATACTCCACACCGGAGGCCAGACGGGCAACATCTTTCCAGTGCGTATAGACCACCCTGTCCTGGATTGCGAGCAGGGCTTCGTAGGGATCTTCACCACCATAGGCATAGTTGGCCGGATCGTAAGTAACGCCCACCGATTTGTAAGGAACCATATCCAGCAGCCGTTTGAGCCGCGCGCCCGTGGCCGATGTGCCTCCGTGATTCTCAATCGCCAATGACACATTTTTCGCCTGAGCGTAGCTGCCGAGCCGGTTGAAGGCCGCGCTGAGCGTCTCGTACAGGGCGTCCGTCACCCGCTCTGCCGGCAGCACATAGTGTTTGGAGTGTGTAAAGTCATGCTCGGTGAAGACCCGCACCACACGCGCGTCGAGCGCGTCAGCATGGTCGATCACCTTAGTCAGTTCGTCGCAGCGATCTTCGGCCACATCCCCGTACAGCCCGACCACCGCCCCGCCGCCGAGAGCGGCGATTTTGACCCCGGCATTCGCCGCCATGCGCCGCACAGCGTCCAACTCCTGGGGGGTGGCATCGATTGCGATCTTGTTGCGGGACTCCTCTTCAAGCCAGCCGCAGTCGATTTCGACCAACGTCAGTCCGATTTCACGCGAGGCCGCGAAGAACTCGGGTACGGTGTACTCGCGAAAGCCATACGATGCGTTGCCCAACGCGATCCTGGTAGACATCAGAACGCCCTCCTGGCATGGTTCGACGATAACGAACGGTCGGATGAGATACGGGGCTGCTCTCCCCTTTCGGCGGCCTTCAGGTGCGAAGATGCTGTTGTTCGCCGGCTTGGCTCACCTGTAGATTACGCCAGCGGCCAGTGACGCCCTGGCCAAAAATCGTTTGCCTGTACTCCGGGTCCAGACCAGGCAAGATGCCGCCGCGACCATCCGGAAGATCGTCCAGCAGTGTGAAGATCGCCATATTCACCGAAAAGCGAATCGGCTTGATCACCGGCGCTGCCGGCGGGTCGACCGTCGCTACCCACTCTATCTGATGGACTAGCTCCCCGTCCACGTACCACTCGGCGCGATCAGGGCCGGGCGTCAGCACGCTGTCCTCGCCGGGATCGTAGCGGATCTCGTAGCGATGCCAGGATCCCGGCTCGATTTCCAAATCGGTCAGCGCCGGATCCGCCATAGGCAGGACGGAGCCGACGCCGCCTGGCGCCGTAACGACGAACAGCTCGCGCAGCGCCATGACGCGGCGATTGGATATTTCGAAGTTGATGACCATACCGGTCGAATCGTCGATCAGGGCGATGGCGGCGCACCCCAAACGGGGGTCGTCCGGGTCGGCCGCGAAGGGATTGCCCTCCGTTCCATGCACATCGACGGCCATGTCCACCGCCACAGAAAGACCGTTGCCAGTGGCAAAACGTCGGTCGGCGGTGACAATCGCCTTGACATGGTCAAGAGGATTGTCGAATGCGATCGTAAAACGCGGGATATCAATTTTGAATTCGGGCCGCTCACGGGTCGGAGTGGTGAGCGTTGCCGCCGGATCCAGGGCCGTGAAATCGCCCGCCTGCAAGACATGCCAGCCTGCGCCGATTATGGGCGAGCCCGCTGTCCAGTCATCGAAATCACGCCCGTCCCCGGCCAGGAGATTGGGGGGGGCGGGCAGACCGCGCCATACATCCACCGTGCGCGGCTCGTTCGGCCAGTCCAGCGGCACGTATCTCTCCTCGTCCCAGATTTGGTCCAGTTCCGTCGTCAGTTCGATGACATTGCCGGCGGGATCGGGCACATAGATGAAGATATTATGGCCGGGACCGTGCCGGCTTGGCCCGTAGATGATGGGCACGTCGTTGCGCCAGAGATGATCGCACATGCGCTTTACATCGTTCCAGTCGGCCAGGTCGTAGGCATAGTGGTTCACCTTGGCGTGCCCGGCATTGAGGAGCGCGATCCCGTGATGATCCTGGTTGCAGCGCAGCCATATCACGGCATCTTCGGCAGTATCCGACACGCGAAAGCCAAGCGCGTCGGTATAGAAAGCCGCCGCGCGCTTGAGTTCGATGCTTTGCAGCGTGATATGGCCGAACCTGAGCGGGCGGATTTCACGCGGCTGGAGGGGCTGATCGAGGCTCCTCATGCCTTCATAAAGCTCGATCCGGTTCCCGTCGACGTCCAAATAGCAAAGGGCTTCGCCGTGGCCCGGCTCAGCGTACGCCCTCTCGTGCGGATGGAAGCCGCGCTGCGCCAGGGCGTTCCGGGCGGCTTCCAGCGCATCGCCGTCCGTGACTTCCAAGCCCAGATGGTGCAGCTTTCTCTCCTCGCCCGGATAGATGGCCAGGCAGTGATGTTCAGCATTGCAACGCAGGAAGACCGCGCCGCCGTCGCGCTCGGAGACTTCCAGGCCAACAATTTGTTCGTAGAAGTCGACAGTCTCCCCGACATTGGGGACGGTGATGGCGACATGGCCCAATCGCTTGATATTGATCATGAGTTGGGGGGAAGAGCGGCGCGCCACTTCTCCGTGTTCCTCCTATTGGATGCTGAGGCCGCCATCGAGCACGAGGGCATGGCCGTTCAGATAGGCTGCCTTGTCCGAACTGAGCCACAGTACAGAGTTGGCGACCTCTTGCGGTTTGATCAGCCGCTTCATCGGCAGGCTGGAGATCAGCGTCGATGCCACCTGAGCGTCACCGCGCGTGAAACGTTCGAACATGGAGGTGGCCACGACGGCGGGGCATACGGCGTTCACGCGAATGCCGGCGTCGACAAATTCGAGCGCGACCGCCCTGGTCAGCCCGATCACGCCGTGTTTGCTCGCCACATAGGAAGCCATATTGCTTTGACCCAGATGTCCGACGGTCGAAGAAGTATTGACGATCGAGCCTCCGCCTTGCTCAAGCATTGCCGGGATCTCGTGCTTCATACTCAGCCACACGCCCTTGAGATTGATGTCGATGACCCGGTCCCAATCCTCCTCGCTGCTGTCCAAAATGGATGCATTGGCCGGTTCGACGCCGGCGTTGTTGTGGGCGACATCCAACCGACCGTATTCGGCGACGGTCAGGCGAACCATCTCTTCGACCTCGCTCGACTTGGACACATCGGCCTGTACAAAGAGCGCTTCGCCGCCGGCTTCACGGATGAGGCGCACCGTCTCAAGGCCGCCCTTGCTGTCCACGTCACACGCGACAACTTTGGCCCGCGCCTGCGCGAAGGCCAGCGCCGAAGCCCGGCCAATCCCGGAACCCGCTCCCGTAACCAGTGTTACCTTATCCGCCAACGTTGCCTCTCTAAACACAAATGAAGCCTCCTCCATAAGCCGATGCTCGGCGCCTAGGCCAGAATGCCGCCATCAACGGCCATCGGGTGCCCAGTAACAAACGACGCGGCGTCGGAACAGAGCCACACGACGGCCTCGGCAATCTCCTCCGGCCTCCCCATGCGCCCGATTGGCTCCAACTCGGTAAAATTGGCAACAGCGTCCGGGTAGTCGACCGCCTGTTGTGCAACCATCGGCGTGGAAATCAGGCCGGGACAAACAGCGTTTATGCGGATGTTGGAGCGGGCATACTCCAGCGCGGCGGAGCGCGTCAACTGCACGACGCCGCCCTTGGTCGCGCTATATACGGCGAGCTCGGGCGTGCCGGTCATGCCTGCATTGGAGGCCGCGTTGACGATGACGCCCCCGCCCTGCCGCAGCATCTGCGGGATCTCGTACTTCATTGAAAGCCAGACACCCTTCAGATTGACCCGCATAATGCGGTCGAAATTCTCTTCCGTGCAGTCGGCGGTTAGGGACATATCGCCGAGGATGCCGGCATTGTTGTAGGCGCAGTCCAAACGTCCAAACACCTCCACACAGCGATCGATAGCCGCCTCCACCGAGGCCGCCTCACCTACATCGCAGGAGACGAAGACCGCCTCTCCGCCTGAGAGTTCGATCAGCCGCAGCGTCTCCTGGCCGCCGTCAATATCCACATCAGCGACGACCAGCTTGGCCCCGCGGCCAGCGAAGGCAAGGGCCGTAGCTCGGCCAATGCCGGAACCGCCGCCGGTCACAAAGGCAATCTTTCCGTCCAGACTGTTCACAGCGCTCCTTCCTTTTGTGCGAGGATTCGCATTCCCATGGCATGTCCCGCCATCGTCAATCGGCGGCAGCGACAGGCGAGTCCAGCAAGCCAAGTTCCTCCAGGCGTTCAATCCATTGTTGCCGGAGCGGGCTGCCGCCGTGGTTTTTCAGCCAGTGGGCAGGATATAGTGAATCGCCCCCGGGCGATCATAATTCCCTTCCGCTATCTGCTCAATGACATCTGGTTTGCCTCAGCGGAAAACATGTGTCACATCAAACGCAAGCTCGACCAAGAGTTCACGAAGAAAAACCTTGCCGTTCTTGGTGGTCTTTCGCGGCCCTTCGCGGATCAACAACGACTGCGTAACACCAGCACATTAGTTGTTGATCAGTAAGCATGGCTTTCTCGCCGGGAAGTTGAAAAGCGTTGAACACAGCAAGATACTTCGAAGTGTAATTTGTGGCAATAGCTGCGTCAAGGCGGGAAAATGGAGCGCCCCCTGCCGCGATAGCGCCTTCTGCAATGTAAAGTATAATAGAGAACCCGATGTGTGACTTTCAATGGGCAACCAGATCGTCCAGATGTAGCGGAGGACGACCGAGTTGGAGGTTCATGAAGACACAGATAGTGTGAGAAAGCAGCTTGCGAATCAGACGGTGCTGGTAGTGCCACAGGTCATGGGCACGCGTATTGGCGATATGGTAGCGTTCGGTCAGATGTGACCCCACAGTTTCAATCAGCTTGCGCCGTTGCTTACTGAATCTGCGGAGCGGGGCCCGGAAGGCGCACTTTCATGTTTTTGCGCGGGGGTGTGAGCAGTTCAACCCCTTTCTTCTTGGCCAGTTCTTGTTGGCGAAAATCGTCGATGAACCCTTTGTCTGCCAGCAGAACGCCTAGAAAACCGTCAATCAGGTCGTTGAGCAGTTGGAGGTCATGGGGTCGGGTTGGCAGGAGTGCGTAGTGAACAATCATGCCCGTGCGTGCAATGCGCAGCCCCATCTTGAAGCCATAGTAGTGCAACTGTTTGGCCGCGCAATAGCCATAGTCGGCATCCGGTTTGAAACAGCGGTCTCGCTGACTGCGTGTGTAGACACAGACAGGCAAGAGCATTGTATCGATGGTCTGCACAGCATCATCGGCCTGACCACTGACCTGCGTGAGTCGTTGTTGTATCATCCCCTTGACCTGACACAGATTGGCTGCTTGACGCACGAAGCTGGTTCGGTCCCTGAGTTGCGGAAACCATGCTTAATAATGGGCGACGAAATAATCGAAAATCGCTTCATCCTTGTCGAGGCCCAGATACTCGCCACACACCTCAAGCGTGATTACCTCCTCATCGCTGAGCGCCGGCGCAAACCGTGTCTGCGCAGAGGGCGGTCGGCTACGATCGCTCGATACTGCTCACATACCAGACAGTAGACACTGATGTTAAAATGGTCTCGATCCATCAGTTGCTCTCCTCTCTATGAATAGTTTTTGGCCTATCTCTATTCTAAAGGAAGAGCGCCGATGGATCATCCCTTCAAAAGTCGCACATTAGGTACAAAACTATAACCCGATACGTTAGACGAAGGTATTCACTGTCGCTGCCGAATCCTTTTGCGCAGCGTCGATTTTCCCATTCACCATATTCTGGAGCAACCGATTGGTGTGCAATAGGCGGCCTATTCGTGAATGCGAAATTGTCTTCTACTACGACCCAAATACGTCATCTACCTCCAACTTGAACCCCTCCAGCGAGGGCGATGTCAGTGTGTCGCCCTCTCCGAACGTGCCGATGACCTCGTAGCCGTCGTCACCCAGCAGCAGGATGGTGATGGCGTCGGCGTCACCCCTTGACCGCGCCGCCGGTCAGGCCGGCGACGACGAAGCGCTGGCCCAGGAAATATAGCACGACCGCGGGGATCGCCATGAGCAGAGCGCCGGCGCTCAACTCGCCCCAGCGATAAACATCCAGTTGGATGAAGCTGGCCAGCCCGATCGGCATGGTCTGGGCGTTGGCCGTCTCGGTCAGGATGTAGGCATAGAGGAACTCGTTCCAGGCCAGGGTGAAGGCAAAGATGGCGGCGGCGGCGATGCCGGGCGACGCCAGCGGCAGGACGATCCGCACCCAGGCCCCGACGCGCGTGCAGCCATCGATCATCGCGCACTCTTCCAGTTCGACCGGAATGTTGTGGAAGTAGCCGCGCAGCATCCAGACACAGAAGGGAACCGTGAAGCTGGAGTAGACCAGCACCAGGCCCAGTCGGCTGTCTATCAGCTTGAATGTGGCCATCACAACATAGAGGGGGATAAACAGCAGTACGGGCGGCACAAGGTAGGCGAAGAACACGGCCATTCCCAGACGTTGCCGACCAGGGAATTTCAGCCGCGCCAGGGCCAAGCCGGCGAAGACCGCTATCACGACCGACAGGAAGGTTGCGCCCAGCGAGATGGTCAGGCTGTTGAGCGTGAGCCTCTCAAACTGGAGAAAGGGTTGGGTGAACAGCCCCTTGTAGCTCATGAGCGTAGGCTCGGTCGTCCAGAAGAGGGGGATGCGCACCGCCAAGTCTTTGGGATGTTTGAAAGAGGCCAGCGCGATCCAATAGGTTGGGAACAGGACCCAGGTGAGAATGAAGATCATCCAGAGCGCGCCGGCGATCACCTTGAAGCGGCGCTCCCATTTCAGTCCAAGCGTCATGCCTCGGTCTCCTCTCTGGAAGAGATAAAGTGGTTCAACAACAACACGAGAATGACCAAAACGGGAAAGGTCAGCACGGCATAGACAGCGCCCCTGCTCAGGTTTTTTGAACCGGCCACAAAGGCCTGTTGGTAGGCGGCGATGGGCAGGGTGGTTGTCGCTTCACCAGGTCCGCCCTGGGTCAGCAGCCAGATGACGGTGAACTGGTTGAAGGTCCAGATGGTGGACAGGGTAACGGCGACCATCAGAACGGGGAAGACAGCCGGCAGCGACACGTAGAGAAAGCGATGGATGATGCCGGCGCCGTCCACTTTGGCGGCGTCATAGAGATTATCGGGGATCGGCGACAGGCCGGCCAGCAGTGTGATGGCGAAAAATGGAAAGCCTTGCCAGACGCCGACGATGATCGCCGACGGCATGGCGTATTCGGCCTTTGCCAGCCACAGGATCGGCTTTTCGATCAGATGCGCCTTGATCAGAATGTAGTTGAGGACGTTGGTTGTGTCGTTGAAAAGAAAGCGCCAGGTGACAACGGCCGTCAGCGGCGGCAGCGCCCAAGGCAGCAGGACGGCCGCGCGCGCCAGCCCCCGCCCAGGCCAGTTCTCATTCAGCACGAGCGCGGTCGCCATGCCAATACAGACCTTGATGGCGACCGAGACGACCGTGAAATAGATGGTGCGGCCCAGGGCGTGCCAGAAGTTGCCCTGCGACAGGACCGTGACATAGTTCTCCAGACCGACGAAGGGCATATCCCTGACGGCCAGGAGCTTGGTATGCAGGCTGATCCAGATGGCATAGAGGGTCGGGTAGCCGATCAGGCCGATGATGGTGGCCAGCGCGGGGATCATCAGGGCGATGCCCAGAACGGTCTCTGTGGGTAGGCGCAGGCGCGACTTGGGATCAGTCAGGCCCCGCGTTCCGCCGGGATCAGCGCGCTCTGCGCCTGCTTGCGTCATAGCGTTGTCCTAATCGGTGGCGAGTGGCCAATAGTCGGATGAGGAGAGAGTGTAGAGGAGTGAGGAGGGAGAAAACCTCCCATTCCTCACTCCTCATTTCTCGCAGTTTACTAACCGCCCAGGAAGTCCTCTCGGGCTTGCGCTACGATATCGTGCGCCTCTTTCATCGCCTCGGCCGCTGACAGACCGTCGAGGATGACGCGTGAGGTGGCCTTGCCGGCCCAGGTGCCCCACAGACTGGTCCATGGCGCCGGCGTGGCCGGCCATGACTCGTCGCGCATGATGGGCACCACGTTTTCTACGACCTGCTTATTCCAACGATCTTCCGAGAAGTAGGGGTCTTCGTACGCGCCCATCAGAGCGGGGAAGAGATAGCTCTGGCCCATCTGCATCATCTTGATGTAGATGTCGGGCGACCACAGGTGGCGCAACACATCCTGGGCCTCATCCGGGAACTGGCTCTCTTTATTGATGCCGAAGGCCTGTCCGGCTTCGGTCTGGGTCTGCGGGCCGACCTCCGGCGTGCGCTGCGGCCAGGGGGCGACGTAGGTCTTGTCCAGCAGATCCTCGATCGGCGTATCCCCGCGCCGCACGGCGGCCAGGATGCTGCCCGGGTTCATGGCCATGGCGATCTGACCGGTGAGGTAGCCCTGGTTGTTGCCGCCGCCCTCCCAGTTGACCGCGGCCGGCGGAACGACTTCATGCACGGTGTAGAGGTCGGTGTACCATTGCAGGGCTTCGATATTTTCGGGCGAGTCCAGGGTGATGTCGCCCTCCTCGTTAAAGGCTGCGCCGCCGAAGGCCCACATCAGGGGTTGCAGGTGCATCAGGTCATCGGGCAGGCCGTAGGCGAATCCCAGACCGTACAGGTTTTCGTCGGCGTTGGTGTAGGCAAGGCCGAACGCCAGCATCTCCTCCAGGTCGCTGAAGGGCAGGGAGAAGCCGGCCTCCTCGACCAGATCCTCGCGGATGTGCATAAAGGCGGGGGCGAAGCCAATGTCGAGACAATAGCCCACGCCGTCGAGGGTGAAGTTCCGCTCAGCGGTGGGGTGCCAGCCACCAAGACCTTCGCCCACTTCATCCCAGACCTCCTGAATCGGCAGCATGCGGCCATCGCGCATGAATATCTGGGTCGCGATCTGCGGGGAGAAGATGTCGGGCAAGGTGCCGGCCTCGGCCGCGGCGGACAGCTTGGCGGCAAACTCCTGGAAGCTGCCGGGGATGGCCTGCACGTCGACAGCGAAGCCGATGGCGCGGCCGGCGTTCTGCGCTTCCTCGTTGAGGTGCAGGTTGATGTTCGGGTTGAAGAAGCGGGTGGTCCACATCCGCAACACCATCTGCTCCGCCGGAACTTCTACAGTGACGGTCTGGGGCGGTTGCGCAGGACAGGCGGCGGTCAGAAGACCTGCGCCGCCGGCGATGGCGGCGGTGCGCAGGAACTGCCGCCGGCTATGGCCCTTTGGCGCGCTTCTCTGATCATCGTTCATCTCAATCACGGAAACTTTCTCGGCCATTTTGCCTTCTCCTTGCGTTTGGCAGGTGTCTTACTCTGCACAGGGATGCTGATCGACTGAATGATTACTCTGACTGTATTGCTGTCATCTACCCTCCTTTGTCTCTTTACAAAGTTGGTCTGCCAAGGGGAGAAGGCGGCGGTCAGCCCGCCCCAAGCGGAGTCTGGCCGTGCCCAGTGCGCTGCTACGCTGGGGCATTTCCCCTTGTCCACGTCGCTTATACACCTATCTTCATCGTGCGTGCATGCGCAATATCGCGTTGTCCGAGACTGGGCGGATTGGGGATGACGAAACCTCGATAATCGCGGCCGTGTTCCCGTCCAAAGTTTGGAATTCTACTATGAACGCGCTTCCTCCAGGGTAAGCATGCACGATTGTTACTGCATCGGCCTCTTTAAGTCCGTCTGCTGGAATGTCTGCTGTGAGCGCGATGCAGTCCAGTTCCTTAAACATTTCGTCTCCTTAGCGGATAGGCCGTTATCAACCTGGGGATAGTACTCCCGTTTTCGACGACCCAAACGGTTCTGACAAATGGATTTCGCCCGTCAGGTGATTCAAGCCTACCAGCCACAGTATAGTGAGTACCGTTTTCGGTTTCCACAGTTTGGGCGACAGAGTGACGCACGCCGTGGTACCGGAGCGCTTCAGCCAGCGCCTTCCAGCGATCTCTGTGAAATCCAAATCTTGAGAAGAATTCGGCCTGCCATCCATCCCCATTCTACTTGCGGTGAGGGGAACGGCGCCGGAGCCGGAAAAGGGATCAAGAAAGGTCTTCGCTTCAGCCTGGCCCAGGAAGCTCTGAACCAATCCGGCGGAAAACCCTTCTTTGTATTTCATCCAACGCAGACCCGCAGCTTCCTTGTTCCCTTGGTAAGAGACCAGCTTCCTGCTCAGACTCTCCTTAACAGAGATACGGGACGCAAAGCGCTCATACAGGGACCTTCGAGCCTCTGTTGGCGCATCAACTGGATTCGCTGTGGAAATCATCTGTGTGACCCCGACCGGTTCCGACTCCGAAATGCCGCTATAGTAGGCTTCGAAATCGCGATAATGCGACTGGTGAAAATGAATTAGAATCGTCATCATTTCACTCATGCTCATACGAGGCGCCGGCCCTCGCTTCCGAGTCATGCCCAACAGCTTGGCATTCTCCCATCTCGTCAACCACTGACAGAAATCATCGACATGACAGAACAGTTTGAGTATACTCATCACTGAGCAACTTTCTTTTCTGGAGAATTTTGGTTGCAGAGCTACTATTTTACCAGCTTGGTAAGGTGCTCACTAACTCCGAATTCAGGTTACATAGTTTCTAACAATAACATGGAAAAGCTTGCAGCCATTCTTGTTATGGTAATCTTTGCCTAAATGAAATTCAACTTATTGGAGCCAACCATAATGCGTTAGTAGAGGGCAATTTTCTTCTCTAGGGAGCCGAGTGGCTCACCAATTACCTCCTCGATGTGCTCTGGAATGGCAGGGTCATCAAAATACGATTTGAGGAAAATGCGCTTTATGCTTGGCAATCCATAGGTGTCTAGAAGAAAAGAGACAAACTGTCCGCCGATCTCATAGACAGGCTCACCTGCGGCCTCTTCGGTCCAAAAGACGTCGTTCTTGCAGAGCCGACGCAGGAATCCGGGTTTGGCCTTGCAGGTATACTCTTGCCAGAGATTATTCATTGTTTCACGCCCCTTCTCAGCGTCGACTCCCAAAATGTGCTCGAAGTAGACAGCAACGCCTTCGTTCAAAAGAGAAGGCGCCTCCCCCACTTGATCAGCCCACCAAAAATGGATGACTTCATGGAGCACTCCCTCAAATACGATTGGGTCATCCCAATCCAATCCACGTGTGACCAAATGTAGGCCCGCAGAATTAACGGTTCCATAGAACATACGCGGTATATCTGGTCTGGCGAAGTCAGCCTTCGCAAGAAGGCCTGGAGCGTAAAGCCAAGTATTGACCCGGTGCTGACGTTCCTTATCTTTTATTTCTGAACCAATGTCTAATACCGCACGAACGCGCTGGTGACACTGGTCAGTCATTCTGAGAAGACTTTCCATGCTTTTGGAAGTCGGGTTTGGTAGAGCAACATCAATGAAGAACAGACTCTCGGCTGTTTCCTCAACCCGCCAGTGATGGGCGTTACGATAACTGCGTAAGTCAAGGTTTCTCAATGCTATTTCTCCGTTATGGCAGCCCCCCATTTACTAGATCGTGAAATGGGAAAAACAAAGTGCATCCAGACGGAAACAGTAGGCACAGAGGAGTGAGCGTAGTCGTGACATCACCACCTGTCAGTTAGATTTATAGTTAAATCGTTTGTTTGCAGTTCAAAAACTACCCCAAATTAACAAAGCACTCGACAAGGGGAAGAATTAGAATTACAGGAGTAATCAAGCGGTCGGAAAATCACCTGTTGGTTAAGGTTATAGGTAAATCTTTTGATTATCAATCAAAAGTTACCATAGTTTAATAAAGGACCGAGCCCTGCACGAAGCACACGCTGTCAGTCGTCCCCACCATCAGCCAACCCGCCAGTGGAACACCTCCGGCCACCCCTCAGGATAGGCGTCGTGCGGATCGTAGTCATCCCCGCTCTCGTCCTCCATGATCGGCGCCATGTACTCCTCCCAGCGCACCGACTCGGGACTTTCCGCCAGGATACGGACCGCCTCGGCGTAATTCTCCGCCTCCATGTACAGGAACAGCTGCCGGTCCACCATGAAGATGCTCATGCTGCGCACGCCTGCCTGCTCCAGGTCGGCCAGCACTGCAGGCCAGACCTCCCGGTGGCGCCGCCGGTACTCTTCCTCCTCCCCCTCCTTGACGTGCATGACAAAAGCAACCCGTTCCATCAGCAACCCCAAATTTCAGTGGTCAGTGGTCAGAAACATCAACAGCCAAAGCAACTTCAGTCATCCACGCCGGGCACCGGGATCGTGCTCAACATCCCGCCGTCCACGTCAAGCGCCGATCCGGTCAGGAAAGCAGCCCCATCGGAGATGAAAAAGAGCACCGCATTCACGATATCCTGCACGGTCGGGTTGCGCTGCAAGGGAATGTCCGCAGCCGTGGCTGCCAGGATCTCCTGCGGCTGCATGCCCGTGGCCTCGAGTTTCCAGTCGAGTACCTCCTGTCCCATGCCGGTGCCGGATACGCCCACAGGGCAGACGCGGTTCCGCGTGCCGGGGCGCGGCGCCCCCCCCCCCGCCAGCACTTTGGTCAGGCCCACGACCCCAAACTTGGCCGCACAATAGTGGGCCAGCATCGGGAACCCCACCTTGGACGCGTCGGAGCCGATGTTA
>MPML01000062.1 GCA_002238445.1 Caldilineaceae bacterium bin5
CCGACCACTGCAGTTAGGAGGAAAAAATGGCAGATGAGGATCTGGGCCTGATGGCTCATTTGCTGCGCCGGGCAGGCTTCGGCGCCAGCCGCGAAGAGCTCGAGGCCCTTGTCGCAAAGGGGTACGACGAAGTCGTCGACGACCTGGTGGACATTGAGCGCTGCCCGCCGATCGACGAGGATATTGTGAAGCGCTACTTTGGCGGTGAAGGGCCGGATGTCCGCTCCGGTACCTGGATCTACCGCATGCTCAACAGCCCGCGCCAGCTCGAAGAGAAGATGGCTCTCTTCTGGCATCACGTTTTCGCCACCGGCTACGCCAAGGGCGAGCACGCCCTCGCCATGAGCGACCAGATCGATCTCTTCCGCCGCATCGGCATGAGCAACATACGCGAGATTCTGCTCGAGCTCTCCATGAACCCGGCGATGATCAACTGGCTCGACAACAGCGAGAACATCAAGGGCGAACCCAACGAGAACTACGGCCGCGAGCTGCTGGAACTCTTCTCGATGGGGGTCGGCAACTACACCGAGGACGACATCAAGAACTGCGCGCTCGCCTTCACCGGCTGGACCTTCGCGCAGCCGGTTCCCCTCTACCCCCACGGCTTCTACTCTCCCGAATTCCTCTTCCGCGAGGAGGACCACGACGACTCCGAGAAGACCTTCCTCGGCCACACCGGCAACTTCAACGGCGGCGACATCATCGACATCATCGTCGAGCAGCCGGCAACCGCCCGCTTCATCTCCCGCCATCTCTACAACTTCTTCGTCGCCGACGAGCCGCAGGTCCCCTCCTGGAATGTAACGCCGCCCCAGGACCCGGACGCCATCGACACCCTCTCGGACGCCTTCATGGAGTCGAAAGGTGAAATGCGCCATGTCCTGCGCACGCTCTTCAAGAGCGACTTCTTCAAGGCGGCCCGCTTCAGGAAAGTGAAAAGCCCCACCGAGCTGATCACCGGCGTTCTCAAGTTGGTCGGCACCAATCGCACGCCCACGCCCGGCATACCGCGCTATCACAGAGCCGCCAAAGTGATGGGCCAGGAGCTCTTCAATCCGCCCACCGTCGAGGGCTGGCACACCGGCCAGGAGTGGATCGACGGCGGCATGCTCACCGAACGCGTCAACTTCGCCGTCGACGAAGTGGGTGACTCCAGCAAGCCGGGCGTCCAGGCGATCATCAAACGGCTGCGCGCCGCCGGCGACAGCCTCACCCCCGAACAGTTCGTCGACAACTGTCTCGACCTCGTCGGCCCCCTGACCCTCGAGGAAAAAACTCGCGCCGACCTGATACGCTTCGCCCAGAGCGGCGGCGACCTCGTCTTCCCCTCCAACGGTAGCGCCAACGGCGAAACCGACGAAAACACCGACCGCATCGTCCTGATGCTCCAACTAATCGTCGCCTCCCGCGAATACCAGTTCGCCTGACCTTCAGTGTTTAGCAACGCAATCCTGTCTCAGCAACAGGAAGGTGTTCACTAAAAACTAACAACTGAAAACTGAAAACTAGAAACTTCAGTTAAAAAAAGGGATGAAAAGATGGTTGACCACAAAAAAGACCCCGTACTCGTAGTCGTCCAGCTCAGCGGCGGCAACGATTTCATGAACACGGTCGTCCCCTACACCGCCGGCATCTACTACGACTCCAGGCCGGTGGTCGGTCTCAAAGAGGACGAAGTCCTGCCCATCCACGATACCCTGGCCTGGAACCCGAACTGCGCACCCTTGCAGTCGATGTACGAGGCCGGCGACATTGCCGTGGTCCAGGGCATCGGCTACCCCAACTCCAACCGCTCCCACTTCCGCGCCATGGACATCTGGCACACTTGCGAACCGATCGAGATCGGCACCGAAGGCTGGGTCGGACGCATGATCCGCGAGCTGGACCCCGGCGGCCACAACGTCCTCACCGGCGTCAACGTCGGCCAGGGCCTGCCCCGCGCCATGGCCGTGCCCGGCGTGCCCGTCACCTCCTTCGCCGACCTCGACACCTACGGCCTGCTCACCGGCATTGACGAACCCCGCCGCCGCACCCAAGCCCTCGAAGTCTTCAAAGGCATGTACGGACACGAAGTCGGCGCCGGCTACGTCATGGACTACCTCTCGCAGACCGGCCTCAACGTCATCCAGGGCACCGACGAACTCAAGAAGGCAAAAGACGGCTACAGCTCGACCGTAGAGTATGGCGACAGCGCCATCGCCAACAGCCTGCGCGATGTCGCCCGCGTCCATCTGGCCGGGCTCGGCACCCGCGTCTTCTACACCGCGCAAGGCGGCTATGACAACCACGCCAACGAGGTCCCTGACCATCCCAAGCTGCTCGCCGACCTCAGCACCGCCGTCACCGCCTTCTTTGAGGACCTGCGCGCCCACGACGCATCCTCCGAAGTGACGATGCTCGTCTTCACCGAGTTCGGCCGCCGCATCCGCGACAACGCCAGCGGCACCGACCACGGCTCCGGCGGCGGCGCCTTCATCATCGGTGACCACGTCCAGGGCGGTCTCTACGCCCAATACCCCTCGCTCGACCCCAACCGCTGGGTCCACGGCGAGGACATGGAGCACACCATCGACTTCCGCGGCATCTACGGCACAGTTCTGGAGCAGTGGATGGGCATCGATCCCACCGAAATCGTCGGCGGCCAATTCGAACAGATAAATCCGTATAGCTCGTAGCAAACAGTTTTCAGGTTCTTAGCGAACCACTGTGTAAGCTGCAGTTACTAAAAACTGAAAACTAATGTAAGTTCAATTTGATATCAAGAGTTTTTCGTACTCTGGGTTGAGTTCAAATTTGGGCCATAGACGAGTTACGACCTGGAATGGATGGGCATTGATACGGTCGATGAAGGCTTTGCAGGCATCGAATAGTTGACGCATGGATTGATGGCAGTGGTTGTGCGTGACTTCTTCTCGCATCCAGCGCCAGAGATTTTCGATCGGATTGAGGTCGGGACTATAGGCAGGCAGCGGGATGAGAGTGAGACCGAGTTTGGCGGCAGCAGCCTGAACGGACTTTGCTCGATGCCAGGTGGCGCCGTCCCAGATGATGACGACTGCGCCCGGTTCATCCGCCAGCCATTCAACCATGCGCTGCAAGAACTGAATCGTGTGTTCTTTGTTACAGTTGCCCTCGTTCCAGATGAAACACTGTCCGGCGCCGAAATCGTAGGCGCCATACCAGTTAATGCGATCGGAGAGCGGAGCAGAGTCACTCATACGCCAAGCAATCTTGTTCTTTGCGGTCCAGGTGTAGCCCAAATCCATATCGCGGTGGATGTGGGCTTCATCAATATAGACCAAACGGCGTTCCTGGCGACAGAGTTGCTCATACAACCTTTGAAAGCGTTCCATAAAGGCCGCACGTTTCTGTGGGTCGGCTTTCTTGAGCACTTTTTGGCACTTTTTCCAGCGCAACTGCGCTGCTTGCACAATCCGGTGCAGCGTGCTGCGAGCGGGGTTGCAATCCATGACTTGCTTGAGCCAGCGCCGCAGCTTTTTCAACGTCCAACCATGACCGGGCAGGCCATGCTCTACAGGTTCCGTCTCACAGATTACGCTGACGAGTTGCTTGACCTGCTCCGGGCTAAAAAAGGGCGACGTCCACCCGTATGACGATAGAACACGGCCTTGGGCCCAAACTGATTGTAGCGATGTACCCAATTCAAGACTGTCTCTTTGGTGCGTCCGATTTCCCGCGCCCAAGCACAGGCACTCGTTTGCTTATTTGCGATCATATACAACGCCAGAAAACGTTCCCGGCTGCGGGCATCTTTGGCTTCCACCGACAACACCCGCAAGTCAGCCAGCGTCTGTCCCCATTTTTCCATATCCGGTCGAACCATCTTTGCTTCCTTTCCTTACATAAAGCGAGTCTGTCAGATGGTTCTACCACAACATACGCACCCTTGACCAATACTCTTGATCTCATTTGGGATCTACATTAGAAACTCAAAAGGAGTCACACCGTGGGCAGACCATACGGTCTCTTGCGCGCCGGATTTCCCTTCCACAAGACACTGGGAATGCGGCGGCTGACCAACTATCCCATCGATCTTGCGTTCGGCCAGGAGGACCGCCTCTACATCCTCTGCCGCAGCGAGGGCACCGCGCTCATCCGCAAATACAGCACCGAGGACAGTGACCTCGGCTCCTTCGGCATCTACGGCGACGAGCCGGGCAAGGTCACCTGGCCGGTCACCATCCTCGCCGACAGCGACGAGAACCTCTACCTCACCGATGAGACGCTCCACCGCGTCACCATCATCGACAACGAGGGCGAGCTCATCGACAGCTGGGGCGAAGAGGGCAGCGGGCCCGGCCAGCTCAACGGCCCGTCCGGCATGGACTTCGACGCCGAGGGCAACCTCTACGTCGTCGATACGCTCAACCACCGCGTCCAGAAGTTCACCCGCGAGGGCGGCCTCCTCGGCGGCTGGGGCAGCCTCGGCTGCGGCGAGGGCGAGTTCAACATGCCGTGGGGCATCGCCGTCGACGAAGTGGGCGATGTCTATGTCGCCGACTGGCGCAACGACCGCGTCCAGAAATTCAGCGCTGACGGCGAGTTCAAGATGGCCTTCGGGACCTCCGGCTGTGGCGACGGCCAGTTCAACCGCCCCAGCGGCGTCGACGTCGACAAGCACGGTGACATCTACGTCGTCGACCGCGGCAACAACCGCGTCCAGCTCTTCAACGAAGAGGGCCGCTACGTGCAGCAGTTCATCGGCGACGCCACCCTCTCCAAGGTGGCCGTCTCCTACATGCTGACCAACGCCTACCCCAACCGCCTGCGCGACATGGCCAAGCTCGAAGTCCAGAAGCTCCTGCGCTGGCCGCAGTCCGTCGTCGTCAGCGAAGACGGCCTCATGTACGTGCCCGACACCGGCTCCTACCGCGTCCAGGTCTACCAGAAGCAGTTCGTGGAGCTCAACGAGCTCCAGTTCGCGCCGCCCCGCCGCGCGCCTGCACTGAACATTTAACTCTTGATCTTCGGCTAGCCCTACCGCATGCGGCAGTTAACGGACACTGAATGCTAAGGGGAATCCCTTTTGATATTACGATTCTTCAAACGAAATGTACCTAGTACTACAACCGCACTCTAGCTGGCCGAAGACCGAAAGTGCAAAAGGAGGCGCAGAAGTGGCTGCATATGGGCCGTTCATTCAGTTCCGTGGTTGTTCAGAATGCGCTTTCGCACCCTCATTTTCGCCGGAAAAACTGCAGATTCGTGAATTGCGGTTGTAGTACTAGGGATCGCAGGGAATTGCCCGCACTATCGGTAAACTGAAGCTCCTCGTTTTTCTAGGGAGTCACATTAGTCTTCTTCAACTGCCACCTAGCCTTTGCATGCGGCTTCAGCGGAGACAGGGACGAATGGCCAGTGACCTGTCCTTAGCGTTGATATCGAAACGAAAGAAGTGATATTGCAACTATGTAAAGTTTGGCTGACGTTAAACTTCAGATGCAGTGGGAGAGGTCTGTCTGGTAAGGCATGCAGACGCCGAAATTCCATTAAGGGGTGCAGCACAACACGCCTACGGGGGAGGGACGCGTCGCCGAGGCGGGCCTTGGCTACAACCAGTTCCGTCCTGATTTTGGCGGCACTGGCAATACTGGGAGCCTGTTCCTCGCAGGCAGCTCCCCAATCGGAATCATGCGCCGACTCGGTCGCGATTTCGGAGCCGGAGGTGGCTGGACTGGTTGCGGATTGCGAAGCGCTGCTGATTGTCAAGGAGAAACTGACTGATGCTGATTCCTTGAACTGGAGTGTAGATCTTCCCATATCTAATTGGAATGGGGTCACTGTCGCGCAGAATCGTGTGATAGGGTTGGACCTCTTCCATTACCAACTGGAGGGGCGGATTCCGGCTGAGTTGGGCCAGTTGACGAGCCTGCTAACGTTGCAGCTCGCGGGCAACCAGCTAAAAGGGGGCATCCCAGCTGAGATGAGCAAGCTTTCGAACTTGGAGTTGTTATGGCTCGACGGCAACCAGCTGGAAGGGCAAATCCCGGCCGAGTTGGGCCAGTTGGCGAACTTGAAGTGGTTGTCCCTCGTGGATAACCAACTGGAAGGGAGTATCCCAGTCGAGCTGGGCCAGTTGGCGAACTTGAAGTGGTTGTCCCTCATGGATAACCAACTGGATGGAGTAATCCCAATCGAGTTGGTGCAACTGAAAAACCTAAAGACGTTGGCCCTCAGCTGGAATTTGCTTGAGGGAAGTATCCCAGCCGAATTGAGCCAGTTGACTAATCTGGTATCGCTGCAACTAAACGACAACCAGTTGGAAGGAGTCATTCCGGCCGAGTTGGGCCAGCTTTCGAACCTGAAAATATTGCGGCTCGAACGCAACCAACTGGAGGGGAAAGTCCCGGCCGAGTTGGGGCAGCTTTCAAACCTGGACGTGCTGTATCTTGATGGCAACCAACTGGAAGGATACATCCCACCTGAGTTAGGTCAGCTAACGAACTTGGAAGGGCTGGGCCTCAGCGACAATCAACTGGAAGGTAGCGTACCCGTCGAGATGGGCCAATTGACGAATCTGTGGGTACTTTACCTAGACAACAATCCAAACCTATGTGGCCCCATACCATCGACTCTGCGTCACTTCTTCGACTCAGACGATCTTGGGGCTTGCGATACGTGAGCTAAGCCCCTACAATTCTTCGACGCGATCGGCAGCGAGAGCCTGCACATAACAACGATTCGTGCATACCCGTATCCACAGAAACCTAAAGTTTAAGCCTTTCAGGTTCGTGTGACCGTAGGTCTGCCGAACTGCAGTATGCCGTCACTATGAGCATGATATGTCGAGTGTAGCGTTCGCTGTCCACTTCTGTTGCCCAATCGATGCCCCAAGCCAAGTCGCCACCGATGTCTACCTGACGAGTACCACCCACGGCAACGGCGGATTCAACCGCCCTGGCGGCGTCGACATCGACATGCAAGGCGACACTTACGTCGACCGCGGCGACAGCCTCAGCGATTCGCCATCGGTTATGCCAGGCGCTGGCGGCTGCCAGCAAGCCAGAGTTGTCAATCACCGAAAAAACGAAGAAGCGTGAACTGGGGCAGCGATGAATGGTTGGACGAGAAAGGTACTGCAGATGGGGCCAAAAGCATGAAAGTCCTACTACACCAATCCCGAAAATCCGTCAATCCTGCAAATCCTGATTCAGACAGCGGCTGCCCGAAAATCTGGGATGCATCCACGGGAGAAGTGATTCGACAGCAACTGGCGTACATTGCAGACTTGACCACTATCTTTATCATCTAGAGCGAATCGTCAACAACGCTTACGCCAATGACTCGACGACGCACTAGATAACACATCCAAGAGCGCAGCCCATGAACACCATCCGCACCGGCGGCGAAGCGCTTGTCCAAGCCCTCCTCTCCCACGGCATCGACACGATTTTCGGCCTGCCCGGCGTCCAGAACGACCACTTCTATAACGCCGTTTACGATGCCGGTGGCCCAATCCGCTCCATTCATACCCGCCACGAGCAGGGCGCAGCCTACATGGCCCTCGGCTACGCGCTCGCCTCTGGAAAGACCGGCGTCTACGCTGTCGTGCCCGGCCCCGGATTTCTCAACACCACCGCCGCGCTCGCAACTGCCTACGCCACAAACGCGCCCGTACTCTGCCTCGCCGGCCAGATCCATACCGACCAGATCGGCCGCGATTATGGACTGTTGCACGAGATCCCGGATCAGTTGGTTGTTATGCGTTCGCTCACAAAGTGGGCCCGCCGCGCCGAAAGCCCCGCCGAGCTCCCGCGCCTGCTGGCCATGGCGCTCAGCGAAATGCGTTCAAACCGCCCGCGACCCGTCGGGCTGGAGATCCCTCTGAACGTCTATGCCGGCCACGCGGAAGTGGACGACGCCCCACTGCCCCTCACCGTGCGCCGGCCAGCAGTGAATGCCGACACCATCGAAGAGGCAGCCCGGCTCTTTGGCGAGGCACGCAACCCCGTCATATTCGTCGGCGGCGGCGCAATGGACGCGGGCGAAGAGGTCCGCGCCCTGTCCGAAGCCCTCCAGGCCCCTGTCATCGCCAGCGGCCGCGGGCGCGGCATCCTCTCCAGCCGCCATCCTTTCAGCCACACCTACGCAGCCGGCGAACCCCTCTGGGAACAGGCCGACCTCGCCATCGCCATCGGCACACGCTTGACCAAGCCGTTAATTCAGTGGAAGAACCCCGACCATCTCTCTCTGATACGCATCGACATTGCGCCGCAGGAATCTGGCTTCTTAGCCCCTGCGGCCGTGACGATCGCGGCCGACAGCAAAGATGCCCTGCGCGCCCTGCTGCCAAGCCTGCCGCGCTACAACCGCCAGCCCCCTTCCCGCAATGCCGAAATGCTTGCTCTCCACAAGGAGACAGAAGAGCTCTTCGACTCCTTCCAACCCCAGATCGACTACATTCGCGCCATCCGCGACGCCCTGCCCGATGACGGCATCTTCGTCGATGAATTAACGCAGGTCGGCTATGCCAGCAACATGGCCATGCCCGTCTACCAGCCGCGCACATTCCTCACCCCCAACTATCAGGGCACCCTGGGCTGGGGATTCCCCACCGCGCTCGGCGCAAAAGTAGCCGCCCCCAATCGCTCGGTCCTCTCCATCGCCGGCGACGGCGGCTTCCTCTACTGCGCAACCGAACTGGCCACCGCCGTGCAGCACGGCATCAACACCGTTTCCGTCGTCTTCAACGACGGCGCCTACGGCAACGTCCGCCGCATGCAGAAAGAGCTCTACGACGGCCGCGTCATCTCCTCAGACCTCGTAAATCCCGACTTCGTCGCCTTCGTCGAGTCCTTCGGCGCAATAAGTGTCCGGGTACACACCGCCAACAGTCTCCGTGACGCCCTCCCCGACGCCTTCGCCGCAGACCTCCCCGTCGTGATCGAAGTCCCCGTCGAAGAGATGCCCGGCCCCTGGCGCATGATGTATCCCAACGAGCTACTGGTCGAAAGTTGACCTTCAGAAAAACCTGCCCAACGCCTCCAAACTGCGGCCCTCAGGCAACCTTCCACTGACCACTGACCACTAACCACTAACCACTAACCACTAACCACTAACCACTAACCACTAACCACTAACCACTAACCACTAACCACTAACCACTGACCACTGCAGTTCTGGGCCTTCGGCCCTCCCTTGTGCAGGGGCTGCGCCCCCGCAACGCCCCGCCCTGGCTAGCCACCCTGTTCATTCTTCCCCAGCAACGTGTCTAGCCAACAGTGTCTCCTCCCCCACCTACAGTCTCAGCCCCTTAACCCCTGCCGCTCCCAGCCCCTCACCCCCTGCAGTCCCCCGCACTCCCCCTGCAGTCCCCCCGCCCTCCCGCTTCCGGCTCCGAGCGCGAAAAAGCGCGAAGGAAACCCTTCGCGCCCGTACCATCCCTCGTAGATCAGCCGCCGCAGTAACTAAAAACTAACTACTAAAAACTAGAAACTCCCAGGGGGTTCAACCACATTATAGAACCCCATATAATCCTCGCCCTTCACCATCAGCACATCGATCTGCTCGCGTCTGCCCACGTCCACAAACGGCACCGTAAACCGCGGCGTGATCCCAAACCGCCGCGTCTCCGACTTGTTCGGCGGCGAATAGTGAAGCGTACTCTCATTAAAGAAGATAAACTCACCCGGCTTCAGCTCCAGGTGCACCGCATCGCTCGCATCGAATGTAGAAGGGTCCACGCCCCTGCTGAACATCTCCGCGTCCGGGTCTTCGATGTGCGGATACAGCCGCTTATGGCTCCCCGGCAGCACCTGCATACACCCGTTCGCCCGCGTCGTACTGTCCACCGCGATCCAAGCCGACAGGATCACATTCGGCGAAGGCTGATAGTACGCGCAATCCTGGTGCCACGGCACTTCCGTATCCCAATCCTCCTGCTCGCTCAGCGGCGCCTTAATCTGAAAATTCGTCCGCCACAGCACCAAATGCGGCCCCAGCAAGCTCGCCGCCCTCTCCACCAGATTCGGATGGCTCAGCAGCTCAAAAACGCAGCGGTTATCCAGATGCCGGTTATGAAAATAGTCCCTCTCCGCCAGCCCCTGCGCCTTCCCCACCTCCAGAATCTCCTCATCAATCCGCCCCCGCACCCCCGCCATCTCCTCCTCCGAGATCAGCGCAAACGGCCCCGCCCACCCCTGCTCATGGTACAGCCGGACCTCGTCTTTCGTCAGCGCAGATTGCTTGTTGGTCATGACATTTCTCCCACTCCCCATCCTGTAAGACAGCAGCAAAGTCCCCTAAATTCTTCAGGCCAGCGCCCCATACTCATAAACCGGTGTCTCAACAGTCCGAACCGGCCGGCACCGCCCCCAAACCGCCTGCTGCAAGCGCTCAACCGTCTCCGGCGCAAAGTACCTCTCACCCGTCTCGACGTTCACCCTCGCCGGCACGTTTTCGATGAGCAGGAGTTGGCCGTCGATTTCGATGTGGTAGCTCACGTTCCGTTCGACCAGGTGCTCGTTCCCAATAATGTCGTCAGCCATCGTTCATAGCCCAGTTTGTCGTTGCAAGGCGAATGATAGGCGTGGGCAATTGCAGCCATTGCCAAACTGTGATCAATAATAGAATATCGGCTAGCTGAAAGCAACCTTCGCTACTCCCAAGCGAACCACCCGTCCAAAAGCAAGTTGGATACGGTCCTGGCCTCGAAGTAGCTCAGCAACATGGGATATTGACTGGCCCGTCATTGAATGTTATATTACAAACATGACAAACTTAACAGGCCCCCAAGACATCCCGGCCACCTTGCGCGCCCTCCGCGCCAGCCTTGACCTCTCGCAGCAACAACTGGCAGAGCGGCTCGGCGTTGCTTTTGCCACTGTCAACCGTTGGGAAGGCGGCGCATCCAGGCCCCAGAAGGCGGCGCGGGAGGCAATCGCGGCGATGGCTGCCGAAATCGGACTCGACGCGGAGGTAGTTGCTGCAGATTCAGCTGAGGCGGCCGCAGGCGTAACCCGGCGCCGGCGCGGCAAGCGCACGACGACGCCTTCAACAAAGACCATGGAGCAGATGCTGTGGGACGCTGCCTGCTCCATTCGCGGCGAAAAGGACGCGGCCAAGTTCAAAGATTACCTGCTGCCGCTGCTCTTTCTCAAGCGTCTGTCGGATGTCTTTGACGATGAGATTGAGCGTCTCGGAGAGGAGTACGGTGACGAAGATATCGCTCTGGAGATCGCCGAGTCCGACCCCGATCTTCTGCGCTTCTATCTGCCGCCCGAAGCCCGTTGGGGCGTCATCAGCGGGCGCAAAGAATACGACTGGCAGCTTGACGACCAGGGACGGAGCACGCGGCCCAAAGATATTGGCGAACATCTGACAACCGCAGTGCGCGCCGTGGTCCGGCACAATCCATCCCTCTCCGGTGTCATAGACTTGGTCGACTTCGCAGCAGAACGCAACGGTGAACGTGACGTTAATCCGGCCAGACTTAGAGACGTCGTGGAGACCTTCTCCGATCCGCGTTATCGAGTTGGGCTTGCCGATGTTCAGCCGGACTTTCTGGGCCGGGCCTACGAGTATCTGTTGCGCAAGTTCGCTGAAGGATCAGGCCAGAGCGCCGGCGAATTCTTCACGCCGACCGAGGTCGGCTTTCTGATGGCCCACATCATGCGCCCGAAACCTGGTGAGGAGTGCCATGACTATGCCTGCGGCTCGGCCGGGCTGCTCATCAAGCTGCAGCTCGTCGCCCAGGAACGCGACCCCACGAGCCGGATACCGCTAAGACTGTACGGCCAGGAGTTGCAGGCCGAGAGTTACGCCGTCGCCCGTATGAACGCCATTATCCATGACATGGAGGCCGATGTGCAGCGCGGCAACACGATGATCAACCCGAAGTTCAAGACGGCGGATAGCAAGATCCGCACTTTTGATATCGTTGTCGCCAATCCAATGTGGAACCAGCCTTTCGACACAGAGATATTCGCCAACGACCCTTTCGACCGCTTCCGCACCCAGGGCGGCATCACGACCGGCAAGGGGGACTGGGCATGGCTTCAGCACACGCTCGCCTGTCTGAACGAACGCGGACGCGCTGCTGTGGTACTCGACACTGGCGCCATGACGCGTGGATCGGGCAGCAAACACGAAGACAGAGAGCGCAATATACGCAAATGGTTCGTGGAGCGTGACCTGATTGACGGTGTGATCCTGCTGCCCGATAACCTGTTCTACAACACCACGGCGGCTGGCGTGATCGTGGTCCTGTCGAAGCGCAAGCCCGCGGACCGGAAAGACAAGATTGTGTTAATCAACGCCAGCGCGCGTGTGAAGAAAGGTCGCCCGAAGAACTATATCCCGGAAGAGGATATCCGGCCGCTGGCGACTGCTTATGTGAAAGGGGAACCGGTCGAAGGAGAGCTCGTAGTCATTACGAGAGAGGAAACGGAGAAAGCCGACTACAACCTAAGTCCGAGCCGGTGGGTGGGTAAAGAAAGCACAGCGGAGTTCGCTTCAGTCAGTACGCTACTGTCTGAGCTTATCTCTCTTGACAACGAGGCGCATGCGCTCTCTATGTCCTTGTCAAAGCTTCTTGGAGGCATCGCCGATGAGCCTGCTTGACGCCAAACATTCTGATCATCGTTCCTGGATTCAAGTAGGCGACGTTTACGAAATCACAAAGAAACCTCGCCTATTTGACCTATCTCCATGGGAAGCAATCCCATTTGTACCGATGGCCGACATTCCGCAAGGTGGCACGTATGCGCCTGACTTCACTCTTAAGACACCAGCTCAGATCAGAAGTGGCACCTATTTCGAACGCGGCGATATTCTTGTGGCGAAGATTACTCCTTCCTTTGAGAATGGGAAGCAAGCCCTCGCGTCTGAGGTTCCTGTCCCGTTTGGTTTCGCAACGACGGAAGTCATTCCACTTCGGCCGCGTCATAAGGGACAAGATCGACGACTCCTGTTCTTTTACCTATTGCACCCGGATGTCCGACACTATGTTGCCGAGCGTATGGAGGGTACGACCGGGCGACAGCGCGTGCCTCCCGAAGTGCTTCTCGATCTTCCATTTCCCGAATTTGCACCAGAAGAACAGCGTGCCATAACAGACGCGTTAGAGGTTATCCAGGATTCCATTAGAGCCGAGACAAGAACGACAGAAGCAACAGCCTCTCTTAAGCGTGCCACAATGCGAGAATTATTCACCCGCGGCCTGCGCAACGAAACGCAGAAGGAAACCGAGATCGGCCCGATGCCGGAGAGTTGGGATACATACCCGTTAGGGGATCTCTGTATTGAATCGGACACGGTTGACCTGCGGAGAGAAGGTGACCGAGAAGTCGAGTATGTCGACGTTTCATCAGTCTCTCGCAAGTTTCTGCGTGTTGAGTCAACGTCTCAAATCACGCTCAGTTCAGGCCCTGGTAGAGCCAGAAAGCGCATCTTTGCTGGTGACGTGATCTTTGCCACAGTCCGGCCAACCCTGTTGCGGACCGCAACGGTTCCCGATCACTTGGATGATCAAGTTTGCTCTACAGCATTCTGTGTATTGCGCCGAGACAGGAACAGTACCGCCGAAAAATTCATTTTCTACCTCGTGCAACGGGAGCAGTTTGTGCAGCAACTAAGTTCTCTTGAAACAGGCGCAAGCTACCCGGCAGTCACAGATCGGATTGTCAAGGATCAACCGGTGCCAGTGCCTACAATAGACGACCAGCGCGAGATCGTCGCTATCCTCGACGCCATTGACCGAAAGATCGACCTGCACCGCCGTAAACGTGCCGTCCTTGACGACCTGTTCAAGGCTCTGCTGCACAAGTTGATGACGGGTGAAATTCGAATCACCGAACTGATGATAGAACAGTTGGATTGCAATGACTGACAAGAATAAAAGAGGCATGTCCCGTAGAAAGGGCGATGAATACCAGGATGTCACAGCCCTGCGGTTTGCGTTGGAGAACTATATAGCTCGCAAGTCCTTCCGGATGTTCCTGGAGTACGAAAAGGCTGGAAACCTCGACGACATTGTTCTTTTCCAGGAGACCAATATCGGAGCTTATCAGGTCAAGTATGCCGTTAATCCTCTTGCCGTCTATGGGCCGGATGATCTAATCAATCCTGAGAGCAAGGTATATCTCGGAAAGTTAGCGGACAGCTGGAATGCGTTGCGGAAAGAATTCCCCGACCTTAGTTTGACTGTGTACCTCTGCTCAAACCGGGGTCTTGATTCCGCTCTTTTTGACCTTGTGACAGGCGATGGGGCGTTCAAACCAGGAGTCATAAAGGACCGTAGACGGGGTAATGCGAAGAAACTGCGCTCGGATCTGGCTTCTGCCTCGGGCCTTGATGTCGATTCTTTTAGCCTATTCCTGGCAGACTTCCAATTCCACGTTCGGAGGCCGACATTGCCGGAACTGGAGCTACATATCCAAACTGCTCTTCTCGACAGAGAGTTAGGGATTTCTGATACCGCTATTTTCCTCGATCTCAAGGAAGCCATGAAACAGAACGCCATGGACTCCAGAGATCCAGTTACATTTGAATCAATTGACAAGCTTCTTGAACGACTCCAGAGTAAGCTGCTCGTTCCACAGGTATTTCCAGTCAATCAAGATCACTTTGTAGAACGAAAATCCTTTTCGAATCAACTGGACGACGTATTGCCACAGACTGATGGGGAATATCTCATCGTCACCGGCTTACCTGGCAGCGGCAAGTCAACTTCACTCACTACATACTTCAGAGAACTCGATAGAAATTCATGGGAGGTCTTCAACTATTACTGTTTTGTTGATGTCAACGATAACGCTCAAAAAATGCGTGTCCGTGCTGATAGCCTTCGCGAGAACTTGCTGAATGAATTTCATCGGAAATACCCCGACGTCCTCAAGCGACGATACGATTACAGCGAGAGCAACTTTCTTATCTGCCTGAAGAAGCTGGCCGAGTATTTTGTTGAACAAGGTCGGAAGTTTGTCATTTTCCTCGACGGATTGGACCACGCTGAACGCCTTTCGCCCGAAATAAGAGATACAGTAGTCTCCGCCCTCCCCTCGGATGTGCCTGAAGGTGTTGTCATAGTTGTGGGAACTCAAGAATTGCATACATGGCCACACTTTCTCAAGCGAGCGAAGGAGATCCCCGGAACTCACGTCCGGATGCCGTTGTTTACGACATCTGAGACGCAAGACTACCTGGTGAACAAGCGAGGGATTTCGGGCTTGTTACATGCTGACATTGTTGATATCCACAGGAAATGCGAAGGGCTTCCATTGTATTTACGGTATGCCGCGGAAATCATCTTATCGAACGACGCGGTATCAGACAGAATAGCCTCCCTTACACCCGCAACGGGCGGAGATATTCGTAACTATTATCGACTTCTCTGGGAGGAGTTCGACCGGGTGGAAATGGGTAACGCACGGCATCTGTGCGCTGTCATGGCATGTTTGCGATTTTCCGTGCATAGGAATGAACTCCACGCTATCCAAAAGTCTCTGATTCGTCCTCAGTTTGAGGACGCGTACAAATACATAAGTCACCTTTTACGGGACTCTGATGACAGACTGGCCGTATTCCACAATAGCTTCCGCGAGTTCACACTCAGTCAACTGGATGCAGACTGGATACAGGAGATCAAGAGCAACATTGTTGACTTTCTAAAGACCGGAAAGGATTCTCCCAAGTGGTTTGAGCATGTTTTTGAATATTGCTACGAGGTAGGTGACTATGAATACATTCTAAAGAATGTCGATGCTGACTTTGTTGATCGCGCCCTTCTTCGCTTTCGTCCCTCCGAAGATATTGTGGACGCGTTTCACTGGGGGGTTGAATCGGCATATAAACAGGGGAATATCGTTCAACTCAGTCGGCTTGGCACACTAAAGTTCCGAACCGGGGAGCGTCTTAAGCATTATCTTGATCGGGCTCTTCTTGCGGATGTCCTTCTTGCTCTGGGTCGTGAGCAAGACGTAATTTCCTTCGCGTATTCGCCAGAGGCGGATCGATGGATAGTCGACAACCATACTTCACTCGCTGTTATGTTGGCCCTTGCAGAGAAAGGCAGACTGGAACTGGGGCGGAAATTTTTTGATGTCTTCACGAATGAATTTCGAGGTATTCATTCTGACAGCAGCGATGGGACTGATGATGCCCGTTCACAGATTATCGGCATAGCGCGGTGCTTGGGCATTTACTCGGAACAGCAAGCACGTCCACTCCGGTGGCTTTCCCGAATTGAGTTCTCCCCAGGAATTCTGGAGCGAACCGACAGTTATGCTCCAGGGTATGCACCACATCTGGCAGCATACATTGATGCACTGGTCCAATTTGGACACACTTCAAAATGGGACAGACTTAAACGTGTGAAAAAGATCTTTCCCAATCGTTTGGTGCGTTACCTGCTGATCCGTGCATTAGCACGCTATGCTTGTATCGATGAGTTGCGAACTGCTGTGGCCGAGTATGTGGAGCAGGAGCATCCCCGTGGCAACGTAGAGTTGGCTTACTATGCAGCCCAAACAGGCATGCCTTCTTCTGAAGTATCCGCCATTGCTGGTTTTATCGAAACTCCAAAAGTGGATCGCCCCAAACGACTGAAGTTGATGAGCGATCCAGTCCTCATGCAATATGCGTACTCATTTGTCATCCTGGGCTACGAAGATAATGAATCTTCCTATCGAAACCTTTGCGAGACCATTGGCACATCGCAGACGCTCTGGAACTGTGCGCTCAGACATCTCTTGGAAGCTTGCTATTGTATTGGCCTATCTTTCCGGCATGATCAGCGTGACTGGTATGCGGAAGCGTGTGAGAGTATTGACATTCTTGTGAATGCTGAGCGGGGCGATGGCGAAAGAATTGTCGAGTTGATCGATCTCTTTAGGGATGTGTTGCAATTTACCATTGGTTCGTTGACCAAAGAAATACAAGAGCGCTTTCCTGAGCGACTTGATGCGTGGATAGAGAAGTTGATTTCACTCCGAGATTCTTTTCTATGGAATACGCACTTCGGAATTTCTGAATCACGTGAGGACTATGACTTTGAATTGAGTCTATGGGCGGCTCTCGCGAACCATTCTATGGTGCGCCCAAAGCTTGCCCCTATACTGAAGAGTTGCGCCGCCACGTACGAGGAATCAACCTTGCTGAAAGGTGATTCCAGACCCAGGCATTTCTTGTGGCTTGCCGCAATTATGGCTAAGTGCGGTATGCGTGAAGATGCGGAAAAGTGGCTTAACTACGGAATTCGTTCCTCCCTAATTTATGGTTACCGCAAAGATACCACGCTGTCACACCTAATCGATGTTCTGAGACTGGTGAACCAGCACCAGCCCGAAATGGCACTTGAGAGGTGCGCTCGTGTCCTGTGGATGGTGAAATGGATGCCCCATCTCACTGACGGTCGGGGGACAAAGCATTTCACGGAAGAAGCCTTTTCCGCCGTGCTCGTTGTCAGTCGCCAAGCGGCATTCGAACTGCTCAGACATTTCTCTCATTCAATTGCAAGATGGAAGATGGAGAACTGCCTAGAGGAATATTTGTTAAGCGCAAAAGATGGAGATCCTGAGTATCTGTGGTGTCTTACCGAATCTTTCACCAATCAAAACACCACCGCTAAGGCCAGGAGACACATCGTCGAACTCGTCCGTAGATCTTGTTCAGAAGATATACAAAGAACCTTTGAGGATCGCTACAGGCATTTCGTTCTGACAGAGGTCGCTCCCGGGCATTGGCCTGACGATCTCAAGGATGAGTTCTCTATTCCTTCCAATCCAGATGGTGACGAAGGAGATGATGTCCCAAGAGGTGGCGGCACCCCATCAAGTTTCATACTGGATGGGGAATCCATAATTGAAGAAGACATAGCTGAAATATGTAGGACGTCTTTTTCTGAGTTCCTTGAGACACTCGAAAAGTTGAAAACGCAGAATGACCGCTTCTACGAACCCGAGCTGTTCGACGAAATATTACGCCATCACATTGCTAAAGCACGTTCTTTGGAGGAACTCATTACAATCAAGGATTACGTCGAATTGCGGGGGAGCATTGAGAGGCCGACTCTCATTGCAGGCTTGGCAGAACGTTTTCTGGATTTTGGCGAGCAGGAAACTGCCATTAAGTGCTTCGGCTTAGCTTACGCCTGCGATTACGACTGGAACCCTTGGCGAAGCAATGCCAAGTACCTTACAGCCGTTGCAAAACAAAATCGGGAAGCAGCAGAAACATATTTGCTAAGGAAGTGCTACAATTCGGCAACCGGATCTGGAGGTGGCTATGTTACGTCCCCCTTCGCGGCGGCGGGGTTGGATGTTTTGAATGAACCATGCCTGCTTGAAGCTGTCTTCAATGATCATCTGACACATTGCGAAAGTATGTTTGCTCAACTGCCTCAGGGCAATGACTATGTTTGGCTGAAAGAATGTGCGGAACCAGATTTCGACGAAAATCAGCGCATACTCCAGTTTTCTCTGGAAGAGCTGGGTACGCAAGAAATCGACCTCGGGGAGAGATTGATTCGAGCACTCGCAAGATTGGCGATTGCTCGACCCCAAAGCGCAATTCCGCCTCTTATCAGCAAAGCGCTGTCGTCTTCAGGAAGGATTCTTCGCCGTTTACTGATGATTCTTCATACACTCGCTGCTCAGAGGCCCGATCTGTTGGTTTCGCATCAACAGAAGCTATCCTACATCCTCGACCGGGAGGATTTTCTTTGCCGACAGACGGCGATGTACATTCTTCAGCGTATAAGAGAAGTCTCGCCACTGGAATCTTCCGTTGCTAATGCGATTCAGCGTATCGACAGGATATATTCGGCCACCGTATCATATCCGACCTACAGGTTGTCATCGAGCCCTAGCGCCTCATTCTCACACTTTCTCAGACAACACACTCTTTTGGACTTCCTAGACCAAGTAAACTTAGCGGAGAAGATTCTTCAAGTCAGCCCCGGAAGTCTTGGAGCTGCCATCGAAGAACACCTTGGCGCTCAAGACTGGTCTATGTACGAGGAGCGTTCTCGTATCAAAGATGACTGGGACGGACGTGTTCATCCACAGGGTTGGCCTATTGTCTGGATCACGACAGAATTCCACGAATTAGCGACAGATGCGGTCTGGAGCATCCTCAACGAAGCGGCCGCAAAAATGAAATTGAGTCATGATCAGATTCATTGGCTTTGGCAAACAACCCAGGCAGTTGATCCTGAATATATAGTTCGAGGAATTATGACGCGCCCTCTGGACATCAAGATGCTTCGTGTAATTGATAAGGGAGCATGGTTCAAAGAACTCGACGAGATGGAAGCGTTTCAAATCGGAAATGATGGCCTTGAGGAACAGAGCGCCGATTGGATCACGGTATTCGAACAGCGGATTCTGCGAGAGGAGGACGAGAGGTCCCACGTACCCTATTCTCAAGAGCTAATGTCGCAAGCAACACTTATCCCACTGCAGGTGTACGGCGGGTCCCACGCACTGGAGGAACTTGAGTTTGCGGTAGAGCCAATCATGCCCCATTGGGCGATGCCAGTTACCTTGGAGCAAGCCCGCGATATACTTCTGAATAGAGGAGTCGCTAGCTTGAATGTTAATGACGATTGCTTTCCGCTTATCGCCGAGCATCCGAATCCTCGCACCTTTTTCGGGTACTGGAGCGTCTGCACGCTAGCATCTTTCATTATTGAGGAATTTAATCTCGTATTTGAAGGGTTCGACCTCACTAAAGAAGGTAGAGTTGTCGCCAAGTACGAGGTATGGCAGGAGGGTTATCAGAATAGTGCATACACCCGGAATAAAATCTCCTTTGGGGTACGATTGCGGGTGCGTCGTGATTTCTTGACTGATGTCTGCCGCCGTTATCGAAGAGTATTAGGCATCCGCATAGATGAAACACGCGCGTTTCGCAAATACCCTGAGAATAGAGATCCCGATACCGAGAAAGACTCAAGACGCTATGTGATATATCATTTGTAAGGTCGGGCTTGCTGCTGATGTATTCGTTGATCCTAGGAAAGCACTTGTATTCGATCTTGTTGGGCGTGTAGAGTTTAGTTCGACATGCGGCGCACTCTGTCACGTGGATGGGACGATAAAGACGCCCGACGGGCGCAATCCGTGGGTGAGAACTGTCTGGCAGATCGACCATGGGAGCGAAAATCCCAGGCTCATCACGGCGCACCCACGCAGGAGGTGAGATGTGTTCGAGGAATATGAGCAGATCGTGCTCACTGCCGATGTGTTTGGTGACGAGGGAGAAGAACTGAAGCCTGGCGATGTCGGCTCCATCCTCTACATCCACCCCCATGACGAAGCCTTTGTCGTGGAGTTTATCTCCCTGGATGGAAAAACAGCGGTGACCGCCACTGTGCGGCCATCACAGGCGCGCGCCGTAACCAGCGCGGACCTCACACACACACGAACGATGCCGGAACGTCAGGGAGCGTACCAAACTATTGACCATCAATCGAGGCCAGGCAATCCGCCTGAGTCCGGTCAACATGACTGAACGCAACCTGACTGAAGCAGAAACCGTCCAATTCCCGATGGTCCGCTATGCAGGCGAGATTGGCTGGGCCGAGATCCCGCCTCAGCTTGCCAGAGAGAAACGCGGCGGCGTAGCAGGCATGTTATTCCGCGAAGAGCTTGAAACAAGACTCACCCGGTTCAACCCGTGGATGTCCGCCGACGCCAAACGCCAGGTCATTGAGCGCCTGGAGGCGATCCCGCCGACCATTGAGGGCAACCGTCAGATGCTCGCCTGGTTGCGCGGCGAGCGCCAAATGTACGACGAGACCGAGGAGCGCTCCCGCCGCGTTCAAATCGTCGATTTCGACCGCCCGGCGGAAAACACTTTCCATGTGACCTGGGAGTGGCGGCTCAAGCCCCCCGCACGCAAGGGCAACCGCGCCGATGTCATGTTCGTCGTCAACGGCGTCCCGGTCGCCATCGTCGAGCACAAGAACCCCAAGGACAGCAACGCCATCGAACATGGCGTCTCCCAACTCAGGCGCTACGAAGAAGAGACGCCCGAACTGCTCATCGCCCCCCAACTCTTCAACGTAACCCATCTTCTCGATTACTGGTACGGCGTGACCTGGAACGTCAACCGTCGCTACATGGCGCGCTGGAAGCAACAGCCGGATGAAACCTACAGGTTCGCCGTACAGTCCTTCTTTGAGCCGACCGACTTTCTGCGTACGCTCCGGGAATGGATTCTGTTCTACGTCGAGGATGGCGAAACGCGCAAATCGGTCCTGCGCCAGCACCAGCGCACCGCCATCGACAAGATCGTTTCCCGCTGTAAAGACCGGACTAAACAGCGCGGCCTGATCTGGCATACGCAAGGCTCCGGCAAAACCTTTACGCTCCTGACCGCCGCCCGCCTTATCCTTGAAGACAAAGAGCAGTTCAGGAACGCAACCCTGATTCTCGTGGTTGACCGTATCGAACTTGAAGGCCAACTCAAAGGTTGGGTTGAAAGGCTCTTGGGCGAAATGCAGCAGCAGGATATCCCACACTGGCAGGCAAATTCCAAGTTCGAAATGCAGGAACTGCTCAAAACCGACAAACGCGGTCTGATTGTCTCGATGATCCACAAGTTCGAAGGGATCGATAAGGACGCCAACACCCGCGATAACATCTACGTCTTCATCGACGAAGCGCACCGCTCGGTCGCTAAAGACCTCGGCACCTACATGATGGCAGCCGTTCCCAATGCAACCATTATCGGTTTCACCGGCACGCCGATCTCCAGGACCGAACAGGGGGAAGGGACCTTCAAGATTTTCGGCGCTGACGATGAACAGGGCTATCTCGACAAATACTCGATCCAGGAATCAATAGAGGACGAAACGACGCTGCCGCTGCGCTACACCATGGCGCCAAGCGAAATGGCCGTGCCTGCCGACCGGCTTAACCGGGAGTTTTTCGAGCTGGCCGCAGAGGAAGAGATTACCGATGTCGAGGAGCTGAACAGGATCCTGGACCGGGCGGTGGGATTGCGAACCTTCCTGTCAGCAGATGACCGCATCGAGAAGGTCGCGGCCTCCGTGGCGGAGCACTTCAAGGACAACGTAGACCCGCTTGGTTACAAGGCGTTTCTCGTCGCGGTGAGCCGTGAGGCCTGCGCCAAATACAAACGCGCGCTCGATAATCATCTTTCGCCCGATTGGAGCGTGCCCGTCTACACAGAAAACATCAATGACAGCTTTGAGCGCCCGCTCGTTGCTGAGCTACAGCTCTTGCCGGAACGCGAGGCAGACACGCGTTTGATGTTTAAGAAAGCGGGCGAGGATCCTAGAATTCTCATCGTCACCGATAAGCTCCTGACCGGCTTTGACGCGCCGCTGCTCTACTGCATGTACCTGGACAAGCCGATGCGCGATCATGTTCTGCTGCAGGCGATCGCGCGCGTGAACCGACCTTATGTAGACGCCAACGGCGTCAGCAAGCGCATTGGCCTCGTCGTCGACTATGTAGGCGTGTTGGCCGCTTTGGAAAAAGCGCTGCGGTTCGACTCGGCCGACGTCAGCGGGGTAATCGAGGATCTCGACCTTCTCCTACAGGATCTTCTCGATAAGCTGGCGAAAGCGGAGGCCGATTACTTGGGAGACGGAGGAAGCGGCGGCGCGGACGAGCGCTTGGAACAGATCGTGTATGGACCCTTCCTGGACAAGAATCGTCGCGAGGAGTTCTTCGACGCCTACAAAGAGATCGAACTGCTTTGGGAAATCCTTTCCCCCTCGCCCGAACTGCGCGATCACATCGAAACGTACAAGAGGCTTGCCGAACTCTATGCCACTGTGCGGAACGCCTACGCCGACAACTTCGAATACGTGGTGGACCTGGCAAAAAAGACCCAAAAACTGGTGGAAAGAAGCGCTACGCAGAGAGGCCTCGTCCGTGAAGGGCCGTCAGTCACATTCGACGTTCGTACCATCAAAGCGCTCCAGGATGAGCCAGGCTCAGACGAAGCCAAAGTTTTCAATCTTGTTCGGATCCTACAAGCTGAGATGGAAACCAACCCGGAGATGGCGCCCGTCCTTCGGACGCTCGCAGAGCGCGCCGACCGCATCCTCGAAGAACTTCAGGCCCGCGCAATTTCCAGCGTTCTGGCGATGCTTCAGATAGAGGCAATGGCCAGGGAAAAGGAAGAGACGGTCAGCGCCGCGCAAGCAAGCGGCCTGTCCAGTCGCGCCTTTGCCGTCTACTGGACTCTCAAGGAGGACAAGACGCTCAGCGACTTCGCGATTTCTGCAGAAGAACTGGCGCGCGAAGCAGAGACGTTGCTGGACCGTTTTTCGAACGCAGCCGGCAACTCCGACGAAAGACGAAAGCTGCGCGCCTCACTGTATCGCCCGCTTATCGCAGTTCACGCCGATGAACGCCGCCGCATTGTCGATCACATAATCGGAATCCTGCTGGATGCAGACACAGATACACGTTCATGAGGAACGCCGCCGGTATATCCGTAACAGGGTCGATTTCTGGGCGCAACGGCTCTCAGTTACACCGCGTCTTGTGCGGGTTCAACGGATGACCCGCAAATGGGGCTCCTGCTCCACATCTGGGACCATCACGCTGGCAAGCGATCTGGCCGACCAGGAAGCGGGCTTCCAGGACTTCGTCATCGCCCACGAACTGCTGCATCTACGAGTTCCTAACCACGGAAAACTGTTCAAAGCACTGTTAACAGTCCATGTCCCCGAATGGAAAAAGTACGACTTACGCAGAGGCAATGTCGGTTGTGAGCCGACGAGTGTTCCCAACGAAAACGGAGAACCATCATAGACCCATCGGACCTCCGACAGAATTATGAAAACGACCGAATACTTCATATGGGACTTTCGAACCGATTCTGTGGGCCCCAAGAACTGGACCACCTGATATACTACATTTTGCATTTCGTGCCTACGCTTTATCTACGCAAAGCATACGATAAGGGCGGAAGAGCCCACGAAATACCTACGAATTGCCTACACTGTCAACATGGCTAGGTAAGTAGGAAAGTATAGCCCTTCTGGATGCGATTGCTCTGGGGCGCATGCCAAACTACTGTGCCGCCGCGAACCGCCCTTACAACCGACGAAGTAAGACCCTCTGCACAGAAATCCATCGTTCTCCTGCAACTGCAGCCCATCTCTCAAATCCCCCAAATCACAGTTCAGACAACCGTAAGCAAACGATCTGAGAACTTCCTGCTTGAACTTCATCCCAAATATGGGAGTTAAATCAATGTTGCAGTTCCTATAACAAAGTAGGAGGATAGTAGCTACGAAAATGAATTCAGGGCTGTCAAAAGACTTTCTCGAAACCTGAAAAAGAGGCGTGCCTCCCCACCGCACCTCAACCAGCCATCACCCCAAATGCACCCCTCCCCAACCCCCACCCCCTCAACCATCGGCCAACTGCTTGCCCGCGCAATAGCCCTCTACCCCACCCACCGCGGCATCCTCCTGCGCACAGCCGCCATATTCTACCTCCCGGTCGCCGCACTCTCTCTCCTTCTCATAGACAATCTCACCACCAGCATCCTCATCTCTCTCCTGGTCTGGCCCGTCGACTCAATCGTCATCCTGTCCCTCACTGCCCATTGCATCGACGTGCTGCACGGGCGTCCCCTTGCCATCAGGACAGCCGCCATGCGTGGCCTGCGCCGCCTGCCCGCTCATATCGGCATAGCGGTGGCAATGATGACAGTGTTCAGCGGCGTAGTTCTAGTACTGGCGGCACCCATCTGGGTCGGATTCCTGAACTCTGACCTTTCCCTTGCCGAGATTTCCGACGCGTTCTCCACCCCGGCCAATCCTGGCCAAGCGGAGCTGTTCTTCAAAGTGCTGGGCAGTGCTCTGTGGGGCGGCACCGGAATCTGTCTTTCCGGACTCCTGATTCCAATACCTCTGTTCTACCTGTCGACTCGCTGGCGGGTTGCCGAAGTCGCCTTGATGGCCGAGGGAACGGGACCGCTGCAATCCTTACGCCGCAGCTGGAATCTCAGCAGGGGATTTGTACTGCGCACCATCGGCTATCTCCTGCTCATACTCTTCGTTATGGGCTTGGTCGGCGGAGTGATGGGACTGGCGGTGGATTCTGCAGTGAAGGCCCTGTTCCCCGCTGTTGATCAAGCAAGGATGTTCGGTCTCAGTTTTGCCGTCTCGAAACTGCTGTACATCATCGCCGCGCCGTTCCACGTCACCGCCGTCGTTCTGTACTACTTCGACCTGCGCGTGCGCAAAGAGAAGTATAATTTCGGGGTCGTGTAATGATGAATCGGGAGGCTGGGACGGGTTGTGTAAGGGGGTGTAGCAAGCGTCGCTACCGACCAGGCCGGACAATGGCCGCATCTACTACAATGTGCCGTTGCAGCCAACTCCGCCTATCTCTTGATAGCTTTGGCCAGACCCTGAAAAAGCTTAGTAGCCCGGATGGCCTCATAGCCCGGGCGCAGCCGCACTTCGACCGCGCATGCCTTGAGCTCAGGTTCCAGAGAGATCGGATCCACCTCGGCCAAAGTCACGTTGTTCGCGGCATCGAATCGGCCCGCCAGCCGCCCCCAATGAAAGGGCATAAAGCAGGCACCCTCCCGGATCTTCTCAGTCACACGCGCTTTGGCCCAGACCCTGCCCCTGCGTGACCGAATCTCAACCACATCTCCTTCTTCTATCTGACGTCGAACCGCATCGACCGGATGAATTTCCAGGAAAGGCTCGCGGGCGCCCTTCATTAGGCTTTCCGACTTGCCGGTCCGGGTCATCGTATGCCACTGATTTCGCAAGCGGCCAGTGGTCAGAAGCAGAGGAAATTTTCTGTTCGGCAGTTCGGCGGGAGGCACAAATTCAGGAGTATTGAACTTCGCTTTACCATCGGCCGTGGCGAAGACGGCCGCCGTGCTCTCTGAGAATTGTGCGGCCGCCGCCTTTGCGTCGCGTCCATCTTCGGCACAATTTTCGACGCCGGGCTGCGTGGTTCGACCGTCATGCAGACTCGAGTAAAGCCTCGCTGTGCCGGGATGGTCGGCGCCGGGTACCGGCCACTGGAGCGGTCCTTCGGCCTTCAGCCGGCCTACGCTGACACCGCTGTAATCGCAAACGCGACCCTTGGTCAGCTGTGTAAACTCGTTAAATACATCCTCAGCCGACTCAAATTCAAAATCTTGCGCAAACCCCATTGCCGCGGCCACATCGGCGACGATTCTCCAGTCCGGTTTGGCTTTGCCGACAGGCTCCACCATGCGGGGGAGATAGGTGATGCGCCGCTCCGAATTGGTCATCACGCCCTCCCGTTCCGACCACTGCGCGGCCGGCAAGAGCACATGGGCGTATTGCGTCGTGTCGGTCGGATGGTAGGCATCGGTCACGACGAGCAGTTCCAGCTTCGACATTGCCTTTTCAATTACGTCGATGTTGGGCATGGAAACGACCGGATTGGTACACATAATCCACATCGCCTTGACCTCGCCCCTGGCCGCGGCGTCGAACATGTCGACCGCGGCCAAACCGGGCTTGGGGGCAATGCGTCCTTCCGGCGTCCCCCAAAACTCCTCCACCTCCTGACGATGCGTAGGATTGGCGATCGTACGATAGCCCGGTAGCAGGTGGGACAGTCCCCCGGCCTCGCGCCCGCCCATGGCATTGGGCTGCCCGGTCAGAGAAAACGGGCCGCTGCCCTTCTTGCCAATCTGACCTGTTGCCAGATGCAGATTTATTACAGCCTGATTCTTGGCAACCCCGTTCACGCTTTGGTTCAATCCCATGCTCCAGAAGGAGAGCACGCCCTGCGAATCTCCAAAAAGGCGCGCAGCCTGGATCAGGTCACTTTCATCGATGCCGCATACTCTGGCCGCCGCTTCCGTCGGAAACTTTCCTATTGTGTCCAGCAGTTCTTCGTGCCCGCTGGTGTGTTCAGCGATAAACGCCTGATCAACTTTTCCGTCACTGCACAGTACATTCATCATGCCGTTGAGCAAGGCCACATCCGAACCGGGGCGGATCGGCAGAAAGAGATCGGCGATTGCCGCAGTGCGTGTCTCTCTGGGGTCAACCACAATAATCTTGACGTTTTCGGGATCGCTCTTTTTTCGTCGCCTTATGCGATTGAAGAGGACTGGATGGCAATCGGCCATGTTGCTGCCAATCAGGAAGAAACAGTCAGCGTGGTCTATGTCCTCGTAGGCTGGCGGCGGCCCGTCGGACCCAAGCGCCGTAACATATCCGGCAACGGCTGAGGCCATGCAGAGCCGCGAATTGGCATCAAAATTGTTTGAACCAATGAACCCCTTGAGCAGCTTGTTGGCGACATAATAGTCCTCAGTCGTAAACTGGCCCGATCCGTAGAACGCCACCGCCCCGGGCCCGTGCTCTTCAATTATATGCTTCAGTTTTTCTGCAATGTAGGTCGTCGCCTTTTCCCATGTCACGCTCTGAAATCCGGTATCGGCGCTGGGCGTGCCCCTGCCTCGCCCGTTGGCTCGCATAAGCGGCTCGCGAATGCGGTCCGGTGTGTCTAAGGCGCCAGGCAGGTGGATCGGCTTGAGACAAAGATCCCCCAAAGTCGAGGGATGATCGGGATTCCCCCTGACTTTGGCGACTTTCCCGTTGCTTACCCCTACCCGCAGGCCGCATCCAACGCCGCAATAGGGGCAGTATGTGTCGTGCCAGCGGTCAACTTTGCCGTTGGCGTTTCCATTCGCACGCGAGCCGTTTCGAGATGTCATAGTTTTCCGTATCGTGACTTGAACGTCTTAAAGCATCTGTCCGACGCAGTCTGTCGAGTTACAGTGGCCGGCCAAGCTAAGATGCTTCTGGGCGATTAACGGGCGCCGGTAAGGACAGACTCGCCGGAATCGGACAGACGCGCCGCAGTCTCCTCGGCAGCGGCCTTCTCTTCGCTTTCCGAGAAGCGCACCATGAAGGCCATGAAGGCACATACCACTACAAGGATGCCCAGAATCATGTACGACTGACCAAACATATCGGCCTCCCGCCGGAAGAGAAAACCCGCCAGCATCGCGCCGAAGTTGCCGCCAGCTCCGACGATGCCGGCCACTGCTCCCATGGCTCGCTTGTTGACATAGGGAACGATGGCAAAGGTTGCTCCCTCGGACATCTGCACAAAGAGGCTGAATATGATCAGCGCGGGGATCGCAAGCGCCAGCACGCCCATGTTGGCGAAAAGTACCAGCGCGACTCCCTCCAGAAGGAGGCATATAAAGAGAAACTGGACTCGCCCCCGAAGACCGCCGCCGCGGTTGATGAAGTCGCTGAATAGGCCGCCCATTGATCGGGCGAAGATGTTCATCAGGCCGAAAAGGCCGGCGACGAGGCCCGCCGTAGCCAGGTTCAGGTCGAAACGATTAAAGAAGTAGAGAGCCGCGGTGCCGTTTATGGTCAGCTCAATTCCAAAACAGGCAGCGTAAATGAAAAACAGCGCGATCACGCGCGAATCTTTGATGGCCTCCATAAACGTTCCGCGTGCCGCCGACGCCGGCGGCATTTCGCCGCGGGCGCGCAGCTCCGAATAGTTGCCTTCGGGCGCATCCTGGGTCAGGAACCAATAGGCCGCGGCCGTAATGAGCATGGCTAGCCCGGGAACGACCATCGCTACCCGCCAGCCCATCGCCGCGGGCACAAAGGTCAGCGTAGCAGCAAGCAGTAGGGGCATCACGGCCTGGGTTACGCCCCCGCCCAGATTGCCCCAACCAGCGGTAGTCGCGTTTGCCGCCCCCACCACATTGGGAGCAAACATGACGCTCGTGTGGTATTGAGTGATTACGAAAGCAGCGCCGATCGTGCCGATCAGGACGCGGGCAAGGATGAATTGCGTTGGCGTCTGCGCGAGGCCGATGCCCATCACAGGCAGCGAACCCAGCACCAGCAAGAACGTGTATACTTTTCGCGAGCCGAACCGTGTACACATCGGCCCGATGATCAGGCGCGCAATGATAGTCAGCGAGACCGCCGCAATGACCGAGTTGCCTACCTGAGCGGGGCTGAGACCGAGCGTCGCGATGACGCCGTTGTCCCCTTTCATCATCGGCACGATGCCAAACCAGCCAAAGAAGCAGAGAAAGAACGCAAACCAGGTTACGTGGAAGGCTCGCATCTGAGGTGTTTTGAAACTGAAGAGATCAATCTTGGTGGCCTTGCTCTTGAAGTCCATCGGGGGATTCTCCTTATTCGTGGGACCTGGTGTGAACCTTACGCTATAGCCGGGGCTAAAACCGTGTCGGACTGATAGCGGGCGGCAATTGCTTCTGCCAGCAGTTCGGTAGTTTCCTCAACTGTTGCTTTCTTATGTACTTCAACGCCAAGCCTGGCGTCTTCGCCCTGGCACCCGCCGGCGAAGATGTTGAAGCCGTCGATCACCGTTCCATCCCGCCGCAGTCGGGTTGCCTCCAGCCCGATTTCGGACAGCCGATGACGCCCGCAAGCATGAACGCAACCCGAAACATTGAGGCGCACGACTTTGTCCCGATCGGGTAGACGCTCCTCCAGCTTGCGCGCTATCGCCAGCGAGATTCCCTTGGTGTCGTTGAGCGCGAAATGGCAATAATCGATGCCCGTACATGTGACCAGTCCCCGCATGACACCCGAAGGCGAAGGGCTCCACTCTTCCAACAGCGGCTCCGCCAGCAGTTCCTCGAGCATTTCGTTGGCGACGTTAGGGATGATCACATTCTGATCGTTGGTCAGGCGCACTTCACGGCTGCCGTATCTGTCGGCCAGGTCAGCCAGCGCAAAGAGTTGTCCAGCTGTTACGCGGCCTGTGGGCACTACCATGCCTACATAGCTCAGCCCATCCTGGATCTGCGGATGAACGCCCACATGATCCTGTTCAAGCGGGTCTGGATCGCGGTAAAGCTGGCAGGCGCCCGCAGATGGCAGTTGCTCACCCAGCACCTTCGTTACTTCGTCGCGGAAGCGGTCAATGCCCCATTCCTCGATCAGATACCACAACCGGGCCTTGCCCCGTACCCCCCGTTTGCCGTTGTCGCGAAATACGGTCAAAATGGCGCGACAAAAAGCGGTCACCTGTGAAGTGCGTACAAACACGTCTAGCGGGACGGCAAGATGCGGGTTCCTGCTTCCCATATGCCCTCCAACCACCACATTGAAACCCGGTACAGCGCGATTTCCGATGCGCCCAATTGCCGGCGTCAAGCCAATGTCGTTGCTCTGCGCATGCGTGCAGTCCAGTCGGCAGCCGTTGATGGAGATATTGAACTTACGGGGAATGTTTTCAAATTCCGGTCCCAGAAGCGAGAGTGCCGTAGCGGCTGTTAACTGCCTTGTGTCGACCAGTTCATGGCCCGTAAGGCCGGTCAGAGGACAGCCGGTGACATTGCGAAAGTTGTCCATTCCCGTCTGCTCGGCGCCAAGGCCAACCGACTGCAGTTTCTCGATAATGGCCGGCATGTCTTCGATGGTGATCCAGCGCAATTGGATATTCTGCCGCGTCGTAAAGTCTCCCGCCCCGCGTCCATAATCACGCGACAGTTCCGCGATTGCCCGCAGCTGGGTGGAAGTCACGACCCCGTTCGAGATGCGCATTCGCAACATGAAGTACCCCGGCGTCTGCTTGCGATAGAAGAATCCGTGCCATTTGAAGAGATCGTAGAATTCCGGAGGAATTGCATCGAACCCTTCGTCAGCCCACCGGTATATGTCATGGATGAGACTGAGAGGGCTCTTTTGCAACTTAAGCAACTCAACCTTGTTTAGCTTTCTTTTGCCGTTAGCCTTGCCATTCCCGTTGCTCTGCGGCGTAGGAGCCGGGGCTGTAAGTGTGACTTCTGCGGCTGGTAAACTCATCGAGTATTGCCTCCTCTTGCAACGGGACGGTTGACTGAACAGTTAAAGCATAAGTCAGCCCCGCACGCGGCGACACTACCAAGTGTGCCAAAAACGCGCGCCAATCATTGTGCGAATAGCACAGTCGCCCTGTCCCTCATAGCCCACTGCACCGACTCGCTGCACGGGCGTCCCTTTGCCATCAGGACAGCCGCCATGCCTGGCCTGTGCCGCCCGCACATATCGGCATAACGGCGGCAGCCACGGCTGTTTTCAGCGGCGTGGCCCTTGTATTAGCAGCACCCATCTGGGTTGGATTCCTGAATTCTGACCTTTCCCTTGCCGAGATTTCCGACGCGTTTTCCGCCCCGGCCAATCCTGGCCAGGTGGAGCTGGTCTTCAAAGTGCTGGGCAGCGTTCTGTGGGGCGGCACCGGAATCTGTCTTTCCGGACTCCTGATTCCAATACCTCTGTTCTATCTGTCGACTCGCTGGCGGGTCGCCGAAGTCGCCTTGATGGCCGAGGGAACGGCACCGCTGCAATCCTTACGCCGCAGCTGGAATCTGAGCCAGGGCTTTGTGCTGCGCACCACTGGCTATCTCCTGCTAATACTCTTCGTTATGGGCTTGGTCGGCGGAGTGATCGGACTGGCGGTGGATTCTGCAGTGGATGCCCTGTTTCCCGAGCTTGATCAGTCGTAACTACTCAGCCGCAACTGATTCGCAACCCCGAACGAGGCCAGCAAAGGTGTTCCTTCTCCCCTCATTGTTGTATTTTGGGCGGTCGGGCCTTCGGCCCTCCCTTGTGCAGGGGCTGCGCC
>MPML01000063.1 GCA_002238445.1 Caldilineaceae bacterium bin5
TCGGGTCCAGCGCATGCTCCACATCCACAAAGCCGCACACGCCTCCCTGCTGCTGCGATTCCGCAATCGCATGCAGACACAGCGTCGTCTTGCCCGAACTCTCCGGCCCATACACTTCGATGATGCGTCCGCGCGGGATGCCTCCCACGCCCAGCGCTATGTCCAGGCTCAGACTGCCCGTCGGTATCGCTGCCACGTCCAGCCGGGTCGCTTCCCCCAGCTTCATGATGATCCCTTCGCCATAGCGGCGATTGAGATTGGCAATTGTCACTTCCAGCGCTTTGGCCGGTCCATCATCCGCTGATCGCTCTGTCATCATTTTTCTCCCTTTTCGGTCTGTTTTCCGTATGTTATGACCTGTTCGACGCGCACCTGCTCAGATGAGGCGCCAAGGAAATCCCAGAGAGGACTGATTCATTTCATTATAGAACACATGTTCAATTTCGGCCAAGCCGCCTTCGGCCCGGATCTGTCTCAAGACTGCCCCGCGTTTCTGGCAAATCTCTGCTTCGCTACACCGGAACCGGCAGCTCTGGATGTGCGGCTCGTCGTTTTTTTATCCAGCGATACTGGTTCAGACGATATGCTTCTCCGAACCTGGACGACAGTGGTTACGGGACGCCCTTGGCAGCGTAAAACGGACCGGGAACAGGCATCGCGCCTTCAATTCCGTTTTTTCACTATCCAATTCTTGTCTTTTGGCGGCATCACCGACTATAATCCTTGCGCGGTTCAGAACCCCTCATTCGGACTACAGATCTCAACTACTTCGGACGTGCACAGAGAAACCTCCATCCCACTTCGGATCTGACGCCACAATTGCGCCCAACGGTGGCGCGCCAATTGGACCTGGCATGAGTGTAAATCGTCGCAAACTGAACAGAGCTTGGGAAACGCTACGGTCGCTGCCGATTCCTGCCATCGGTTCTGACCGCCTGGTCGATCTGCACGATGACCTTTTATATTACGATACGGTTATCGCGCAGGAGATGCGGGAGTATCTGCGGGGGCGTGTCATCAATCGGATCCGCGTGCAGATCGATTGGGAGTTGGAGGACACACTGCGGTCGTTCAAGCCACAATCCTCAGCGGAGATGGAGTGCCGGCGCGAGTTGCTGCGCTACAAACGGCGCATCGATGACGTTGTGCGCCAACTGCTCCATGGCCAGCCGAACGACCCTCCTCTCGAATAGAAGACCGGCGGCGTTTTTTCTTCCCCCTTAACTACTAAGCCACAGTAGTTGACCAGCCAGTCATCCTTGGAAGCATTCGGGCTCTTGGTGACGCAACTGGTGTACAGGCGCCGCCATGCTCGCCAGCCGACAGGTTGCGAAGAATGCACACGGTCGGTGAGGGATGGTTTTGGAGGGGGGCGTTGCGGGGGCGCAGCCCCTGCACAAGGGAGGCCGCTTGCGGCCGACCGCCCAAAATACAACAATGAGGGGAGAAAGAACACCATTGCTCCCCTCGTTCAGGTTTGCGAATCAGTTGCGGCTGAGTAGCTACCTTCACCCTCTAAACGATATCCCGCAGCAGGAGATCATCGACCGTTTCACGGCGCTGCGCCAGCCGTGCGACGCCGTCGCGCAGCATCACCACCGCCGGCCTCAACGCGCCGTTGTAGTTGCTCGCCATCATCAACTGGTAGGCGCCGCTGACCGGGACGGCCAGCAGTTCTCCCATCTCGATCTCCGGCAATGGCAGATCCTCAATGAGTAGATCCCCGCTTTCGCAATATGGACCGGCCAGCCAGGCGTTTTCGGAAATCGGAGTCCTGCTCACAGGGTCTGAGACCGGCAGCGCCGAATAGCGCGCTTCGTAAAGGGCCGGGCGTATATTGTCCGCCATACCTCCGTCAAGTAGAAGCCAGCGTCGCCCGCCCGCCCGCTTAACAGTCCCTACCCGATAGATGGCAACGCCGGCGCGGGCGACAAGGCTGCGTCCCGGCTCCACCTGCAGACGGGGCAGAGGCAGGGAATAGGACGACAGCTTCTCCGTCAACGCAGCCGCGACTGTAGCCACGTATTCCTCGATCGATTCATGCGGCAGATCCGCTTCATGGTAGGCGATGCCCCAACCACCGCCGGGGCAGAGCGCCTCGGCCTGCCAGTTGCGTTCCCGCCGCAAGCGGTCCATCAGTCCGCACACCATGTCCAGGGCGGGCACAACCTCTGCGGCTGCGTGGAAGTGTGACCCCTGGTGAAAGTGCAGCCCTGTAACGGGCAACCCAGTCCGCTGACAGAAAGCCACTGCGTTGATACATTCATCGGCGTCCATCCCGAATTTGCTGTCATGCTGCCCCGTCTGGTGGAAAAGATGTGTGTCGACCGCGTAACCGGGACGTACCCGCAGCCACAGTGCCGGTGTTCGGCCGCCGCCCGCCAATTGGGCGATGCGCTGCAACTCCGGCAGGTTGTCGACAACAAGCGTACCGGCCTGGGCCAACCCTGCCTGCAGATCCGCTTGGTTCTTGTTCACGCCGTGCATCAGAATCTGCGCGCGCGGCACACCGGCGGCGCGTGCGATGTGCAACTCACCAACACCGGTGCAGTCCAGCAGCAGCCCGTGCGCCGCCATCAGACGAGCAATGGTCACATTCATACATGCCTTGCCGGCATACGTGATGCCGGCCGCGCCGGGATAATGACAGCTGAGCGCATCCCGATAGGCCTGTACGGCCCCGTCGATCGTCTGCTGATCATAGACATAGAGAGGTGTGCCGAACTCGGCCGCCAGCCCGTTCAGATCACAGCCGCCGATGTGCAGCGAGGGTCTGTCATCTTTGGCGGGGCCCAGGGCAACGGTATCAGGAAAAAGCGAAAGACGGTCACGATACATCGCAAGAACCTCTGTGTTCGGTTAGAGATCAGTGGCTGCTGAGTTTGCAGTTGCCAACCGCCTGACAAGCTGCAGCCGCTAACAGGCCAAACCTATAAGAGCACCAGCAGGATTCCGCCGATGGTAATCAGGCCGCCAATGATGCTGTTGAGAGCGGGAATCTCTCGCAGCAGGAGCGCGCCCAGCACCACACCTCCCAGCACCTCCTGTGTGGCGATGAGATTGACATAGGTGGCGTTCACGCGCCGCAGGGCCGCGTTGTAGAGGGTATGGCCGAATGCCAGTGGGAACACGCCCAGGCCGACGATGCTGGCGACCGCGGGCCAGCTGAAGCTGCCGGCGCTATGGGTCGCCGCCGCCGCCGGCAGCAGCCACAGCGCAGCCAGTAGATAGACCGAGCCAGCATACACCAACAACGGATAACGTTCTCGTTGACTGCGGCCGGCAATGCTGTACACGGCGTACGTGATCGCGGCGCCCAACGCCAGCAGATCACCTATCAACATGCGGGGCGTAAAGTTGTACGATGCGCTGCCGTTCTGCTGTACGAGCGCGAGTACCGGCTCGAACCCGGACAGGACGGCTACGCCCAGGACGGCCGTGAGGATGCCCAACCATTTGCGTTTTGACAGCGGTTCGCCGAGCGCGAAGCGCGACAGCAGCGCGACCCAGATCGGCGCCGTGTACATAATCGCCAGACTGTGCGCGATCGTCGTAAATTCGAGAGAGTAGGCGTAGAAGAAGAAGTGTAGAGCGGCGACCAAACCGACGAGGACAAGGCGGGGCCATTCAGACGCCATCAGGCCGCGCCCACCCGCGGCGCCCCACGCCCCCCGGCTGCGCAGCAGAGCCACACCGGATACGATAATGCCGGCCACCAGTAGACGACCGGCCGCGATTTCGAAAGATGATACCGAGCGGGCGGCCCACCGCACCAGCACCGGGCTGGTGCTGAAGAAGAGAACGGCAATTGCAACTAGCGCCAGCCCGCGGCGTTCCTCGACTGTCACGATATCAGTCCAGACTGTGCCCAGGCGCTGCGCCTGCGCTCCCTGGGATCGGGGTCTCTGGCCGCTCTAGGGAACGGCGGGCGTGATCGCCACGTAGACCAGGCTCAACACCATGCTGAGCGCAATCAGCAGGCTGAGAAAGTAGAATATCTTTTGGCTGCGGCTCAAGCGGCGGCGTCTGCCCTGTCTGCGGCTCATGCAACTATTCCTTTCCGAATGTCGTGCGCCGATCTTCCAACCGGCCCGTCCGTCGCAAATTGTCGAAACATGTGATGGGGTAGCTCACTTCATCATGGTCAGAATAATCTGAATTCTATGATGCACACGAATCATAGTCGAAATCTGTCTGTGAATCAAAGCATACAGGGGGTGGTATCCGCCGCGACGCTCACTCAATACGCAGAGGACCGAGCAGCAGCCGGTCCTCCTCCGCAGGGTTTATCCTGTCCAGCACGCGCAATCGTCGAAAATCGGGCCGTGTGTACAGCCCGATCTCCATCTGATAGAGGCCGGGACGCGCGTCCGGCGGGACAGTGAACTTGTGTATGGTTGCGATGGTCTCGCCCGCGGCCCAGTCTTCCGTTGGCGGTGACGGCGCCAGGTCGGCGCCGCCGAACATCTCGAAACCGTCGGTCAGCAAATGCGCGAAGACCGTATACGATTCAGCCACCGGGCCTGTTGCGGTCCAGTAGAGGGTCACAGTCATCTCCTCGCCGGGAACCGGTGTGCGGCTGCTGAAGCTATAGCCCGCCAAGGTGACACTGTCGGCAAACTGGACATGCACAGGGATCGGGATCCTGCCGTCACCGTCCCGGAGATCGTCTGCCTGCCCAGCGGCCTGGCAGTCAGAAACGGCGAATCCGGAGGGACAGATCGTCACCTCGCCGAATGTATAGCCTGTGCCGCCATCGACTTGGGCAAGGCGTTCGCCGCTGCGGTGGTCGTAAAACCCAACCTGCCAGTTGGCCCGATTCGGTGCATGGGCCGTCTTTGGAATCGCAACCGTATAACTGTCGAACAGAACGCGGCCCGGCTTCCAGCCGCTGGTCGGGCGCAACCCGCCGCCGGGCATCGTATCCAGCTGCGCGACGGTCAGACCGGTCCCATCTACAAGATGGATGAATAGAGACCAGTCATCGGCCAGCGGGGCGGTCGCCAGGAATGCCAGGTCCACCTGCACCTCGTCACCGGGGAATACGGCTGCTATCTGTTCGTCTGCTTCACTCGTCCGCTCCGTCAAATCGTCATACGATGCGGTCGCACGTTGTAGCTCGATCTCGGCACTGTCGGCGGCAAAGACGGAGAGGGGGCTCAAGGAGACAACACTGTTCTGACCACTGTCAGGAACCGCCATCCCTGGAGGTTGGTAGGCGGGGCGGACCAGGACAAAGGGTGTGGCCAGCGTCATCAAACCCAGGACGGCGGTAACACTCCAGCCGGTTCGCCGGCCGAAACTGCTTCCCCACCCCGTCCAGCCCAGCGTCCACAGCAGCGCCAGCACCGGCAACGCGGCGAAGAAGTAGCGTCCCTGGGCGGCCGGCGCCACCCGCATGAAGCGCAGCCACGAGACCGTAAGAACCAGCAGCCACAGCAGAAGGATGGCGTGGGACACGGGAAAACTGTCGCGCCATGTGCGCTGGGCGTACGCGGCGCGCGCCATTCGTACTAAATGAATCAGGAGCCCAAGCGCAACGACAACTCCAACGACGCGCAGCGCCAGGTAGACCCATGAAGGATAGGGCAGGTTCAGCCAGCCAAACAGGCCCCAGAAGGAACGTTCCAGTCCCCCCAACTCGCCCAGGATCTGCGACGGGCCGGCCGGAATGACTCGCAACAGGATATTCGCCTCCCACATCTCCCAGGCCAGGAGGTCGCCATAAAGCCGCCAGTTTCGCACGTACCACCAGCCGGCAAGCAGGACAGCCGGTAGGCCCGTCCACAGGGCAGCATCGAGAACAGAGCGAACGCTGCGGCTCCGCCAGGCCAGCCACAGAACCGCAACGGCAGAAACGCCCACCAGACCCAGCCCGCTCAGTTTGGATAGCAGCGCCAGGCCAAGCGTGACGCCGAGTTTAAGTAAGCGGCTCCGTCGCGGCCGCTCTCCCTCGGCCAGCATCGCCGTCAGTTGCCACAGGACGAGCGCCGCGGCCGCGTTGATGGCAGTGTCATTGCTGACAGAGGCGCTGATGAAGACGAATTGGGGTAGAAAGGCCGCGAAAGCCGCGCCCAGCAGGGCATCGTCCGGCGTCAGAAGAAGGCGCAGACTGCGGTAGACCGCAAAGACGGTCACCGCGCCGAGGAAGACGGAAAAGAGGCGGGCGACGTGCAGGGCCAGGACGGAATGGCGCCAGGGAAAGCGCTCCGCCTGCTGGTGGTGGATCAGATAGTTGCGGTTGATGGCTGCATCGGGTTCGCCGATAGCGCGGTGAGGATTGGCCCTCGCAAACACTTCAGGGAAGTCGGATTGGTCGATCAGCGACGTGAGCAGCGCCGCGCCCGCGTAGTAGGCCGGCGCCTGCGTTCCTTGCTGTCGCCACAGCGCCTGCGTATCAGGCTCGGCAACCGGCAGCGCCCGCAGCGTCACCAGGTGTTGAACAAAGGCGTAATGCCAGATTTCGTCGGGCGCTTCGAATGGCGGGGTTACAAAACTGAACAGGCTGGCAAGAAGGACAAAGGCCGCCAGCAGGTTGCGAATTGTGGGGCGAACTACAGGGAGAGAAGGAGTGAATCGACGCGGCGCCTCCCTCTCTTCACGGGAGTGGGACATTTACCTGGATCTGGCTTTCCGCATCTGTTCTCCAGGCCCGGACGGCTCGGCAGAACCGGGAGAATCCGTCTCCTCCGCACTGCTGTCCTGCTGCCCCAGCTTCTCTGCTTTGAGGTTTTCTGCAGCCCGCTTTTGCGGCCGCCAGAAGAAAAGATAGTAGAGCCAGCTTTTTACAAATTGGAACCAGACATCCAACACACGAAAGTTGGACTCACCATTGGAGCGCACATATTCGTGCGTTGCCACTTCGCAGATCCGGAAGCCGCTGCGCACCGTCTTGATGACCATCTCCTGCTCAATCGTCGGGATCTCCGACTCCAGCGCCAGGCTGCGCGCCACATCCGCCCGAATCGCCCGAAAACCGTTCTGCGAATCGGTCAGCCGCACTCCTTGACTGTAGTTGATACTGAGCGTGATCACCTGGCTACCGAAGAGACGCACGAACTGATTGATCGTGGCGTGCAACTCGTCGCTCCCTCCCAACATACGTGAACCGGATACATGATCGGCCCTGCCCTCTATAATCGGCTGGACAAGCGCCGGAATATCTCGGGGGTCATGGGAGCCGTCGGCGTCGATAAAAACGAGGATATCACCGCTGGCGTGGGCGATGCCGACGCGCAGGGCGTCGCCTTTGCCCTTGCCGTTATCCAGCAGAACCGTCGCGCCCAGTTCCTCGGCGATGGCCCGCGTGTCATCACCGCTGTGGCCGTCGACGACCAGCAGTTCGTCGGCATACGGCGCGGCCCATTCCAGCACAGGTCCGATGTTGCGGCCCTCATTGCGGCACGGCACGATCACCGAGACCCGAACAGCGCGCCCGTCCGGCCCCTGGCGGGCGATGGAGGTAGGCCGGTCGGGTTGGGTATACCAGTTGGGCAGAATATCAGTCACAGATCGTCTCAAAATACAGGTGGGTCCCCGGCTCAGCCTCTTGCAGGCGGCATGTTGGCCAGGAGGAACTCCGTTCTTCCGAAAAAATGGTTGCTGTTGAACGGATCGCGTGCACTACTTTAGCAGCATTCAATGGCGATGCCAAGCCTTGGCGCCACCTTGTCCGCCGGAATTGACCGCCATCAAGCGATGCAGTAGAGTGCATATTGGCCGGTGGCTACATGCGCGGGCCCCGGCGGTCAGCGAAAGACACATGCGGTCCCTTTGACCGGGCCGGACGGCCGTGCGATTCGAACGATACTCGGTGCTGCGTTTTAACGCACCAATTTGCCGTCGGATACTCTGTTAACGGGACCCTCTCAACGCCTCCAGAAATCGACCATGACCATATATGAACCAATCGGAGCGGCGGCGGCCGCAGCGCAGGTAGTCGGCATTGACCCGCATGCGGGCATGCAGATCATCGGCGCTGCCCACTTGGCCGCGCGCCATCACCCTCCTTTCGATCTGGGACAGCCGGCGCTGGTGCTCGGCATCACCGATCAGCCGACCGCGCAGGCCGTCCGTACCGTACTGGGCAATGCCTACCCTGACGACCACCCGCTGCAATTGATCTGCCAGGACGGCGATGGAGTTCGCTCTGCGCGCGCATTGCTTTTGGCTGAACTTGCTGGTCCGGCCGGCATTGCCGAGGGCGTCTGCCTGTACGTGCCCCCCTTACCCCATAGCAGCTATGCCGATCTGCAGGACGTAATGGCGCACCTGCGCGCGCCCTATGGCTGCCCCTGGGATCAGGAGCAGACCCTCGCCAGCATGCGCGCCTTTCTGCTCGACGAAGTAGCGGAGACGCTGGAAGCGATGGACGCGGAAGATGATGCGCATACAGCCGAGGAACTGGGCGACGTGCTCGGCATCATCGCAATGATCGCGCAGATCGCCGCCGAAGAAGGCCGCTTCCGTATGGCCGACGCCGTGCGCCTGAGCGTTGAGAAACTCATTCGCCGCCACCCCCATGTCTTCGGCGAAGATGATATTGACGATATGGAGCAGCTGTTTACACGCTGGGAAGAGATCAAAGCAGAGGAGCGGGCGACCCAGGACAGACCGGCGCGCGGCCCGCTGGATGCCGTGCCGGCCGCACTGCCGGCTCTGCGCAAAGCGCGCGAAATGCAATCCAAGGCCAATAAAGCCGGCCTCCTCGACCGCGCCGCGCTGGCGCAAAGCAGCCCGGAAATGGTGGGCCTGCTGCCGGAAGGCAGCGATGAGCAGGCGCTGGGTCTACTCCTGTGGCGGCTGGTCGCCCTGGCGAACACGCGCGGCCTCGACGCGGAAGACGCACTGCGTGCTTTTGCAGGAAGTTGGCGCGCGCAGCTTTCGGGATGATGCAGTACCTGGAGAGAAAAAGAGAAACGCGGGGCGAGGAGCGAGAACATCCGCTGTTCACCCAGCCCTTACTTTTGAACATAGGGAATCGAACATGCTATACTTTGGCGTGCTTATTCGCCCCGGTAGCTCAGTGGATCAGAGCATCTGACTTCGGATCAGAGGGTCGTGGGTTCGAATCCTACCCGGGGTGCTCACGTTGTTGGACGGCCTAAGGCCGTCCGGATTACCCGCAGTTCTAAATCGCTAAGTCCGCCCCCGCGCACTTCCAGGTTGGAGTTGCGACCGAGGGGCGGTTTTTCGTCTGTGCCTCCGCTTGGCATGGCTGCGGAACAATTCAACCCCACTTCTGCTGCGGATGTTACCTCCAATGTGCGGCAAACCGTCTGACGAAAAGCGACAGTCAGTCGCCCACATGGTACACATCCCGGTCGAACGCCACCACCAACGGGATCTCCTTCCAAGGCCCGGTCGCGGTTACCAAATGGCTGTAGAGCCACCCGACCCAATCGGTACAGTTAAGGCGCCGCCAACCCCTGCTTGAACTCTTGCTGGAAATGGGGAACTGCTTATCCGCGCTGGCGGTACCGAGTGCGGGGTAGAAAGTACCTGGCCCACACCGCTCGAAGGCGGCTCGGCCCAGCGCACGCGTTGCACGATTTCACGCAGCACCGGTTGCAACGCAGTGAACTCGTCGTTGTGTACGCTGAAGGCAAGGACGAGTATCCTCTCCCCATCCGATGACAGCAGAACGACCTGCCATACTTCGCTCGCGGTTGCATGCCCGCGATAGCGGATCGATACCGCCTCCTCGCTCAACGGTCTGAGACCCCGCACCAGTTCGATGCTGGCAGGCTCGATACTGTAGGTGTGCTCGGCGGCCATCTGCGCGTAGCGTTCCAGCGTCATGCCTTCGGCCGCGAGAGAGAAGACGAGCATGAAGTTGCTCGACGCACTATCCGCCGGTCCTGACTGGAGGCCAATCCCGATTACGGCATCGTCGCGACGGACGCTCATGGCCGACACCAATGCCCCCATCTCCGCGACATCGAGTTGTTCGCCTTCGCGCCCTTTGACCGCGGCCGAAAAGAGAGACAGGTCGACCTGGGAGGGTTGCGCCGGGTCGAAAAGGTGCCATCCCGACGGGTAGGACAGCGATAGGCCGCGCGCGCTGTCGTCATACGTCAGCCAGCCCGTCGGGTCTGCCTGCAGCGCATCCTCGCTATCGGCGGACGGCTTTACGAATCCGCCATATACCCACGCCAGTTGACCGTCATATTCGATCTGCCACCAGTCGCCGGCCGCATTTGTGCTGATCGCGGCGTACTGCTCCGCCTCAATAGCCGTGCTGATGATAGGATGGTCGGTACCCGGGCCCCCGCGCACATACATGGTGCGGGTGATTGTCACTGTGGGGCCGACCGGGGGATCGAAGGCAGGATGGTCCGTCCACTGGACCCGGCGTACGATGTCGCGCAATAACGGTTCCAAACTTTCTTCGAACACCTCCCCCCACACATTGAAGGTGATCTCCAGAAAGGTCCCGCCGTCAGGGGAGAGCAGCACAACCTGCCAACCGATCACCTTCGTGCCCGGCTGGGTGACCATCTTGCCTTCTTCGACGACTGCGCCGCCGTTGCGGTACCGGATCGATGCCGTCTCTTCCCCCCAGGGCCGCAGACCCGGGCCAACTCCCACGCTCACCAATGTCTCGACTTTCGATTCTTCCAGTAGTGCGGCTGCCTGCAGCGCATATTGCTCCAGCGTTCGACCCGCAGCCGGTATTGCACGGATGTCAAAGCGATCGATGTGGGCCGGTGCTGTGTCCGGAGCGAACTGGAAGCCATGACCAACGAGCTGATCCTCTTGCCCCGCCATTGTCAGGGAGTCGATGTGCGCAGCTTGCCGCTCGAGCACAGTTTCGGCGGCTGTTGCGTCGTCTACCTGTGGCCGGAGGGAGAGAAATTCCTCCTTGGAAGACGCGAACAGCCAGCCTTGCGGATAGAAAATTTTCAGACCGCGAGCCGCATCTTCGACCGCGGGCCAGTCTTGAAACAGTCCTTCGGATGCCGCCGGCGTGTCCCCAATCGGGATCACCAGCGGGTTGTGGATGGACAACAACGGAACGGCAGGCTGAGGCAAAGCATTGGACTCAACATCGGTCCAACGCACGCGCCGTACGATTCCGTTCATCCTCGGTTGTGTAGCGGCGAACTCGCCGCTGTGAACACTGAAGGCAAGGACGAGAAGCCTCTCTCCATCCGGTGACAGCAGAACGACCTGCCATACTTCACTCGCGGTCTCGTACTCCCGGTAGCGAATCGATACAACCCTTTCGCCCGATGGCCTGAGTCCGCCCACCAGTTTGACGCTGGCTGTTTCGATGCTGTAGGCGTGCTCGGCGGCCACCTGTGCGTAGCGCTCCAACGTCGTTCCTTCGGCTGCGAGAGAGAAGACGAGCATGAAGTTGCTCGACGTACTATCCGCTGGACCTGACTGGAGGCCAAGCCCAATCACGGCATCGTCGCGACGGACGCTCATGGCCGACACCAATGCGCCCATCTCCGCGACGTCGAGTTGCTCGCCGTCGCGTCCTCTGACCGCGGCCGAAAAGAGTGCCAGGTCGACCTGAGTGGGCTGCGCCGGGTCGAAATAGTGCCATCCCGATGGATAGGACAGCGACAGGCCGCGGGCGCTGTCGTCATACCTCAGCCAGCTCGCCGGGTCCGCCTGCCGCACATTCTCACTATCTGCGGACGGCGTCACAGACTCGTCATAGACCCATGCCAACTGACCGTCATATTCGATCTGCCACCAGTCGCCGACTGCATTCGTGCTGATCGCGGCGTACTGCTCCCCGGCTGTAGCCGAGCCGAGGATGGAATGGTCGGAGCCGGGCCCGCCCCGCACATTCATGGTGCGGGCGATAGTCACCGAAGGGCTGATCGGGGGATCGTAGGCGGGATGTTCCAGCCATTGGACTCGCCGCACGATGTCGCGCAGAAGCGGTTCCAGCCAGCTGTCGAACTCCCTGCCCAACACATCGAAGGTGATCAGTAGAAAGGTCCCGCCGTCGGGGGAGAGCAGGACAACCTGCCAACCGATCACCTTCGTGCCCGGCTGGGTGACCATCTTGCCGTCTTCGACGACTACGCCGCCACTGCGGTACCGGATCGATGCCGTCTCCTCCCCCCAGGGCCGCAGACCGGGTCCGACCTCAACGCTCTCCAATGTTTCGAATTCCGATTCTTCCAGTAGCGCGGCTGCCTGCAGCGTATATTGCTCCAGCGTTCGACCCGCGGCCGTTATCGCACGGATGTCAAAGCCACTTATATAGGTCGGCGGCGTGTCCGGCGAGTATTGGAAGCCAGAACCAACAAAGTGAGCCTCTTGCCCCGCCTGGGTTAGGGAGTCGATGTGCGCTGCTTGCCGATCGAGTACAGTTTTGGCAAAGGCCGAGTCGCCCATCTGCGGCCGGAGGGAGGACAACTCCTCTTTAGAGGAAGCGAAGAACCACCCTTGTGGATGGAATATACGCAGGCCGCGCGCCGCATCTTCGACGGCAGGCCAGTCTTGAAACGGTCCTCCTAAAGCCGCTGGCGTATCTCCGATAGGAACGACCAGCGGATTGTGGATTGGCAGCACCGGTACCACAGGCTGAGGCGGCGGCGTTTCGGAAGCCACCTGGTTGGCGGGGGTGGTCGGCGCCTGTTCGGCGGACGCGTCGCGCCCATACCCGGCCATTGCAAGAGAGAGGCAGGCCAGTACAATCAGAACAAAATAGCGATTTGCAGACATTTCCAATGTACTCCCTGCGCAACGAACAATGGCCAGTGGTCACTGCCGTTCAGAAGAGGAGTCGCTGCCTACTCTACGTCCTCCGCCTGCTCGACTGCGGTCACAAATTGCCCGAAGACCCAGCCAGGCTGGCCGTGATTGTCGATCTGCCACCAGCTTCCCACAACATTCCTGCCGGTGATCGGATACTGGTACCCAGGCACAGTCGTGTCTATGACTGGAAAGCGACCTCCAGGACCGCCATACACGTTCATTCGGCGGCTGAAAGTCAACACTGCTTCCGTGGCCGGCAGCAGTGGCGGAATCGGAAATCTGGCCTTTACCTGTACGTTCCCCGCGTTGACCAGTTCAACCAACTCGCCATGGACCCAACCGGGTTGACCGTCTTCGTCGATCTGCCACCAGTCGCCCGCCGCATTCCTGCCGGTAATCAGATACTGCCGCCCGGGTACGACCGTACCAATGATGGGATAGCCGCTGTGCGGCCCCCCGCGCACGTTCAACCGCCTGTTGACAGTCATCAGCGCTTCCGTCACCGGCAGTAAAGGAGGGAGCGGGAACTTAACGACCGCCACATGCACACCCCCCACATCAACGGGATTGACCAATTCGCCGAAGACCCACCCCGGACGGCCGTTGTCGTCGATCTGCCACCAGTCTCCTTCCGCATTCCTGCCGGTGATCAGAAACTGCTGGCCAGGAACCGCCACGCCGATTACCCGGTTAGCAGTGCCCGGACCGCTGCGTACATTGACGCGCCTGTCGATCATCGCCACCGGGACCGCTAACGGCGCATCCGGGATATTGGCAGCCACCAGACGATCGGATACCCAGCCGGGTTGACCGCCGTAGCTGATCCGCCACCAGTTCCCTGTAAAGTCCCGCTCCAATATCGAGAACTGCTTTCCCGCATCAACCTTGCCAATTATGGGACTGAACGAAGCCGGCTCGTTATGCACATACATCGTCCGGTTTGTAATTAACACCGGGCCGGGTCCAGGTTCTGCTCCACGGTGATCGTCGGGCCACTGCACCCGTCGCACCACCTCCGTCAGCAGCGGTTCCAACTCCTCAAACTGCTCGCCGCGGACGTTGAAGGTCAGAACAAGCAAATACTCGGAATCCGGTGAAAGCAGAATGGCCTGCCAGCCGGCCGTCCTGGTGCCGGCCAGAACTGAATGAGAGGTTGTTGGCGCCGGCACGTCGCCCCGGAATCTGATCAATACCGCCTCTACCCTGTAGGGCCGCAACCTGGTGACGAGATCGAAGCTGTCTACATCGATCCCGAGCTGCCGGTCCAGTGCCGTCGCAGCACCCTGTCCGAACTCGTACAGCGACAGACCCTTTGAGGGAAATATCTCCACCACAACGTTATCGGCATGCTGCAGATCAGGGGGCTCCTGTGGGAAGGCGAAGCCAAAGCCAATCAACGAGTTAGGCTGCATACTGGATTGCAGCCCCATCAGCAGGTGCACTATCTCCGCTCTGCCCAATGCGGCCATTTCCGGCTGAAGAGCCGCTGCTTGCGTACCGTCGAAAAAAAGCCATCCTGGTGGATAAAATATCTTCAGACCATGCGTTGGATCGTCGAAAGCCTGCCATTCTGCCAAGACCTTGACAGTTTCCGCGTCCGCCTCCACCTGGGCGTTCTCTTCATCTGTCTCGTCAGGCGTAGGTGTGGCTGTGGCGGAAGGGGACTGGGAGGAGGGGAACCGCGAGGAGCGTGCTACGTCGGCATAAGTTCCACTGAGCTTACCAGAAAGTCCAAGCCCACGATGGCTGGCAAGAGAGACTCCGCGACGAGCGGCCGTTGAGTTGGTGTGCAAAGAGAAGCTTGGGGCCGCTCGAGCGAACAAACCAAGGCAAAAGACGCATAATGGCAACAAATACAACATTCCCCGCATTTGCGCTTCCCGACCCTAATAATCAGTGAATCGCGGCTCGTGGAAACAGAGTTCCACTTGCCGCAATTCACCTGAGCCACTGCACCCGCTGCACGATCTCTGCTAACAGCGGCTCCAACTTCGCGAAATCTTCGCTGCGGACACTGAAGGTGAGGATGACTATCCTCTCTCCGTCCGGCGATAGTACGCCCACCTGCCAGCCAACGACCTCCATATCCGGCTGATTGAAGAGGGCGCCCTCTGAACGGTAACGGACCGATGCTACCTCCGCGCCCCCGGACCGCAGACCGGTGACCACGTCGGCGCTGTCCACCTCGAATCCTTCCATGCTGTCTAACTGCGCAGCGATCATCTGCGCAATCAGTTGCAGGAACAGTCCTTCGGTGTGGAAGAAGATAGCGTTGAAGTTGTTGATAAACCTGGCATCGGGCGAATTACCGTTGGCATATTGGAAGCCCAAGCCGACAAAGAGATCTTCCTGCTGTACCAGCTGGGTAGACGTTGCCAACAACTCCTTGATCTCTTCGCTGTTGGCCATTTCGCCCACCTCTTCCAAGAGCTCCGTCAATTCCCCCTCTGTCGGATCGAAGAAGAGCCATCCCGGCGGATAAAATATCGACAGTCCGCGTGCTTCATCGACAAATTCCGGCCAGTGACCGCCGGGCGGTAGACCCGGCGCGGCGGTGCCTGGCAGATCGGAAGATGTCGGTGTGGCGATGGCTGGCAGTTCGGGAGGTTCCCTTCCGGAGGTGGCCGTCGGCTCGATAGTGGCCTGTGGACTTCTTTGCGATGACGAAGCCGGCAACTGTTCACTGGCGGCTGGCGCCTCGGGTTGGATCGGCACGCAGCCGGCCAGGACAAGCAGCAGGCAGACAGATGCGAGCAGAAATAGTCGGTAAACTCCCCACATGCGCCTCGCCCCCTTCTCTAATTGGCCGTCGGCCGTAACCAGCGCAGGGACCGGCCCGCGGCTACTATACACTGGCCATTGCCCTCAGGCAGCCCTGCAGAAACTGACCTGTGTAACTCTTTTCCACCGCCGCGACCTGCTCCGGTGTGCCTTCGGCCACTACATAGCCGCCCTTGCCCCCGCCTTCCGGGCCCATGTCGACCACCCAGTCACAATTCTTGATCACATCCAGGTTGTGCTCGATGACCAGTACAGTGTTGCCCCGGTCCGCCAACTCATGCAAAACGGCCAACAATTTGCGCACATCCTCAAAATGCAGCCCGGTCGTCGGCTCATCCAGAATGTAAAATGTGTTGCCGGTATCGCGTCGGCTCAGCTCTTTGCTCAGTTTGATCCGCTGTGCCTCGCCGCCGGAAAGCGTCGTCGCCGGCTGACCCAAGCGGATGTAGCCCAGCCCCACAGCCATCAGCGTCTGCAAGCGGTTGCGAATGCGGGGGATGTTCTGGAAGAAGTCCAAAGCCTCCTCGACGGTCATGTTCAATACATCCGCAATCGATTTGCCGCGGAAGCGGATATCCAGCGTCTCGCGGTTGTAACGGGCGCCGTGGCATTCCTCGCAGGAAACATACACATCCGGCAGAAATTGCATCTCGATCCTGATGATGCCGTCGCCGCGGCAGGCCTCGCAGCGGCCACCCTTCACATTAAAACTGAAGCGTCCCGCCTTATATCCGCGTGCCTTTGCCTCGGGGATGCTGGCGAACAGTTCCCGTATCGGCGTGAACAAGCCCACATATGTCGCCGGGTTGCTGCGCGGCGTCCGCCCGATCGCGCTTTGATCGATCTCGATCACCTTGTCGAGATGCTCGATGCCCTCTATTTTCTCGCTCTTGCCTGGGCGCGCCTTGGCCCGGTAGAAACTCTGCGCCAGCCGCTTGTACAGCACCTCAACCACCAGGCTGGACTTGCCGCTGCCGCTCACCCCCGTCACCGCGATTAACCGACCCAGCGGGAAGCGCACGTCAACCTTCTTTAGATTGTTCTCAGTCGCGCCGCGTACATGCAGATACTCCCCGTTTCCTTCCCGCCGCTCCATCGGTATCTCGATGCGCCGCTCACCGCGAATGTACTGGGCGGTCAGACTATCCTGATGGTCGACGAACGCATCCCGCACTGCTGAAACGACAACCTCCCCGCCGTGTTCACCTGCGCCCGGCCCCATATCCACCACCCAGTCGGCGGCGCGGATCGTCTCCTCGTCATGTTCGACCACCAGCACCGTGTTTCCCAGATCCCGCATCCCCTGCAATGTGTGAATCAGCCGCGCATTGTCCCGCTGGTGCAGGCCGATACTCGGCTCATCCAAAATGTAAAGAACGCCCATCAGCTGGCTGCCGATCTGCGTCGCCAACCGGATCCGCTGCGACTCGCCCCCGGACAATGATACCGCCGTGCGGTTGAGCGTCAGATAATCCAATCCCACATTTACCATGAATTCCAACCGCGCCTCGATCTCCTTCAACACCTGGCCGCCGATTGCAAGCTGGCGAGGGGAGAAGAGCGGCTCGGGCCCATCGAGCCCTGCGGCCGCTTGCACCCAGGTTAGAGAATCGTTGACCGACATCGCCGTAATGTCATGGATGTTCTTGCCCGCGACCGTAACCGCCAGCGCCATCGGCCGAAGCCTGCGCCCCGCGCATTCCGGGCAAGGGTTGATGCCCATGTATTCTTCCAACTTGCTGCGGATCCAGTCGCTGTCCGTTTCCCGGTAGCGCCGCTGCAAATTGGACAGCACGCCCTCGAAACTGGTTTCATAGTTCCGTTCGTAGCCGCGGGCGTTGCGATAGTGCACCTGCACCTTCTCCCGTCCCGGCGGGCCGTGCAGGATAATGTCCCGCTGTTTGCTGCTCAACTCCTTCACCGGCGCTGTGCGGGGAATCGAAAACTGGTTGCAGACCGAGCGCAGCAACTGCTTGTAGTAGCCCTCGTCACCGTTACCTGGGTTCGTGCCTTGCCAGGGTCGCACCGCCCCCTCGGCAATGCTAAGCTCACCATCCAGGATCAGGTCCGAGTCGAACTCCCTCTGCACGCCCAGCCCGTCGCACGACGGACACGCTCCGTGCGGGCTGTTGAAACTGAAAGTGCGCGGCTCAATCTCGGTAAAACTGAGACCGCAGCGCATACAGGCGAAATGCTCGCTGAAGACGCGGTCAAATGTGACCGTGCGCAGGCTGCCGTTGCCGTCAACCGGTACCTGTTTCACCTCCGAAACGATCGCTGAACCTTCGCCCAGCTTGAGCGCCGTCTCTACCGAGTCGGTCAGCCGCGTGCGGTCTGTCCCCGGCAGTACAACTCCGGGGTCGTCCGGGTCGGTCCGCTCTGATCGCACGATGATACGGTCAATCACCGCTTCAATCGTGTGCATCTTGTAACGGTCCAATTCCGGCGCGTCACCGATTTCGAACAGTTCGTCGTTCACCCGCACACGCACATAGCCCTGTGCTTGCAGATCCTCAAAGACGCCTTTATGCTCCCCCTTGCGATCTTTGATGATCGGCGCCAGGATCAACAGGCGCGCCCCCTCATCCATCTCCAGAATCGAGTTGACGATCTGTTGCGGCGTCTGCTGGGTGATCGGGTCGCCGCACTCCGGGCAGTGGGGTTGGCCCACGCGTGCGAAAAGCAGACGCAGGTAGTCGTAGACCTCGGTGACGGTGCCGACCGTCGAGCGGGGATTGCGCCCGGCGCCCTTCTGGTCGATCGAAATGGCCGGGCTGAGACCTTCGATCTGATCCACATCCGGCTTCTCCATCAAGCCGAGAAACTGTCGCGCATAGGAAGAAAGAGACTCGACGTAGCGGCGTTGCCCTTCGGCGTAGATCGTATCGAAGGCCAGGCTGCTCTTGCCGCTGCCGCTCAGCCCCGTGATCACCACCAGCTTATCGCGCGGGATCTCCAGATCCACGCTGCGCAGATTGTGTTCGCGCGCGCCTCGTATGATCAGTTTATCAAGCGCCATGCAGCCTCCGGAAAGTTTTCAGTTTCTTGTTCTTAGTTGTCGGGCTGCCGATCACGGCGCCCACCTATAGTTTAAGTGCGTGAACAAATGTTCTTTGATGAGCCAATGGTACCATGCTTGGTCACAACTGTCCACAAACGGAAAGGATATCATACCAAAACGCCCCTGCTCTAGAGAAAGTGCAGGGGCGGTCCGGTTTTTCTTCCAATCTGCGGCGGAATTCTGGCGATCGGCGGGGTGATTACACTGGAGGGAGGGGCGATCTCTTGGATTGCCAAGTTGGAAGTCCGCGAAATCGGCCTGATCGTTGCACTGTGCAATACGTCTACGATCTGTCTACGAACTCCGAACAGAGAGAAACTTCACCTTCACCCCTGGCTCGCACTGTGCTGCCAGGTCGGCTGCGGCTGGCCCCGCGGCAAATCGTAAAAGGGGCGCAGCGACCGGTCCTGCTGCCACTCAAAGGCGAATCGGATGCGGGTTGGGTGGGCATGCTGCAGGGCATCCCAAGGCACATTCTGCGGCGTAAACCAGCCCACGTCCAGCGTTTCACTCGTGACGAATGGAGTTCCTTCGACGTGCCGGGCCGCGAATAGCAGGCAGTAGAGATGATGCAGACCGCCGCCGCCGTGATAGTTGTTATCGAATATGCCGAGAAGTCCGCTCAATTCAACCCGACATCCGGTCTCTTCCCACACCTCGCGCACCGCACCCTCTCCCGGCAGGTCGTCCACCTCGCACCACCCGCCCGGCAGCGCCCAACGCCCGTTGTCTCCCCGTTGGATCAAGAGAATGCGGCCGGCGTCATCAAAGACCGCCGTATCCACCACCGTATACGGGGAAATGTAGCGGGTATCATCAAAGAAATGGCGCTGGATTTTCGCCAGCGGGCGTGTGTCCACCAAGGCCGTCAACTCGGCGCTCAGCGCCAACATCTGCTCGAAAGTCTCCGTCTGATAAGGATTATCGGCGAAACGCAAGCCGTTGTTGCTCAGCGCACGCAGCTTTCCGGCAACGCGCAGGATCGTCTCCTCCGCCGCCTCTCCTTCCACCTCTCTCCCGTCATTCGCTCCCATCATCACTCCCGCTCGGATGCCCTATTAAGTCACTGCCTTCCAGTTCCTTTTCCATTGCCAGCAGACGCACCAGACGCTTGCCCGAACGGATCCGCTGCGCCTCTCCGGTCAGCGCAAAGCCAATCGACTGGAAAAACTTGAGCGCGTCGGGGTTGAACTGTTCGACACCCAATTTTACATCGCGCACGCCGCCCTCTGTCGCCAGCCACGGCTCCAGCAGCGCCCAGGCACTGCTGCCCACGCGCTGCCGCTGAAACGGCTCCGCCACCAGCACGATGCCGATATAGGCGCTGTCCGGGTCCGGCCAGTGCAGGCGCAGGTCGATCAGGCCCACCAGTTGCGCGCCGGCCTCGGGATTGCCTGGCTCATTCGCCGCCACAATCCCCAGCCCCATTCGCCCCGGCTCGGCCTCGATCGCGGCCAGATCGCGCGCCGACTGCCCGGCCGGCGCCTGGGCCAGATGATACATCGTCCAATAGGCCGGGGAAAGTTCGTATACCCGCTGCAGCGCCTCGGCGTGCAGCGAGGCGTCCAGGGGAAGCAGAGAGATGGAAGGCGTCATGACGGCAGCGGCGACTGGCTGGCTGCCAACGCCTCCACGCTGCGCCGCAGCCCTTTCCACTCATCCTCGGCGCGCTGCAGATCGGCAGCCAGCGTCTCCAGCTTCTCCCGCTCCACCCGCACGAAGCGCGTGTAGGGCGCAACTGCCTCCCGGATGCGCTGCACACTGGCAGTCAGTTCCGATTCGAACTGCTGGGTGATAGCGGTATCGAGCCGCCGCCGCAGGTCGCCGATGCGCGTGCGCAGCTGCGCCTTCACCTTCTGCCGCCGGTAGGGGAGCACATAGAGACCGAGCGCGGCAATCGCACTGGCGCCGAGGATACCGGTCACATCGAGGAAGGTCGTATTCAGGATCACCACCAGGATCGCGCCCAGGCCGATTGCGCCGGCCTCGACCGCGGCCGTCTGGATGATGGCCCGCTGCACATCCTGGGCCAGCTTCAGCGCCTCCGCCTCGCGGTCATACGAGTCGACCACCTCCTGCGCGCTGCGGCCGATGCTCTTCAGCAGATTCTGGCGGTTGAAATCGAAATCTCCCCGCACCTGGCCGATCATCTGGTCCGTGTGCTGGAGCGAGCGGCGCTCGATGAACTCCATCACCGCCTGCCACTGGCGGTAATCGCGCTCGACCAGCCAGTCGATCAGTTCGTTCACATGATGCTCGACTGCGCGGCTGCTGTCGGCCAGTACGCGGCGCTCGAACTCACCCCGCAGCCGCTCGCTGTTCACCAGCTCGACGATGCGGGTGATGCGCAGATTTTCGTCGAAGAAACGGTCTCCCCGCTCTGCCATCTCGTAGAGGACATTGTCGACGCGGTCGCTTTGGTAGCGGAAGTCTCGCCGCATATCGTTCTGGTAGGCCGCCAGCTGCTGGTCGATGTCGTCCAGCGCCCGAAAGTCGCCTTTGAGCAGGGCCTGGCGCTGGCTGATCACATCCTGGTACTTGGCGATCAGCGCAGCGGCGATGCCAATCGGGTTCGAGAGCTGCAGCCGCACACGCTCCCCTGCGTCCAGAAAGTCGAGAATGTACTGCTCCAACGCGCCGAACTGGCTCCGCTCCCAATCCGAGGAGTCCGTTGCACCCGCGCCTTGCAATTTCGCTGCCAGCGCCAGGCGCGCGCTGACCGCAAAAATCGCCGGCGCAACCCCGAGCAGCTCGTGAGCGTTCCGGCGCACGAACTCCAGCACCTCCCGCTGCTCCGCCTCCGCAGTCAGCAGTTCGATCTTGTTGACCACGATCACGACCTTTTTGCCCCAGTCCCGGATCTGTTGCAGGAAGGAGCGCTCCGATTCGCTGAAAGGCCGGTCCGCGCTGGTGACGAAGAGGACGAGGTCGCTGCGGGGCACGAAATGTTCGGTCAACTCCTGGTGGTGGCGGATGACAGCATTCGTGCCGGGCGTGTCGACCAGGTTGACCTCCTGCAGCCAGGGGACGGGCAGGCGGCGCACCGCCATCCCGCTGTCCGCGCCCGGCTGTTGGGCCGCATCGCTGTGGCGGATCAGGACCAGTTCGCTGGTGGTCGGCACGACGCCTTCGGGCAGATAGTCGCCCCCCAGCAGTGCGTTGATGACCGCGCTTTTGCCGGCGTTGAACTCGCCCACCACCACCATCAGAAACAGTTCCTCCAATTGGGCCAGCGCGTTGCCGATCAGCCCCAGGTCGGCGTCGGGCGCGTCCAGGCGCGCCAGCGCCACCTGCAGGTCGCCCAGCAAGCGGCGCTCTTCCTGTAAAATGTGGCCCTGCTCAGCGGTCAAAACTTGCTGCACGCTTTTCCTCTATAAAGGCTGAAATCCATGTCGGACGCGGCACAGGGCATTCTAGCACAGGGGGGCTTGCGTTCATATCATCCGGGCGTGATGGGGCGGGCATATTGGAACAGGGGCGAAGATGCCTGTGGGACAGTTATTGGCGAGTTCATGTCCACGTATCTCTACGAATGTTACATGAGAGGCCGTGAGAGTTTGAAAGCAGAAGTGGTGCGCAAATTAATTTGAGTCAGTAGTGTCCCCCTAGTAGTCCAATACGCATTTGAGCTCCATGTGGCATCAGCACCGGGGCAAGGGGCGCGAGGTGGACGCCAATATCCAGGAGAACTGGAATAATTTGAGAATCTAGTATAAAGTTTCCCTTTGAAATGAATTAAACCGATTGGGTTTCTCTCTTGACAACTCTTTTTACATAGATTAAAATTGGGAACAATTTATAACCCGTTGTTCTGGGGCTTTATGAAAGTCTTCAATACTCCGCAAATTGAAAAGGCTTACAATAAGTATACCGACGCCATCGGCCCGTTGCAGAACTGGTATCAGGAAGTCGAAGAGGCGGACTGGGACACACCGGCCAAGCTAAAGGAACGATATCCGAACGCCAGTATTATTCGTGGAGATCTTGTTGTCTTCAACATCAAAGGCAATCGCTACCGGCTGGTCGCGAGAATCAACTTTCGCAGGCATCTGGTATTCGTAAAGTTCTTTGGCACGCACAAAGAATACGACCGCATCAATGTCGAGGAGGTGTAATTCAATCCACTTGGAGGACAGTTTCCTTTGGGAAACGACTACAAAAGGCGAGGAGACAACGATGAGCAGTGTTATTAAGCCAATTCGTACAGAGGAGGATCATCAACGTGCATTGGCGCGTATCGATGAGATCTTCGGCGCTGAGGAGGATACGCCCGAGGGCGACGAGCTTGATGTTCTTGTGGATCTTGTTATGTATTACGAATCCAAAACGGTGGACATGGGCTTCCCCGACCCGGTTTCGGCCATCAAGTTTCGCATGGATCAGGCCGAATTGACGCAGCGTGACCTCATACCCTACATAGGCAGCCGGGCTAAGGTATCCGAGGTCCTGTCTGGCAAGCGGGATCTCACAATGTCGATGGCGCGCGCACTGCACCAAAATCTAGGAATACCGGCCGACGTGTTACTGCAGAAGCCCGGCGCGGAGTTCGATTCATTGTTGGAGGAGATCGACCCGCGCCGCTATCCTGTGAAGGAGATGGCGAAGCGCGGCTGGATCGATCAGATTCCCGACCTCGCTGACCGGGCCGAAGAGTTGATCCGCGACTTGATCGAACAGGCCGGCGGGATGCAAGTCGCGGCCGCTCCTCTTTACCGCAAGAACGGCCACCGCCGCATCAACGCCAAGGCCGACCCCTACGCGCTGAGAGCCTGGTGCTGGCGTGTGCTTGGCCTTGCCAACGAGAATCCCCCCCAAGCGGCCTACCAATCGGGCACAGTGACGCCCGAGTTTATGCAGGAAGTCGCCCACCTGAGCGTCTCTGAAGATGGCCCGCGTCGGGCGCAGGAGCGTTTGGCCGAACACGGAATCTCCCTTGTTGTTGAACGGCATTTGCCCCGCACCCATCTCGACGGCGCGGCACTGCGCCTGCGAGATGGCCGCCCAGTAATCGGCCTCACGCTGCGATACGACCGAATCGACAACTTCTGGTTCAGCCTGATGCACGAGTTGGCCCATGTCGGCCTGCATCTGGACAATGGTGAGGAGGAACCGTTCATCGACGACCTTTCGCTGAACGTTACCGACCCGCTTGAGAAGGAGGCCGACCGACACGCCCGGGACGCGCTGATCCCGCCGGAAATCTGGGAATCGAACCCTGTGCGTGAAAGGGCGACTGTGCTGGAGGTCTACGACCTGGCCCAGGAGCTGGGTGTCCACCCGGCGGTTATCGCCGGCCGCGTGCGCCACGAGAAGGGGAACTACCGGCTGCTGTCGCAGCTGGTTGGGAGCGGGAAGGTTAGAAGGCAGTTTGAGAGCTGAGCTGTCCGGCGCAGATATGATTCTCTCAGAACCGCCTGGGAAGGATTGCAAAAGCGCGAACTCGGTGACGTACTGTATGAGATCTGCCGTGCGGCCTGCGTCAAGGACTTCGAACGCGTGCTGGAGCAGCGCGGCCAACTCGTCGTCGACCTAGAGGAGGCGTGGGATCTGGTGCCTCTGCCATATCAACTGCTATTTGAGTACATGTACGTTAAAGAGCCTTCAGTTGAACTAGTTGATCGTTTTGAGAGCCGGGTACAATCTCTGGATCAACTTATCAAGTTAGCCGTTTCATGCTCCCGCATCCTATCTTCTCTGCGTGATAATTTGCGGCTCAAGCTCATTTCCCTTGAGCCGCGGGTAGGGGAGACAGAAGACCAGGAAGAAAGCGCACTGAGAAAACAAGACGGCAGCCTTTAAGGACTGATAGTCTGTTCACAATAAGGGAGGAAGTCGTTCAGCAAGGATTCCGAAACAGGAAACTGAGTATGCGCTTGATTTCCGCTTGGATTCTCAAAAAAGACAGCTGTGCGTGATACACTGAGTCCTAAACAGGCGTGAGGGTCATCGTCAGCTACCAACATAGTTAAAGTCTAGAGGGTATACCGATATGTTCTTGGATCAGATCGATATAGTCAACTTCAGAGGAATCCGCGAATTGAGTCTCAAGCTTGACGAAACTACCGTTCTTATAGGTGAAAACAACTCCGGCAAAACTACGATATTGGAGGCGCTTCAGATTTGCTTGAGTCGAAGCCTGACTCGCAGGGGTGGCATATTTTCGGAGTATGACTATCATCTACCGCATATGGATAGCCAACCGGTAGACAGCGAAGGCATTGAAATTACTTTGCATTTCGTTGAACGTTTTGTCGACGATTGGCCGGATGAAGTGATTCAAACCCTTTCAAATGCGGTGCAGATCTGTGAAGATGGTCGGCAGTGCGTTGTACTGCGCGTCAATAGCCGTTTTGACAATGAAACAGACGGTTATGTGACGATTTGGAATTTCCTGAATACGCAGGGAGACGCCCTGCCAAATGCTCGAAATCCCCGTAACATCATTGAGTTGCAGAGACTTACGCCCGTTTTCTATCTAGCAGCATTGCGTGATTCAGCCCAAGAGTTCAGACCTCGTTCTCCCTTCTGGGGGCCGTTTGTTCGCTCCTCAAGAATCAGCTCAGATCTGAGAGAGGAACTTGAGAATGAACTTGCAGAACTTAACGAAAAGGTCTTAAGTTCTCACGAATCGTTTGGCGCAGTTAAAGAGCGGCTGAGCAATACCGCTAAATTGGTTCCTCTCAATAGTGACGAACCAGTAGGCATTGAAGCCATACCAAGCAAGGTTTTTGATATCCTATCCCGCACACAGGTGATGCTCAATTCAACCAGCGGGGCGCGGTTGCCTATAGGACGCCATGGCGAAGGCACACAGAGCTTGGCTGTAATATGTCTGTTTGATGCATTTCTCGAGAGCAGGCTAGAGGACAGCTACACCGAGTATACCACTCCGATACTGGCGCTCGAGGAACCGGAAGCGCATCTTCACCCTTCAGCTACTCGCTCAATCGCCATACATCTTCACGAAATAGGAAGTCAAAAAATTATTGCTACCCATTCAGGTGACTTGGTTGCAAGTATCCCACTCACGTCTCTGCGAAGGCTTCGCCGACAAGACGGTGATATAGCGGTCTTCCAGATCGAGGAAGGCGCGCTAACAGAAGAAGAAATACGAAAGCTCGATTACCATGTTCGCTCTACAAGAGGTAGCCTCTTGTTTGCACGCTGTTGGCTCTTGCTAGAGGGAGAAACAGATTGTTTACTCTTTGAGGAATGCGCACGAATTGCCGGATACGATCTGGTTTCCGGTGGAATAAGTTGCATCGCCTTCCAACAACAGGCAGGAGTTGGCTCGTTTGTCCGGCTCGCGAATTTACTGGGAATCGAATGGCTAGTAGTAGCGGATGGCGATTCTTCCGGCAGCAATTATATCAACAGCGCCGCGAGGCACATTAACAACAGACCCCACAACCGTCATCTTCACCAGTTGGCGCATGGGGACATGGAGTTGTTCCTATGTATGAATGGTCACGGTTCAGTCTTTGAGGAAAATGTGTCTCCCCAAAAGGAAAACAATGTGACTGCAGAGAATGGTTCACTGAAGTATTGGAAGCAAGTCCTCGAGGCTCAGTCAAACAAGCCAAAACCGCAAATGGCCGGCGAGGTAGTCGACAAGATCGAGCAAGAGGGGGAGCAAGGTATCCCAACACAGATGCGCACGATCCTTGACGTTGCTGTCGAACTTGCGGAGGAGACGCTGTGATGCTAGATCTGTTGTCGCTTAATGCAAATCAACTTGAATCGGTCAACTGGAACGAAGGGCCGCTCCTAGTACTGGCAGGGCCGGGTTCGGGAAAGACTCGCGTCCTCACCTATCGCATTGCCCGACTCATCGAAGAATCCGCAGGCAAGCATTTCAGAATCCTTGGCCTAACCTTCACAAACAAAGCTGCCGCTGAAATGCGGAAGCGCATTGAAGCTCTTGTTCCCAACGCGGGCGAGCGTACCTTGTTGACTACCTTTCACTCATTCAGCGTCGGTCTCCTGCGTCAGCACGGATCCCATATCGGCCTTCGCCCTGACTTTACAATTCTGTCACAGTCTGCTGACCGTGAAGCCGTGCTCAATGAAGCGATTGGAAGAGCAAGAAAAGAACAGTTTGAGCTTTCTTACAGCGGCCAACAGCTGTTGCCTCTTATAACCTGGCTTCTAGATAACTGCGTGGGTGTTGACGATGCTGACGGAACCCTTCAGGCGCATGAAGTTGCCAGCGTAGAGGGAATCGCGGCTTGCTACCGCAATTACAGAAATCTGATGATTGAGAACAGCCACCTGGACTTCGGGTGCCTCATCGCGGAAACCTTGAATCTGCTTGACAACACACCCGCTGTGAGAAAGCAAGTCAATCGAATCTACACATATGTTTGCGTAGATGAATTTCAAGACACAAATCTTGCGCAGTATCGCTTGCTGTGCAATATCGTAAATCCAGCCATAACGAACCTGTTTGTGGTCGCTGACGAAAATCAAATAATTTACCAATGGAATGGGGCCAATCCAGAGAGGCTCAGGTCTCTTCGCCGCGATTTTGAGATGTCCGTTCTTCGGCTTCCCCGAAACTATCGTTGTCCGCGGGTAGTGATTGAAGCCGCCAATAAGCTCATCGCACATAATAGCTCCTTTGATTCGGAGAAATCAGTTCAAGTTGCCCACAAGCAGAGTGACAAAGGCAACAGAATCAGAGTCAAGAACTTTCGTTCTTTTCTTGACGAAGCGGATTGGGTTGCAACGGATATCGCATTACGGGCCAAGGACGAGAGTTACAATTGCGTTGTGCTGGCGCGTACGCGCCGGCTCTTGTCAGAGGTTCTCAAGGCACTGAAGTCAAGAGGAGTTCCTGGGTATCTGGCGATGCGAAAGGACGAGTTTGTTAGCAAACCGATGGTTTGGCTGCACGCTATGTTGCGACTGGCAAATGCCAGACAAGACCGCGAGCAACTCCGAAGAGTCTGCAATTCGTTCAATGATCTCGTAGACATTGAACTCATCGTGGGAGACATTATTTCTGATTCAGTGGCAGCTGATGGTGACTATCTACGTGCATGGTTCCGAGTAGTTATGCGCCTAGAAAACTTGGACTGTAGGACAAGAAAGTTCCTCGATGAAGCTGTATCGAAACTTGCGGACAGATTGGACTTTAGGTCTTTTGTGAAACTGAGCTTCGAATGGCTGGACAATCTGTCCGACAATGGTTCTGAAACTGACGATAAATCGTCTGAATATCAAGAAGAAAGGGACACATGGCGTGGCCTTGAGAATGAAGTCAATAGTGAACTAGCTTGGGATAGAGTCACCTTGAACGTCCTTTTGCAAGGACTAGATCTCCGTTCCAAAACACCGAATCCACGAACTGGAGCAGTGCCTTGTTTCACAATCCATGTCGCAAAAGGCATGGAGTTCGATCACGTTTATCTGGTTGGGCTAGTGGAAGATCAGTTGCCAAGTTGGTCGGCAGTCAAAAAAGGTGCCGATAGTCACGAAATGCAGGAAGAGAGACGAAACTGTTTTGTAGCGGTAACTCGAACGCAGGAAAGCTTGACATTGACTTACTCACGCGAAGTATTCGGCTGGACCAAGAGGCCTTCAAGATTTCTCAAAGAAATGGAGTTAGTGTAGAACACCAATGAAACTAATAGTCTGGATGTCTCAAGATAGCGGACGAGATACCTGCGTTCCAAGAGTGAAACGCTTTCAGCAAGACTAGGTTTCGAGAGGGAATCGTTGTACTCGTCGGTAACGGACCATAACTCAGAATAGAATCTGTCTGTCCTCGACAACCTTCGTGTGTTGATGGATCAGTCTTGAAAGGAGACATTTCGAGAAAATTCAGCATTGACGACGTTTATGCTCTTAGGTCGGTGCCGCCCACGGCCTTCTTCTTCTACGCCTGTTCCAAGAGGTAGGTCGCGGGAGAGGCATACGGCAATTTTTCCGACCTTTGAACAGCTGAGGAGCTGCTGGGGATCCTTTCGGTGCGAACACAGGAACTTGGCGACTACTTCAACTTCGTATCGCGGCCCACCGAAGACTTTGCCGACGTATACAAACTAACGTTCTTGGCGATTTGGTCACAGCTGAAGGTGCATGCGCTGCGTTGTTCTGTTGCCAAGATTGATGTAGAGTCAAGTGAAATTGCGAGTGTAAACTATCTGGGAGTGCATTTTCCATGACACCGGTCCGATATCACTTGGGACACTTTCCCCCACAGAATCTGGATTGGCAAAGGCTGTTGCCGCTCATCGGCCCGGCACATGCCGCGGTAGCCGGCTACGAGGGAATGCTGCAAGGCTTACCCAATGCCAATGTGCTTCTTTCCCCCCTAGCCTCACAAGAAGCTGTTCTGTCCAACCGCATAGAAGGCACGCAAACGAATTTGACCGACCTACTGACGTTTGAAGCGGAAGGAAACCTGTCGGACGAAAGCACACCATCGAAAGTCGACAATCGTGAGGTATTGAATTATCGAATAGCGCTCCATGCAGCAAAAGATAACCTGGAAGCACTCCCACTTTCGCAGGGCCTTATCCGGCAAACGCATGAGATTCTGATGCAAGGAGTCCGGGGACAGTTTAAGTCTCCCGGAAAATATCGGCGGAAACCAGATAGCTGTTGGATCGGAGGCCACACTATAGAAGATGCCCGGTTTATCCCTTGTCCGGTCGAAGAATTGAACTCCGCTATGAATGCCTTAGAGTCCTATATACACGATGAAGCTCCTGATATGTTACTTCAACTCGCGATCGTCCATGCCGAATTCGAAGCTATTCATCCTTTCCTGGATGGCAACGGACGGATGGGCCGCTTGATTATTCCTCTCTTCATGGTCTACAAGGAACTCTTGACGTCCCCAAGCTTCTACATCAGCGAGTATCTTGAAAGTCATCGCGATGAGTACTTTGCCCGATTACTTGCGGTCTCTCGGGATGATGACTGGACTGGATGGTGCGCGTTCTTTTTGACCGCAATCATTGAGCAGGCACGTGCCAATCAGCAGAAGATTCACAACTTGCTAAAGCTCTACGATGAATTCAAAGAACGGATTGTTGAGGCGACTCACTCACAGTACAGTGTACGGGCGCTTGACTCGATATTCGGCAGACCGGTTTTTCGGACAACTGATTTTGTGAAAAATTCAGGTATCCCAGAATCGACTGGGAGATCCATTCTGCGCGTCCTCAGAAAGCGTGGCTTACTGAGTGAGTTGAGACAGGCGAGAGGCCGCCAACCTGCAATCCTGGTTTTCGTCGACCTACTGAATATCGTGGAAGGCCGTAACCTGTTTTGAGGTTCATCTATTAACAACAAACCGCCTTGTTGTTAGTGAAGCACTATTTTGTTAACAGCAAAACGGTTTGATGTGCACAGATGAACAACAAAAAAGGACTCTCGCCAGTTCATGCCCGCTTTTACGGTGATTACCCTCGCTGAACCTCTCATCGAACAGGCGGAGCTCTTGTCGGAAGGCAGTGCAACGGCCTGCGGCGCCAGTCACAGGCCTCACGGAGCTACTCACCTCCGCATCAGCCCCTCCAGCCGCCCCTTCACATCAGGCCACTCGCTATCGATAACGCTGTAATAGACCGTATGGCGGTCCACGCCGTCACGGGCAATGCGGTGGTTGCGCAATGTGCCTTCCTCGACTGCGCCCAGCCGCAGAATCGCGCGCCGCGACCGTTCATTGCGGCTGTCCGACTTGAGGCTGACTCGGCGCGCAGACAGCGCCTCGAACGCATGCCGCAGCAGCAGGTATTTGCATTCGGTGTTCACGCCGGTCCGCTGCCAGGCGGTGCCGTACCATGTGAAGCCTATCTCCAGCGTACGGTGCTCGCGCACGATGTCTATGTATGCAGTCGAACCCACCGCCTTGCCGGTCTCCAGGTGAATCACGGTAAAGGTGACGCGTGTTCCCGCTGCCAATTCCTCCAGGCATGCCTGGATCCACCCTTCGGCGTCGGAAACACTGCTAAGAGCAGGGCGGGCCGAATATCTCCATATCGATTCCTCCGCGCCGGCGGCATACAGGTCCGCTGCATGCGCCAGCGCGATTGGTTCGAGGCGCACCAGGTTGCCGGTCAGCGTGACAGGCTGCGGGTCAAAGAATGTCTTCGTTATAGCCATGTCAGATTGTAGTAGAGTAGGTAGAGGTATTCTATCGAATTACGAAATGGTAATGGCAACCGTGACCTGCCCCCGACGTTTGTACCACTTGTTATGTTAGTCCGACAAGCACGGGGATAGGGTCGGCAGGCAAGAGGGCCTCAGGCGCCGGCGGCCGGTAGCCCAGGGAGCTGTGCGGTCTGACCTGGT